>NZ_JBBOVG010000002.1:0-601868 GCF_038006425.1 Viridibacillus sp. FSL E2-0187
CATTTATTGATTAACGTCTTGCATGTTCAGTTTTCAAGGTTCATTTTGTCGTTTTGTTTTGACGACTTACATATCTTATCATCCTTTTTGCATTATTGTCAACACATTATCATAAAAAAGTAATAGGGGATTTTTTCAGTGTTAATAAAAAATGAGCGGGAGCGTTGATATGATGCGGAAAACTATCATTCTTAGTAGTTTTATTTTGGTTGTTTTTTTATTATTTATACCTACGAAAGAGAAACTTTTAGAAGTTTTTAACGTAACAGATAGTCCAGATGTTATCGCAAGAGGTACTTATGGTCAAACGTTGACAATTGATGTTTCATTCGGAGATCAGGAACTGGAGCAATGGGTAAAGGCTTTGTCTCCCCCTTATCCTCTATTACTATTAGATAAGGATTGGATTAATCGTTCCCCTGCGATTTTACAATTAATTAAAGAGAAAAGGATTCCTACTGGATTATTAGGAAAAGAAAGCACATATTATGAAAGTAACCTAATGGCCTTGGAGGAAGAAATCGCTATTTATAAAAAGCATTTTGGCGTAAAGCCATTATGGTTCCGAACAAAGGACCAACTGTTCCCTAGTGATATGCGTCAACATTTATGGCAAGAACAAATTAATATGCTTGGATCTTCTAAAGTATGGACGAACGATAAACTACCTATACTTGTAAAAGGAGATATTATTACTGCTCCTATGCATCAAAAGGAACGTATAAGTTTTAAAAAAATTGATGAATTGCGCGCTAAATATGAATTCTCTACTTTAGAAAAGACGATCTTTGGCTACGAAATAAAGGATAAGAAGTTCCCATAAACGAGTTTTTACTCGGAAGAGAGAAAAACACTTTCTATTATCCGCTAATATAAAGCATGTTATATACGTCTCATGATTATTAGTTGAATATTAATGTTTTTCTACAAAAAAGTGATGTCCATCTATATAAGGACATCACTTTACTTATTATTTCACTTTAGATGCTTCGGCTAAGCGGCGTGCTTTACGACGCTCTTCCAATTTTAATCGATCTTCATCTGATTTTGCATTATACTTCGGCAAAACTAGCAATTGGAAAGCATTAACCGCTAAAAGAGGGAATAGTAATAACGTTACATATTCATCGCCACCGTCAGTACGTACCCATAACGCGATTAACCATTCAAGGGTAGTTACAACAATCATAAAAAATAAAGCTGGAACAAGAACATGTTTCTTTGTTAGCCTTGTCTTTTGAATAGCTGTTGCAATTGATCCTGCCAATAAGACAAGCAATAAAACTATATACAATAACCAATCTTGAGCAGTATGAGCATATGGTTTGAAGCGGAACAATACTAAATCAACTAACGTAACAACGATAATTAGCATTTGTACCCAATTCCATAATGTTAAAGAACGGAAAATGTTTACTCCAATTTGATGCACAGTTAAATATGCAAAGAACCCCATTTGTGCAATAACACTCATTGTAAAACCTAAAATAACAAACCAAATAATTCCTGTAAAGAACTCTGCCCATTCTCCATTAGAGAAATGCACAGCATAAAAATCGTTCCATCTAATGAATAAACTAAAAACTCCTGTAATGGAACCACCGATCAACATTGCATTTAAGAAAAATTTAAACCAATTTCGTATCGTCACGACTAAAAGTCCTCCGTTTGTAAAAACAATTTCTTGTTTCATTCTAACAACGAATCCGCAAAAAATCTATTTCTCCTTCAAATCAATACATATTACTTCGTTAATTGTGAACAATAATTGAAAGCAATATGAAGAAAGTGAGGGATTAGAATGGCCAAAAGGATCGTCTTTTCATTTTGCTTCATCGTTTTCTTAGCAGGTTGTTCTGCAAACCAACAAAGTACTCAGTCTTATGATGAAGTAAAGAAGATAATGCTCGATGCACTGCAATCTGAAGATGGCAAAAAAGCAATACGACAGCTTCTAGAAGATAACAGCTTTCGGGATTTAGTTATATTGGAAAATGAAGAGGTAAAAAAAGCAATTGAGGAAACATTGCTATCCAAAAAGTCTGAAGAATATTGGAAGAAACAGTTTGAAGATCCAAAATTCCGTGAAACATTCGCTAAAAGTATGAAGAAGGAACAAGAAGGCGTTATGAAGGACTTAATTAAAGACGCTTCATTCCAAAAAGATCTTGAACAATTTTTTGGTCAGCCCGATATGCAAAAACAGCTGGAGAAGATTTTAAAATCAGCTAATTCAAAAGAAAATTTAGAAAAAATTATTGCAGAAACAATCGAAAGTCCACTTCTACAAGAAAAATGGCTAAAACTTATTCAATCTGCTGGTGAATCCTCTGGTGGTGAGGAGAAATCCAAGGGAGGTAAAAGTGGCGATGAATCCAGTGGAGATAAAAAGAAACAAGAGGGATAATTAATCGGCATACAAAAGAAGAAGCGGGTGCCTTTGTTAAGGTGCCCGCTTCTTCTTTTGATTATTTTTCTAACTTTTCAATTACGTTACGCGCGATATCAAGATAAATTTGACCTGTAGAGTGATTTTTTGCATAAACAGATGGTGCGAAATCAACGTCATTCCAGTCAGGTTGACCTAATGGAATTTGACCAAGTAATTCTGCACGAAGCTCTTCAGCCAATTTCGGACCGCCACCTTCGCCGAAGACAAATTCACGTTCGCCAGATACTTTTGATTGGAACCAAGACATATTCTCAATAACACCAAGGATGTTATGATCTGTTTTAATCGCCATTGCTCCTGCACGAGCTGCTACGAATGCAGCAGTTGGATGAGGTGTTGTTACAACGATTTCATTTGATTCAGGTAGCATTTGGTGAATATCAAGAGCAATATCCCCTGTACCTGGAGGTAAGTCCAAAAGTAAGTAGTCAAGCTCGCCCCATTCTACATCACGGAAAAACTGGTCCAACACTTTTCCAAGCATTGGTCCACGCCATACTACTGGTGCGTTATCTTCAACAAAGAAGCCCATAGAAATCATTTTCACACCTAAACGATCCACCGGAATAATACGATTCTCTTCTACCACTGGCATTGTTTGTACACCCATCATATCAGGCACACTGAAACCATAGATATCAGCATCAATTAAGCCGACTTTTTTACCAAGACGCGCAAGCGCTACAGCAAGGTTAACTGATACTGTTGATTTACCTACACCACCTTTACCTGAAGCAATTGAAATGAATTTTACATTATTAAGTGGCGATAATACATCTTGTGCTTCTGCTCTTGTAGCTGTACCACGGAATTGCTCTAAAGTTTCCTGAGGAAGGTCTTCAAAACGAATACCTACTGTTTCCACTCCAGCATTTTTTAATGCATCTACAATTTGCATTTGTAATTGCATTTGTTCTGGTGTACCAGTTTTAGCAATCGCCACTTTCACACTTACATGGTTTTTTTCTTCTTTTATTGAGACATTCGTAATACCATTTGTTTCTGCTAATGTTTTATGTAAAAAAGGATCTTTTAGTTCTCCGACTAATTCACGGACTTGTTGTTCATTAATCACAATAGACACTCCTCTAGTAAATATCTTTTTTCGAATTTTAGTATATCACAAAGGGTATGAATTAGGTTTACGAGTTGCTTTATTCGATATTAATCTCAAAATATTGTTCAATCCCTTGGACAATCGCATCTGCCAATTGATCTTGGTATTTTGGTGAAGTAAGTAGTTTTTGTTCTTCTGGATTGCTGATAAAGCCTGTCTCTATAAGTGCAGAAGGCATCGTAGCTTTTTTCAATAAATACACTTGCTTTATAGACAGTGCTTCTCTTTTAGTATTCTTCAAATTCTCTCGTATAGAAGACTGAATTTCTTTTGCCAAAAACTCACCGCCAGGATGTCCATTTGCATGGTAGAATACCTGAGCACCTCTCCACTTTGTTTCTGGAATTGCGTTGGCATGAATAGTTATAAAGAGATCTGGTTTTTGTTTAGCTACAAGTCGTTCTCTCAAGAAAATATCTTCTTTTTTACGTTCTCGTAATGTATTGTAAGTTTGATCAGAGGCATGTTCAGCAATAACATCACCACTTTTAGAACGTGTCATAAATACTGTCGCACCTTTTTTCTTCAGCCTCTTCTCTACCTTTTGTGCAATGGCAAGAGTGATATCTCTTTCAATAATATCCCCTTTAGACGCACCGCCATCTATTCCACCATGTCCAGCATCTACTACTATTTTCACTCCACCTAATGTTTCTGCAATGAAAAATCCACGATCTGATGCTTTTACTCCATATACAACAAATAGTATACAGCAAAGTAAAATTGTCCCTAAAATAAGCCACCGCTTCAAATAACGACACCGCCCTTTTGCATTAATATATGCCCTATGCTTGGACGATATGTCGTAATGATAAGCTAATATAAAATCATTTATATAATACCTAGTATTTTAGAACAAAAAAACCGCCCCATAAAAATGGGACGGTTTGAATTCGCATAAACGAATGATTAACGTTTTGAGAATTGAGGTGCACGACGAGCGCCGCGAAGACCTGGCTTCTTACGTTCTTTCATACGTGGGTCACGAGTAAGTAGACCTGCTGATTTAAGTGCTGGACGGAAATCAGGATCAACTGTTAGTAATGCACGTGCAATACCGTGACGGATTGCGCCAGCTTGACCTGTGTATCCACCACCATTCACGTTAACGTGAATGTCATAGCTTCCAACTGTTTCAGTTGCTACTAATGGTTGTTTAATAATTTCGCGTAAAGCTGCGAATGGGACGTAGTTTTCAACGTCGCGATTGTTAATAACGATATTTCCTTCGCCTGGTACTAAACGTACGCGAGCTACAGAACTTTTACGACGACCTGTGCCGATATATTGAACTTGTGCCAAGGGTATTTCCTCCTCTAATGATTATCCGCGAAGCTCATATGCTTCTGGTTTTTGTGCTGCGTGTGGGTGTTCTGCTCCAGCGTATACGTGAAGTTTAGTGAACATTTGACGACCTAAAGAGTTTTTAGGAAGCATCCCTTTGATAGCTAATTCTAGCATTTGTTTTGGATATTTATCTTTCATTTCACCTGCAGTACGAGTTTTTAAACCACCTGCAAATTGAGTGTGACGGTAATAAATTTTATCTTGTAATTTGTTACCTGTTAATTCGATTTTACCAGCGTTGATAAGGATTACGTGATCCCCAGTGTCAACGTTTGGTGTGAAAATTGCTTTATGTTTACCGCGTAAGATAGCAGCTACTTCAGAAGCTAAACGACCAAGAGTTTTGCCTTCTGCATCAACTACTAACCATTTACGCTCTACTTCGTGACCTTTAGCCATGAATGTTGTACGCATGTTAGTATCCTCCTACTAATTGTTTCTATTTTCTGTTCCAATTGTTTTCTTTATCCACAACACTATAAGATTCGGGGCTTATCGAGTGGGGTAATGAAAATACCATATGTCATAATATAACGAATAACAACTTTTGTCAAGTGCTTAACCAAAAACACCTGGAGATGTTGCTTCAGTCGCTATAGAACACGGATTCTAAGTACAATCCGTGTGGTGGCGCGGTTTTACCGGCATTTCCTCGATTCATTGAAGCAATAATTGAGGCTAGTTCATCAGCTTGGCGTTTACCAATTCCGACTTCCCATAAAGTACCTGCAATAATTCGCACCATATTATACAAAAAGCCATTTCCTTCAATTGTCATATGCAATTCTTCACCATGCCATTCAAAGTCTAACTTTGCAACAGTACGCACTTTATCTTTCACACTTGTATTGGCTGCACAAAAGCATGAAAAATCATGTGTCCCTAGAATATACTGTGCTGCTTCTTGCATAGCCATAACATTTGGCTTCACACCATTGGTAGGTGTCGCATAAAAACGTCTAAAAGGGCTCTGTACGGCTTCACACGACCAGATATAGCGATATCTCTTTCCATGGACGCTAAACCTCGCGTGAAAGTCATCAGACACCTCTTCTATTTGAACAATTCGGATGTCTCTCGGTAATTGGACGTTTAATGCTTGTGCATAACGATCAAGAGGAATGGACAGTGTCGTATCAAAATGGATTACTTGGCCGGTTGCGTGCACCTTGGCATCCGTTCTCCCACTTGCTGTCACCTGGACAATCTCATTTTTATGCATGATGGTAAGCACCTTCTGAAGCTCTTCTTGCACTGTACGTTTCTCTGGTTGCACTTGGTAACCAGAGAAATTCGTTCCATCATATGTGATTGTAGCTTTCATTCTTCTTTTCATCGTTATGCAATCTCCTCATTCATTAACTACGAAGGGTTATTAATAATGCTGTCATGACTACAAGTAACAGGATCGCTAATGTATCCTTACTATCCCACTTCAGCTGACGGTAGCGTGTACGTCCTTCGCCGCCACGATAACCACGTACTTCCATTGCTGTTGCCAAATCCTCTGCACGCTTAAAAGCGCTAACGAAGAGTGGTACTAGCAATGGTACAACGGCTTTAACACGTTCTTTTATTGGTCCTGTACTAAGATCTGACCCACGCGCCATTTGTGCCTTCATAATCTTATCCGTCTCATCCATTAGTGTAGGGATGAAGCGAAGCGATATTGACATCATTAGTGCTAACTCATGTACAGGTAATTTTAATTTTTTGAATGGATTCAACAGAACTTCTAATCCATCTGTAATCGAAATTGGTGAAGTTGTTAGCGTCAAAATGGATGTCATAAAGACTAATACTAAAAATCTAATAGAAATGAAAATACCTTGCTTCAAACCCTCTTCATATATACTGATGAACTTCCAGTGATAAAGCAGTTCACCTTCCTTCGTAAAGAAAATATGAAGTAAGAATGTAAATGCCATTAATATAATAACCGGCTTCAAGCCATTTATTAAAAAGTATAATTTAATACGCGAAACAAAAATAACAAGTAATGTAAACACAAACAGCGCTGCATACGTCACCGGATTGTTCGCTAAAAATACGATAATAATAAATGCGAATACAAATAATAGTTTCGAGCGAGGATCTAATTTATGCACGAAGGAATCTCCTGGCATAAAGCGGCCAAAAATCATTTTCTCCATCATTGACCCGCACGCTCCTCTCGAACAGCTTCCGTAATCGCTGACGCGAGCTCTTCTTCTGTTAGACAAAGCCTTGGTAGCTTGCGACCGACCTTCTCTTCAAATTCTCTCTGGAAACGTACAATACGCGGAGGCTCTAATCGATACTTTGCCAATTGCTCAGCATTACCAAAGATTTCTTCTGGATTTCCTGTTAGTACACATTTGCCTTCATGCATAATTGCAATTCGATCTGCATAACGTGCTGCATCTTCCATACTATGTGTCACAAGGATTGTCGTTAACTTTCTTGCCTTATGAAGCTGTAGGAATAAATCCATTATTTCTTTACGGCCGCGAGGATCAAGTCCAGCTGTTGGCTCGTCAAGGACAATTACTTCTGGTTCCATAGCGAGTACCCCTGCAATAGCCACTCGTCGCATTTGACCACCCGATAAATCAAACGGTGATTTATCAAGTACCGTAAGTGGTAAACCTACAAGTTCGATTAAGTGATGAGCACGTTTTGTCGCTTCGTCTTCAGAGATACCAAAGTTCATGGGACCAAAAATAATATCTTTTAAAACCGTTTCTTCAAATAACTGATGTTCGGGAAATTGAAATACAATCCCTACTTTTTGACGAACCGGTTTTAAATCCTTCGCCTTTTTACCAGCCGTAATAGTCTTGTCCCCGATTTGTATAGTACCTTCTGTAGGTTTTAAAAGGGCATTTAGATGTTGTAAAATCGTAGACTTCCCTGAACCTGTATGACCTATAATTGCTTGATAGCTACCTGAAGGAATAGCCAATTCAACATCAAATAACGCTCTCTTCTCAAAAGGCGTTCCTTGTGCATACGCATAACTTACTTTTTGAAGTTGGATGTCCATAAGTCATTCACCAGCTCTTCTTCTGTCATGTGCTCACCTAGAAGCTTTACACCATTTTGTTTCAAAAGCTTTGTTAGCTTCATAGCAAATGGTAAATCTAAACCAAGCTCTACTAATTGGTCGCCTAAAGCGAAAATTTCAGATGGTGTTCCTTCAGCAAATTTCTTGCCACCATTCATAAATAACATACGGTCAGCTAAAATAGCTTCCTCTAAATCATGTGTAATTGATAGGACCGTTAATCCTGTCTCTTCACGTAATGCTTGTACAGTAGCCAGTACTTCGGCACGGCCCTGTGGATCAAGCATTGATGTCGCTTCATCCAAAATGAGCAGTTTCGGTTTTAGTGCAAGTGCACCTGCAATGGCAACGCGTTGTTTTTGCCCACCTGATAAATGCTGTGGTTCATGATTTAAAAACTGATCCATCTTTACTTGTTTCAGTGCCTCATGTACACGTTTAACCATTTCTTCATATGGTATACCGTTGTTTTCAAGTGCAAAAGCAACGTCATCCTGTACAGTCGCTCCTACAAACTGATTATCAGGATTTTGGAATACCATACCCATTTGAGACCTAATATCCCAAAGGTTTTCTTCAGTCAATGACTGATTCAAAACTTTAATGGTTCCTTCTTGTGGAAACAATAAACCGTTCATAAGGCGCGCTATAGTTGATTTGCCAGATCCGTTATGGCCTACAATCGCGATCCATTCGCCTTCATTCACAGCAAATGACACGTCTTCAACCGCGTTCTTAATATCCGGCTCATCCGGGGAATATGTGAATGTTACGTGATCCAGTGATAAGATTTCATCCATATGCTCAAACTCCTCTCGCTCAACTTCGCTCCGCTGTTCTCTCTAACTTACACTGTTTTATGTATGAATACTAGCTGAAAAGATTCTATATTAGAAAAATACGACTTTAGCTTATAACGGCGAAAGTCGATTCTCTTCATTACTAATATTTAGTGGACATGAGCAAGGGCTCTTCCAAATTAAATAAAAAAGCGCGCACCCCATTCAGAGAAATGCGCTTTGTTTCGTATCTCCGTTCTTAAAGTTGCTCAGACTTTAAGAGTGAATGAGGTGCGTAGAGCTAAACGAGACGGCACTTATGTCCGCTCATCATAACACTCTGCTTTTAAATTTGTCGTATAAATCTAAATTCTAATTTTTAAAAAAAGAGGGTGCAGTTCAAATAGCTATGAACCAAACACCCTCCTCCGCATCGTATGATTAAACTAGTTCAATCACAACTACAGGCGCACCGTCACCGCGGCGAGGTCCCATTTTCATAATGCGTGTATAACCGCCTTGGCGTTCAGCGTAGCGTGGTGCTACATCATCGAACAATTTTTGCAAAGCGTAAACTGTTGATTCATTGCCTTCAGCGTCAGTTGTAGTAGCTAATTCACGACGAATAAATGTAGCTGCTTGACGACGAGCATGCAAGTCTCCGCGTTTGCCTAAAGTAATCATTTTCTCAACAACCGAACGTAATTCTTTAGCACGAGTTTCTGTTGTTTCAATGCGCTCATTGATGATTAAGTCAGTAGCTAAATCGCGTAACATCGCTTTACGTTGAGAACTTGTACGTCCAAGTTTTCTGTAACCCATGGATGTTTCCCTCCTTTGTTCAATAACTGATCAGTCTTTTATATAAAAGTTCGCTTAGTCTTCTTCGCGTAACCCTAAACCAAGCTCTTCTAACTTCGCTTTTACTTCTTCTAATGATTTACGTCCTAGGTTACGAACTTTCATCATGTCGTCCTCAGACTTGTTAGCAAGTTCAAGAACAGTGTTGATACCTGCTCGTTTTAAACAGTTGTAAGATCGCACAGAAAGATCAAGCTCTTCGATAGTCATCTCTAAGACTTTTTCTTTTTGGTCTTCTTCTTTTTCAACCATGATTTCAGCAGTTTGTGCCTCGTCTGTTAAACCAACGAAGATATTTAAGTGCTCGGTTAATATTTTTGCTCCGAGCGAAATCGCCTCTTTAGGACCGATGCTACCATCTGTCCATACATCTAGAGAAAGTTTATCGAAATCAGACGATTGTCCAACACGAGTATTTTCTACTTGGAAGTTGACGCGTGAAACTGGAGTGTAAATAGAGTCGATCGGGATCACGCCAATTGGAAGATCCTCGCGTTTGTTTTGATCAGCAGGAGTGTAACCACGTCCACGTTGCGCATACATACGCATACGAAGATGACCATTTTTAGCAATAGTTGCAATATATAGATCTGGGTTTAACACTTCAACGTCACTGTCATGCGTAATATCCGCAGCAGTTACTACTCCGTCACCTTTGAAATCTATTTCAATGACTTTTTCTTCATCAGAATAGATTTTTAAAGCTAGCTTTTTAATGTTCAAAATAATTGATGCAACATCTTCTACAACGCCCTCAATAGTAGAGAATTCGTGTAGTACGCCGTCAATTTGGATTGAAGTAACAGCAGCTCCTGGTAAAGAAGACAGAAGGATACGACGTAAAGAATTTCCCAAAGTGTTTCCATATCCACGTTCAAGTGGTTCTACAACAAACTTGCCGTATTTGGCATCATCGCTGATCTCAACGGTTTCAATCTTTGGTTTTTCAATTTCGATCATTCAAATTTACCCTCCTTCAAAACATCGAATGTATGATTTTTATTTCCTACATTAAATCGAATGTCTAATCAATCATGTGTCTGCACAATTCAGTTTGTACAAGAAATGAGATTCTCAATCACTAGATTGAGATTCATCAATTATACACGACGACGTTTTGGTGGGCGACAACCGTTATGTGGAACTGGAGTTACATCTTTAATTGCTGTAACGTCTAAACCTGCAGCTTGAAGCGCACGAATAGCAGCTTCACGACCTGCACCAGGACCCTTAACAGTTACTTCTAAAGTTTTTAAACCATGCTCGATTGATGTTTTAGCAGCAGTTTCAGCAGCCATTTGTGCAGCAAAAGGAGTTGATTTACGAGAACCACGGAATCCTAGAGCACCTGCACTTGACCAAGAAACAGCATTACCTTGCATGTCAGTGATGGTTACAATTGTATTATTAAATGTAGAACGGATGTGAGCAATACCAGATTCGATATTCTTTTTCACACGACGTTTACGAGATTGTTGTTTACGTGCCATGTTAAGAAGAAACCTCCTTTACCGATTATTTTTTCTTGTTCGCTACAGTTTTACGAGGACCTTTACGCGTACGCGCATTGTTCTTCGTATTTTGACCGCGAACAGGTAAACCGCGACGGTGACGGATACCACGGAAAGATCCGATTTCCATCAAGCGTTTGATGTTTAGAGAGATCTCACGACGAAGATCACCTTCTAATTTGTATTTGTCTAATTGTTCACGGATTTTGTTAAGTTCGTCTTCAGTAAGATCGCGAACTCGAGTACTTTCAGAAACACCTGCTCCAGCAAGAACTTGCTTAGCAGTAGTGTTACCTACTCCGTAAATGTAAGTTAATGAAATTACAACGCGTTTGTCGCGAGGAATGTCAACACCAGCAATACGTGCCATATACGTTGTGCACCTCCTTCAAATTAACCTTGTTTTTGTTTGTGTTTAGGATTTTCACAGATTACCATTACTTTACCGCGTCGGCGAATAACTTTACATTTTTCGCAGATCGGTTTCACAGATGGTCTCACTTTCATCTAACCTAACCTCCTTAGTGGTCCGGAGTGCAAAAGATTATTTAAAACGGTATGTGATACGACCGCGAGTTAAGTCATATGGAGATAACTCAATAGTTACTTTATCTCCAGGCAAGATGCGAATAAAGTGCATACGAATTTTGCCTGATACATGAGCAAGAACTGTATGACCATTTTCTAATTCTACCTTAAACATCGCGTTTGGCAAAGTCTCAACAACTGTGCCTTCGATTTCAATTACATCGTCTTTCGCCATCGACCCTGTCTCCCTTCTATATGCAATTCAGGTTCCCATCTTCAAATCAAACGGAATTTGCTTCAAGTTTTTTTCTTTCATGAAAGAAACGACTCGTCTCAACATATGTTTGGATTGTATGAGAGATGTTCGAAAGACGCTCATCAGGTTTCGCTTCTTACAACCCATGGAATTGACTTTCCGTTTGAACCTTGTTTCCCTCATGTCAACATGACCATCCGGAATTGCCTTGGATAAGATCCTTCCATACCCGTTTACACAGATGCTTCCACGAAACCCATTATACCCTTTCAGAACTAGGATTGCATCAAGGACAAAGGGTATCCCGTATACCGATACATCTAATTCATCAGTGCATAGACCGGGCACAATATGCTTTTGCAGCTCTCGAAAATACATTTCCGTTGCTACCGCATACTCCCCGCGGAGGCAGTTATCTGCACCCGGGATTCGGGTATTAGTTGCGGCTGCCCTGTAATAGAGCATCTACGTCAGCAAAAACATCTGAGATATCTTGCTGTCCGTTGATATTTGTTAACACGTTTTTAGCTTGATAAAAATCAAGTAAAGGTTGTGTTTGTTTAATATTTACTTCCAGGCGATTAGAAACCGTTTCTGGATTATCGTCTGCTCTTTGATAAAGTTCTCCTCCGTCTTTATCACAAATGCCTTCCTCTTTAGAAGGATTAAACACTAAGTGATAAGCAGAGCCACATACTTTACAGATACGACGACCTGTTAAACGTTTAATCAACTCTTCTTGTTCTACTTGAATATTTACTACATATTCTATTCTCTTACCAAGATCAGATAAAATATTATCTAACGCATCAGCTTGTTCAATAGTACGTGGAAAACCATCTAGTAGGAAGCCTTGATCACAATCAGGTTGGCTTAAGCGCTCGCGAACGATTCCAATCGTCACTTCATCAGGTACAAGAGCACCTTTATCAATAAACGATTTCGCTAAAAGACCTAATTCCGTACCACCTTTAATAGCTGCACGGAACATATCGCCTGTAGAAATATGAGGGATTGCGTACTTCTCAACAATTTTATCTGCTTGAGTGCCTTTACCAGCACCAGGCAAACCCATCAAAACGATATTCATACGGAGAGAGCCCCCTCAAGTTATTGTGAAGGTTTAAGGAACGAATATCGTCCCTAAAAACCAACATTATTTCATGAAACCTTTGTAGTGGCGTTTCACAAGTTGTGATTCTAATTGTTTCATCGTTTCCAGTGCAACACCGACAACGATTAGTAGACTAGTACCGCCAATTTGAGCCGATGATGGAAGCTTCGCAACATTAATAAAAATGATTGGAAGGATCGCAACAAGCGACAAGAAAATCGCACCTACAAACGTTAAGCGATATAAAACAGTTGTTAGATAATCTTGAGTGCTTTTACCAGGACGAATGCCCGGGATATAGGCACCTTGCTTTTTCAAATTATCTGCAACTTTTTCAGGATTCACTTGGACGAACGCATAGAAATATGCAAACGCTACAATTAACGCTACATAAATGATCATCCCAACTGGTTGAGAATAATCAAACGTTCTTTCAATGAACTGAGTTGCTTTATTATCTCCAAAGAAAGTAGCAATTGTTCTCGGCGTTACGATAAACGCAACAGCAAAGATTACTGGGATTACCCCAGCCGCATTTACTTTCAATGGTAAATGAGATTGTTGTGCACCTCTTTGAGCACCAGCACGTTTTGCATATTGAATAGGAATTTTACGCAACGCTTGTTGAACGTAAATGACACCTACAACAATCGCAAGAGCGGCCAATACAATAAGAGCCATCACGATTATACGGATGAATAATTGCTCTCCCGCATTCTCGAATTGTGAAGCATAAATTTGATTCACAGTGTTTGGCAATGCAGCTACGATACCAGCGAAGATGATAACGGAAATACCATTTCCTACACCTTTTTCAGTAATTTGCTCACCTAACCAAAGTAAAAATGCAGTACCAGCAGTTAACACAATCGCAATTGTTAAGTACGTCATAACACCCTCATCTTTAATCAATGAACCGCCATACATACGGTTAAAACCGTAAGACATTGCGATTGATTGAATAAATGCAAGGATAATTGCGAAGTAACGTGTAAATTGAGCGATTTTACGTCGACCAACTTCACCTTGTTTTGACCACTCGGTGAACTTTTGGACAACATCCATTTGCAATAGCTGAA
Source organism: Viridibacillus sp. FSL E2-0187 (assembly GCF_038006425.1). NCBI lineage: Bacteria > Bacillati > Bacillota > Bacilli > Caryophanales > Caryophanaceae > Viridibacillus > Viridibacillus sp. FSL E2-0187. The sequence goes on from NZ_JBBOVG010000002.1 coordinate 14,091, forward strand.
CTATAATCGAAGCCGTAATGTATGGCATTATACCCATAGCAAAAATCGAGAAGTTTGACAAAGCTCCCCCACCAAATGTATTTAAGAAACCAACTAAACTATATTGATCAGTGGCTTTTAATACATTGGCGTCGACGTTTGGTACTGGTATAAACGTTCCAAGACGGAATACGACCAACATCAAAAGAGTGAAAATGATTTTATTTCTAATATCTCTCACGCGCATAAAGTTAGAGATTGTTTGAAACATTAAATCACCTCGATTTGTCCGCCGGCATTCTCAATTGCTTCTTTAGCAGAAGCTGAGAATTTATGAGCTTTAACAGTAAGCTTTTTCTCAACAGTTCCATTACCTAGAACTTTGATTCCAGCTTTCTCGTTGCTCACAACACCAGTTTCAATTAATAAAGCTGGTGTTACTTCTGTGCCGTCTTCAAAACGATTTAAAGCGTCAAGGTTTACGATAGCGTATTCTTTACGATTAATGTTCGTAAATCCACGTTTAGGTAAACGACGGAACAATGGGTTTTGACCGCCTTCAAATCCTGGACGAACGCCGCCGCCAGAACGAGAGTTTTGACCTTTATGACCTTTACCAGAAGTTTTACCGTTACCAGAACCGATACCACGACCTACGCGGTTACGTTCTTTACGTGAACCTAATGCTGGTTCTAACTCATGAAGTTTCATTTGGGTGGCACCTCCTTGTTATTGATTTTTCGAATTAAATCTCTGTAACAGTAACTAAGTGTGCTACTTTTGTGATCGCACCGCGAACAGCCACATTGTCTGGATGTTCAACAGTATGATTTACTTTACGTAAGCCAAGCGCTTCGATTGTTTTACGTTGAGCAGGTTTAGTACCGATTAAACTTTTAGTAAGGGTAATTTGTAGTTTAGTTGACATATTATTTCCCCCCTTAACCTAATAGTTCTTCTACTGATTTACCGCGAAGTTTTGCAACTTCTTCAGCATGTTTAAGTTCAGATAAACCTCTAACAGTAGCGCGAACCATGTTAATTGGCGTATTTGAACCAAGTGATTTTGAAAGAATATCAGTGATACCAGCAAGCTCTAATACAGCACGAACTGGACCACCAGCGATAACTCCAGTACCAGGAGCAGCAGGTTTAATCATGATGTTACCTGCACCGAAGCGACCCATGATTAAGTGTGGTGTTGTACCACCAACACGTGGAACTTCGATCAAGTTTTTCTTCGCATCTTCTACTGCTTTGCGAATTGCATCAGGTACTTCCTGAGCTTTACCTGTACCGAAACCAACATGGCCATTACGGTCTCCAACCACTACTAGTGCAGTGAAGCGGAAACGACGTCCACCTTTAACAACTTTAGCAACGCGGTTGATCGTAACAACGCGTTCTTCAAGTTCTAGTTTGTTTGCGTCAATGCGACTCATGAAATGTGTACCTCCTTCTTATTAAAATTCTAAACCATTTGCACGTGCAGCTTCAGCTAAAGCTTTAACACGTCCATGATATAAGTAACCACCACGGTCAAATACAACAGCTTTGATGTTTTTTTCCGCAGCGCCTTTAGCGATAGTTTCACCGATTTTTGTAGCAGCTTCTAAGTTACCAGCAGTTCCTTCAAACTCTTTATCCATAGTTGAAGCACTTACTAGTGTTAGGCCTTTAGAATCATCGATAATTTGCGCGTAAATGTGTTTGTTTGAACGGAATACGTTTAAACGTGGACATTCAGCAGTACCAGTAATTTTAGAACGCACGCGCGCATGACGTTTTTTACGAACTTGATTCTTATCTTGTTTCGTAATCACAGAGGTCACTCCTTTCTAATGCTTTAAGCAGCATTATTTACCTGTTTTACCTTCTTTACGACGAACGAATTCGCCTTCATAACGAATCCCTTTACCTTTATAAGGCTCTGGTGGACGCACTTGACGGATGTTAGAAGCAAGTGCTCCAACACGTTCTTTGCTAATCCCTTTAACGATAACTTTAGTGTTTGAAGGAACTTCTACAGTTACTCCTTCTTCAGGTGTGAACTCAACTGGATGTGAGTAACCTACGTTCAATACAAGTTTAGTTCCTTGTAATTGAGCACGGTAACCTACACCAACTAATTCAAGTGCACGTTCAAATCCTTCAGAAACACCAGTAATCATGTTTGCTAAAAGAGCACGAGTTGTACCATGGTTAGTACGGTGGTCTTTTGACTCAGAAGGACGAGATACTGTAATCACGTTACCTTCTTGTTCAATTTTCATATCTTTGTTAAAAGAGCGAACAAGTTCACCTTTTGGTCCTTTAACAGTTACTGTGTTGTCAGCAGCGACAGTTACAGTTACAGTAGCCGGTACCTCGATTGGTTTTTTACCTACGCGAGACATTTATGTTGCACCTCCATTCTTTTGTTGCTAATTACCAAACGTAAGCTAAGATTTCTCCGCCAACTTGTTTAGCGCGAGCTTCTTTATCAGTTAATAAACCGTTTGAAGTTGAAACTAAAGCGATTCCTAGTCCGTTCAACACTTTAGGTACTTCGTTAGTTTTCGCATAAACGCGTAAACCTGGTTTAGAAATACGTTTTAATCCTGTAATAACACGTTCGTTTTCTTGGCCATATTTTAAGAAGATACGGATGATACCTTGTTTGTCATCTTCTACATACTCAACGTCACGTACAAAACCTTCACGCTTAAGAATTTCAGCGATCTCTTTTTTGATATTAGAAGCCGGAAGCTCTAATTTCTCGTGACGGACCATATTAGCATTACGAATGCGTGTAAGCATATCTGCAATCGGATCTGTCATTGTCATTACATTTACCTCCTTCCCAAATTAGGGGATTACCAGCTGGCTTTTTTCACGCCAGGAATTTGTCCCTTATATGCAAGTTCTCGGAAACAAATACGGCAAAGTTTAAATTTGCGGTATACAGAGTGTGGACGCCCACAGCGTTCACAACGAGTGTATTCTTGCACTTTAAACTTTTGCGTGCGTTGTTGTTTAACGATCATTGATTTTTTAGCCACGTTTTCGCCCTCCTTGTTTTATTACTTTTGGAACGGCATACCGAATTGAGTTAGTAACTCGCGAGCTTCTTCATCAGAGTTCGCAGTAGTTACGATAACGATATCCATACCGCGTACTTTAGAAACTTTATCGTAGTCGATTTCTGGGAAGATTAATTGCTCTTTAATACCAAGAGTATAGTTACCGCGACCGTCAAATGCTTTTTTAGAAACACCACGGAAGTCACGTACACGTGGAAGAGAAACAGCGATTAGTTTATCCAAGAATTCATACATACGCTCACCGCGTAATGTAACTTTCGCACCGATTGGCATTCCTTCACGAAGACGGAAACCTGCGATAGATTTTTTAGCTTTAGTTACAACAGGTTTTTGACCTGCGATTAATGCTAATTCTTCAACAGCTGAGTCAAGTACTTTAGAGTTTTGAACTGCGTCACCAACACCCATGTTAATAACGATCTTGTCAACTTTAGGAACTTGCATAACTGATGTATATTCAAACTTGCTCATAAGAGCAGGTGAAACTTCGTTTACAAATTTTTCTTTTAGGCGGCTCATGTGTTTGTACCTCCCTTCTCTATTACTTATTTATCGATTACTGCACCTGATTTTTTTGCTACACGAACTTTTTTGCCATCTTCGATTTTATAACCTACGCGAGTCGGCTCGCCAGATTTTGGATCGATTAGCATTACGTTCGAAACGTGAATTGCTGCCTCTTGGCTGACAATTCCACCTTGTGGGTTAACTTGGTTAGGTTTCACGTGTTTTTTGACGATGTTTACACCTTCAACTAGTACACGATCATTTTTAGGGAAAGCAGCAAGAATCACACCTGTTTTGCCTTTTTCTTTACCTGAAATAACCTTTACCTTGTCGCCTTTTTTAACATGCATTCTGTCGCACCTCCTTGATTGGCACTTTCATGAAAATTAAAGAACTTCCGGAGCTAAAGATACGATTTTCATGAAACTGTTATCACGTAATTCACGTGCTACAGGTCCGAAAATACGAGTTCCGCGTGGTGATTTGTCATCTTTGATGATTACACATGCGTTTTCATCGAATTTGATGTAAGTACCGTCTTTACGACGAACGCCGCTTTTCGTACGAACGATTACAGCTTTAACTACTTCACCCTTCTTGACAACGCCACCTGGTGTTGCTTTCTTGACAGTACATACGATTACATCACCGATGTTCGCAGTCTTACGTCCAGAACCACCAAGTACTTTGATAGTTAATACTTCTTTCGCACCTGAGTTGTCAGCAACTTTTAAACGGGTTTCTTGTTGGATCACTTAGGTTACCTCCCTTCGGACGTTGTAGTTCCGAAATTTAATTAGATAATAACCGCTTTTTCTACTACTTCAACCAAACGGAAACGTTTAGTAGCTGATAGCGGACGAGTTTCCATAATGCGGACGATATCTCCAACTTTTGCTTCGTTGTTTTCATCATGCGCCTTGAATTTCTTAGAGTATTTTACACGTTTGCCATAAAGCTTATGCTTTTTGTGAGTTTCAATTAAAACTGAGATAGTTTTATCCATTTTATCTGAAACTACGCGGCCAGTGTAAACTTTGCGTTGGTTACGCTCAGTCATGCTGCAAACCTCCTTTATCAGTTATTTGCACTGATTTCTCTTTCACGAATCACAGTTTTCATACGCGCAATTGCTTTGCGTACTTCGCGGATGCGAGCTGTGTTTTCTAATTGACCAGTCGCCAATTGGAAGCGAAGGTTAAAAAGCTCTTCTTTCAGTGATTTTACTTTAGTTTCGATTTCTGCTGTTGTAAGTTCACGGATTTCATTAGCTTTCATTAGATTCACCACCAATTTCTTCACGTTTAACAATCTTACATTTCACAGGAAGCTTATGAGATGCTAAACGAAGTGCTTCACGAGAGATTTCCTCAGAAACGCCTCCGATTTCGAACATAATTTTTCCTGGTTTAACTACTGCTACCCATCCTTCAGGAGCACCTTTACCTGAACCCATACGCACTTCTAGAGGCTTTTTCGTATATGGTTTATGTGGGAAGATTTTAATCCAAACTTTACCGCCACGTTTCATGTAACGAGTCATCGCGATACGTGCAGCTTCGATTTGACGGTTAGTGATCCAGCTAGCTTCAGTTGCTTGTAAACCGAATTCGCCGAATGCTATTTCTTTACCGCCTTTCGCTTCTCCACGCATTTTTCCGCGGTGTACACGACGGTATTTTACGCGTTTTGGCAATAACATATTATTTGCCTCCTTCCTCAGAGTTCTTCTTCACTGGAAGGACTTCACCGCGGTAGATCCATACTTTAACACCTAATTTACCATAAGTAGTGTCAGCTTCTGCATGAGCATAATCAATGTCAGCACGAAGAGTATGAAGCGGAACAGTTCCTTCACTATAATGTTCAGCACGCGCGATATCAGCGCCGCCTAGACGACCAGATACTTGAGTTTTAATACCTTTAGCGCCTGCACGCATTGTGCGTTGAATAGTTTGTTTTTGTGCACGACGGAATGATACACGGTTTTCTAATTGGCGAGCAATGTTTTCTGCTACCAATTTAGCGTCAAGATCCGCACGTTTGATTTCAACAATATTGATGTGAACGCGTTTGCCAGTGATTTTGCCAAGGTTTTTACGAAGTGATTCCACTTCAGTACCGCCCTTACCAATTACCATACCTGGTTTCGCAGTGTGAATTGTAATATTAACACGGTTTGCAGCGCGTTCGATTTCTACTTTAGAAACTGAAGCTTCTTTTAAGCTTGTTTCAATGTATTTACGTACTTTAATGTCTTCATGAAGTAAAGTAGCGTACTCTTTTTCAGCGTACCATCTAGATTCCCAATCACGAATGACACCAACACGTAATCCTATTGGATGTACTTTTTGACCCACGTATTATCCCTCCTTCTTCTCAGATACCACTAGAGTAATGTGGCTTGTACGTTTGTTAATTGCGCTTGCACGTCCTTGTGCGCGTGGACGGAAACGTTTTAACGTTGGACCTTCATCAACGAATACTTCTGAAATAACTAAGTTATTTACATCTAAATCGTAGTTATGTTCAGCATTTGCAACTGCAGATTTTAGTACTTTTTCAACTACAGGAGACGCTGCTCTTGGAGTGTGACGTAAAATTGCAACTGCTTCGCCAATTTGCTTGCCTCGGATTAAATCAACCACTAAGCGGACTTTACGAGGAGCAATGCGAACTGTGCGAGCAATAGCTTTTGCTTCTTGCATCAGGATTTACCTCCCCTCATATTAGCGTACTGATGTTTTCTTATCATCTGCACCATGACCTTTATATGTGCGTGTTGGTGCGAACTCACCTAGTTTATGACCTACCATATCTTCAGTCACGTATACAGGAACATGTTTACGTCCATCATATACAGCGATAGTTAGTCCGATAAAGTTCGGGAAGATTGTAGAACGGCGAGACCAAGTCTTGATAACTTGTTTTTTCTCAGAAGCCTCTTGTGCTTCCACTTTTTTCATTAAGTGGTCATCGACAAAAGGTCCTTTTTTCAAGCTGCGACCCATATTGGAGCCTCCCTCCGTGATCCCACTACGGTTCTTTCAACGAACCGCAGTCTAATCACTTTATTTTTTACGACGACGAATGATAAGTTTGTCGGATTTGTTTTTCTTGTTACGAGTTTTATAACCAAGAGCTGGTTTACCCCATGGTGTCATTGGTGATTTACGTCCGATTGGAGAACGTCCTTCACCACCACCGTGTGGGTGATCGTTCGGGTTCATTACAGATCCACGTACAGTCGGGCGTTTACCTAACCAACGAGTACGACCTGCTTTACCGATGTTGATTAATTCGTGTTGCTCGTTACCAACTTGACCGATTGTAGCACGGCAAGTAGCAAGGATCATGCGAACTTCACCAGATTGTAGACGAACTATTACGTATTTACCCTCTTTACCAAGGATTTGAGCTGATGTACCAGCAGAACGTACTAATTGTCCACCTTTACCAGGTTTCATTTCGATGTTATGGATTGTAGTACCCATTGGGATATTTTCAAGTGGTAATGCGTTACCTACTTTAATATCAACATCTGCACCTGATACAATTGTCATTCCTACAACTAGACCTTTAGGTGCTAGGATGTAGCGTTTTTCACCATCTGCATAATTAATTAATGCAATGTTTGCAGAACGGTTTGGATCATATTCGATAGTAGCAACGCGTCCTGGAATGCCATCTTTCAAACGTTTGAAATCGATGACACGATATTGGCGTTTATGGCCACCACCATTATGACGAACAGTGATTTTACCTTGGTTGTTACGACCAGCTTTGCGTTTAGTCGGTTCTAACAATGATTTCTCAGGCTTGTTAGTTGTGATTTCAGCAAAGTCAGATGACGTCATGTTACGACGACCATTTGAGGTAGGCTTATACTTTTTAATCGCCATTTGAGTTCCCTCCTTCTTTATTGTTCAATAATGAACGAAAATTACATTTCGAATAATTCGATTTCGTTGCCAGCAACTAATTTCACGATTGCTTTACGGCGTTTGTTTGTGTATCCACCGAATTTACCAACGCGTTTGTATTTACCTTTGTAGTTCATGATGTTTACTTTCTCAACTTTAACACCAAAGATAGATTCAACAGCATCTTTAACTTCAGTTTTGTTGGCACGAGTGTCAACTTCAAATGTATATTTGTTTTCTGCCATTAGTTCTGAAGAACGCTCAGTAATGACAGGACGTTTTAAAATATCACGTGCTTCCATTAACCAAGCACCTCCTCAACTTTTTCTACAGCAGCTTTAGTGAAAACTACTTTTTCGTGACCTAAAAGATCAAGAACGTTGATACCAGCAGCTGGTACAACAGTAACGCCTTGGATGTTACGAGCAGATAATGCTACGTTTTCATCTACATTAGCAGTTACGAATAATGCTTTAGATTCGATTGAAAGATCTTTAAGAACTTTTACGAAATCTTTAGTTTTTGGTGCGTCTAGTTTAAGAGCATCTAGTACTAAGAAATTAGTTTCTAATACTTTAGCAGATAGAGCTGATTTAAGAGCTAAACGACGTACTTTTTTCGGTAGTTTGTAGCTATAGCTACGAGGTACTGGACCGAATACTACGCCACCGCCACGCCATTGTGGAGAGCGAATAGAACCTTGACGAGCACGTCCTGTTCCTTTTTGCTTCCATGGTTTACGACCACCGCCAGCAACTTCAGAACGGTTTTTTACTTTATGGTTACCTTGACGTAATGAAGCGCGTTGAGCGATTACTGCGTCGAATAACACGTTTTGGTTTGGTTCGATTCCGAAGATTGCATCGTTTAATTCGATTTCACCAACAGAAGAACCCGTTTGACTAAGCAAAGATACTTTTGTCATTCCTGTTTCCTCCTTTCTTCGGTAAGTTAGTTAGCTTTAATAGCAGCTTTTACTGTTACTAATGCTTTACGAGAACCAGGAACATTACCTTTAATAAGTAGTAAGTTGCGTTCAACGTCAACTTTTACAATTTCCAAGTTTTGGATTGTAACAACTCCGCCACCCATTTGACCAGGTAATTTCTTTTGTTTGAATACGCGGTTCGGAGCAACTGGACCCATTGAACCAGGACGACGGTGGTAACGAGAACCGTGGGCCATAGGACCACGAGATTGTCCGTGGCGTTTAATAACACCTTGGAAACCTTTACCCTTAGTAACACCTGTTACATCTACTACATCGCCTTCTGCGAAAATTTCAACTTTGACTTCTTGACCAACCTCGTACTCAGCTAAGTTTACATCGCGGATTTCGCGGATGAAGCGCTTAGGAGCAGTGCTTGCTTTAGCTACGTGTCCTTTTTCAGGTTTGTTAGAAAGCTTTTCGCGCTTATCTTCGAAACCGATTTGGATTGCTTCGTAACCATCTGTATCAACTGATTTCTTTTGAAGTACTACGTTTGGAGTAGCTTCAACAACAGTTACAGGGATTAAATCACCGTTCTCAGCAAAAACTTGCGTCATACCGATTTTTCTACCTAAGATTCCTTTGGTCATTTGTCACACCTCCTGTGATTATTGTTTTTCTATTTTCATTTTTACCATTAAAGTTTGATTTCAATATCAACGCCAGATGGTAAATCAAGTTTCATTAACGCGTCAACAGTTTGTGGTGTTGGGTTAACGATATCGATCAGACGTTTATGAGTACGCATCTCGAATTGCTCACGAGAATCTTTGTACTTATGCACGGCACGCAGAATTGTGTACACCGATTTTTCAGTTGGAAGTGGAATCGGACCTGATACACTTGCACCTGAACGTTTAGCAGTTTCCACAATTTTCTCAGCAGATTGATCAAGAATTCTATGATCATATGCTTTTAAACGGATACGGATCTTTTGTTTTGCCATTATTTTCCCTCCTTTTCGCCTATTTCCTAGACATTCTCCACGGAAATTTCTCCGTCACACGCGCCATGGCAATGCGGCCGGGTGTGTCGGCAACCTCCCGCTTCATCGCAGTCGAAGACCAACATTTGATATTATACACATAAAAAAAAGAATAAGCAAGTGTTTTTGCTAAACTCTTTTCAATGGCATGTTTATTTTATGATATCTTCATCTTTTGCTCTTCAGCAGATTCCAAGTATATAAAAAATACAGCTATATTGCAAACTATATGTAATAAAAAAAGGATGCAATTCAAATTGAATTGCATCCTTACTATTATAAGAAGAATACACAAGCAATCCAGCCAAAGATAATGAGTGGGATATTTACGAAGATAAACGTCGGAACACATGTATCCCAAATATGATTATGCTGTCCGTCAACGTTCAATCCAGCTGTCGGCCCTAGAGTTGTATCAGAAGCTGGCGATCCAGCATCTCCAAGAGCACCTGCTGTCCCAATCAAACACATAATTGCTAATGGGCTTAACCCTAGTTCTACAGATAAAGGAACAAATAGTGTCGCGATGATCGGAATTGTAGCAAAGGATGAACCAATTCCCATCGTTACGATTAAACCTATTATTAGCATAATAAATACAGCTAAACTCGTATTTCCTTTGAATATACTTAATGAACTGTTGATTAGACTATCTATATCTCCTGTTGCATTTATAACAGATGCAAAACCGTTTGCCGCAATCATAACAAATCCTATGAATGACATCATGCGCATACCATCTGTTAAAACTTCATCTGCTTCTCTCCATTTTAATGCCCCAGTTACGTACATAACTGTAATACCGGCAAATGCACCAACTATCATAGAATCAGTTGCAATCTGTGTATAGAGTGCTGCAATTAATGCAATGATAGTTGAAATAATCACCTTTTTGCTAACCTTTAGTTCTATAGAAGAACTTTCAACACCTACTTCTTCGTAGCGTCTTGGTTTACGATAAAAGAATAATGCAACAACTAAACCAATAACCATCCCTAACACAGGAATAGCCATTGCTATCGGAACATCATTTACGGATACATCCATACCGGCCTTCGTTACCTGAGTTGCTATAATCTCTTGGAAAATAGAACCAAATCCTGAAGGTACAAAGCTATATGTGCCCACTAAACCAACTGCAATAATTGTTGAGATAATTCGGCGATCTACTTCAAGCATATTTAGGATTTTCAAAATTGGTGGAATCAATAATGGAATAAATGCTATATGAATCGGAATCAAGTTTTGAGAGAATACGGCCATTGCAAAAATTAAAAAGAAGATTAAAGCCTTCACTAATCCTCGTTTATTATTTTCACCGTTTTTATTTAAAAGTTTCAGAATCGAAGCAATCATTAATTCTGGAATTCCAGTTTTTGAAATGGCGATTGCAAATCCACCTAATAAACCGTAACTCAAAGCTATTGTTGCTCCTGCTCCTAACCCTTCTGTAAATGTTTCTACAGTTTTAGAAATTCCCATTCCACTTGTTAGGCCCCCTGCAAACGCACCTAATACAAGTGAAAGAACAACATTTATACGTAATAGACTTAAGATTAGCATGACAGCTATCGCTATTATTACTGCATTCATATTTTACACTTCACTTTCATACTCTAGTTCTCTAGTTCGATAAAGTAATTATAAGTAGATTAATTATTAATGTCAATAAAAAAATCCCACGTAAAGTAATACTCCACGTGGGTTTTCTTCTGTAATTATAAACTTTCATTTACAACTCTGCGGTAATACGTAACGGACAACAATGCAAATACCGAATAAAGTAATGCGTAAATACTCATTGTCAGGATTAAAGGTGTTGTTAGCTCTGTACCAAATAGCATCCAGCCTGATTTAACAGCAAAATAACTGTGTAATAACCCGATTAGAAGTGGTACACCAAAATTAAAAGCTTGTTTCATATATATCCCCTTCATGATCTCTGACTTGGTAAAGCCGATTTTACGAAGAACCGTATAAGACTCTCTTTCATCTTCTGCATCGGACATTTGCTTAAAGTATAAAACGCTACCTGTTGCCAGTAAGAATGCTAAGCCTAGGAATGCTGTAATGAAAATGACATTACCCCATAAATCTAATGCTTCAGTTTTATTACCTTCCTGAGTCCATGCAATAAATTGTTTTTCTTTCCCTTTTGTGTCCTTTGTGGTGAATTTCCCACCATTGGTTGTCTTTATATATATTTCTTGAACTTTCTCCAAATCTTTTTCTTTAAACGTGTACCCCTCTTGCTCATACCAAATGGAGTTCTTCTGAATTTTCGCATCTGTTGCTAACTTATCGAAATATCGGTCTGTAACAACGATAGCTGCGCTACCATGTGAAAGTTGACTTGTAATAATCCCTCTTTTTTCAAGTCCGATCATTTTTAGTTTTGATTTACCTTCTGTTGTATGGACAGTCATAGACTTACCAACTTCTAGAGGCATTAATTCTGCAAGCATACCGCTATATCCTACTAGATAAGCTTCTCCCTCTTTTAAACTAGCTTCAGGGTATATTTTCTTCATATCGCTTAACTTTGTCACTATAGAATCAAGCCATATATTTTCTTTAATATCATTAGATACTGGATTTTTCATCAAGCTTGAAATATCAATATCTACATTCAACAAAGAAAACTCATATTTTTCAAAATTTATATTTTCTTTTTGAAGTTGTTCTTCAAACGTTTTATTTTGTTCATTTAATGTAATGACGTCAAAAGGGACAACTTGCTTTGCACTCGCACCCGCTGAATAGTACGCAATATAAGATAATGACATAATAGCTAAAGCAACCGCAGTCATTACTGTAATAAGCGTTAAAGACTTCGCATTCCCTTTCATACGATGCATAATAGGCGTTAATGCCAATACGTCAGTTAATGATAAATGCCCTTTCTTCCCTTTACGAATTACATTCATAATTAAAGATACTGAAAAACGGAAAACGAAAAAAGTACCTATAATAGTGGAACCCAATATTATAATCATCTTTATTACTAACTGATTAATAGTTGCGGAATCCAAATCAAATAAATGTGCTGATTTATAATATCCAAAGGTAATTAATACTAAGCCTACTAGACCTAATAACATTTGAAACAATCCAAAACGTTTCACACGCGTATCACCTTTTTTACTTGCAGAAAACAAATCAAGTAACGTTGAACGACGAATCACGAAAATAGTTTGAATGGTTATTACTATTAATAAAATTAAGAAAACAACAAGTGTTTGAAAAAGTGCCTGTGAAGAAAATGCAATTTCTACAAGAGCCTCTTTAGCAATTAGCTTCAATAAAATCATCGCAAATACCCGTGATGTTAAAAAACCAATACTTACCCCTACAGCTGTTGCACCTGTCCACAATAGTATATTTTCAATCGCTAATAGACGTACAACTGTGCTCTTCGACATTCCTATCAATTGATATAAACCGATTTCTTTACTTCTGCGCTTCATAAAAAGATGATTAGCGTAAATTACAAAAAACGTCACAATGAATACTAACATCACTGAAGCAGCTTTAAATCCTGCTGCACCTGTAGTACTTTCTTTTGTCATTTCTAAAATACTTGGGTTAAATTGCAAAGTCACAAATGAAAAGTATAATGTCACACTAAATATCAGAGCAAAAAAGTATAAATAATAATGTGTAATATTCTTTTTCATACTTCGGAGTACGAGTTGACTAATCGTCATAACCGTCACCGCCTAAAACACCTTGCGTATTCATTATTTCTTGGAAGAACATTTTACGGTTTTTTTCACCTTTGTAAAGCTCTGTATAAAGTTGACCGTCTTTCAGGAATAAGACTCGGCTACAAAAACTCGCTGCTACTGGATCATGAGTAACCATCATAATTGTCACCCTTTGCTTCTCATTAATAGTAGCTAAGTTTTCTAGAAGAGCGGTAGCTGATTTTGAATCTAGCGCTCCTGTTGGCTCATCCCCAAATACTATAGATGGATTCGAAATAAGTGCACGTGCTGCAGATGTCCTTTGTTTTTGTCCACCTGAGATCTCATTTGGATATTTATTAGCTAATTCACGTATATCTAATAAATCTGTTAGTGTATTGAAACGACTTTCAGCTTCAGATTTTGATACTTTACTAATAGATAGAGGTAGTAATATATTCTCTTTCACAGTTAATGTATCTAATAAGTTATAGTCTTGAAATATAAAACCTAACTGTTCCCGGCGAAACTTCGATAGCTCTTTCTCTTTCATCTTTCTTAAATCATTACCGTCAATTTCTATGACACCTTCCGTCGCATTATCAATCGAACATAGAACATTTAACAAAGTCGTCTTTCCAGACCCTGATGGACCCATGATACCAACAAATTCGCCTTCATTAACCTCTATATCAATACCTTTCAAGACTTCTTGAGCAGTTAATTTACGTCCATATACTTTTTTAACTTTACGCGCTTTTAAAATAGCCATTACAATTCCTCCCTCTCGCTTATATGACCATTCTATATAATTTCAAAAAAAGAATCGTTTGATTAACATGACAAACAAAAAGAGTAGGTGACATTTTCGTCATCTACTCATGATTTTAACGAATTCATTTTTCAAAGGAAAACGTAAGGAAAATACTGTCCCTACTTTTTCTTCAGACTGTACAAATATTTGGATACCTAATTTTGATGCTGCATTTTTAGCCAAATATAGCCCCATTCCAGTTGAAGCAGTCTGATATCGACCAATTTTACCAGTAAAGGACTTATTAAAAATACGTGGCAAATCAGCTTGACTAATCCCTATACCCGAGTCTTTAATATATAAATATACATGACCGTCTGAATCCTTTGATGAATATACCTGTATATCTGAATTATCATTACTATATTTGACTGCATTAGAAAGTAATTGACGAATAATAAAGGATGTCCATTTTTGATCAGTTAGTACTTCAGCATCAAGATTTTCAATATCAAAGCCAATACCTTTTTCAATACACCATGTTTGCAAATTCTTAATTTCTCTCAGTATTGTTGGCCTAATTGATATCATTTCCATCCTGTTGTCATTCTCTATTGAAGAAAGTCTAATATGATGTAATTCCTGATCAAGTAGCAAGTGGATTCTTAACCATTCAATTTCAAGGCGCTTCTTTAAAGTAGTGTCCTCTAAGGAGTCGATCATAAGCTTCATCGCAGTTAAAGGCGTCTTCACTTCATGAATCCATCCTAATGCTCTATCTTGATCTTCTGAAAACTCAACATGTACGTTGTTAATTTGTTCCCGCCTCTTTACTTCAACATTTTCAATAACCTTAAAAAATACTATTTCAAAACTCGATAGCTTTTCTGAAGGAGCTGGTAGAATACTCTCTATATCTAATTCATTCCCCAGGAAATGTTTCAGTCTACGAATTGATTTGGTCTCTTTTATATATCGCCATATTAAAAAAACAATAAATAAAACTGAATTAGTTAAATTTAGATAAACTGCAGATATATTGGATAATCCTACATCTAAGAAAATAACTAAATTTAACCACAGCTGAACAGCTATAAAAAAGAGAATCCACGACCTTCTTTCCTTAAGAAATATTAAAAGCATTACAAATTAGACCTCCTTAGTAATAGCCATATAGCCCAGTCCTTTTTTTGTAAGAATAACTTCTTCCAATCCAATTTCTTCAAGCTTCAAGCGTAAACGATTCATATTCACTGATAACGTATTATCATTAACAAAGCGTTCATCATCCCATAGCTTTCTCATTAATTCATCACGAGATACAATCTGATTTAAATGTTCTATTAAAATTCTTAAAATAAATAATTCATTTTTAGTTAATTCCACTAAACAGTCTTCTTTAGTAATAGTACCTCTTGAATAATCAATGGTAGCCCCATTCCATAATGCAGTATGTAGTCTTTCTTGTTTATAATCGTATGTTCTTCGTATAATGGCTTGTACTTTAGCCAATAGTACATCCATATTAAAAGGTTTTTGTATAAAATCATCTGCGCCCATTTGCATAGCCATTACTTGATCCATAGCATGATCTCGTGAAGACAAAAAGATAATCGGCACTTTAGAAATATGACGTATTTCACGACACCAGTGGAAACCATCAAATGCAGGCAACTGAATATCAATAATAACTAGTTGCGGAGTTTCATTATGAAAGCATTCCATAACTTTTTGAAAATCCGCAGGTTTTGTAACTTCCATAGACCACTGACTGAATCGTTCTCGAATAATTTCAAAAATAGCTTGATCATCTTCGATAATAAAAACTTTTATCATGTATTCACCCCCCTCATACTATATTGTACAAGAAATAGAGCAAATAAAAAAAGTTTTCTCCAGTAAAAGGGAAAACTTAAATAAATTTATAAATAAAAAACCATCTCGTCGTCACGAGATGGTTTTTAAAAAAAGTAATAGAAATTACTTAGTGATTGAAGCTACAACGCCAGCGCCTACAGTACGTCCACCCTCACGGATAGAGAACTTAGTACCTTCTTCAAGAGCGATAGGAGAGATCAAAGAAACAGTCATTTCGATGTTATCTCCAGGCATAACCATTTCTACGCCTTCAGGAAGATTACAAACACCAGTTACGTCAGTTGTACGGAAGTAGAACTGAGGACGGTAGTTTGAGAAGAATGGAGTATGACGTCCACCCTCTTCTTTAGAAAGAACATAAACTTCAGCTTTGAAGTCTGTGTGTGGAGTGATTGAACCTGGTTTAGCAAGTACTTGTCCACGTTGGATATCTTCACGAGCTACACCACGAAGAAGAGCACCAATGTTGTCTCCAGCTTCAGCGTAGTCTAATAATTTACGGAACATTTCAACACCTGTTACAGTTGTTTGTTTAGCTTCTTCAGCAATACCAACGATGTCTACAACGTCGCCGACTTTAACTTGACCACGTTCAACACGGCCAGTTGCAACTGTACCACGACCAGTGATAGAGAATACATCCTCTACTGGCATCATGAATGGTTTGTCAGTTTGACGTTCTGGAGTTGGGATATAAGAATCAACAGCGTCCATTAATTCAACAATTTTTTCTTCCCATTCTGCTTCGCCTTCAAGAGCTTTAAGAGCAGAACCTTTAATTACAGGAAGGTCATCGCCTGGGAAATCGTATTCAGATAATAGGTCACGAACTTCCATTTCTACTAATTCAAGTAGCTCTTCGTCGTCAACCATATCACATTTGTTCATGAATACTACTAGGTATGGAACACCTACTTGACGAGATAAAAGGATGTGTTCACGAGTTTGTGGCATTGGACCATCAGCAGCAGATACTACTAAGATACCGCCATCCATTTGAGCAGCACCAGTGATCATGTTTTTAACATAATCGGCGTGTCCTGGGCAATCTACGTGAGCGTAGTGACGAGTATCAGTTTCGTATTCTACGTGAGAAGTATTGATTGTGATACCACGTTCTTTTTCTTCTGGAGCGTTGTCGATATCAGCGTATGACTTAGCTTCTCCACCCATTTTTTTAGATAGAACTGTAGCGATTGCAGCAGTTAAAGTTGTTTTACCATGGTCAACGTGTCCGATTGTACCAATGTTAGCATGCGTTTTAGAACGGTCAAATTTTTCTTTAGCCATTAGAAAATGCCTCCTCAATAATGTTTATAATTTTAGTTTTATAGTCATATATTTCAGAGAATAGGGCCCTATCCTCTTCCATATATAGCATACAAGTTATTTATACTTTAATTAGAGTGAAAATTCAACTTAGAAATTATTCACCTTTATTTTTTTTAACGATTTCGGCAGCAATTGATTTTGGCACTTCTTCATAATGATCAAATGTCATAGAGAATACACCGCGACCTTGTGTACCAGAACGTAAAGTTGTAGCATATCCGAACATTTCAGATAGTGGCACCATTGCACGAACAACTTGAGAGTTACCGCGAGCATCCATACCCTCAACGCGTCCGCGACGAGCAGTAATGTTACCCATGATATCACCAAGATATTCTTCTGGAATTACAACTTCAACTTTCATCATTGGTTCTAAGATAACAGCGTTACATTGTTTCGCAGCTTCTTTAAGAGCCATAGATGCAGCAATTTTGAACGCCATCTCATTCGAGTCAACGTCATGGTAAGAACCGAATACTAATTTCGCTTTAATGTCGATTAGTGGGTATCCAGCAACTACACCGCGGTCAAGAGAGTCACGAAGACCCTGTTCTACTGCAGGAATGTATTCACGAGGTACTACACCACCAACGATAGCGTTTTCGAATTCAAAGCCTTTACCTTCTTCATTTGGAGAGAACTCAATCGTAACATCTCCGTATTGTCCACGACCACCAGATTGGCGAGTGAATTTACCTTGAACTTTTGCAGAGCTACGGAATGTTTCACGGTAAGATACCATTGGAGCACCTACGTTAGCTTCTACTTTGAATTCACGGCGCATACGGTCAACTAAGATATCAAGGTGAAGCTCACCCATACCAGAGATGATTGTTTGACCAGTTTCAGTGTCAGTGTGAGCACGGAAAGTTGGATCTTCTTCTTGTAGTTTTTGTAAAGCTTGACCCATTTTATCTTGGTCTGCTTTAGATTTTGGTTCTACAGAAAGTGAGATTACTGGCTCAGGGAATTCCATTGATTCAAGAATAACTAAGTTTTTCTCGTCACATAGTGTATCACCAGTAGTAGTATCTTTAAGACCTACTGCTGCTGCGATATCCCCAGAATGCACTCTTGAGATTTCTTCACGAGAGTTAGCGTGCATTTGTAGGATACGACCTACGCGTTCACGTTTACCTTTAGAAGAGTTTTGTACGTATGAACCTGAATCTAATGTTCCAGAGTACACACGGAAGAAAGTTAATTTACCTACGAATGGGTCAGTCATAACTTTGAATGCAAGAGCTGAGAATGGCTCTTCATCAGAAGGATGACGTTCTAATTCCACTTCACCATCAACATCTGTACCTTTGATTGATGGTACATCTAATGGAGATGGTAAGTAATCGATAACTGCATTTAACATAGGGCGTACGCCTTTGTGTTTGAATGCTGTACCACAGATTACTGGGTAAAATTCTACTGCGATCGTAGCACGACGGATAGCCGCTTTAAGTTCAGCAACAGTAATTTCTTCGCCTTCTAAATATTTTTCCATGATTTCTTCATCAACACTTGCAACAGCGTCGATTAATTTCTCACGGTATTCTTCAGCTAGTTCGCGGTGTTCTTCAGGAATTTCTCCTTCAGTTACTGCTGTACCTTTTTCGTCGCCGTAGAAAGTAGCTTTCATTTCAACTAAGTCAATGATTGCAGAGAATTGATCTTCAGCGCCGATTGGTAATTGAACAGGGTGAGCATTTGCTTGTAAACGCTCATGAAGAGTTCCTACAGAATATAAGAAATCCGCTCCTGTTTTATCCATTTTGTTAATGAATACAATACGTGGAACACCGTATGTTGTAGCTTGACGCCATACAGTTTCAGTTTGAGGCTCAACACCAGATTGAGCATCAAGTACTGTTACAGCACCGTCAAGTACGCGTAATGAACGTTCTACTTCTACAGTGAAGTCTACGTGTCCAGGAGTATCGATGATATTTACACGGTGGCCTTCCCATTGGGCTGTTGTCGCAGCAGAAGTGATTGTAATACCACGTTCCTGTTCTTGCTCCATCCAGTCCATTTGAGAAGCACCTTCATGAGTTTCACCGATTTTGTGAATCTTACCAGTGTAATAAAGGATACGCTCAGTTGTTGTTGTTTTACCAGCATCAATGTGAGCCATGATCCCAATATTACGAGTATTCTCAAGTGAGAATTCGCGTTTCATAGGAAATTTCTCCTTCCATATTGGGGGTTAAGCCGATTTTATATTACCAACGGTAGTGAGCAAATGCTTTATTTGCTTCTGCCATTTTGTGCATATCTTCACGTTTTTTAACTGACGCACCAGTGTTGTTAGAAGCATCTAGAATTTCGTTAGCTAGACGTTCTTCCATAGTTTTTTCGCCACGAAGACGAGAGTAGTTTACTAGGTAACGAAGACCAAGAGTTGTACGACGTTCTGGACGTACTTCTACTGGTACTTGATAGTTAGTACCACCTACACGGCGAGCACGAACTTCAAGAACTGGCATTACATTGTTTAATGCAGCTTCAAATACTTCGATTGGATTATTACCAGAACGTTCTTTAACTAATTCGAACGCACCGTATAAAATCTTTTGAGAAGTACCTCTTTTACCATCTACCATCATTTTATTGATTAAACGAGTTACTAGTTTTGAATTATAAATTGGATCTGGTAACACGTCACGTTTGGAAACAGGACCTTTACGAGGCATGTGTTTTCCTCCTTTCGATTAGAGCTTAATTTTAATTATTTTTTTTCTTTTGGTTTTTTAGCACCATATAGAGAACGAGATTGCATACGGCCAGATACTGCAGCAGTATCAAGCGCACCACGAACGATGTGATAACGTACACCTGGTAAGTCTTTTACACGACCTCCACGGATAAGTACAACACTGTGTTCTTGTAAGTTGTGGCCTTCACCAGGAATATAAGCGTTAACCTCGATTTGGTTTGTTAAACGTACACGAGCGTATTTACGTAACGCTGAGTTAGGTTTTTTAGGTGTCATTGTACCAACACGTGTACATACACCGCGTTTTTGTGGTGAGTTAACATCAGTTAGAGCTTTTTGGAAGCTGTTATAACTTTTGTTTAACGCTGGTGAGTTTGATTTCTTGCTTTTGGATTGGCGAGGCTTACGTAATAATTGGTTAATTGTAGGCATCGGTTTTTCCTCCCTTCATATCTTCAGTTTAAATCCACACATCCAGGTGGTTCATTTTTAGGTAAAAAACAAAGTCTTTGTGTATCATACACAAAAACCATCATTCAGTAATTGCAACAACTGCAGCACCTACTTGAATTCCGCAGGCTCTACCAAGTTCTTTTTTCGAGTCTACAAATACAATGGGAATACCATTTTTTTGTGCTAAGTGCACCGCATGCGTGGTAATTCGATCATCTGCATTTAGAGCAACGAAAATTTCAGTAACATGACCAGTACACATTGCTTTTACTGCTTGCTTAGTACCGATGATTGTTTTTTTAGCCTTTTTGACTTTTTCATAAGACATTTGCATATCCTCCGAAATGATAGACAATCAACTATCAACCTAAAATATATTATCACTCAATGCATTTATTGTCAATTAAAATCATAAAAATTCCGAGAAGAAGGAAAAATCGCTTCCTCCCGGATCTTTTTATTATTCAGCTAAAGCTGGTTCAGCATCTTCAATTTCGCTGTCTTCAATTTTGATTTGGCGATATCGTTGCATACCTGTACCAGCAGGAACAAGTTTACCTAAGATTACATTTTCTTTCAGACCTAGTAGTTCATCACGCTTACCTTTAATAGCTGCATCCGTTAACACACGAGTTGTTTCTTGGAATGATGCTGCAGATAAGAATGATTCAGTTTCAAGAGATGCTTTAGTGATACCAAGGATAAGAGGGCGACAAGTTGCTGGAAGTTTTCCATTTAACAACGCCTCTGCATTGGCTTCAGAGAATTGGTGAATATCAAGTAGTGAACCAGGAAGTACATCTGTTTCACCAGCTTCAATTACGCGAACTTTACGAAGCATTTGGCGAACCATTACTTCGATATGTTTGTCTCCAATTTCTACACCTTGCATACGATATACTTTTTGAACTTCTTTCAATAAGTATTCTTGAACTGTTGCTACATCAGTTACTTTAATCAATTCTTTTGGATCGATAGAACCTTCAGTAAGCGTTTGTCCGTGGTGAACTTGATCGTTAACTTGTACTATGATACGACCATTGTACGGAGCCAAATATTTACGAGTTTCTACTGTACCTTGAATTGTAATTTCTTTTTGACCTTCGCGAATCTCGTCAATGTCAACTACAGTACCTGCGATTTCCGTAATAACCGCTTGACCTTTAGGGTTACGCGCTTCGAAAATCTCTTGGATACGTGGAAGACCTTGTGTAATATCGCTACTTGCTACCCCACCTGTATGGAAAGTACGCATTGTTAACTGTGTACCTGGCTCACCGATAGATTGAGCTGCGATAATACCAACTGCTTCGCCGACTTCAACTTTATCACCAGTCGCTAAGTTCATGCCGTAACATTTTTTACATACACCATGCTTAGTGTTACATGTAAATGCTGAGCGAATTGTTACTTCTTCAATTCCTGCTTCAATTACTTTACGAGCTAGTTCTGGTGTTACTAATGCATTTCTTTCAACCATAACTTCATTTGTTTCTGGATGACGAATTGTTTTCTTAACATAACGGCCAAGAATACGTTCTTCAAGAGCTTCGATTACTTCTGTACCCTCTTTTAATGAACCTATTGTTAAACCACGGTCAGTACCACAGTCATCTTCGCGGACAATAACATCTTGTGCTACGTCAACTAGACGACGAGTAAGGTAACCTGAATCGGCCGTTTTAAGTGCTGTATCGGTAAGACCTTTACGAGCACCATGCGTAGAGATGAAGTATTCCAATACTGTTAAACCTTCACGGAATGAAGACTTGATTGGAAGTTCGATAATACGACCAGCTGGATTGGCCATAAGACCACGCATACCAGCAAGTTGAGTAAAGTTAGATGCGTTACCACGGGCACCAGAGTCACTCATCATGAAGATAGGGTTAAAGCTATCTAATGATTTCATAAGTTTCTCTTGGATTACGTCTTTCGCTGCACTCCAATAAGAGATTACACGATCGTAACGTTCTTCTTCTGTAATTAAACCACGACGGAACTGTTTCAATACTTTATCAACTTTTTCTTGAGCCTCTTCAAGAATCTCTTGTTTGTCTGGTAATACTAGGATATCTGAGATACCAATTGTAATACCAGCTTTAGTTGCATATTTGAACCCAAGATCTTTAAGGCGGTCAAGCATTTTAGAAGTTTCAGTAATGTGGAAGTTAGCAAATACTTCAGCAATAACTTTACCTAAATAGCTCTTCGTAAATGGTTTAACTGGATCAACTTCTGATAAATATTTCTTAATATCTGTATTTGTAGGAACAAAATATTTAGCTGGTGTTTCAACTTGTAAGTTAGTAATTGTTGGTTCATTAATGTACGGGAATGATTCTGGTAAAATTTCATTAAATATTACCTTACCAACTGACGTTAATAACAACTTGCTATTTTGTTCTTCTGTAAATGTTTGGTTATTTAATGATGAAGCTTTAATAGCGATACGTGTATGCAAGTGGACTTCATGGTTTTCATAAGCAACCATTAATTCCTCAGGACCAAAGAATACAGCGCCTTCGCCTCGAGCACCTTTACGTTCAAGAGTAAGGTAGTAGTTACCTAGTACCATATCTTGAGATGGTGTAACAACAGGTTTACCATCTTTAGGGTTCAAGATATTTTGAGCTGCAAGCATTAATAAACGTGCTTCCGCTTGTGCTTCTGCTGATAAAGGAACGTGAACCGCCATTTGGTCACCATCAAAGTCAGCGTTATATGCTGTACATACTAATGGGTGAAGGCGGATTGCTTTCCCTTCAACTAAAGTTGGTTCGAAAGCTTGAATACCAAGTCGGTGAAGAGTCGGTGCACGGTTAAGTAATACTGGGTGTTCTCGGATTATATCCTCTAATACATCCCATACTTCGTAGTGCATACGTTCAATTTTACGTTTTGCCGATTTAATGTTGTGTGCAAGACCACGTTCAACAAGTTCTTTCATTACGAAAGGTTTAAACAATTCGATTGCCATTTCTTTCGGTAAACCACATTGATACATTTTCAGGCTAGGTCCTACAACGATTACAGAACGACCTGAATAGTCAACACGTTTACCAAGTAAGTTTTGACGGAAACGACCTTGTTTACCTTTTAACATATGAGAAAGAGATTTTAATGGACGGTTACCTGGACCAGTTACTGGACGGCCACGACGACCATTATCGATTAAAGCATCTACTGCTTCTTGAAGCATACGTTTTTCGTTTTGAACGATAATACCAGGTGCTCCAAGATCAAGAAGACGTTTTAAACGGTTGTTACGGTTAATAACTCGACGATATAAATCATTCAAGTCACTTGTTGCAAAACGACCACCATCTAATTGCACCATTGGACGAAGCTCTGGTGGAATAACAGGTAGTACGTCTAAAATCATCCAATCTGGACGGTTACCAGAATGACGGAATGACTCAACAACTTCTAAACGTTTAATTGCACGAGTACGACGTTGACCTTGTGCAGTTTTAAGTTCTTCTTTTAAAGATTCTGTTTCTTTATCAAGATCGATTTCTTGTAAAAGACGTTTAATTGCTTCAGCGCCCATTGCAGCTTGGAATGTATTGCCGTATTTTTCACGATACGCGCGATATTCCTTTTCTGAAAGCAATTGTTTTTTCTCAAGTGCAGTATCGCCAGGCTCTACTACAACATAAGAAGCGAAGTAGATTACTTCTTCTAATGCACGTGGAGACATATCTAAAATAAGCCCCATACGGCTTGGAATTCCTTTGAAATACCAAATGTGTGAGACTGGAGCAGCTAATTCAATATGACCCATGCGCTCACGACGTACTTTTGCACGTGTTACTTCAACTCCACAACGATCACAAACTACGCCTTTATAGCGTACACGTTTGTACTTACCGCAGTGACATTCCCAGTCCTTTGTAGGTCCGAAAATTCGTTCACAGAACAAACCATCTTTTTCTGGTTTGAGTGTACGATAGTTAATAGTTTCTGGTTTTTTTACTTCTCCATAAGACCATGAGCGGATTTTATCAGGTGAAGCTAAACCAATTTTCATATACTCAAAATTATTAACGTCTATCAAGGAGCCTACCTCCCTTTAGTATGAAGTCTTTTCGACTTTATTCTTAGCTCGACGATTGATTTAATGATAATTGGAAAGCTGGACAAGCCCTAATGGGCCTGCCAGCCATTCAATTATTTGTTATTTATAATTATTCAACAGATCCTACTGGTGCTTCTTCATCAGCGCTCGGTAAGATATTAAGCGCGTCTGCTGGTTGAAGATCTTCATCTTCATCCATGTCACGAAGCTCAATTTCTTCGTCGTCAATTGTTAGCATTTTCACATCTAGACCTAGACTTTGAAGTTCTTTAATTAATACTTTAAATGATTCAGGTACGCCTGGTTCTGGAACACTTTCACCTTTAACAATTGCTTCGTATGTTTTCACACGACCTACAACGTCATCGGATTTAACTGTCAAGATTTCTTGAAGAGTATAAGCAGCGCCATAAGCCTCAAGAGCCCAAACTTCCATCTCACCGAAACGTTGTCCACCGAATTGAGCTTTACCACCCAATGGTTGTTGCGTTACTAATGAGTATGGTCCTGTTGAACGTGCGTGAAGTTTATCATCAACCATGTGAGCAAGTTTGATCATGTACATGACACCAACAGATACTCGGTTATCAAAAGGTTCACCTGAACGTCCATCATAAAGAATTGTTTTACCATCGCGGTTCATGCCCGCTTCTTCCATTGTTTCCCAAACATCTTCTTCGTTGGCACCATCAAATACTGGTGTTGCCATGTGAACGCCTAAGTAGCGAGCTGCCATACCTAAATGTAGCTCTAATACTTGACCGATGTTCATACGTGATGGTACACCAAGTGGGTTTAACATGATATCAATTGGTGTGCCGTCTGGAAGGAATGGCATATCTTCTTCTGGAAGAATACGAGAAATTACACCCTTATTACCGTGACGTCCGGCCATTTTATCTCCTACGCGAATTTTACGTTTTTGAACGATATATGCGCGTACAAGTTGGTTAACGCCTGGAGGTAATTCGTCACCATCTTCACGGTTGAAGACTTTAACATCAAGAACAATACCGCCTGCACCATGAGGAACACGTAGTGATGTATCACGAACTTCACGTGCTTTTTCACCGAAGATTGCATGTAATAAGCGTTCTTCAGCTGTCAATTCAGTTACACCTTTAGGAGTTACTTTACCTACAAGGATATCTCCGTCATGAACTTCAGCACCAATACGAATGATTCCACGTTCGTCAAGATTGCGTAATGCTTCTTCACCAACATTCGGAATATCACGAGTGATTTCTTCAGGCCCTAATTTAGTATCACGAGCTTCTGATTCATATTCTTCAATATGAACAGATGTATAAACATCATCTTTAACAAGACGTTCACTCATGATTACGGCATCTTCATAGTTATAACCGTTCCAAGTCATGAAGCCAACTACTACGTTACGACCAAGTGCTAGCTCGCCACATTCCATTGAAGGACCATCAGCAAGAATATCACGTGGGTTTACGCGGTCTCCAACTTTAACAATTGGACGTTGGTTATAACTTGTACCTTGGTTAGAACGAATGAATTTCTGTAATTTATATTTAGTTAAGTCGCCTTTTACTTCTTTGCCGTCAATTTCTTCAATACGACGAATGTGAATAGAGCGAGCTTCAACATGTTCAACAATACCTGGATATTTTGCAACTACTGCAGCACCAGAATCACGTGCATCTACGTGTTCCATACCAGTACCAACGAATGGTGCTTCTGGATTTAATAACGGAACAGCTTGACGTTGCATGTTCGCTCCCATTAGAGCACGGTTAGAGTCATCGTTTTCTAAGAAAGGAATACATGCTGTCGCAGCAGAAACGACTTGTTTTGGTGATACATCCATATAATCAACATTTTCACGTTTGAAGATAGTGTTATCACCACGGAAACGACCTACAACTTCTTCTTTAGCAAATGAACCATCTGGATTTAAGATTGAATTCGCTTGTGCTACTACGTAGTTGTCTTCTTCATCAGCAGTTAAATAGTCGATATGACCAGTAACTCGACTTGTTTCAGGATCAACGCGACGGTAAGGTGTTTCGATGAAGCCAAATTTATTCACTTTCGCGAAACTTGAAAGTGAGTTTATTAAACCAATGTTCGGACCCTCAGGAGTCTCAATTGGACACATACGACCATAGTGAGAATAGTGAACGTCACGTACTTCAAAACCAGCACGTTCACGAGTTAAACCACCAGGTCCTAAAGCTGATAGACGACGTTTGTGCGTTAATTCAGCTAATGGGTTTGTTTGGTCCATGAATTGAGATAATTGAGAGCTACCAAAGAATTCCTTAATAGAAGCAATTACAGGACGAATATTGATTAATTGTTGTGGAACAATAGATTGTGTATCGTTAATCGACATACGTTCACGTACAACACGTTCCATACGAGATAAACCGATACGGAATTGATTTTGTAATAATTCACCTACAGAACGTAAGCGACGATTACCTAAATGATCGATATCATCTGTGTTACCAACACCATAAAGTAAGTTAAAGAAGTAAGATACAGATGCAATAACGTCAGCAGGAGTGATATTTTTCACTTCTTCTTCTACGTAAGCATTACTGATTACTTTAATTTCTTTTTGCGCTTCATCATTAGGTGCAAAGATTTTAATTTCTTGAATTAAAACATCGCCTTCTAAAACGCCTGCAACTTTAGACATCGTTTGGAAGCCAATGCCTTTTTCTAGATGTGGTATTAAGCGATCCAGTACACGACGATCGATTAAAGTTCCAGCTTCAACTAAAATTTCACCTGTTTCAGGATCAACTAGTGTCTCTGCCACTGTTTGATTGAATAGACGATTTTTAATATCTAGCTTTTTGTTCATTTTATAACGACCAACATTAGCTAAATCATAGCGTTTTGGGTCAAAGAAACGTGAATACAAGAGATTTTTAGCGCTTTCTACTGTAGGTGGTTCACCTGGACGTAGACGTTCGTAAATTTCCAACAACGCTTTCTCTGTACTTTCAGTGTTATCTTTTTCTAAAGTATTACGTAAATATTCGTTATCACCAATAAGCTCGATGATTTCTTGGTCTGAAGCAAAACCTAAAGCACGTAAAAGTACTGTTACAGGTAATTTACGTGTGCGGTCGATACGAACATAGACAACATCTTTTGCGTCTGTTTCGTACTCTAACCATGCTCCACGGTTAGGAATCACTGTTGCGCCGAAACCTTTTTTACCGTTTTTATCTGTTTTATCGTGATAGTATACACTTGGTGATCTTACTAATTGTGAAACGATAACGCGTTCTGCGCCGTTGATAACGAAAGTGCCAGTTTCAGTCATAAGTGGGAAGTCACCCATAAATACTTCTTGTTCTTTCACTTCGTCTGTTTCTTTGTTGTGTAAACGTACTTTTACACGTAATGGTGCAGCGTAAGTAACATCGCGTTCTTTACATTCATCGACATCATATTTCGGTTCTCCGAGACTGTAGTCGACGAATTCAAGTGAAAGATTCCCTGTAAAGTCTTCAATCGGTGAAATATCGCGGAACATTTCACGTAAACCTTCTTCAAGAAACCACTCGTTAGATGCGGTTTGAATCTCAATTAGATTCGGAAGTTCCAGCACCTCATTAATACGCGCAAAGCTTCTACGCTGGCGGTGTTGTCCGTACTGAACTAGTTGACCTGTCAACTCATTCACCCCTCAATAAAGCGATAATAGGTCTTTGCGAAATCATACAAATGGTGTATGATATCGAAAGACAAAAAGAAAACGAGTTCGTTAAAGAGCTCATTTTCGATTAACCAAACATAACTTTGAAAAGTCTAACCATATTGATATAGTTTTTATACAAAAGGACAGACCTATTCAAATTAATATTTTTGCATTTTATTATAATATCACAGCTAATTTGTCAAGTCAATCTATAAACTTTAACAGATTATTTTTTGGCCTTGATAATCCAATAGCCTTTTTTCTTCTCTACGACTGTTACTTCAGTAAATTTCTCTTCCAAATGCGCAATAGTCGATGGAGCACCTTGCTTCTTCTGAATAACTATCCACAACTCACCGTTATCCACAAGTTTTTCAAAAGCTTGATCATAAAAACGGAAGATTGTATCTTTTCCCGCTCGGATCGGAGGATTTGTCATAACGGCAGCGACTTGTTCTTCTTGAACAGTAGAAAGTCCATCACTCTCAAAAATCTGCACATTTTGTACCCCGTTCACCTCAGCGTTTTTCTTCGCTAATGCAACCGCACGTTCGTTAACATCCATCATATGAATGACTCGTTCAGGATAATTTTTTGCAATAGACAAGCCAATTGGGCCATAGCCACAACCCACATCCAAAATACACCCTTCAACATCAGGCAATTCAAAACTATCAATTAACACACGGGAGCCAAAATCTACTTCGCTTTTACTAAAAACCCCTGCATCTGTTTCAAATACAAAAGAAAATCCTCGAAGAGTGAATTTCCATTTACTCGGATTACTTCCGACTTGAGGTTTTTTCGAATAATAATGTTCTGACAAGAAAATGCCCTCCATCACGTAAAATGAAGAAAAAGCTCGTCAGAATTGACGAGCTTTTTTCAAATAGAAAGTAGAAATTATTTAACTTCTACGCTAGCGCCAACTTCTTCAAGTTTAGCTTTGATTTCTTCAGCGTCAGCTGCAGAAACGCCTTCTTTAATAGCTTTAGGAGCGTTATCTACTACTTCTTTAGCTTCTTTTAAGCCAAGACCAGTGATTTCACGTACCACTTTGATTACTTTAATTTTTGATTCGCCTGCAGAAGCAAGAACTACATCAAATTCAGTTTTTTCTTCTACTGCAGCAGCAGCACCACCAGCAGCAGCTACAGGAGCAGCAGCAGTAACACCGAATTCGTCTTCGATTGCTTTTACTAAATCGTTTAATTCAAGAACTGTCATAGCTTTGATAGCTTCTAAGATTTGTTCATTGTTCATTATAATTTCCTCCTATACGGAATATTAGTTTTGTTTTGGCATATTATGCCGAGAAGATTAAGCTACGCTTAAAATTAAGCGCCTTGCTCTTCTTTTTGTTCTGCAACAGCTTTTGTTGCAAGAGCGAAATTGCGTACTGGTGCTTGAAGCACAGATAATAGCATAGAAAGTAGACCTTCGCGTGATGGAAGTTCTGCCAATGCTTTAACATCTTCAGCAGATGCAAATGTACCTTCGATAAGACCAGCTTTAATTTCAAGTTGTTCGTTAGCTTTTGCGAAGTTGTTAATGATTTTAGCAGGAGCAATTACATCTTCAGTTGAGAATGCGATTGCGTTAGGACCTGTAAGGAATTCATTAAGTTCTTCTTGTTCAACTTCTGCAGTAGCACGGCGTACTAAAGTATTTTTGTATACTTTGAATTCAACACCAGCTTCGCGAAGTTGTTTACGTAGTTCTGTTACTTGAGCAACAGAAAGGCCACGATAGTCAACAACTACTACGGATGCAGCGCTTTTGAACTTGTCAGCGATTTCTTGAACGACAGCTTGTTTAGCTTCAACTGCTTTGTTCATTTTGACACCTCCTATAAGAATGGGTCATTTATACCAACAAAAGAAAAGCCTCCTGTCTATGTAGACAAAGAGGCGGAAAGTCATCATCTTAAATAAGAGTCTGAGTTCCTTTGTCCTCGGTAGGTTGATTAAGCAATTACTTGCCCCTACGGTCTACGGTACAAATGGATGATTCACAACGTTGTACATCATATCAAAATATGATGTCGTTTGTCAATCAAAAATTATTTCGTAGCAACAGAAGTAGAAGCATCAACTTTGATTGATGGTCCCATTGTAGTTGTTACGTGTACTGATTTCATGTAAGTACCTTTAGCTGCAGCAGGCTTAGCTTTAATAATTACATCAACTAGAGTTGATAAGTTTTCAGCTAATTTATCAGCTTCGAATGAAGCTTTACCGATTGGAGCGTGAACGATACCAGCTTTATCAGCACGGTATTCAACTTTACCAGCTTTGATTTCAGCGATTGCTTTAGCAACGTCGAAAGTAACTGTTCCAGTTTTAGGGTTTGGCATTAAGCCTTTTGGTCCTAATACGCGACCTAGTTTACCAACTTCACCCATCATATCAGGAGTTGCAACGATTACATCGAAGTCAAACCATCCTTGTTGGATTTTAGCGATATATTCAGCATCACCAGCGAAGTCTGCACCAGCTGCTTCAGCTTCTTTAAGTTTTTCGCCTTTAGCGAAAACTAATACACGTTGAGTTTTACCAGTTCCGTTTGGAAGTACTACTGCTCCACGGATTTGTTGGTCATTTTTACGTGTATCAATATTTAAGTTAAATGCTACTTCAACAGTTGCGTCAAAGTTAACAGTGCTTGTTTTTTTAGCCAATTCAACTGCTTCTTGTACAGAATACACTTGAGTACGGTCTACTAATTTAGCTGCATCTTGCAGTTTTTTACCTTTTTTAGCCATTATAAATTTCCTCCTTGATTGTGGTTGTAGCGGAATAAACCTCCCACGAATAAAGGCTGCGAGTTTCAAATATGACTATTAGAAACATTCGCAACCCTCAAAAAACAATACTTCTATCAAGTAATGGGATTAGTCTTCGATAACAATACCCATGCTACGTGCAGTACCTTCAACCATTAACATAGCTGCTTCAACTGTTGCAGCGTTAAGGTCTGGCATTTTAGTTTCAGCGATTTCGCGAACTTTATCGCGTTTCACTGTAGCTACTTTTTTACGGTTAGGTTCACCTGATCCTGATTGGATACCAGCTGCTACTTTAAGTAGAACTGCTGCCGGCGGAGTTTTTGTAACGAAAGTGAATGAACGATCTTCGAATACAGAAATCTCTACTGGAATGATTAAACCTGCTTGGTCCGCAGTACGAGCGTTGAATTCTTTACAGAATCCCATAATGTTAACACCTGCTTGACCTAATGCAGGACCTACCGGTGGCGCTGGGTTTGCTTTACCAGCTGGAATCTGAAGTTTTACAACTTTAATAACTTTTTTAGCCACGAGACACACCTCCTTAAGTCCGTGATGTGGTAATTGGGTTGCCCCTCCCACTCAATATCTGTCTGTCGGCTTATTCCGATAACATTAAAAATAAAAATGCCAGTCCATAATAAAATGACAGTCTGACCTTTGAAATGATATCACTTTTAACATTCTAAGGCAAGTATAATTGTCAATTATACTTTTAACACTTGATCGTAGTCCAATTCCATTTTAGTTTCGCGACCGAACATATCAATAGTTACTTTAACTTTTCCTTTATCAGCAACAATCTCTTCGACCTTACCTTGGAAATGAGCAAACGGTCCTTCTAACACTTCAACTAAATCGCCAATAGCGAAATCAATTTCAAGTGATTTTTCTTGCATACCCATTTGTTTAAGGATGAATTCAACTTCTTCAGGTAATAATGGTGTAGGTTTTACCCCACCACCTGATGATCCGATAAATCCAGTAACACCTGGTGTATTACGTACTACATACCATGCATCATCTGTCATAATTAATTCCACTAGTACATAACCAGGGAATGTTTTACGCATATATTCTTTTTTGCGGCCATCTTTAACTTCCGTCTCTTGTTGTTCAGGAATGATGACGCGGAAAATTTTATCTTGCATACCCATCGTTTCAACACGTTTTTCTAGGTTTGCTTTAACTTTATTTTCATAACCAGAGTAAGTATGAACTACATACCAATTTTTTTCCATAATAGATAGGACTACTCGTCCTTCCCTCCTTCGCTAAAGGCAAATGAAAAAACCCGTTACAGATCATTCACGGGCCATTTCAAAAATATTAACATTAATTCAATTATAAATCCAAATACATGCGGAATAATTTAGAAATCCCTAAGTCTACTAACATGAAAAATGCAGCCATGAAAAGTAAAGTTGAAATAACAACAATTGTGTATTTCGTAAGTTCTTTACGCTTAGGCCAGCTTGTTTTTTGCATTTCCGACATAACACCGCGGAAAAAGTTACTAATCTTACCCATCTAACTAACCCCCGAATAAAATCATATATACAAAGCGAATCGTATTATCTAGTTTGTTTATGTAATGTATGTTCATTACAGTGAGAACAATATTTTTTCAGTTCCATCCTTGCAGTTGCACTGTCTTTAGATGCAGGAAGTGAATAGTTTCTTGAACCACACTTTTCACAGCTAAGCACGACTTTTTTTGCCATTTTATCACCTTTTCGGCATTTGTCCTTATAAAGACTAACACCTATCACAAATACTGTCAACTTGCCTACAGCTAGCATTCTTGCAATCATTCAATATCTAAATGACGTTCTAATTTCCGTTTTACGCGTTGTAAAGCATTGTCAATCGACTTCACATGCCTGTTCAATTCAGCGGAAATTTCGTGATAAGATTGTCCATCTAAATAGAGTGCCAACACCTGACGTTCGAGATCACTTAATATTTCGCCAATTTTTTCTTCCATGTAGCTAAATTCCTCACGATGAATAATAAGCTCCTCTGGATCGTCGACAACTGAACCTGTTAACACGTCCATTAACGTGCGCTGGGATTCTTCATCGAAAATTGGTTTGTCCAATGAGATGTATGAATTAAGTGGAATATGCTTTTGTCTAGTTGCAGTTTTTATTGCAGTGATGATTTGACGTGTAATACAAAGTTCCGCAAAAGCTTTGAAAGAAGATAACTTATCTCCTTTAAAATCGCGAATAGCCTTATAAAGTCCAATCATACCTTCTTGCACAATATCCTCTTTATCAGCACCAATGAGAAAATACGACTTCACTTTCATACGAACGAATGATTTATACTTCGTAATGAGGAAGTCTAACGCTTCACTATCACCACTATGGACCATTCCCACTAGCTCTTCGTCGGTATATTGCTCATATTGTTGTTGCTGCTTCAAGTGTAAATGATCGCTAATAATCAATAGTATCACTCCAATTGCGCTAGCATTGTTAAAAACAGTATAACGGAATTGGAAAATATGAGTCAATCATTCATTTTATTTCCTCTTCGCCATAACTCAAACTTTGCAGCAATATCATCTCTTAATTGTATCTTAGAACTAGGCTTTTGCACTTGAATATCCCTTACAGTTTGCGTGATTTTAGATTGCGTAGATTGCATTTCAATTTCTAATTCTCTAGCAGATTTTCTTAATGCCCCATGTCCGAAAACGACATTTTGCTCTGTCATATCAGATGTCGCTACATAAATGCGGACTCTTTTACTAATTAAAGAAGCAGTAAGCTTTTCAATTCTTTCATCTGCAGTCTCTCTAGCTCTTGTATAAATAACTTCTACGTCATGCTGCACATTTTTCGTTTCAATTCCTGGCACGAGATACGCGTCAAAGATAACAATGACGCGCCAGCCAGAATATGCCTTATACTCTGCCATCATTTCTACCAGTCGGTCTCTCGCATCTATTAGCCTTTGCTCTTTTAATCTTCTGAGTTCTTCCCAAGCACCAATAATGTTATAACCATCAACCAACAGTATATTCATGGCATTCACCTTAAACTTCTTGGCGTTTACGCAATACTTCGTACATCAATAAAGCAGCAGCTACAGATGCATTTAGTGATGTAACATGACCAACCATTGGTAAATTATATAGGAAATCACATTTCTCTGTTAATAAACGACTCATACCTTTTCCTTCACTGCCGATAATGACCGCTAGTGGCAAAGTCGCATCCATTTTACGATAGTCTGCTGAGCCTTTTGCGTCTGTTCCCGCGATCCAAACACCGCGTTTTTTTAACTCATCCACCGTTTGCGAAAGATTATTCACACGAACAGTTGGAATATGTTCGATCGCGCCTGTAGACGCTTTTGCTACAACAGCCGTTAAACCAACTGCACGACGTCTTGGAATGATAATACCATGAGCACCCACTGCATCTGCGGTTCTCATAATAGATCCTAAATTATGCGGATCTTCTAGTTCATCGAGAATTAAGAAAAATGGATCTTCTCCACGACTTTCTGCCAATTTAAACAAGTCATCTAATTCAGCATATTTATAAGCCGCAACAGATGCCACAATCCCTTGGTGATTAGCATCTGTTAACTGATCTAATTTTTTCTTTGGAACGAATTGTACGATAATTCCCTGTTCTTTAGCTAATGCAAGAAGCTCCGTCAAGCTACCGTGCTGAACACCTTCTGCAATCCAAATTTTATTCATTTCTCTTGCTGCACGAAGTGCCTCTAATACCGGGTTTTTCCCGGCAATCATCTCATTTGACTGTTCTTCCGTCATCTTTTGACACTCCTTTTGATTCTTCAATAATATCAATTGTATATTGGATTATTTCATTTACACGATCCATTTGACCTGTTAAATATAAGCTGCCAATTACAGCTTCATACGCTGAGCTATAGCGGTATGTTTGAACATCAGTATTCTTTGGTACCGATCCTGATTTTGCATTGCGACCGCGTTTTAAGACCGCCATTTCTTCTTCAGAAAAAAACTCTTCATCCATCATTCGGTGAATAACACTTGACTGCGCCTTTGCAGAAACATAATGCGTTGCCTCTTTATGAAGAATATTCGGTTTGACGCGTCCAGAGCGTAAGAGATGCTCACGTACCGCTATTTCCAGTACAGCATCTCCCATATACGCCAACGCCAATGCATTTAACTGTTTGACATCTTGGTTACGAAGTTCTCCCACTGCCATTAACCTCGTTTCCATCTAATGCCTTGGCGTGTATCCTCTAAAATAATATTCATCTCTTTTAGTTGATCACGAATTTCGTCAGCACGTTTAAAATCACGATCTTTACGCGCTTGAATACGTTCTTCAATAAGCGCATCGATCTCTTCATCCAACAATTCTTCTGCTACATCTAATTCAATTCCAAGTACATTAGCTAACGCACTTAAAGTATCGGCAAATTTCGTTAATACTTCTTCATTCGTATTTTGTTCAAGTAAATATTTATTGGCAGTTGCTGATAACTCAAATAGCGCCGCAATTGCATTTGCAGTATTAAAATCATCGTCCATAGCAATTTCAAACTGTTCTTTTACTTCAGCAATATTTGCTAACCACTCGTCTTTCTCTTCTCCTAAATTAGCTGTAGCAGTTAGTCGATGCTGCAAGTTGTTGTAAGAAGTACGGATACGCTCTAATCCTGCTGCTGCAGCTTCCACTAAATCTTGCGCAAAGTTAATTGGATTACGATAGTGTACTGATAGTATAAAGAACCTTAAAACTTGAGGGTCAATTTGCTTTCGAATGTCATTTACAAGAATGAAGTTACCAAGTGACTTAGACATTTTTTCGTTGTCGATGTTAATATATCCATTATGCATCCAGTAACGTGCAAATTGCTTACCTGTATACGCTTCAGATTGAGCTATTTCATTTTCATGGTGCGGGAATGTTAAATCTTGCCCACCTGCGTGGATATCAATAGTATCACCAAAATGCTCATGTACCATTACAGAGCACTCAATATGCCAACCTGGTCTACCTTGCCCCCACGGACTTTCCCAGAAGATTTCACCTGGTTTAGCAGCTTTCCAAAGAGCAAAGTCCAAAGCATCCTCTTTTTTGTCACCAGTTTCGATGCGGGCGCCAACTTTCAAATCATCAACAGATTGATGAGAAAGCTTTCCATATCCTTCGAATTTACGCGGACGATAATAAACATCCCCTTGAGATTCGTAGGCATAACCTTTTTCAATTAGCACAGCGATAAATTCAATAATTTGATCCATATGCTCCGTAACTCGTGGATGTGAATCTGCTTTTTGGCAACCTAATGCTGTAATATCCTCAAAATAAGCTTGAATAAAGCGATTTGTTAAATCTGATACATCTTCACCAAGTTCATTTGCCGCTTTAATAATTTTATCGTCTACATCCGTGAAATTTGATACATACGTAACCTCAAAGCCTTTATAAGTTAAGTAACGACGCACTGTATCATATACAATTACAGGCCGCGAATTCCCGATATGAATGTAGTTATAAACCGTAGGACCACATACATACATTTTCACTTTTCCTTCTTCAAGTGGTACGAAATCCTCTTTTTGTCGAGTTAATGAGTTAAAAATTTGAACACCCATTGTTATTTACATCTCCTTTTCACTTAGTACAATCTGCTTTTGAAGTTCTTCTATTTTCCGTTCTAACGTAGAGCATCGATCCTCTACTGGATCTGGAATATTTTGATGATCTAGTTTTTGTTTATTCTCTACTTTGATACCGTCTTGAATGACGATTTTCCCTGGAATGCCAACGACTGTAGCATTGGGAGGTACAGCTTTTAATACAACAGAACCTGCGCCAATTTTGCTATTTGCACCAATCGTTATAGAACCAAGCACCTTAGCGCCTGTCGCAACAAGTACATTATCTTCTAGTGTTGGGTGACGTTTCCCTTTCTCTTTTCCTGTACCACCAAGTGTAACCCCTTGATATAAAGTAACGTCATTGCCAATCTCACATGTCTCTCCAATTACAACGCCCATTCCATGGTCAATAAAGAAACGTCGGCCGATTTTGGCACCTGGATGAATTTCAATCCCAGTGAAGAATCTACTTACCTGAGAGATTAAACGTGCCATAAAGTAAAATTTTCGCTTGTAAAAAGCATGTGCAATGCGGTGTCCCCAAACCGCATGCAAACCAGAATAAGTTAGCACAACTTCCAAGGTGCTTCGTGCAGCAGGATCATTTTCAAAAATCGTCGCAACATCTTCCCTTATAGTTTTGAACATAAATTCAAAGCTCCCCTCTTTTTTCAAAATAAAAACGCCTCTGCCCTATAGGACAGAGACGCTGGATATGCGCGGTTCCACTCTGGTTGGAAGTATTAAAAAACACTTCCCGCTTAAAGTCTATAACGGTGACTTACCGACTAAGCCTACTTAACGTTCAACTCAGTGCTCAGAGGTGCATTTCTGTATTACATTGGCTCAGACCACTTTCAGCCGGTGATGGTCCTCTCTACAGAGCTTGCTCTACATACTTCTCCTCTTCAACGCTTTTTTATCGATAGTAGCTTCATTTTACAATGAAGCTAGAAAAAAGCAAACTAAATTACTTGATAAATTGTTCGACACGTTTAATGACTGTTTCTTTACCTAGTAATGCTATTGAGTTTGGAAGTTCTGGACCATGCATTTCACCTGTCGTAGCAACACGAATCGGCATGAACAGGTTTTTACCTTTGTGGCCAGTTTCCTTTTGCACTGCTTTAATAGCTGCTTTAATAGCTGCTGGTTCAAATTCTTCTAAAGCTTCTAATTGCACTTTGAATGAAGCCATTACTTCTGGAACCTGTTCACCAGCTAATATTTCTCTTTCTTCTTCATTGTATGCAAGTTCTTCCGTAAAGAACAATTGAGATAACTCAACAATTTCAGCACCGAAACTCATTTGTTCATGATAAAGGCCGATTAAATCAGATGCCCAAGCATGTTGCTCTTCAGTTAACTCAGCTGGCAATAGACCTGCTTTTTGTAAATGAGGTAATGCCAGTTCTACTACTTTTTCATGAGATAATTTTTTTATATATTGGTTATTCATCCACGTTAATTTTTGTTTATCAAACATAGATGGAGATTTTGAAAGACGTTTTTCATCAAATAGACGGATGAAGTCTTCTTTAGAGAAGATTTCTTCTTCGCCTTCTGGTGACCAACCTAATAAACCGAAGAAATTGAACATTGCTTCCGGCAAATAACCAAGATCACGATATTGCGAAACAAATTGGATAATGGATTCATCTCGTTTTGATAATTTTTTGTGATTTTCATTAACAATTAAAGTCATATGACCATAGCTTGGAGCTTCCCAATCAAATGCATTAAAAATCATTAATTGTTTTGGTGTATTTGATAAATGCTCTTCACCGCGGAATACATGAGTCATTTCCATGAAGTGGTCATCCAATACAACTGCATAGTTATATGTTGGAATTCCATTCGCTTTGACTAGTACCCAATCACCAACATCTTTAGATTCGAATGATACCTCACCACGAACTAAATCATCGAATTTGTATGTAACGCCTTCAGGAACGCGCATACGGATTGTGAACGCTTCACCAGCAGCTTCTTTTGCTGCAACTTCTTCAGCAGATAAATGACGGCATTTCCCATTGTACATTGGAGCCGCTACACCATTTGACTTTTGTACTTCGCGATCAGCTTCTAATTCTTCTGAAGTACAGAAACATTTATAAGCCATACCTTTTTCGATTAATTGATGCGCATGTTCACGATAGATGTCTAAACGCTCCATTTGACGATACGGCGCATAAGGTCCACCGATATCAACTGATTCATCATACTCTAAACCTAACCATTTTAAGTTATCTAATTGAGAAGCTTCGCCACCCTCGATATTACGCTCAATATCTGTATCTTCAATACGAACGATGAAATCTCCGTTATGGTGTCTTGCGTATAAGTAGTTAAATAAAGCTGTACGTGCGCCACCAATGTGTAAATGTCCTGTTGGGCTTGGTGCATAACGAACACGAACTTTTTTAGTCATGATATAATCCTCCTAGTTTTCCTGCAAAAATTCACTTTGTTCATTTTACCACT
This sequence comes from Viridibacillus sp. FSL E2-0187, assembly GCF_038006425.1. Classification (NCBI taxonomy): domain Bacteria; kingdom Bacillati; phylum Bacillota; class Bacilli; order Caryophanales; family Caryophanaceae; genus Viridibacillus; species Viridibacillus sp. FSL E2-0187. The sequence continues at coordinate 53,039 of NZ_JBBOVG010000002.1, forward strand.
GCAAGTTTAAAATTTAAAGGAAGTCATTTTTTTATTAGTAAAATGGTCGCCATTGAAGCAATTCCTTCTTCGCGACCTGTGAATCCTAGTTTTTCAGTTGTTGTTGCTTTGACATTTACTTGATCAGGTTCTGCATTTAAGAGTTCCGCAATTCGATTACGCATAGGTTCAATATATGGTGCCATTTTAGGTCGCTGTGCCATAATTGTGCAATCTACATTACCTAGTACATATCCTTTGTCTTCAACGATTTTCCAAATGTATTCTAATAATTTTGCTGAGTCAGCATCTTTAAATGCAGGATCTGTGTCTGGGAAATGACGACCAATATCCCCTTCACCGATTGCGCCCAAAGCAGCGTCCGTTATTGTGTGTAATAAAACATCAGCATCAGAATGACCTACTAGACCTCTTTCGTGAGGAATTGTAATACCTCCGATAATTAATGGTCGACCTTCTTCAAATGCATGTACATCAAACCCTTGCCCTACTCGAAACATAGTTATCCTCCTATACGTTGGCTTAAAATCGCCTCTCCAAATACTAAATCTTCTTTTGTTGTTATTTTAACGTTATCGTAGCTACTTTCAACGATATGTACGACCTGTCCTAATCGTTCAACTAACATAGCTTCATCGGTTCCTAAAAATTGATCCTTCTCTGCTGCACGTTCTGCTTCTTGTAAAATTGTAAACTGAAATGCTTGAGGTGTTTGAATCATCCATAAGTTAGAACGATCTACCGTCTCAACTATGACACCATTTTCAACTTTTTTAATCGTATCCTTTGTACGCACACCAGCAATTACCGCGCCATTTTCTTCCGCAGCCTCTACTAGTTTGTGAATAACTGGAATTGTGATAAATGGTCTAGCAGCATCGTGGACGAGTACAATTTCACCATCTTTTACTTTCTTAACACAAGAATACACACTGTCTTGGCGTTCTGCTCCACCATCAGGTAATGCTTTAACTTTTTTAATATTATATTTCACAAGCAGCGATTGGATATATTCTCGTTCTTCAGGCTTTACTGCTAACCAAATCCCCTTACATACCGAGTCTTGTTCAAAGACTTCAAGAGTGTGGATTAATATTGGCTTCTCACGTAGTTCTAAGAACAATTTGTTATGTCCTGCACCCATGCGCTTACCGCTACCAGCTGCAGGTAAAATAACATCATATTGCTTCAAAATTTTCACGTCCTACTCATGGAAAAGGACAAGGCAAAATGCCCTGTCTCTTTTTGTTTTCTATTATGCTACTTTACCGCCACTTTTTGGTTTTGCAAAAATCATACGACCAGCAGAAGTTTGTAAAACACTTGTCACAACGACTATAATTGCTTGCCCAATATAGGATTTTCCTTCTTCAACGACAATCATTGTACCATCATCTAAATAAGCAACTCCTTGATTGTGTTCCTTACCATCCTTGATGACAACCACATGCATTTCTTCACCTGGAATAACGACAGGCTTCACAGCGTTGGCTAAATCATTAATGTTTAAAACCGCAACATTATGGAGATCACATACTTTATTTAAATTAAAGTCGTTGGTTAAAATCTGCCCACTCATTTTTTTAGCTAAACGAACTAATTTTAAATCTACTTCTTGAATATCATCAAAATCCACTTCTGTAATTAAAATATCCGTTGCTCGTTCATCCTGTAAAGTTCTCAAAATATCAAGACCTCGACGACCGCGGGTACGTTTCAGTGTATCTGACGAATCTGCAATATGTTGCAATTCCGTTAACACAAACTGTGGAACTACTAATGTACCTTCTATAAAACCAGTTCCTGAAATATCAGCAATACGCCCATCAATAATAACACTCGTATCTAGTAGCTTATAAGCAGGTGCTGGCGTTTCTGGAACCACTTCATCAGCACTTTTCTTTTTAGCTAAATTACTTGCTCTTGCTGCCGTAAACACATGAAGCAATTCATCCCGCTTTTTAAAACCTACCTGGAATCCTAAATACCCAAGAACAATTGATAATATCGGTAAGACCGGCGTAATGAGCGGCAGTTGTATACTATCAATCGAAAACCCAATAAAATACGCCACAATTAATCCTACAATCAAACCTAATGTGCCAAATAACAAATCACCAACTGGAGCTTTCAATAACTTGTCTTCCATCCAACGAATAAAACGGACACATGAATCGGAAAATAAAAATGAAAATCCAAACAAAATGAAAGCGCCAATTGCAACTGACACATATGGATTATTTAGCCATGGGTTTGAGGATAAATGAATGAATTCGTATAATGGCGGTAAAAATAATAAACCCAACGTACCTCCGATAAATAAGAAAGCAACTTGAATAACTATTTTCAACAAAATGAACACCTCCTTTATAGTTTTAATTATACATAGTTTGCCTTTTATTTGCTCGGCAAACCCCTTGGGCAATTCAAATCAATTATATTGCATGTTTTTTCTACTTTCTACTTCCAATTATCTAGAAAAAACAGCTTTTTTACGTAAAAAGATAATTTATAAATTAAACAGAATATGCTCTTTACAACAGAAATCCCTCTTGTTAATGACCATCCTTTAGTCAAATCTGACATCGCCGTGTCACATTTATTGAAATCGGTTACAATCTTCATATTCGAGAAAATTTACAACGCAAAACAGGAGGATTGTTATGAATCAAACACAAGATATTAAAATAACAACTGCAGATCCATCCGGCATCGGGCTTTTTGGACTAGCCATCGTTACACTTGTAGCCTCATCTCAAAAATTAGGATGGACAGAAGGTGTAGGTCTAGTCATTCCCTGGGCAATATTCTTAGGCGGTATCGCACAATTTTATGCCTCTATACTAGATTCTAAACATAATAATACATTCGGTACTACTGCTTTCGGAGCTTATGGACTTTTTTGGATGGGAGTCGCTACATCTTGGTTTGTTCAATCCGGAACCTTTGGGTTAACATTACAAGAAAGTGCTGATGTACATCAATTAGGGTTCGTATACATAGGGTACCTTGTTTTTACAATATTTATGACCATTGGTGCATTAGAAACAAATAAAGTACTATTCTTCATCTTTTTCTTAATCAATTTTTTATTCGTTGGCTTATCACTAAGTTCACTTGGCATCATGGAACACGGCATGCACCTTCTAGCGGCTTATTCTGAGTTTGGCATTGCCATCCTATCTTTATACGGTGCTGGCGCAAATGTTTTGAACAAACATTTCGGTTTCGAATTTTTACCTTTAGGTAAACCCTTCGGAATTATTACTAAACCAGTAGAAAAAGAAAAAACCGCTCACTTACAAACAAATAACCAATCATTTTAGAAAAAGCGACAACCTTTTGGTTGTCGCTTTCATTTACTGCATCATAAATCACGGAAGCAAAGTTTCAACGCCTCGTTTACCGTCTCTACCCCAACAATTTCAATACCAGCTGGATAATCCCAACCTCCTATGTTAGAGGCCGGAACAATGGCACGTTTAAAGCCTAGCTTTGCAGCCTCTTGAACACGCTGCTCCACACGCGATACACGACGCACTTCACCTGTTAAACCTACTTCACCTATAATACAGTCTCCTGCACTCACAGCACGGTCCTGATAGCTTGAAACAATACTTGTTAAGACTGCTAAATCGATTGCCGGTTCATCTAGTTTTACGCCACCTGCGACTTTAATGTATGCATCTTGAGCTTGTAGCAGCATACCCATACGCTTTTCAAGTACTGCCATCAACAACGACACACGATTCTGATCAATGCCTGTAGCCATACGTTTCGGGTAGTTAAAGCTCGAAGGCGTCACTAAGGCTTGGATCTCAACTAATATTGGGCGTGTCCCTTCCATTGAGGCAACGACGCTAGAACCCGCAGCCCCTTGCGAACGTTCTTGCAAGAACAATTCAGAAGGATTCAATACTTCTTTTAAACCACCCTGTAACATTTCAAATATGGCAATTTCATTCGTTGACCCAAAGCGGTTTTTTTGACTACGTAATATTCTATACGTATGATGACGCTCTCCTTCAAAATAAAGAACCGTATCTACCATATGTTCTAAAATACGTGGCCCTGCTATTTGCCCTTCTTTTGTTACATGCCCAACAAGGAAAATGGCAATATTTTTTGTCTTAGCAATACGCATTAATTCAGCAGTACATTCACGCACTTGTGATACACTACCTGGTGCAGAAGTTACTTCTGGATGATGCACAGTTTGAATGGAGTCAACAATGACAAACTTCGGTTGAACTTCTTCTATTGTTTGATTTAAAAACTCCAAGTTCGTTTCAGAGTAAATATATAGCTCAGCTGACTTCACACCTAGTCGCTCAGCACGTAACTTTGTTTGGCGGATGGATTCCTCACCAGAAATATAGAGTACCCTATGACCTTTATTAGAGAGCAACGCTGAAACTTGTAAAAGTAGTGTAGATTTACCGATCCCAGGATCGCCACCAATTAACACTAAAGAACCGGGCACTACGCCTCCACCAAGTACACGATTCAATTCATCTAGTTCTGTTTCAACTCTAGGCGCATCTTCTGTCTCAATCGAAATAATTGGCATAGCCTTTTGAGAAGTAGTTGATGAGTGCTGAAAAGCTCCTCTAGGTCCTTTAGAAATGACTTCTACTTCTTCCACCATCTTATTCCATTCACCGCACCCAGGACATCTTCCCATCCATTTAGGTGATTCATAACCACAAGAATTACATAAAAATTTCGTTTTCTTTTTAACCATATTTCCTCCCACTAACACTTCTATTGTTCTCTCTATTATAAAACAAGGCACTCCAAACATGTTGTTCGGAATGCCCTGTTTTCCCAGACCTTTGACGAATTAAGTAGCGAACTACACAATTGCATCATTAGAATGAATTATTTTGTTACAAACTCTTTAATATTTACAACGAACTCATCGTTTTCAACATCAAAAATGACACGCTGACCCGTTAACACTGTGCCTTTTAAAATCTCTTCAGATAAACGGTCTTCCACATGTTTTTGTATTGCTCGACGTAAAGGACGAGCACCATACTGTGGATCATAACCTTCTTTAGCAATTTTATCTAAAGCTGCGTCCGTTAACTCCAATTCGATATGTTGTTCTTGCAAACGTTTTGTCAATTGTTTTGCCATTAGCGCAACGATTTTCGTTAATTCTTCTTTTTGTAGCGCATGGAAGACAATCATTTCATCAATACGGTTTAAGAACTCTGGGCGGAATGCTTTTTTCAATTCAGACATTGTAACACTCTTATTATCTTTGTGTATGTCTTTTGCATTAGCCGAGCTAAAACCAAGTGATTTTCTATATTGAAGTTCTGAAGCACCTACGTTTGAAGTCATGATAACAACTGTATTTCTAAAGTCTACTACGCGTCCTTTAGAATCTGTTAAACGACCATCTTCTAATACTTGTAATAGAATATTGAAGACATCCGGATGTGCTTTCTCAATTTCATCAAGTAAAATAACTGAATATGGTTTACGACGGACTTTTTCTGTCAACTGACCGCCTTCTTCAAACCCTACATACCCTGGGGGTGAACCGACAAGTCTTGAAGTCGAATGTTTTTCCATGTACTCAGACATATCAACTCGGATCATAGAATCTTCATCACCAAACATTACTTCTGCTAACGCACGAGCAAGTTCCGTTTTACCAACACCAGTTGGTCCAAGGAAAATAAATGAACCGATTGGACGCTTCGGATCTTTTAATCCCGCACGTGCACGACGGATTGCTCTAGAGATTGCTTCAACTGCCTCAGTTTGGCCAACAAGACGTTTATGCAACTCTTCTTCAAGGTTAAGTAATTTAGCTGATTCCTCTTGTGCTAACTTCGATACCGGTATCCCCGTCCACACAGAAACAACTTCAGCCACGTCATTAACAGTTACTTTAGATTCTTCTTTACCTTGTTTTTCTTTCCACGTTTTCTTTGTAGATTCTAATTCTTCTTTTAATTTTTGTTCAGTATCGCGAAGCGAAGCCGCTTTTTCAAATTCCTGACTTTGAACGGAAGCGTTTTTCTCTGATCGAATCGCTTCTAGTCTTTGCTCGAGCTCTTTTAAGTTTGGAGGAGTTGTATAAGAACGCAACCTTACTTTAGATCCCGCTTCATCAATTAAATCAATAGCCTTATCCGGTAAGAAACGATCCGAAATATAACGGTCTGACATTTTCGCAGCTGCATCAATAGCTTCATCCGTAATTTTCACACGGTGATGCGCTTCGTAGCGGTCACGTAAACCTTTAATAATTAGGATAGCTTCCTCAACAGTTGGTTCATCGACTTGAATTGGTTGGAAACGACGCTCTAATGCAGCATCCTTTTCGATGTATTTACGATATTCATCCAATGTTGTAGCACCGATACATTGTAATTCTCCACGTGCTAGCGATGGCTTCAAGATGTTCGATGCATCAATAGCACCCTCTGCTCCACCTGCACCGATTAATGTGTGTAGTTCATCAATAAAGAGAATAACATTGCCTGCTTGGCGAATTTCATCCATCACTTTTTTCAAGCGATCTTCAAATTCACCACGGTATTTTGTACCCGCCACGACTGTTCCCATATCAAGTGTCATAACACGTTTATCACGCAAAATTTCAGGTACTTCATTGTTGACGATTTGTTGAGCTAAGCCTTCCGCAATTGCCGTTTTACCGACACCTGGTTCCCCGATTAAAACTGGGTTGTTTTTAGTACGACGAGATAGTACCTCAATAACTCGTGTAATTTCCTTACTACGGCCAATTACCGGATCTAAGCTGCCGTCCCTTGCAACTTGAGTCAAATCACGAGCCAAGCTATCTAACGTTGGTGTACTTGCAGCTTGGGTAGCACTATTTGCATTTTGAGCATGATCATGACTACCTAACAACTGCAACACCTGTTGACGCGCTTTATTTAAACTAACTCCTGCATTGTTTAAAACACGAGCTGCTACGCCTTCTCCCTCACGAATAAGAGCTAATAATAAGTGCTCTGTACCGATATACGAGTGGCCTAGTTTACGTGATTCATCGACAGATAGTTCGATTACTTTTTTTGCACGAGGTGTATAATGTACGATTGGACCAACGTCTTTTGTACCTACACCCACTAACTCCTCAATACCTTCTTCAATCATTTCAGAGCTAATATCAATTGCTTCAAGCGCTTTAGCTGCAATGCCGCCACCTTCACGAATTAAGCCAAGCAAAATGTGCTCAGTACCAATTGATTCATGTTTCATACGAATAGCTTCTTCTTGTGCCAGTTGAAGCACTTTTTGTGCGCGTTGAGTAAATCGATTAAACATCATAAGAATCCTCTCCCTCTTCGTCAGAATGACCTTTTTTTAATTCTCTATTGCATTGCAATCGTTCTCGCAACAAACTTGCTCGATACACATCTCGTTCATTTGATTGAAGTGTAGTACCTGCATGTTGTTGTAAAAAGCCCGGCTGCATATAAAGCATACATTCGTTCAAAACAGCAATAGGTATATTCTGGATTATACCCAAATATATACCCAATCGAACGTTAGATAAACAATTTGCTGCTTCTTCGCTCGTTAAAATTCTGGCATAAAGTAAAGTTCCCAATGAACGATTGAGACGATCAGCTAAAGCAATTGAAGCATGCTCTATTAATGCTGTACGTGCTTCTGTCTCTTTTTGAATAATTTGTTCAGTTACACTTTGTAAATCTAATAAAATATCCTTTTCTGATTTACCAAGTGTAATTTGATTGGAGATTTGATAATAATTGCCTACCGATTCCGTCCCCTCACCATACATTCCTCTCACAACCATACCAAGTCGTGGCATCGTACTTATGAGTGAACCAATTTGGTTTGTCATAGTTAACGCGGGTAGATGCATCATAATAGACGCCCTCAAACCTGTTCCTGTATTTGTAGGGCAACTTGTTAAATAACCAAATGTATCATCAAAAGCATACGGTAAATGATGCTCTAATAGACGGTCAATTTGATCGGCACTTTCATAAGCTTTTTCTAATTGTAAGCCTGGCTGTAAACATTGAATACGAATATGATCCTCTTCATTAATCATTACGCTAATCGATTCATCTTTTGACAGTAAAACCGATCCAACTCTCTCTTTATCTGCAAGCTGAGGACTGATTAAATGCTTTTCTACTAATACTTTACGCTGCAATGCAGGCATGTCATGCAAAGAAAAATAAGAGAACTGAAAATGTTGTTCTTCCTCATCATCTGCATCAATCAATACATTCGAAACAGCTTTATCAATTTGCATTGCCTCTTCATCAGAAAAAGCTCTTGGAAAACGGAAATCTGTTAAGTTACGCGCTAACCTAATGCGAGTACTCATGACGATATCACCGTATTGTCCTTCTTCTTGCATCCAATTTGTCGTTGGATTGTGTAAAAAGTGCTCAATGTTCATCTTGAGACTCACCTCCTACTTGCAACTTTTTTTCAAGAGCGCGGACATTATCCCGCATAGTTGCTGCATCTTCAAACCGCTCTTCCTCTATGGCCACTTTCATGTCCAAACGAATTGCCTCGATTTGTCTTTTTAATTGATATAGCTCGTTGATAGAACCTGGCACTTTTCCAACGTGTTCCACGGCTCCATTATGCAAACGTTTTAAGACTTGAGGTAGCTGCTCTTTAAAAGTTTCATAACAACCAGGGCAATTAAATTTTCCCTCGTTCAAAAATTGATGGTATGTCATGCCACATTCTGGACAATTCTCCTGTTCCTGCGTTTTCTGCTCATTTACATTTGGTGCTGCAACCGACCAACTCGGTGTACCAAACCAATTTGAAAAAAGTTTATGCATTGAAATTGGATCGGCATTAAAGTCGAGGTTCAAATGGAAAGAATCAAGTTGTTTATTGCACACTTCACAGAAATGCCTTGTCGTTTTTTTGCCATTCTTCATTTGTGTCACCGTGATAGTGGCCGGTCTTTGTTTACAGTTTTCACAAATCATACCCTCGCACCTCTTTTACAATTGCTTGTCATATTTTATAGTCAGTAGCATTGCTTGTAGGATACGCGCGCGTAGCTCATCACGTACCGGTAAATTTATTCGTAACACAGAACGATCGAGAGCTGCTAACATCATTTTAGCTTCTCTTTTCGTTATTACACCTTCGTCAATTAAACGGAAAATTAAATCGTTCGTCATATTTTGTGAAGCACCTTCATTCACTTGCTCAATCACTTGGTCAATTAAATCTGCCTTTGAATTAGCTTTGACACGCAAAATTCGTATATATCCTCCACCACCGCGTTTACTTTCAACTAAATAGCCACGCTCGGCGGTAAATCGAGTATTTATCACATAATTAATTTGGGAGGGTACGCATTGAAATTTATCAGCAATTTCACTCCGTTTTATCTCAATATGTCCTTCTCCACCTAATTCGATAACCTCTTTCAAATAACCTTCTATTATGTCAGAGATATTACGCATTTCAAATTCCACCTCGCTTGCATCACTGACTTTGACTATCTTTGACTATATTTGACTACATTATACACAGCCTAATAAAAAACACGCAATTGAAATGCTCATTGAAATGTGTACGGTGCCTGTTTAGCCTCGAAAAGCACCGATACCTTCAAATCGAAAATTTATTTTCAGTTTCGATAAGGAACCGGAAGTTAAAAGCATCCTACTGTCTCAAGATACCCGTTTCACCTATCTAATATTCTGCCCAAACAAAAAACCACGATAGCAAATGCCATCGCGGTTTTTTCGTATTAATACCATTTCCCAACAATCGGATAATCCCAATCTGTGTCATTAAGAGCTTTCACAATACCTATTACTGGAACTACAACGCCCATTATCAAAAAGACTACTAAGAACGGAAGTCCAATTAATAAAAAACTAAAGATCCCTGATACAATGACTAATACCCACATAACAAATTGGAACAATAACGCTTGAATAGACAAACGCTTAACTTGTTTATCATCAATAAATATATAGAATAGGATTGGCACTAAACACGGAGCAAAAAATGCACTTGCATGAAGAATCACTTTTAATCCTTTTGATTCCATCTAGAGCAACTCACTTTCATAAATTAATATACTTCTTATTCTATTTATACGATTCAAAAATTCATTAGTTTCATATCCTTATCAAAAAAGGAACATTCTTTATTTCGATTCGTCCTCTGAAGTAACAAAAGAAAGGGAGGAGTTTTTCCTTTGAAAAAAGCATTATTATTCATCGGTAGCATCGCACTATGCTTAATCATTTTCATTGCAATGCCGTATTGTTTATTGAAAAATTCATTTTCAAATGATTGCGAATCTAAAACTTCCTCATGCTCTAAAACCATTGAGCATAAAATAAAAATCATCAATTCAATAAGTGAATCTGATGTCCTGTATCAAGATCAAAATACTATTGAAGACTCAACCGATAAAAGTCATAGAGGTCAATTTATATCAAGCCTTTTCCTAAGTGATAACTAAATATCTTAAAATAAAAAAGAGGGCCGCTATGTATAAGCGCCCTCTTTACTATTTATATTATGTTCTATTCGACTTCTTCCCGTGACAATACGATACCGTTTATGAGAGGATAGTTATACACTAGTTGAAATGAGGACGATCTATGATTCGGACCCTTGGCGTTACTATTAATCAAGAACTAAAAATGGATTTTCCACTAGAAGAATTACGGAATAATACTTTTGAATGGTATTGGGTTGATTTTGATGAACCTACTGTGGAAGAAGAACTATTGCTAGACACATTCTTTCACTTTCATCCACTAGCTATTGAAGACTGTTTAATGCGATTACAACGACCAAAACTCGATTATTATGACGATTACCAATTTTTAGTTGCACATAAGTTAAACGAAGAGACCTTTGAAGCCGAAGAGGTTAATATGTTCGTTTCCGAAAAATTTGTTGTGACTTTTCATAAATCGCCAGTACCTGAATTTGATATCGTCCGTTCGCGTATAAATGACCAACCAAAGTATTGGAAAAGTGGTGCTATTTTCGTCACTTATCAAGCGATAGATAAAATCGTAGATAGCTATTTCCCAATGGTCTACAACATTGAAGATCATCTAAACACAATTGAGGATGAGCTAAATTATCAAAGCAATACAAAATCTATGCGCTATGTATTTGATTTGCGTAGTGATTTACTTCATATTCGCCGTACCATTTTACCGATGCGTGACCTTTTATATCGTATTTTAAACTCCGAACGCTTTACATTGATCAAATCCGAACGTGCTTACTTTGCCGACATTCATGACCATTTAATAAAACTAACAGAAATGGTTGAATCAAACCGTGAGCTTACTGCTGATATGCGAGATAGTCATATGTCGATGAATGCTAGTCGAATGAATGGCATTATGATGACTTTAACCATTATTTCATCTATCTTCATTCCGCTAACCTTTATAGCTGGTGTATACGGTATGAACTTTGAAAATATGCCCGAATTACATTGGTATTACAGCTACTTTATCGTTTTAGCTATCATGCTTATTATTGCCATATCTATGTTAGTTTGGTTCAAATACAAAGGATGGTTCGACTTATTCAAACCATAAAAAACGCAGGCTCTCCACAATTTGAGGAGAGTCTGCGTTTTATTTTAGTTCATCGTCTTTAGCATCTTTTAAACCAAATAATACAAAAGAAATGGCACCTGAAAATAATGCTGCACCTACGGCAATCATTATACGTGAGTTCAAAGGAACTTCTGTATAATCCTTATTCAATAACATCAACGCCGATACCACTACAACTGCCATTATTGGTAAAGCAAATTTCATCCCTCGCTTACGATCCATTGACCAATACATCCTTTTCTTCAAGACATTTCTTTTATTGTAGCATGGACAACCTACAAGAACACGGTGAAATAATATGTGACATCGATTGTTCACTTCTCCGTGTCAGTTTTAAAGGAGCTTTTTTTATACGTAGATCCATTAAATCCTCAGCACATTACTTTATACCTCCAATATTAACTTCAAAACTCCCTATTTATTAATTAAATATTACTAATTTCTCAATAAAAAGAAATCTATGTTATGTCTATAGATACGTTAAAAATGGTAGAATAGAATCATCATAAACTAAACTTCGCTTATAGTAGAATGGAGAAATTGACGTGTCAATTTGGACAATGAGAAGAACTAGAAAAGAAAAAGAGCCCTACTTTCAAACAGAGCACTATATGAATCAAGTTACTTTAAACGTAACTAGACATCATGATATACAAAAACAATTTCAATTATTAGATCTAAATAAGCAAGATTTAGCTATTTTAAAACAACTACAACCATTAACTCAGGATCTCATCAACGAAATGGTCGAGAAATTTTATGAAGCGATTAAACAATCAGATACTTTAATGGGAATTATTAGAAACCACTCTGAAATCAACAAATTAAAAGTAACATTAAAGCGTCACCTATCTGAAATGTTTGAATGTAATATTAATGATGCTTACATTGGACAACGCAAGATTATTGCACAAGTACATGTTCGCATAGGGCTACAATCAAAGTGGTATATCAATTCATTTCAATCTTTAACTACATCTTTCATTCACTTTGTTAATAGTCTAGAACTCAGTACTAAGGAGTCGACTTTAGCAATCAGTGCATTTTCAAAATTAATAAATCTCGAGCAACAACTAGTTATTGAGGCATATGAAAATGAACAAGATCGCATTAGGGAGAATTCAGATGAAAAGCAACAAAAAGTTGTCATCTCAGTTCAAAGTACAGCACAAGAGCTTAGTGCTATTAGCCAAGAGACAACTGCTTCACTACAATCTTTAGCTAGCCAATCAGATGATATTGCTCAATCAACTCAACAGGGTTTAATGTTTGTAACTTCTACTCAAGAAAAATCTGATAGTGGCAGAGAACTATTAGACGCACAAACAAAATTGATGAACAAAATGTCTTCAAGTGTCACTTTATTAGATGAGACAATGAATAGACTACGTATTTCTTCTAATGAAATCACACAAATTGTTCGTCTAGTAACAGACATTGCCGATCAAACGAATTTACTTGCATTAAATGCGTCGATTGAGGCAGCTCGTGCTGGTGAACATGGTAAAGGCTTCGCTGTTGTAGCTGATGAAGTACGTAAATTAGCTGAGGAAACGAAGAGTGCTGTTCGAAATGTATCACTTCTTATTAAAGACACTGAAAATAACATTGAGAATATGTCCAGTTCAGTTAAGGATGTCGACATTCAAATCTCTAAAGGCGTTGATATGCAAAATACCCTTTCTCAATCATTCAACATTATCGCAGAGGCAGTTGCAGGTATAAAAGAAAAAAATGAAAATACAACAAAAGACATCACTAGTATTTCCCATCTACTTGAGGATTTGAGCCAAGGAGCTGCTCAAGTATCTGCATCATCTGACCATCTAATTGAAATTACATGCCAATTAAATTAAAAAAACCGGCTGTTCGCTATGAGATTCATAGTGAACAGCCGGTTTTATATTATTGATAGAATCTCTTTATTCCATAAAAACCACCAAATATAAAGAGAACTCCAACTAAAATGATTGCTATAATGCACATCATTTCTGACATCATTTATCCACCCTAACTACACTCTACTACGCTGTAACATCTCGTTTAGTGAAGACAATATAACTAATCGCCATGAAAATAATTACGTAAACAGATAACACTGCTAGGGCGAGTGTCATTGTTGTTCCTTCAACTATTACATAACCATTCACAAACTGTGTTAAATCCGTATAAGTGAAGAATAAATATTTTACAATTTCATATTTGCTTAAGAAAACAACAATCGTACTTCCCATAAACCATAGGAACATTGAAATACCGATTGCTAATGCATTTGAACGGAAAACTGATCCAATCATAAATGCAAATGTTGCCGTTACAAAAATATTAACTGATGAAATTAAATATAAATACAATGAGCGTAGCCAAATCGACTGTTCCACCACTTCACTGCCATTCCATTTCAAATAACCTTCACCACTTGTATCAAATAATATAAACCCAATGATCGTAGAGGTAATCCATGTGACTGCTGCCATTACTATTCCAAATAATAATACTGTCGCAAATTTAGATGTAAGTATCTTCCATCTTTTCACTGGTCTCGTTAATAACATTTTAATTGTGCCTTCTGAAAACTCAATTGCCACAATTCCAGCTGCAATAACGACAACAAACATAGTAACTAGCGACAACATACCACTAGAGCCTAGCACAAAACTTTCCGTACTCATGTTATTTTCAGGTGCAATATCATTCTTCAAGCGATATTCTGAAATACTTTTTTGCTCGATTAGATCTTCTTTTTCATCTTTAGATAGACTATCTTCTTTTAGCATTTTTTCATTCTCAGCAATAACAGCTTTTTCCTGTTCTTGCCAACTCAACTTTGGTGCATCTTTCCCATCAGCATTTTCTATTGTTACTACTCCGCCTGTTGAATCCTCAGCAGAACCATACTTAGATGATATCCACTTATTTAACCCAGCCATACCAATTACTATTACTATGAGCATGATTAACATAATCCAAGTGGCTTTTTTACGCCATAACTTCATCCACTCATTTTGAATTAGTTTCAGCAATTTGGCCACCTCCTGTCATTTCTAAGAATTGATCTTCTAACGTTTTATGATAAGGATTTACTGCATAAATATTAATATCACTTGCAACAAGCGACTGCACTATTGCTGGAATTTGCGTTTTCTCTGCCTGTATGAGCCATCCCTTTTCATGCTGCTCAAAAACAACACCCGCATCAGCAAAGACTGTCGTGATATTAGCACTTTGTTCTGTTTCAATATAATAATGTGACTGCTCATCATCTTTCATTTCACGCATATCAATTAATTTACCATTTTGGATAACTGCAATTCTGTCACACATTAATTCTATTTCAGAGAGTAAGTGACTTGATACGAAAACAGCGACACCTTCCTCCTCCGCAATTTTACGTAAGTAGTTACGGAATTCTCGAATACCTGCTGGATCTAAGCCATTCGTAGGTTCATCTAAAATTAAAAACTTCGGTTTATTTAGCAAAGCCTGTGCTAAACCTAAACGTTGACGCATCCCTAACGAGTACGTCGATACCTTTTCACGAATACGATTTTCTAAACCTACTTGGCGAATAACTTCGTTAATTCTCTCTTTTGTTACGTTTTTATTCATACGCGCAAAATGTTCCAAGTTTTTATAGCCCGATAAGTATTTATACATCTCAGGGTTTTCTACGATTACACCTACTTTGCTAATCGCTTCCTCAAAATGCCTTTGGACTGACTGCCCATCGATGAAAACCTCACCGCTCGTCGGCTTCATAAGACCTACCATCATACGGATTGTTGTCGTTTTCCCCGCACCATTTGGTCCTAAAAAGCCCGTAATTTGACCGGGATACAAAGCTAAATTTAAATCATGGATAATCTTCTTACCTTTAATTGTTTTCGATAAATTCTTCAGTTCAACAATTGGTTTATTGTCCAACTTTGTCACCTTCCTTCAATAAATTTTTCAACCATGTAATCGTATCTTGGTTGTATATTTCGCGAATGTTTTCAATTTCTTCCTGTCCTACAATCTTTCCTTTTTGAAGAACGATAATACTATCCAACAAAGGCTCAACTTCCCTAATTTCATGAGTCGAAAGAAAAATTGTTTGCGTTTCTGAATCTGTAAATTGAATTAGCCCTTTAATCAAATTCTCTCGTACAAGTGGGTCAAAACCAGAGAATGGTTCATCCATTAAATAATAAGATGCATCTCGTCCTAGTGTAGCTGCCATCTTCACACGCCCACGACTACCCTTTGACATATTCTTAAGTTTTACATCTAATGGAATATTCAAAAATTGCGCCACAATACAAGCTTTGTCATAATGAAAGTCTACAAATTGTGTGTCATAATAACGGAAAAGTTCTTCTCCCGTAAAGTATGGATAAAATAAATCCAAGTCAGGTAAGTAAGCGATGTGCTCAGCACTTCCTCGATTTGACCTTCTACCATCTAGCTGCACTCTTCCACTCGTAGGATGTAGTAAACCAGCAATAATTTTTAGCAGTGTAGATTTACCACTTCCATTTTCTCCAGCTAACCCTATAATTTTCCCTTTTGGAATGGTAAAAGAAACATCGGATAATACAGTTTTTTTGCCATATTTTTTTGAGACTTTATCAACTGTAATCATACTTACTCACCTCGTTCCTTTGCTTGCAATACCTCTATCATTTCTTTTTGAGTAAAACCTAATGACTCCATGTTGTGAATGAAGCTTTCAACTAATCCTAGCTTCATCTCTTCGCGTAGTTCAGCTAGTCGCTCACGGTTTTCCGTCACGAATGTACCTTGACCACGCTTCGTTTCCGTAATATCCATTTGCTCCAACTCCTTGTATACACGCTGCATTGTATTCGCATTAACCCCGGCTTCAACAGCATATTCCCGAACTGATGGAAGGCGGTCTCCCGATTTTAAGCTTCCACGAATAATATCACCGCATATACGATCTACAAGCTGTTGATAAATTGGTTTATCCTTCAAAAAATCTACACTCATCGTTGTTCAACTCCTCGGTCGAACCACTTTAACGCTATAACGTAGAAGAGAATTGTTACGATGGCATAAAATAGAATAGAACCTAAATAAAGATTCTGAATTTCTAGTGTACCTGGGATATCAGTAATCTTTGGTACCACTTTTCCAACTACAGTCGATTTGATTTCAAATGTATAAAGCCACTTTTTCATCCATGCTAACTCTAACATGTTCGACCAAAGTAAAGAGGATACAATTCCAAAGACCACGGTAATAAATCCAGTAAATTTTCCAGTGTAATGTCTCATTTTCATATGGAAAATCCAGAACAATAACACAACAACAAACATAAACAACGAGTTTGAAACGAGTAGGAGTAGAAGATGAATCCCAAGTAAAATTAACTCTCCTAATTCAGCTATATGGCTAGCTACTAGCAAAGTAATACCCAATACACCCAACACGGTAAACACAACAATTTCAAAAAGGATGCTAAAAGCAATTTTAGAGCTTATAATTTGCCCAGTAGTAGCAGGTGTATGTAACCACACATCTATTCTTTTAGCATCTTGATTTAGACTAATACAGAATTGGATCAATACGATAAAACTCTGTAAGAGCACCCATAAACCTGTCAGTACAAGTGCGATTTCCACATATATTCCATCCCAATCGAACATCTTCATTAGTCCTATTGGTACCAGAAAAATTGTTACAACAGTGGCCAATATAACTCCCCATATCCAAGAGCGATATAATAACCACTCTCTTTGAAATAGGCCTTTCCATTTTTTCATAAGTATCCCTCGCATGTTCTAGTGTACTAGTTATATAGTACACCTAAAAAAAGGTAAAACGCAAGTGGAATTGTAATTTAATTACTTAACACCTTGGCAAAATGCTATTCAGTTAAACGCTCCATACCTTGCTATTACTAAGTTTAATTCACCCTAAAATAACATCAATTTTTTTCTGAATTTGCGTTTCTTTCTCCTCTGTCATTTCCAAGCGTTTACATAGTTCATCACAAGTAGCAATCACTTGATTCAATGTTTGTTCTACATGCTTTTGTGATGATTTAATACGCGAATGCAATGACCATTCAGAGAAGATATCATCAAACACATAATCCGCAAATGTTATAAATGAACCTCTTTCGACTTGTAAATTTTCAACTTGAATCTCCCTTACATCTAATAATTCTGTTTGAAAATTTTGAAGTGCAACCTGTGCTTTATGTATAGCATTTTCGGTATCATCTAACTCACCGTGTTTTAAAGCAGTCGCAATAAAACCACCACCTAAAAACGTATCCCATGTAGAGTAGCCTTCAGCATTATCTAATCGTTTTAGAGCAAACTGTAGTGATCTCTTCGCTACGTCCCCAGCTTTTATTGCTTCTTTAATTTCTCGACGTAAAGTCGTTAGTAACGTTCTTTCTTCATACAAGTCTCCCAATAGACGACACTCTGGTAAATTGTTATTGAAAATAAAATCTTCCTTTTCCTTAATAATTGAAGACCATCTGTCTTCAATATTTTGCCATATGGGATTGTAAAGTTCTGTTTGTATCTCTGCTAAATCAGCTTGTAAAGTCTCTTTCATCTTCTCAGCCTCACGCCACTTCGCTTCGGCTGATGCCATTTCCGACAATTCCTTTAATCGAATTTCGTCCTGCTTGCCTGTCCATGTTCTAAACATATTTAAAAATGAAAATCGATCTAGTTTATCGACATCCTTTGTTTCTTTCTGTAACTTTCTATAATATCTTTCTGAACGTCTACCTATCTCTTCAAGTTGTTCTTGAAGCGCAATTTGACGACGCAAAACTTTATCTCTCTTATCCATTTCAAGCTTTAATTCTGCTTGTCGATTATCTATTTGTTGTAACATTTACCCGACCTCCCACAATTACCTTTTATTAACATACGAAAAAGTTAATGAAATGGTTTCATTTATTTTGATAAACTAAAAGAATAATCGTGAGAGGGTGATCTTTTGGTTACTTTATATATAACAAGACATGGACAAACAGAGTGGAATGTAGCAAAGAGGATGCAAGGTTGGTCTGACTCTCCTTTAACAGAAAAAGGTCATCAAGATGCGAAGAAATTAGCTAATAAGTTGAAGAATATTCCTTTTTCAGTAGCCTATATTAGTCCAAGTGGGCGCACTGTACAAACTGCAGAAATTCTTTTGAAGGGACGCGAAGTGACAACCATTTTAGACGAAGATTTACGAGAGATTAATGCGGGAGAATGGCAGGGAATGACTTTAAGTAATATTGAATCCACATTCCCTGAACAGTACGTTGCTTATTATGAGCAGCCTGAGCAGTTCAAACCTACATCCGGGGAAAGTTTCCATGACGTTGAAAAGCGAGTTCTTTCAGTTTTAAATCGTATAATTGAAGCAGCACCAGAAGGAAACGTCTTAATCGTTACACATAGTGTTGTGAAAAAATTACTTATTAATTATTTTAAAGGGAATCCATTAAATTCTCTTTGGGATCCCCCTTTTATTCACGGTACAAGCTTAACCGTTGTAGAAATAGATAATGATGGACAAGCAACCTTTAAAATAGTTGGGGACACTTCACATTTTGAATAAAAAAACCGTCCTTCTATACATGATTCCATGCATGAAGGACGGTTTATTATCAGTGTGGCATTAAACGCTTCGCTTTACGATGCTCACGACGTGCAGGACCAGTATCGAATAATCGTTTTTCCGCTTCTGTTTCTGGGAACACACCGGGCACAGGAATAGGTTTACCATTCTCATCAACTGCAACCATTGTTACAAAAGATTCCGTAGTTAATTTCTGTTCTCCTGTTAATAGATCTCGGGAAATTACACGTACATACACTTCCATAGAAGATCGACCAGTAGAAGTCACTATACTTTCTAGTTCTAAGACATCACCTACATGAGCAGGTGATACGAAATCAACTGAATCAATAGAAGCTGTAACTACAGCACTTTTTGCATGCTTCATTGATGTAATTGCAGCAATTTCGTCAATATAAGCTAAAACTTTTCCTCCAAAGATAGAGTTCATATGATTTGTATCTGGTGGCAAGACTAATTTCGATTGTATAGTGCGAGACTCTTTCATTGGAATTGCTTCTGTCATTTTCTAAACACGCTCCTAGATCATTTTGTTTTCTCACGCTAATGTTATTTTAAAGTTAATGCGTTTGTTTTTCTACAATTCAGATTAAAATAATATCTAAAATCATTTATGACCGTTTACTAACTTAAAATCCCCTAAGGAAAACATTCTTAGTAAACTAATGATACTAATAATTTTAGATCTCATTTTATAGCTTCTCCAGTTAAGGCCATTCGTATTCCACAAGGAATCATTATGTTATTTTAAAGACCGGTGTTTACCGTAATAAATTTCAATTCTGTCATTCCTTCTACTGCAAACTTAACTCCTTCACGACCATAGCCACTCATTTTCACGCCACCATATGGCATATTATCTGTACGGAATGTGGGAATATCATTAATAATTACAGATCCTGCTTCTAATTCATCAGCTGCACGCAAAGCATCGTCTAGCTTATTTGTAAAAATGCCTGCATTCAAACCAAGGTCAGATGAGTTTAATAAATCGATAGCTTTGTCGAATGTTTCATATGGAACAATCGACACAATAGGTGCAAATACTTCTTGACAAACTACTTTCATATCTGTTTCGACATTCGTCATGACGGTTGGTGTCAACGTACGTTCAGTGAATGTTCCGCCAGTGGCGACGATTGCCCCTTGGGTTTTTGCTTCTTCAATCCACTCTGTAATTCTTGTTACTTCTTTTGGATTAATCATTGCGCTGACATCCGTCGATTTATCAAACGGATCACCCACTTTTAGTTTTGCTGTTTCTGCCACGAACGCCTTCGTAAATTCATCGTAAATCGATTCATGAACAAAAATGCGTTGCAATGAAATACAAACTTGCCCCGCAAAACCGAATGCACCGTTCACACAACGTCCTACAATTTTTTCAATCGGTGCACTTGGCTCTATTATTAATCCTGCATTTGAACCAAGTTCAAGTGTGATTTTACGTAAGCCGACCTGTTCTTTGATTTTCAATCCAACAGCTCCACTTCCTGTAAAAGTTACTTTTTTTACTGCTGAATTTGTAACAAGCTCCTCACTAAGCTCACTGCCGCTACCCGTAACAATTTGAAGCACACCATCTGGTAAACCCGCTTCTTTAAAGATTTCTGCCATCACAATACTGCTTAATGGCGTTTGAGATGCCGGCTTTAAGACGACCGCATTTCCTACAGCAAAAGCTGGCCCTAATTTATGTGCTACCAAATTAAACGGAAAGTTAAATGGTGTAATAGCAGCGACCACACCAAGTGGTACGCGCTTTGTCCAACCGATTCTATTCGTTACCCCTGGTGCTGCGTCCATCGGCACTGTCACACCATGTAGTTGTTTCGCTTCCTCTGCTGCAAATTGATACGTTGCAATAGTACGATCCAACTCACTTAAGCTAGCTGTAATTGGTTTTCCCGCCTCTAACGTCAAAATTTCCGCTAATTCATCACGACGTCTACGCATAATTTCAACAACACGATATAAAATTTCTGCTCTTTCGTATGCCGTTGTTTTTTTATAAGATTGAAAAGCTTTATGTGCTCCCTCAATAGCCCGTTTCACATCTGCTGGTGTCGCCTTTGCCACTTTAGCAATCACTTCACCACTATAAGGAGATTGTAGTTCATAGCTTTCTATTGTATCTTCCCATTTACCATCTATCCAAAGTTTCTTTTCTTCCATTTGAATTCCTCCTATATGTAGTTCACAACGCCTTCCATATTATCACTATTTTTTTGAACCGGTGCAGGTGGGCGTTTAATTACTACCATTGCTATTTGCTGCAGTAGATGCACTGACAATTACAGCGGTAGAAATCATTGCAGCTTGCTGAGCCTGTAAAATAGATTCTATAGATGTGAGTACTGTCATTGTCGTTCCAGTTTGTGTTTCGATTAAATGTTTTGTTTCAAGCTGGACTGCAATAGGTAAAATCATCTCTTTATAACCCCATTTGAAAAGCTTCATCTGTTCAAGTTCATAATAGACAGAAACAATTTTCTGTAGGAGTTCATCTTTCGCACCGATAGCTCCCAACAAACCAATTACCATATAATGCGGTCTCTTTACTTTAATACCCGCTTTTTTAAAATAATCACGTACATTCAACACATTTTCTATAAGTTTGCGATTATATCCAGCGTTTGTAATGGTCATAATTTGTGACGTCCATTGTAATTCATCACTACTATAAAAACCATTCCCCTTTAAATCCTTAAAATAATCATTCATTGTCGTAGCGCGTTCTTGTATATCCCCTTCTTGTTTACTTAGTAGCACAGCAAATGGAATATCTTCATGTGATGTAAGAAACGGATGATGCTTTCGAATTGCATCATAAAGCTCTTTCCCTTTATTCGCTTGTTCTTCTTCCGGTATAACATCACTATTGATAAAAAGAGCTGCTAAATATGAATACATCGACCGCTTAAATCCTGCTTGCTTCAAGATCTCTTCACGTGTTATTAATAGTCCTACTGCTGTACTTGGCATCTCATCTGTGCTATCTAAGAAAGCAACTATACTATGATGAATATGGGATCTTAGGGGTGATAATAATTTTGTCTGCGCTTTAATTTCATCTGATATTTCTATAAATCGTTTTGCATTAAATGTACGTCCAGTTGTAACATAATAGCTAGCTATAGAAATTAAAAAGCGTTTATCTACACCCCAGCCCACAGCATTTTTCAATCTTTCATATGTATCTTGTATATCTTGCTTCACTTGCATGATTTCCATAATATCCATCTCCTTTTTTAAATTTTACGTATTGGTTAATGATTGGTTTCATTTTGTTATAATGTAAATAATTTACGAGTGAGGTGAGTATCATGACAGAATTTGATGTCATACAACAAACGAATATCTTTCAATCAAAAGACACGTTAAAAGTACAACTCCAAGAGCTTGGCATACGTGTGGGTGATTCTATAATTGTTCACTCTTCCCTTAGCAAAATGGGATGGATTGCAGGTGCTGAACAGGCCGTAATTGAGGCTTTAATGGAGAGTATAACTGAAAAAGGTACAATTGTTATGCCTTCCCAATCTGCTACTAATTCTGAACCATCATATTGGGCACTACCGCCAGTACCAGAGCCTTGGCATCAAGCAATTCGTGATTCAATGCCAGCTTATGATCCACATTTATCTTCCTTACGTGGTATGGGTAAAATAGCAGAATGCTTTCTAAGACACCCTTCAACAGTTCGTAGCATGCATCCAGCACATTCCTTTATGGCATGGGGATTAAATGCAAAAGAATGGATGAATTCACATCCAATTGAAAGCTCATTTGGACTTAAATCTCCTCTTGGCAAAATGTTTCAACACGATATGAAGATATTATTGATTGGTGTTGATTATGATTCCTGTACAGCACTTCATTTATCAGAGTACCTTGCAAATGCACAAAATACATCTCCTCAAGGGGCGGCTATGTTGATTGCAGGTAAGCGCCAATGGGTTACCTTTGATATGCTCAATGTAGATTCAGACCGCTTCCTTGAGATTGGTAACTCATTTGAAAAGGCGTATTCTGAACATGTACATTATGGGACGTTAGGACAAGCCATCACTAAAGTTATTGCAATGAAACCACTTATTGAATACGGTACAATTTGGCTAAATGATCATGCTAAAACTCCTGAAGAATAAGAAAAAAAAGGGTCTCTAGCATGAAGTAGCTAGAGACCCTTTTCTTTTATAAAAGCTTTTTCACTTCTGTATATTCTTCTTCAGTAAACGCTCGCGAACGTGTTAAAAAACGTTTACCTTCAACGCCTTCAAGGGAAAACATGCCTCCACGCCCATTCACAACATCAATAATAAGCTGAGTATGCTTCCAATAATCATATTGGCTTTCATGCATATAGAAAGGAACTTCTCCTATTGAACCAAGAAGTACATCGACATCTCCTAGGATCAAATCTCCATCTGCATAGCACATCGGTGAGGAACCATCACAGCATCCACCTGATTGGTGGAACATGATAGGTCCATGTTTACTTTTAAGCAAGTCGATTAACGCTAACGCCTCATCTGTTGCGATAACACGTACTACCATGTTCCGAACACACCTTTCTTAGAAGAATCCTTGTGCACCTTCAGCGTAACTAACTAGTAAGTTTTTAGTTTGTTGGTAATGATCTAGCATCATTTTGTGATTTTCACGGCCAATACCAGATAATTTATAACCACCAAATGCAGCATGTGCTGGGTATTGGTGATATGTGTTTGTCCAAACACGACCTGCTTGGATTCCACGACCCATGCGGTAAGCCGTATTCATATCACGGGACCAAACACCTGCACCTAGTCCATATAGAGTATCATTTGCAATTTCAAGCGCCTCTGCTTTGTCTTTGAAAGTTGTCACTGAAAGTACCGGTCCAAAAATTTCTTCTTGGAAAATGCGCATTTTGTTATTTCCTTTAAAGACAGTTGGTTTTACGTAATAACCAGTTGCAAGTTCACCATCAAGTTCGTTTTGTCCGCCACCGATTAAGCACTCTGCACCTTCTTGCTTACCAATATCAATGTAAGAAAGGATTTTCTCAAGTTGCTCTTGAGAAGCTTGAGCGCCCATCATGACATCAGTATCAAGAGGATTACCAATCTTAATCTCAGCTACACGTTTTAATGCTTTTTCTATGAATCTATCATAAATAGACTCTTGGATTAAAGCGCGTGAAGGACATGTACATACTTCACCTTGGTTTAGGGCAAACATAACAAAACCTTCAACTGCTTTATCTAAAAATGCATCATCTTGATCCATTACATCTTCAAAGAAAATATTTGGTGATTTACCACCAAGCTCAAGAGTAACAGGAATTAAATTTTGAGTTGCATATTGCATAATTAAGCGACCAGTAGTCGTTTCACCAGTAAAAGCAATTTTACCAATTCGTGTACTTGTAGCAAGTGGTTTACCTGCTTCTAAACCAAATCCATTAACAACGTTTAATACGCCTGCTGGTAATAAATCTTGGATTAACTCTAATAATACAAGGATTGATGTTGGTGTTTGCTCAGCTGGTTTTAAAACGATACAGTTTCCTGCTGCTAATGCAGGAGCCATCTTCCAAACACCCATTAGTATAGGGAAATTCCAAGGAATAATTTGCCCCACAACACCGATTGGCTCATGGAAATGATATGCTACTGTGTCATTATCAATTTGACTAATTGAACCTTCTTGAGCTCGGATAGCTCCAGCGAAATATCTGAAGTGATCAATTGCTAATGGTAAATCAGCATTTAATGTTTCACGTACGGCTTTACCATTATCCCAACTCTCAGCTACAGCTAAAAGTTCAAGGTTTTCTTCTATACGATCAGCGATTTTATTTAGGATACGTGCACGTTCAGTAACAGAAGTAGTCCCCCAACTATCTTTTGCTGCATGTGCCGCGTCTAATGCAAGTTCAATATCTTCAGAAGTTGAGCGTGCTACTTTTGTAAACACTTGCCCTGTTACTGGTGATACATTCTCAAAATATTGACCATTTACTGGCGCTACCCATTCGCCTCCGATAAAGTTTTCATATTGCTCTTTAAAGTGGACTAAAGCACCTTCAGTATTTGGATTAGAATAAATCATTATTTATCTCCCCTTTTGCAATAATTTAAAACCGCCCACATAGAATACGCTTACATTTACATTTTTTAAATATATATTCTATTATTCAAGTGGTTGTCTACAATTACTATATTCCCTTATTTTAGAATAAATTACAACTTGTATAGCTCAATTTTTCTGAAAAGAATTTATGCTATCATGTATAATTATATTACTCAAAAAAAGGTGGAAGATTATGCGTATAAATAAGTATTTAAGCGAAGCAGGAATAGTTTCAAGACGCGGAGCTGACAAATGGATAGCAGACGGTAAAGTAACGATTAATGGTGAACCAGCAACTTTAGGGAGCCAAGTAGAAGACGGGGATAAAGTATGTGTAGACGGTAAACCAGTCGGTAAACAAAATCAATTTGTCTACATTAAATTAAACAAACCAGTTGGTATAACAAGTACAACAGAAAAACATATTAAAGGAAATATTGTAGACTTCGTCAATCACCCACTACGAATATTCCATATAGGTCGATTAGATAAAGATTCAGAAGGACTTATATTATTAACAAATGATGGCGATATTGTAAATGAGATATTACGTTCTGAAAACAAACATGAAAAAGAATATATTGTTAAAGTGGATCAACCTATCACTACTCACTTCTTAAAGAGAATGGCTGAAGGCGTAGATATTTTAGATACTACTACGTTACCTTGTAAAGTTGAAAAGTTATCTAGTAATACATTTAAAATCATTTTAACGCAAGGTTTAAACCGCCAAATCCGTAGAATGTGTTCCTCTTTAGGCTATGCCGTAACAAGCCTACAACGTATTCGTATTATGAATATCGAACTAGATGGCCTACGTGTAGGTGAATGGCGTGACCTAACTGATAAAGAAAGTTCAGAGCTGTTTCGTTTACTGAATTATAAACCTAAAAATTAATTTAATGAAAATGATAGATATTTGGGAGGGCTAGACAATGATTTCAATCAAGAGTACAGAAAATTTGACTGGTGCCCGCATTAGTGGCGACTTTTGGGACTTCGAAGAGCTTGTCCATGCACTGCACCACATCACGACTCTTGATGATCTACAATCTTCCTATGAAGGTGTTTGCATTAGGATTTTAGGTGTTTGCTACGATATACGGCTTGCTGCTCAAGGTAAGCATAATATCGAGTTCGTCAAAAATGGAATGCAAAAAGATATTATAAAGTCACAGAATGTCATTGTTCCCGAACAAAATGTATATCTATCGGTTGAAGTATTGTGGCCAGAGTTACTTTTCACAACAATCGCTCTTAATGAATTATACCGATTACAGCATGAACATAACAATGGTCATGAGTGGAATCTACATATGGCTACCATTCGGAAATTCCAAGCCAATGTAATCGACTGTCTGAAAGATTCAATGAATCCTAGTGATTTCAAACTTTTCATTAATATGCTTCAAGTCCATCAAACATCTATAGTAGAATATGCTGTTCAATATATAGACCTCTTAAACCTGAAGTTCATCGAGATGACACCAGAAGAAAGGCGAGCAAATTTATTAACTTTTGCTTATAAAATTGCATTTGAAGACACTGAATACCTCGTATTAAAAAAACAATTACTAGAAACATCCAGCATTACCGAAAGCCCCATTCATAAAATAAAAATACCCTTAAAGTACCCTAAAGAAATTAAATGGTAATTTAACACTTGGAAGTCGTAAATTGCACAGGATTCATTCTCCAGTCCCCAACAAACAAAGCTCTGTGTACTTAGCTTGTTCGAAAAATACGTAAGGCTACTAAATTTAATAGTAGCCTTATTCATTAGCTTATTTTATTTAAGGCTTTGGAGATGGAATAAAAATAATGATCGAGCGCTTTCAATTCAGTATCACACAAATCGTCCATTCTATAGGATAAATAAAGTTTCTTTAGATTTTTTAATACTCTTAAAAAATCTAAAGCCAAAACATTTGGAGTTGTTTTAGCTAAAGTATTTTCACCCTTTGAGGGAAGAACAATAATATTTACATCATGATTTTTGATTTTGAAAGCTAACTTATTATCAGAGGTCTTCCCAAAATCAGAATAGCTGGATTGCTTCTGTTGCAATAGTAAATTTAGAATTCCTTCGCACATACTTTCTATTAACATAAAATGGTGCATCGTTTCAAATTCACACTTACCATTATCCCCATAAGCAAACGTGAGAATAGCATTAAATTCAAATAGATTCGACCAGTGCACTTCTCCATCATGGATATCTATAAATGATTCGTCATTATCCAATATGGTTATCTTAATCATTAGTATTCACTCCAGACTTAATAGCTATTTATCACTTTATGGTTTATAGATTTTGCTAAAGTATAGACCTGCTATAAGACCCTATTAATTTTATATTTTTGCATTAGATAAAACACCTTCGATTAGTTGTACGTATTGTTTACGTACTCGCTCCGAAGGTGTTTCTATTTTTTTATAAATTAAAGTTGAGACACATCTTTTACAAACCACCTAGATATGCTGCCTTAACTTGTTCAGTTTCCTTCAGTTCTTTTGCTGTTCCGGATAATACTACTCTCCCAGTCTCAATAACATAAGCGCGATCCGCAACAGATAGTGCCATATGTGCATTTTGTTCTACAAGTAATATTGTAGTACCTTCTTTATTTATTTCCTTTACAATACTAAAAATTGTTTTTACCATAAGAGGCGCAAGACCCATAGACGGCTCATCAAGCAATAATAACTTTGGTTTTGCCATAATTGCACGGCCCATTGCGAGCATTTGTTGCTCACCGCCAGATAAAGTACCTGACTGTTGCTTACGGCGTTCTAGCAAACGAGGAAATAGCTCAAAAACTCGTTGTAAGTCCTTTGCTATACCACCTTTATCTTTACGTAAATAGGCACCCAGCTCCAAATTTTCTTCAACTGTCATATTTGCAAATACACGACGCCCTTCAGGCACATGTGAAATCCCTGCCTTAACAATAGATTGTGCTTGCTTCCCTGCAACAGAGGAACCTAAATACTCAATTGTTCCCTGCTTAGGTTTTAACAAACCAGATAATGTTTTTAGCAGCGTACTTTTACCTGCACCATTGGCACCAATTAATGTTACTATCTCACCTTCATTTACCTCTAAGGAGACGCCTTTTAATGCTTGAATATTACCGTAAAATACATTGATGTCATTCACTTTAAGCATATTATTCTGTAACCTCCTCACCAAGGTAAGCTTCAATAACCTTTGGATTGTTGCGAATTTCTTCGGGGGTACCATCCGCTATTAATTGACCATGATCCAATACATAAATTCGTTCACAAATACCCATTACCAATCCCATATCATGCTCAATTAGTAAAATAGTCAAATCGAATCTCTTTCGGATTAATGCTATTAAGTCCATCAAGTCCTTTGTTTCTTGTGGATTCATACCTGCTGCAGGTTCATCAAGAAGCAATAGTTTTGGACCTGCCGCTAGTGCACGTGCAATTTCAAGTCGACGTTGCATTCCATATGGTAAATTTTTCGCTAATTCATTTTTGTATTTATCTAGACCAAATATTTTCAAGAATTCAATCGATACTTCTTCCATTTTGGCTTCTCCAGAAAAGAAGCTTGGTAAACGAAATACTGAGCTGAAAATGGAGTGCTTTGCTAACGAATGATTTGCTACTTTAACATTATCTAATACAGATAATTCTTTAAAGAGACGAATATTTTGAAATGTACGACTGACACCACTTTTTGTTACTTGGTGTGGTGACATATTATTTGTCCGTTTGCCATCAAATAGAATTTCACCTTCAGTAGGTTTATACACACCTGTTAGCATATTGAAGCTCGTTGTTTTACCGGCACCATTTGGTCCAATTAAACCAATTAATTCGCCTTGAAATAGCTCTAAATTCAAACCTTGCACTGCCTTTAATCCACCAAATTGAATACCGACATTTTCTACTTTCAGAAGAAGGTTATTGGTCATCTAGATTACCTCCTTTAGAACGCTTACCTAATTTAAAATAGTCTGTAATTTCTTTTGTCCCCATCAAACCTGATGGACGATAAAGCATTACGATAATTAATACTAAACTATAAATAATCATACGTGTTTCCGGGAACTCTGTTAGATACATTGAGACAACTGTCAAAAGTATCGCTGCAATAATTGCACCTGACAAACTCCCTAACCCACCTAATACAACATAAATTAAAATATCAAAAGATTTTAAAAAGCCGAATTGCGAAGGTTGAATGATATAAAAGTTATGTGAGAACAAACCACCTGCAAGACCCGCAAAGAATGAACCTAACGCAAAGGCAACAACTTTATAATAGGTTGTGTTAATCCCCATAGCATCTGCTGCAATCTCGTCTTCACGTACAGCTATGCAAGCACGACCATGCCTAGACTTTGTAAAGTTTGCAATAATGATGACTGTAATGAAAACACCAAAGAATGCATAAGTCCAAGTAGTCATTTGTGTAATCTGCATGCCTGCTGCGCCACCAACATAATCCGTATTTAGGAAAATAATTCGAATGATTTCAGCAAAACCAAGCGTAGCAATTGCTAAATAGTCACCTTTCAATCGTAAAGATGGAATACCGACAACTAATCCTGCAAGTGCCGCAACAACCGCCCCAATAAATAATGCAACTGGGAATGGTAGGTCAAAATGCATTGTACAAATTGCCGAAATGTAAGCACCTACTGCTAAGAATCCCGCATGACCTATTGAGAATTGTCCCGTAATCCCTATGACTAGGTGCAAACTTACCGCCAAAATGATATTAATGGCAATCGTGATCAATAAATTCGAGTAATACATATCCAATTGTTCACTAGTAATCATGAATTGAACAATAGCGTAAACAATAAGTGCAATGATTGCATATAGCCAAAATACTTTAGACTTTTTCATAAGTACCACTCACCTACACTTTCTCACGGGTGTTTTTACCAAAGATACCCGACGGTCTAAAGATTAAAATTAAGATTAAAATGACAAATGCCGCGGCATCTCGCCATAAAGAGAAACCTAAGGCACTAACAATTGACTCTACAACGCCTAGAACCATACCACCAGCCATTGCACCTGGAATAATACCAATTCCCCCCAGCACTGCAGCTACGAAAGCTTTAACCCCTGGAATAACCCCCATTAACGGGTCAATTTTTGTATAATATACACCGAAAATCACACCTGCTGCTCCAGCTAAAGCTGAGCCAATAGCAAAGGTCGCAGAGATTGTATTATCTACATTGATACCCATTAAGCGAGCTGCCTCTACATCATGTGATACTGCACGCATCGCCTTACCAATTTTCGTTTTATGTACAATAAATTGTAGTATAATCATTAAACTTAAAGAAACTGACAAAATCATAATAGACTGAGCACTAATCTGTGCACCTAAAAAATTGAATGTACTTTTTGATAAGACATCTGGATACGCTTCTGGTTGAGCTCCTCTGAAATAAATTACACTGTATTCAATTAATAATGACACACCGATTGCTGTGATTAACGCAGCTATTCTAGTAGCATTCCGAAGCCTTTTATACGCAATGCGCTCAATGAGTACCCCAAAAATCGCACAGACTACCATCGCTAAAAACAATGCTGGGAAGAAACCTAAGCCCCACCCTGATATTGCATAAAACCCGATAAATGCACCGATCATAAATACATCACCATGTGCAAAATTAATTAGCTTGATAATACCGTAAACCATCGTATAACCTAATGCGATAAGTGCATAAATACTACCGAGTGAAATACCGTTTACTAGTTGTTGCACCCATTCCATAAAATCTCACTCCTTTTAAACCCGCATCGGGTAAGTTAAAACGCGAAAAGGGAGGTCAGTGCCTCCCCTTTCTGTTAGAAAATCATTAAGGATTAACTTTAGAGTTGAACACTTGTTTACCGTCTTTAAATTCAAGAACTGTTGCTGTTTTCACTGGATGGTGATTTTCATCAACTGAGAATGTACCAGTTACTAATGGCAGATCTTTTGTAGCCGCTAAAGCTTTTTGAACTGCTTCACCATCTGTCGACCCTGAACGTTCTATAGCATCTTTTAACCAATACACAGTGTCATAACCAAGAGCGTTAAACGCATCTGGTGCTTTATCTTTATTTGCTGCTTTAAATGCTGATACGAATTTTTGAATCTTTTCATCTGGATCTTCAGAAGAATAATGGTTAGTAAAGAATGTATTATTTAATGAATCTTTACCAGCTAACTCAACCATTTTTGGTGAATCCCAACCATCGCCACCCATAAGAGGCACATCAATACCTGCTTCACGAGCCTGTTTTACAATCAAACCAACTTCTTCATAGTAACCAGGAATATAAATGAATTCTGGTTTTTTAGATTTTAAACGAGTCAATATAGATTTGAAATCTGTATCTTTTGCGATATATGCTTCTTCAGCCACTACTTTACCGCCATTAGCTTCAACTGTTTCTTTAAATGATTTAGCTAAGCCTTTTGCATAGTCACTAGAACTATCAGCATAAATTGCTACATTCTTAAGCTTTAAAGTGTTTGTTGCAAAATTTGCTGCAATTTTCCCTTGGAATGGGTCAATGAAACATGTACGGAATGCATAATCATTAACAGATCCATCTTCGTTTACTGTTACAGTCGTAGATGTAGCAGATGGTCCAATAATCGGCATTTTATTTTTATTTGCAATTTGCACTGCCGCTACTGTATTACCCGATGTTGCGGAACCAATTTGTGCCACTACTTTTTCTTGAGTTGCTAATTTAATTGCTGCTGCTGTTGCTTCAGCTGCATCTGATTTGTTATCAATTTTAACAGGTTTAATTTGTTTACCATCAATACCGCCTGCCTCGTTAATCTCAGCAATTGCTAATTCAGCCCCTGCCGCTACACCTGAACCGTAAGATGCTACACCACCTGATAGCTCTAAGTTCATCCCGATTTTAATCACGTCACTGTCTTTCCCACCACTACTACCGCCACTAGTTGCACCATCTTTTGCACCACAGCCTGCTAAAGCACCGATGATCAATGAAGAAGCTAGAAATACTGAAGCAAATCTTTTTAGCTTGTTTTTTGATATCATATGAATCCCCCTTTAAGTATAATACTATATTTTTAGATATTTCTGATAATTATAAACAATTAGATTACTATAAGCAATACAGTAAAATAATTTTTAATATATCATCAGTTTTTTACATATTTAGAAGTACATTCAATATATTAAAACATCTTCCCAATTGAGTCTATATTATTTTTCAGTTTATTTAAAATATTCTTATATATTATGTTAATATTATTAATTCATACTATTTATATACTATTATCCTTTTCAAATAGTATATTTATGTCATTTCATACTAATAAAGAAACCTCGAGAAATATAAAATCCCTCGAGGTTTCTTTATTAAAATTAGCTATTTTCTTTTTTTGATAATTTTCCTGGCCAAAATGCGAAGCGTCCAGAAACAGTTGTTAATGCTGGTACTAATAATGGACGAACGATAAATGTATCTAACAAAATACCGATTGCCGTCACAACCCCAAATTGTACAAGCACCTGAATTGGCAATGTTGCTAATACAGCAAAAGTTCCAGCTAAAATTAGTCCTGCCGAGGTAATGACACTACTCGTATGGACAACACCATCGGCTACTGCATCCTTGTGGTTATGAGTTCGTCGTTTCTTCCATATCTCTGATACCATGAAAATATTATAATCTTCACCTAATGCGACTAAGAATACGAATGAATACAGTGGAATGGATCCCTGAATTGCTTCTGCTCCAAAACCATAATGCAACACTAACCACCCTGCACCCAATGCACCCAAAAATGAAAGAACAACAGTACCTAATAGATAAACGGTTGCTGTAATTGAGCGCAAATACACTAATAATAGTAACGCTATGATAGCAATCATTGTCGGCATAATAACTGATTCATCTCGGGCAATCGTCGTTTTTGTATCATATTGAGTGGCAGTTTCGCCACCAATCCAAAAACTATTTGTGGCATTCTCTATATCAGCTTCTTTTAATAACAAATTAACTTCCTTCTTCAAATCTGGAATATGTTCTAATGATTCAGCAGAATACGGATTATCCGATAATGTTAATTCATACAACTGAATATCTTTATTATTACTGCCTTGACGTGCTTCACTTACGCCGTCTATATAATCTAATTTAGAAAGATTTTTTTGTAAATTTACATCCTTACCTTTTGTATCAACAACTACCTTCACTGGAGCGAGTTCTCCAGGAGAAAAATTGTCTGAAATAAGCTTAAATCCTTCTCGTGATTCCATCTCTTCTGGGAATGAAGAAAGAATATCGAAAGTAAATTGTACACGAGGTACGAAAGCAGCTAAACCTCCAAGTAATATTACAGTTGCTGTAATAACAAGCCAAGGTCTATGCGTTACTAAATGACCCACTTTACGGCTAAATTTATGCTGTGGTTTCGGTTCTTTATAAGGTTTATTTTTTCGCTTAGCTCTAGCTTTTTCCATATCTACGGTACGTGGAACAAACGGATAAAATGCTACACGTCCAAATAAAACAAGCAATGCTGGTAATAACGTAAGTGATGCAATTCCCATAACTAATATTGCAAAACTAAATGGTACTGCGAATCTTTGAAAAGAACCATAATGTGCAAGTCCAAGCGTGCCTAGACCAATAACAACTGTCAAAGCACTCATTGCAATAGCGCCACCTGAATCTCTAATAGCAAGTTTCATCGCTTTGTACTTATCTTCTTCATCTAGTAAAATTTCACGATATTTTGATATTAAAAATAAACAATAATCTGTTCCTGCCCCAAAGAGTAGAACGGTCATAATTGATACTGCCTGGGCATCTTTACTAATCCATCCTTGCTCTGCAAAGAAACCTAATGAAGGACTAATAATTCCGTAAGCAAATCCAACGATAATAAGTGGAATTATTGCTAACAGCGGTGATCTATATAACAAAATAAGTAGGACTAAAACAAGTAATACTGTTGCAATCATTAGTTTAATATCTGCTGAAGAGAACAAACTAACTGCATCAATTTGTATTCCAACTGGTCCTGATAGACGTAGTTGCAACTCATCGCTACCTAATTTTGCAGCAAATGGGTCTTTCCCTAATTCTTCTTTTACAAGTTTTTTAAATTCATCGGTGCTTTTTTCAAGGTCATCTGTAATAGCATCTTTATCAAAGAAAATAGGCGTTACAATTGTTGTACCATTTTCAGATGCACTCGCAGCTAAGGCTTGAGGTGGTAACTTACCCAATGGAGGTAATACTGTTTGCTGCTCTAATGGGTTATCAGCTAATTTCTTATATACATTTTGAATAGTTGAATAATCTTCTTTCGATAATTTCCCATCTCTATGCCATACAACTAATAGTGGATTACCCGAGTCATCGGAAAACTCCTGATCAATTAACTTAGCAGCTTGTTGAGACATTGCATCAGCTGGAACATTTTCAGCTGAATCATTTTCAATACTGTTTACTTGTGGCCACATGAATGATAAAACCGTTACGAGCAATACCCACGTTATGAGTGCAATCCAACGTGACTTCTTTCCTCCAACTAATTCACCCCATGCTTCTAATGGATGCTTTTTCACACTTTACCACCTTCCTAATACATTTGTTTTTATTATATATACTGGTTAGTTAATTTTTCAAGTGGTTTCACCTAATATGATATAATATATGTAAAATAACCAAGTAGGGGGAGTTCAAGTGAGGCAGAAATCACGTAGCCTTGGGAGACCTCGTCAAAACCAAACGACAAAACCAACAAAAACGATTATTTTAGATACAGCAACAAAATTATTTATTCAACACGGCTATAAAATTGTTTCCATGGATGATGTCGCCAAAGAATGTGACATTACAAAAGCGACTGTTTATTATTATTACTCCACGAAAGCAGATTTATTTACAGATGCTATGGTGCATATGATGCAACGAATTGCTTTGCGTATTTCGCAAATTTTAGCAACAGATGCGCCTTTAAAAGAAAGATTATATCAGCTTGTCAAAATTCAGCTATCTGCAACAATTGATGTAGATATGGGAAGCTTTATGCGAGACGCCAAAACGCATTTATCCGATCAACAGCTACAAATGATGAAGGAATCTGAAGAGCAAATGTATAATGCAGTAGAAAATGTATTAATAGAAGCTATGAACAATGGTGAAATTCCAAAATTCGACCCTAAATTCGCCACACACTCCTTCATGTCTTTATTAAACGTAGGAAATTACCGAGATGCACAATCACAATCCATATTCCCTTCCATTGATGAAGCGACAAAGCAAATTGTTGATTTTTATCTTAGAGGTTTAGGTGTTCATTAAAAACACCTAATTTTTTTTTTTTTTGAACATTATTAAATAAAGACTAGCTAATACTATACCAAATAAAAGGTGACCAACTATCCACACAGCTAATGCCTCGACCGAGGTAAGGGCAGGTGTTCTATTAGATAGTACTGTAGTTGGAAAATACACTAAAGCGATTAATACTGATGTTAAAATTACTGCAATTAATTGATGTCTTTTTAAATATTTTTTAAAGTAAATTATGTATACCATAACAGCCGATAACCCAATGGCAATAAGTAGATGCAATAGAAACTCCACAAATTCCGGATAATGATAATTTCCGAAAATAGGAATAAAATCAATATTCAACAACAATGTGTACACTCTTATATTGAATGTGACTTCAACATATTTAAAAAAGAAACCTAGGAAAAGACCTGCGATAGTACCTGCAATAATACTCTTTATAACGAAATCCCTTTTTCTCACTACCATCATCCTTCTCTAATTGTTTACTGGACTATAAATGGAGGTATTACTATGAAAAAAATAATCGTTTGGTTCAGAAAAGATTTAAGAATCCACGATCATGCCGCACTTTTTGAAGCTGCTCAACAAGGATGTATAATACCTGTTTTTATTTGGCCATCTGAGCAAGAATTCGAATATGCGGATAGTATTGCTGCAAAGTGGTCACTTCATCAATCATTAATTTCACTGAAACAAAATTTAGAAGCAAAAGGAATACCTCTTATTATACGTAAAGGAAATATCCAAAAAGAATTATTGCAGCTTATAAAAGAAACTTCTGCTGATGCGGTTTTTTATAATAGATGCTACGAACCTTTCATGGTGCAATCCTTATTTGAGATTGAAATACAACTTTCTAAGTCCAAAATTGAAGTACAATCATTTCACGGTAATCTTCTCTATCAACAATTCAACATTTTAAATAAAAACCATGAACCGTATAAAGTATTCACTTCTTACTGGAAGAGAACTATGCAAGAACATGTCCCCACTCCTTATGCCATTCCGAAGATGACTTCTACTCTAGCTACATTACCTGCATCATTAGAAATACATGAACTACAGTTATTATCACCTAACAGCTTAGAATCTAGGCTAGATCAACATTGGGAAATTGGGGAACAAGAAGCGATTAGTCATTGGACAGAGTTTCTAGAATATGGACTTAATAAATATGAAAGCTATAAAGATTTCCCTAGCGCACAGGCTACTTCACTTCTATCCCCTTATTTAGTATGGGGGAATATTAGTGTGAAGTCGATTTGGCATTCTATTCAATCCCACGAAATACAAGGTCCATCTACTGAAACGTTTTTAAGACAACTGGTTTGGCGCGATTTTGCATATGACCAGCTAATCCACTTTCCTACTATGCCTATAAAGCCATTGAGAGAAGCATATAACACTTTTCCTTGGGAAGGTTCATCAAGTGATTTCAAAAAATGGAAGTTGGGGCAAACTGGGTATCCATTAGTGGATGCTGGTATGCGGGAATTGCTAGCGACAGGCTATATGCATAATCGAGTGCGAATGGTAGTTGCTTCATTCTTGGTTAAACATTTACTTGTTCCCTGGACAGAGGGATCTAAATGGTTCACGCAAAAGCTAATTGATTTTGATGTCGCCAATAATGCTATGGGCTGGCAATGGACAACTGGCTGTGGCATTGATTCTGCCCCCTTTTTCCGTATCTTTAACCCAGTTGCACAAGGGAAACGTTTTGATCCAAATGGCGATTACGTTCGTCAATGGATACCCGAATTGAAGAATCTTCCCCAAAAATTTATTCATAAACCATGGGAAGCCTCCAAGGAAATATTAGCATTAGCACATTTAGAATTAGGTAAAGACTATCCTTTTCCTATTGTTGAACATAATTTTGCAAGAAAACGTGCATTACAAGCTTATAATCTCATAAAAAAAGCTTAGTTCCCATGAGAGAACTAAGCTTTTTATTATAACTCTTCTTTTGCTACATTTTTCAACAATTTATTTTGGATGGCCAAATATTGATCGACCTCTTCCTCACTTAATACACTGAAAAGTTCCATTGCTAAATCATGTCCCTTTGACTGGGCATCAATTAACACTTTACTTCCCATTTCTGTAATAGCTAATAAAACATGACGACGGTCATTAGCATTATATTGACGTTCTGCAAAGCCATTTTTCACTAGTTTAGTTGCAATATTTGTCATAGCACCTGGAGTATAACCAAGCTTATCGGCTAAAACAGTCTGTTTTTGTGCCCCGTTTATTTTTAACTCACTCAGAGCTAATATAGGTGATATCCCTATATTATGTGGAAACATTTGTGAAAATCGAATGATATTAGCATTGTTAACTAATTCAACTGCATGTATAAGTTTAAAAATATTCGTGTCTCTCAATTTGTCCTCCCCTGATTGCAGAAAAACTTATCTAAGCATTATTGATCCACCATCAGCCATAATTGTTTGACCAGTAATATATTGAGAATCCTCAGAAGCTAAGAATACCGCTACGCGACCGATATCATTTTCAACATCACCAAAACGTCCCAAAGGAATTTTGTTTTTAACTGCTTCATAATATTCTGGTTGTGCTTTTGCCCAAGCTTCTACACCTTGAGAATTTGCAAGCGGTCCAATTATGTTAACGTTGATACCAAAACGGCCCCATTCGTTAGCAGCTACACGTGTAATACCACGAATCGCTTCTTTTGCTGCAGCATATACACCTTGCGTTTCATGTCCAGCTAAACCAGCACCTGAAGCAAAGTTAATAACATTACCTTTTGTTTCCTTCAAGTAAGGAAGTGCAGCTTGCATTAAATAGAATGTTGCGTAGAAACCAGTACCAAATGATAGATCAAGATCTGCTTGAGTTGTTTCCTCAATAGATACTTGTTTTGATGCATGAGCATTGTTTACTAAGACATCAATTTTACCATATTTTTCAGCCACTGTCTTCACGATATTGCCTAAATTATCACGATCCATAAGGTTAGCTTGGATAAATGATGATTTCGGCGAAATTTCTTGTAATTCTTTAGCCATTGCTTCTCCAGCTTCTTCGTTTAAGTCAACGATTGCAACGATTGCGCCTTCTTTAACCATTGCTTTTGCCATACCGCCACCGATACCGCCAGCTCCGCCGGTAATAATTACTACTTTTTCATCTAATTTCCCCATTAATCACAACTCCTTTTATTCATGAGTATAGTTTAACACTAAAATATTTATTAGTGAAATGAAAGTTCTTCTTTTAAAAATCTATTGATTCATAAAAGTTATACTATATAAGTCTTTACGGTAACTTTTTATGGATATAATTCACATATTTTTAAACACTAATATTCGCTCATTTACATTACGAACAGAAACTTCTTCGAGAAATATCTCATTCTCTAATTCAAAATTAGTCTCATATTGTAAAAACTGTACATAATCTATTGATGGATAATATAAAATAAGGCTAATTTGACGAGGCTCTAATTCAACTGAGCGTAATATATTGTTTACTACTTTACGGAATATTTGAACTGAAAATGGATTAAAAAAGAAAAACACATTATCCTTCTGCTGAACTAAATAGTCTTGTGCAAACACACATTGGAAATCAATAGCATTATTTTTCACACTGTATTTCTTCATATATTGAATTTTATTCGTTAGAGCATTTTCATAAAAAGTTAAATTCATTTCAACCCCAACAACATTTGTATGAAAGCGGTGATGTACATAAAAAGGGACACGTCCTTTACCACATCCCATATCCACCACACAATCTGTACTTTCAAGACTATATTTTTCAAAAAGTTGGTCTAGTGCGGCGTATGGCGTAGGCTCATAACGGTGATAATGCGTTAATGTTGGATAGCCATACTGATTGCCTGTAGTCTCAATATGTAAAAGCTGATCAAATTGTTGGTCATTCATATTTTTAGCACCTTCTATTTAATATTAAATATTTTAAAATTAAAACTTTTGATTATCTAATAATTTTCCTTTATAATAGTCTAACAATTTAATAATAATTAAACGGCATAGGATTTGTGAATAAAACGACTTGTTTAGCAAAAACGAGCTCCCATCATTACTAGTAGTGGTGTCGTAATTGATGAGTGTCACTCGTTTTTATGCTATAGAAACCGTTCGTTCAATGAGGAAAAGTACATTACAAACGAATTCACCTTGGAATTCAACTTCCTAAGGCAACGACTTCGTAATTCACATCGCGCAGATTTGAATCCAACCTTTCTAATAATTGTTCGAAAAGTTATTAATGGACTTTAAGGTCTAGCAACGGAGGCTAGATTTTTTTAATCATTTTCTAACTCACTCTTTTCAATCCGTTTTTATTAAATGCTTAAATGGGCAGTGAACTTTGAATTTCAAAATCTAAAGGATAAGTTCCACTCATTAATTGTTTCAACGACAAAATACCATTCTTTTAAGCTAGCTGCTCGACACAGCTAGCTTCTTTTTTTATTCTTTAAGTTATTTTTGATTAACTTTAACAAAATCTAACTCATTATTGTATTAATAATATTAGTAAGACATACATATAAGAATTTTAACTAATATCCGTTGAAATAGTTAACAGTACCATATTGTTTAGATAACAAAAGGTTGCCACTGATTGATGTGCTAAACAATCAATTGGCAACCTTTTGTCTCTTTTAAAGTGTAAGTTGGGTGGGTTTCACTGCCAGCACCGGCAATCAGGTACCGGCAGTGGTTGTTCGTTTGTTCGTTTTATCGTCTACGTTTGAATAGGAAAACGAAAATCGTGGCTATAAGTAGGCATCCAACAGCTATAGAACTTACTATAATCGTGTCTCTTGAATAACCCGTTGTTTGCTGATTATTTTTTTCAGGTATGCCTGGATTCTGCCCACCATCCCCTCCTCGACCATCTTGCATACTATTCGGAGATTGTCCTCTTTCAGGCATATTGTTTGAATCAAAACCTTCGCCACCAGGTTGATTGGGCATAACCTCTCCTTTTGTTTCCGCGTTAGGTTTTGCGGTAGAATCTTTATCAGCATTTGTATTTAGTTGATTTTTTTGATTTACTTTATCACCTGTAGAGTTGGATGAATCTACAACTAAATCACCTGATAGTTGCTTCAAAATTGATTTTGAGCGTTGTTTTGCAAATTCAGGTAAGCTATTATCTCCTTCTACTGCAGCTTTAAATTCTTCTGTTGTGTAAAATTTCGTTGGATCTTTTTCAACATAAGGCGTGATTAATTTTGCAATTTTGGCTGTTTCTACGGCAATTTTATCCTCTGTTAAATATTTAGTAGCGATATCATTTAAATATTCTTCATATTTTTTACGATATTCATCATTTGATAGTAGAGCATTTAATAATGGGCGCTCTTCTATAGACGTCCCGGAGACCGGTGTTGTTACACTGAAATTAATACTTGAATCAGAAATCAACTGACCATTCCCTGCACCCATACCTCCACGTTTTGCGATAACATTTTTATCCTTAGTGGCGTCTGATGTTCCGTCAGCCTCTTTTTTGTTTGATTCAGTTCCTTTTTTAGCGTCTGCTGATGCGTCTAGTTCTTCATTACTTGTAGGTTCCTGATTTGGTCTTGCTACGTTGTTTTCCTGTGGTGGCTGCAGTTGCCCACCATCACTTGGTGGTTGGCCATGTGTACCTTCTGGAGGTGTAGGCATATCAGTCATATCCCTTTGTTCATCACTATTTGATTCTGCTTCATCTTTACTCTCAGTAGTTGATGGTGTTTCAGAAGTGCTATCATCCTTAGTTACTAAAGAATCTTTTTCTGTATTTTCGTTAGTGTCTTCTTGAGGTCCACCACGGCCGCCACCGCCTCCCCCTGCACCAAAACCTCCAAAGCTCATATTGTAATCCCAAGGAATAATGGAGAACTTGCCTTTTTCTTCATATAAGTAATAGTTATGCTTCATGTTTCCTTGATAACTATCTAGATTTACTAGTGCTGTATTTGTTGCAAAGTAGCGCAACATATTGTCCACAGCAACTGTGTCTTCTATACTAGCGCCTTTATTATTAATGGCACTTAAGAAATTAATCATTGCTTCATCATCAGAATCATCTGTACTCGTTTTTGCATTCAAACCAGTGTAATCATCGATATCTTCACTAATCCATTTCAAATCACTGCCTGTACCATCTGGTTTGTATAATGACCCGGTATTTGTTGAGAAATTTTTGGCTAGGAAAGTTTCGTCCACTTGTTCAACGCCTAGGAAAAGTCCTCTATCTTCGCCATTCACCGTTACATACATGTATGAGTATGCAGGTGTTGGCAAGCCCATTTCTTCCATTAGCTGATAAGAAAGATATTCTCTCATCAAAGTTGAATCACTATAATTGTTGTTCAAATTTAGTTTCTTCAAACCATATAAACTTTGCTCGTCATTGTAATAATCGAAGTCGATTTTCAAGCTGTATCGATCCGAATTTTCATCACTTGCCACCTCGCGTAACGACAAATTACCTTTTGTACGTACACCAACATGCTCAAGGGTTTTACCATTTATAGTAACATTTGCTTCTTTAATTTCCTCATCAAGCGGATTATCTAACATGTCTTGCCAATCCCTTTCAGAAATTTCAAGGTCGACCGTTGTTACTTTATCTTTGTTAAATACCTTATTTGTATAACTTGTTTCTGTATTCTTAGAATCCAAAGATAGATTGGGCAAGATTACTACAGCGCATATGAACACAATCACGAGTACAGCGAGAATGCTGTATACTACTCTATTTTTGATCATGTTGTAACTCCTTTACGATGATTTGTGGTCCTTGTATTAAGCTGTGAAGTTACCATCGTAGCTAAGCATTACTGCTGATTTCACACCTTGAATAGCTGTTAAATCCTTCATGAATTTTGAATCATTTTCTTTTACTCGAATTTCGTAAGTTACTTCTAGCTCTTCACCATTCATCACCGATTTTGATTTTAAAGCATGTTTCTTTGATTGAGATGAAATAACTTTTTCCATAGCATCTTCAACTGTGGAATCTGCATATTTTATAATTAATAAATATGGATTTTCAATTGTGATTCTATTGACAAATAGTACTAACACTAAGCCAATTAGTATTGAACCTACGATTACTAATGGAATAAATCCGGCACCACATAAAATACCTGATACGATAGACCAGAATAAAAAAACTAAATCCATTGGGTCTTTGATAGGTGTTCTAAAACGAACAATTGATAAAGCACCGACCATACCAAGGGATAATAGGACATTTGAAGAAATACCCATAATAATAAGTGCCGTGGCCATTGTCATAATCATTAAAGAAATATTGAAAGTGTGTGAATAAATTACACCTGAAAATGTCTTTTTATATACTGCGTAAATAAAAAGGCCAATGATAAATGAAACAAGGAGTCCGATTAATGCATCTGTTAGCGAGAAAGCTGATGTTTTTTCTATAAAGCTTGATTTAAAAATATCTGTGAAATTTGTTGTATCCATTATTAATTCCTCCAAAAAGTATTAACCGTACATACGGCTTAATTGATATTTTGAATATGCATCAGGTCTACGATCCATCATTTGCAACATCATTTTGATAACATCTGGCAAATATTCATCGTATTTCACTTCTAAAATTACTTGTGTTGGATCAAATACAGATACCATTGGTAAATCCGGATTAAAAATATCTGTATTACGAAAACTTGTTTTAATTTGGCCATCAAATGTCACACGTACATTCCCAAATGGATAAACGTACGCTTCGCGAACATAATCAACAACTGTCATCGGCTTCAATTGATATAAAGACATTTGAATAAATAGTTCACGAATAAGTTGACGCTCGTCCTCTTCCATCCAGTCAACCTGTCCAATACGCATTGATTCATATTCATCAGATGAAATAAGGCATTTTTCTTTAAAAGTTAAATTATTTCTCTTACTTTTCTTTTCAAGATTAATGAGTGCTGAATTATGATCGTAAATACGGACGCGATATTTATCACGCTTGAAATAACCTTCTTTTTTCTCATTCAAGATTTTGTTTTCAAAGTTATCGAAATACACACTACGAATTAAATACTTTCCATCACTACCAGCATGCGCATCAAGTTTCATCACATGTTGTAATTTATTACGTAACATGGTGTAATCCATTTGTGAGATGGCATGTTTGAGTTCTTTTCGACCTTTAACAGTAAACTCATCTTGGTATCTCATAATTTCCTGCTCCCTTTCAGCTTATTTTTCGCCAGCTAATGCATTTTCGATTTCATAGTCCTCATATAAAGAAGACAACCACGTTGAATAATTGGCATTTATTTTTTCGTTCATTAAAGCAGTTTTTACATCATCCTTTGAGTTTTCAAATGTAGCTTCTTTTGCTGCCTTTTTACCTGTAACTTTTATAATATGGTAGCCATAATCTGTTTTAATAGGATCACTTATTTCATCAATTTTCATGGAAAAAGCGGCTTTTTCAAATCCTTCCTCCATTACACCTTTTCCAAAATAGTCTAGATTACCGCCATTTGAAGCACTTGCTGTATCAGTTGAATACTCACTAGCTAGCTCTGCAAAGTCTTCACCTTTTTTAATTTTCTTCTCTACCTCTTGTGCTGTATCTTTGTCTTCAACTAATATATGACTGGCTTGTACTTGCTCTTCTTGAGAAAAAGTATCTTTATTTTCTTTAAAATATGTTTTTAGCTCTTTTTCGGTAATATCTATTGTTGGTTCAATTAATTTTGTAGTTGTTAAATACGTTTTGATATTGTCCTTTGCATCTTGTAATGTCATAACGTTAGAT
Organism: Viridibacillus sp. FSL E2-0187; assembly: GCF_038006425.1. Classification (NCBI taxonomy): domain Bacteria; kingdom Bacillati; phylum Bacillota; class Bacilli; order Caryophanales; family Caryophanaceae; genus Viridibacillus; species Viridibacillus sp. FSL E2-0187. The sequence goes on from NZ_JBBOVG010000002.1 coordinate 97,525, forward strand.
TCTAGCGCTGCTTCAAATGCCTCTTTACCACCATAAGAATTTTGCAAGTCATCGAGCTCCGCCTGAATCTCTTTATCTGAAACAGTAATTTTTTTCTTAACGGCTTCTAACTCAATGACTTTATTTGTGATCAGTGTACTAAGTACGTCAGTCCCATATTGAGAAACAAGTTCTTTATTTAACTCTGATTGGGTTATTTTTTCTCCGTTAATTTTGGCGACGTAATCATCTGTCTTTGGTACTGTTACATAGTAGGTAATTAACGCCATTAGTAAAATTAGCGGGATTCCGATAACGAGTATGAGGCGTTTACCCCTCCCCTTTTTATCTTCTGGTATTTCGCTTGTCATTTATATCATCCTTCCTTATATTCTGTTCTTTACAAAACCTACTTTACAGAATCAATGTGTCAGCTAAATGTCGGGATTTATATTTTTGAAAGAAAAAAACCCAATCCGATTTTGTGATCGAATTGAGTTCTTTGGTTATTATCAGTTATTTGCTTTTGGAATTATTAATTTGAATGTTGTACCTTTCTCAGAGCTTTCTACAAGATGTAAATCACCATGGATAGATTGCGCCATCATTTTACTAAGCGGTAAACCTAGACCTAAACCACGCACTTCGTATTTCTTATTTTCACCTCGATAGAAACGTTCGAAAACTAAATCTTGTTCTTCTTTTGGAATACCTTGTCCATGATCAGATACAGTAATAACAACCGATTCTTTCTCATCATACAAAACGACGTTAATATTGCCTAGCCCCTTCATAGCTTGCTCAGCATTTGTAAGTAAATTGGTGAAAATTTGTTGAAAACGAATAGCATCAATATTCACCGTTACTAACTCTTTTAATGTAGTAAGTGTTAACTGTATATCGTCAGTATCCTGCATTAGCCTCCATTGATTAACTACGTCTTTTACCATTTGGTTTATTTCAAGTGCTTCAAATTTTACAGGAATGGCGTTTACAGCAAATGAGTTGAATGCCAATAAATCACCAACCATTGTTTTTAATTTTGATGTTTCATTTATCGCCATTTTAACAAATTCGCGAGCATCATCACCTGAAACAACTCCATCTTGAATGGCTTGTAACAGACCACTAATAGAGGTTACAGGTGTTTTCAGTTCATGTGTTACACCTGCTAACAATTCGGTTCGCATTGACTCTAGTTGTTCCAAGCGCATTGCCATCTCTTTAAAAGAACGAACAAGTTCGTACACTTCTTCTTCCTTTAAATTTTCAGGAAGTTTGATATTATAGTTGCCCTGTTGTACTTGTTTTGCTGCGGCAGCAACCTCTTTAATTGGTGTAGCTAACCTTCTTGATAAAAAATAAATTGCTCCTAATCCTAACAAAGCTAAACTACCTATCATAATCGCCAACTGACCGTACTCTTGATTTAAATGTGTAAGCCTCTCTTTTGACTCCACAATTACTACCCAACCGACTTGTTCATCGGCAATTTCAATTTTCTTCTTTACTGCATAAAAAACTTTTGATGTTCCATTATAGTTAAGCTTTTGTACCTCATCACTAGATGATAAAATATCGGCTTGAATAGTTTGCTCTCGCGGTCCTTTAGGGCGATTACTTGAAATGATTTTCCCTTCGGTATTTACTATATAAATAACCGGCTTAATATCCATATTCATAAACCGATCCCGCTCTCTGAATAGTCCAGGATTATCACCATTTGGAATGCCTGCATCAACATTATCTGAAATGCGATGAGTCATTTCCTCAGCCATGAACTCAATCATATCCAATCTATATACAAGCGTTGTATGACGTAACCAGATTGCTGATATAAACGCAATAATTGTTAGACCTATACAAAGAGTTAGCAAATAGCGCGTAGTCCAATAACGCGTTAAAGATACCCTTTTCTTTTTACGATTTTTTAACACTTAACTGATACCCCAATCCACGAAGTGTCTTTATTTCCCCTTCTTCGGCAGGCCAGTCTTGTAGTGATTTACGTAATCTCTTTATTGCTAAATCGACTGCACGATCGCTACCATCATATTCCCACCCCCACACTTGCTCAATTAATTGATCTCGTGTAAATGTTTGGTTTGGATGCTCTGCTAGAAACATTAATACCGATAAATCTCTTGGTGTTAAATCTATTACTTGATTATTCACATGTACATCATATGATTGTAAGTTAATTTCTAAGCTACCAAATTTCCTCTTAGGGGCATTATCACCTTGAGTTCTTCTTAAAACAGCTTTCACGCGTGCGACAACCTCTTCAGCAACAAATGGCTTTGTAATGTAATCATCTGCACCTTCATTTAGCCCCTCAAGTCGATAATTAACTTCACCTAAAGCTGTTAACATGATAACTGGACAAGTACTTATTTGACGTATTTCCTTTAAGATCTCCCAACCACTTTTTCCCGGAAGCATAATATCTAACAACACGAGATTAGGATTAAATTCATGGAATTTCTTAATTGCATCAGAACCATTATAGGCCTGCTCAGTTTGAAAATTCACCTTTTGTAAATATGCCTTGAGCACTTGGCTAATCGCAAATTCATCTTCTACAATAAGTACTTTATCCATACAAATCCCTCCAAATCGCAGTTATATTCTTTTTTCAAACATTATAGCATTCCAATATGTCAACTAGATGTCATAGACAACTAGTACATAATTGAATAGCAGTAAAAAAACAAAAAAACTCCACTAACATCGCCGTTAGTGGAGTTCATAATTTTTTATTAAAAGAATGTCCTACATATACTAGAAGTGAATGAAAATAATTCTTCCACTAAGCTATTTATCGTACTGAATCTTCAGGTGTGTCAAAGTAAGTTGCCGCTTTGTCATAATCGAAGCGACCTTCCCATTTAGACATAACGATTGTAGCTAGAGAGTTACCAACTACATTTACAACTGTACGAGCCATATCAAGAATACGGTCGATACCAGCAATAAATGCTAAACCTTCTGGTGGAATACCTACAGTACCAAGAGTAGCTAATAATACAACAAAAGATACACCTGGTACACCTGCAATACCTTTAGAAGTAACCATTAATACAAGTACTAATGTAATTTGATCCATAATAGTTAAAGGAACATTATACATTTGAGCAATGAAAATTGCCGCAATCGCTTGGTATAGCGTAGAACCATCTAAGTTAAATGAATATCCCGTAGGTATTACAAAAGATACGACATCCTTTGGACTACCGAATTTCTCCATTTTTTGCATCACTTTTGGTAATACGGTTTCAGAGCTTGAGGTAGAGTATGCTAAAATCAGCTCATCTTTTAATACTCTAAGCAAACGGAAAATATTGATACCAACGAGCTTAGCAATTGAACCTAAAATCACGATTATAAAGAATATCATAGATGCATAAACTAAAATCGCCAATTTACCTAAAGGTATTAAGGATTCTAAACCGAATTTTGAAACGGTTATCCCAATTAGTGCGAATACACCAAATGGAGCAAATTTCATAACTGTGTTTGTTACCCAGAACATAGCGTCTGCTGTTCCTTGGAAGAAAGCAAGAACTGGTTTCCCTCTCTCACCAATAGAAGCTACACCAAGCCCAAATAATACAGAGAAGAAGATAATTGCTAACATGTTCGTATTAGCCATAGCATCAATGATATTCGTTGGAACAATATTAATAATTGTATCAGCGAAACCATGACTTTGTACTTCTTCAGTTGTATGAAGATATTGAGAAATATCACCTTTAGTGATAGCACTCATATCCACACCAACACCAGGTTGGAATATATTTGCAACCAATAAACCAACAACAATTGCAATTGTTGTTACAACTTCAAAGTAAATAAGAGTTTTCGCACCTAATTTACCAAGCTGTTTCATGTCACCTGTTCCAGCAACACCTAAAATTAATGTAGAAACAATAATCGGTACAACGATCATTTTGATCATATTCAAGAATATCGTACCAATTGGTTGTAAATAAGTTTCAACCTTTGGATTACCGTAGAAGATTGCACCTACTGTAATACCTAAAACAAGTCCGATCAATATTTGAACAGCTAAACTTATCTTAAATTTTTTCTTCATCAATAAGTCACCCCTTTGTTCTGTTTTACTTTTTACAGAAAAAGCCTTATTCACATTTTATTAACGACTTATTAAATCCGACAGAATCCGACATTTATTTGATTAAAAAATTTTGAAATAAGAAATTATATTGTTTTTCCACTAACTATTTACCTATTTAGGTGGATGATGATACTTCTCTAAAGACTCTACATATAACACTTGTAAGAACTTCTTCACATTCACTTTTATCTTCCTAGTTATCTTAGAATCCTCTTGAATGGAACGCATACATGTTCGAATTTCTGAGAACTCAAAGTAGCGCGGAGCATAGTATTCAAACTCAGGGTTTGTATAATCGACAACACCCAAAGTTGCTAAATTATTCATTGCGGCCAATATCGTTCTACGTATTCGTTGCTCAATGGCCTTACTTTCTTTCATTATCTCAACACCGTTAGTCTTTGTTTCAGATGCAAGTTCCTCATACAAATCCTTTAAAGCTGGCAATTGCATGGAAGATTCACTACGATTAATCAACAATTCCATTATACTTAGAATGTCGTCACTTCCTACTTCTCCTACAATACCCATATCATTTAAAATGGATAAAACTACATCTCTTATAGTTCGATGTGTCTCTTCTTTCGTGGTCTCTTCAAAGTTTATTAACGACTCACGAATCGTGAGCAGTGATCGTTTTAATAAAAAGCGCTCAGCTGTTTTTTTTAGGACATTTTGCACTTCAACACGATTGATGGGTTTATGGATAAAGAACTCCACGTCTTTTTCGTATGCTTGTCCCACCATTTCTTTATTAACGACTTGTGAGATCATCACAAAATGACCTTTAAATCCTTGTTTTCTCAATTGTTCTATTGTTTCAATACCATCTAAATTCGGCATTAATAAATCGATTAATACAAGATCAGGATGACTTGACAAAATAAGTGGCAATGCACTTTCTCCACTATCAGCCTCCCCAATTACTACCCCCAAATCACCTTCAATAATTATTTGCTTCAGCATTCGGCGGCTAGCTGCATCATCGTCTACTATAAAATAACGCAGGATTATTCAACTCTCTTTCGAATATTCTTCGTTGGTATTTCGATTCGAAAAATTAAGCCACTCTCAAAATTTCTAACAGAAATATCCCCTTCAAGCATTTGTACAATTTCGCGTACGTGTGATAAACCAATCCCGGTTGCTGCAACACCTTGCTTATTGTATTTCGTCGTAAAACCTGGTTCGAAAATAAAATCTAAATCATCTTTAGATATACCCTTACCAGAATCACTTACTTTAAAGCATGTCTTCTTTTCTATATCAAATACCTCAATTGAAATTTCACCAACATCATCTATTGCCTCAACCGCATTTGCCACAAGATTATTGAGCATAGCTAATAATGGAATTTGTTGATTCGTTTCAAAATCGGTGGATACTTTCACATGAAAAACAATTTGTTTACCTAATAACTCACTATATTTCGTATTGGCTGTTGTAACGAAATCAAGTAAATTCGACAAAAAATATACATCATTTGTTTTTTGAAGCGTCATGTTCGATAAACCCGAGAATATACGTTGAGCATCTTTCTTTACTTCATGAATTTCCTGGGCAATATGCAAAGCCTTGACACTTAGCTCTCTTTGCTCAATGTCCTTTAATTTACGATATAAATCATAGCTAGAAGCTGTAATTTTTTCTATATGATTCATTGATTTTTGCAAATATAACGTCTCTACATATAAACCTGAGTCTACAGTTAACTTTTCTTCTAATCGTTTATGTTGCTCTGAAATAACGACTGAACTATATAAACCTACGACAAAAAAGCTTCTCAATAAAGCAACTGCACTTAATAGTCCCAAATCAAATAGATCAATATTCGTTTCAGCTATTAAGAAAGCGCGAATGATATGCTCTGCACTATTCCCTACAATTTCAAGAAGTGTTGCATATATACCTAAGCGCAATGGCTTATCTTGATACTTTTCAACGCCAAATATTCGAAAACCACTAGAAAAAATAAAGTAATAAATAAAGGCGGGCGCATTTTGCTTTAAACTTTCCGTAAAATCAAACAAATTAAACGCTACATCATTCATAATCCGGAATAAAACTACCGTTAACCCCGTAACAACCCCAGCCCTTATAAGCGCATAAGGCGGGCGAATTAATATAAGTAAAAGGAACATTATGCTCCCAAGACCAAATCGAAAATTCTCTCCATTGAAAGGTGCCACTTTTATTTCACTGCTAATAGCTGTCAAAATAGCGATGAGAATTATCCATACCAGCTCGGACTTCCTCCATCTAGTACTTAAATTGTTCATTAGAACTCTCCTATAATAAATTACCAATAAAAATGAATTTGCTTAAAAATCTCTATTTTATGAAAACGCAATCACTAAGCCATTTTACCATTGTTCTATTTACAAGGAAAAACATTTACTTAATGCTCTACTTATATTAAGAAAATAATCTTTAAGTTAAACAGGTAATGTAGTCAAAAGAAGAAACATGAAGACCTAAATCATTGGCTACTATGCAGTTAGATTAGTGATTTATGGTTAAGGAAATATCTCCATATTAAATTTACTTTCCAATTAACCTTCCTTTGTAAAATATAAAAACCCGATTAAGCAGTCAGTTGATGCACTGGCTTTATCGGGTTTCATTTTTTATACTTTAAAAATTGGTTGGCTAGTAGTAATAATTACGAATGATCAATATACTTTAACATTCCATCATTTTTTTAATTAACTTCCGATTACGTTTTTTAAACAACTCGTTATGTGAGGACACCATTCCAACACCATTTGCTTCAGGTTCAATATACTTCTTAGCCTTATTTACTGCATTTGCTGCATCTTGGAATGCACCAGCAATTAAATTCACTTTACCTTCATATTTTACAATATCGCCTGCAGCATATAGACCTGGTACTGACGATTCGCCAGAAGAGTTACTTTCAATATAAAAGTTATCCGCAATATCAATTTCAACTTCGCTATTTTGAAGTAAAGATGCATCTTGTTCAAAACCATGATTAATAATGACTTCATCAATTTCTACATACTCTACTTCATTATTTTGATGATTTGTTAATTCTACTTTTTCAATTATTTCTCTATTATCACTAGCAATAAATTTTGAAATAGATGTGTTAAAAAAGGATGTGACTGTGCTTTCTAATAAATGATTCACTTGTGATTCATGTCCATTTAGTTGATCTTTTCGATATGTTAAATACACTTTTTTTGCTATTGGCTCTAATTCATTTGCCCAGTCAATTGCTGAATTACCACCGCCAGAAATGATGACCGTTTTATCTTTGAAGCGTTGAATGGATTTTACTGTATAATTCAAGTTCGATACTTCAAATTTCTCCGCACCTTCAAGTTGAATTTTCGTTGGGTTCAAGATACCACTTCCAACGGCAACTATTATGGTTTTGGAGTAATGCTTGTTTCCTGAAGCTGTCGTTAATTCAAAAAGATTTCCATCATTTTTTTCTATAGATTCTACTTTTTCATTTAACACGACAGTTGGATTAAACGTTAATCCTTGTTCGACTAACTGCTCTATCAATTGCTCGCCAGGAAGTGGCTTATGCCCCCCTACATCCCATATCATTTTTTCTGGATAAACATGTAATTTACCACCTAAATGAGGCTGATATTCAATGATTTTTGTTTTCATTTCACGTAATCCACTATAAAAAGTTGAATATAATCCAGCTGGTCCTCCACCAATGACAGTCACATCGTATAAGTCTTGTAGCTCCATATATTAACACTCCTAATTTGTATTAAATAATTTATGTATCTATCTATTTTCTTCAATTCAAAAAATTAATTGACTTTCAGTATCATTGACCTTATATTTAAGCATGTGCAATGATACTGAAATTCATTCTCAATTGTAATCTATTAATTATATTTTGTAAACGGAGGTTAGTCATATCATGGTTCGCCTATATACAGATGACTTAAGCATTGGTTATGGTGACCGTTTAATTGTCAAAGAATTGAGTATCTCAATTCCTGATAAAAAAATTACAACGATCATCGGCGCAAATGGTTGTGGTAAATCAACGCTTTTGAAAACAATGACTCGTATTATTTCACAACAATCAGGTGCTGTCTTACTTGATGGTGAAAACATTGCGAAGCAAAATACGAAAGACTTAGCGAGCAAAATGGCTATTCTCCCTCAAACTCCAGAGAGCGTTAGTGGATTGACCGTTGGAGAACTTGTATCCTACGGAAGATTTCCTTATCAAAAAGGATTAGGCCGACTAACAAAAGAGGATTATGACGTTATTGAATGGGCTCTCGATGTAACAGGAACTACTGAATTCAAATATCGCTCTGTAGACGCATTATCGGGCGGTCAGAGACAACGTGTTTGGATTGCCATGGCGCTTGCACAAGAGACAGAAATTATTTTCCTTGATGAGCCAACAACTTATCTAGATTTAGCCCATCAATTAGAAGTTCTCAATCTATTACAAAAGTTAAACGAAGAACAAGAACGTACCATTATTATGGTATTACATGATTTAAACCAAGCAGCACGTTTTGCTGATTATATTATTGCTTTAAAAGATGGAGAAATCGTGAAAGCTGGCAATTGCGAAGATGTCATGACGGCCGAAGTACTTGAAAAAGTATTTGCGATTGATGCTCATATCGGAATAGACCCTAGAACAAACAAACCAATGTGTGTCACATATGATTTATTAAAAGGAGAAGAAAAATGAAAAAATTATTTTTACCATTCTTATTATTATTCGTTCTAATCATTGCCGCTTGTGGCAATAAAACTGAGGATAAAGCTGAGGATACTTCAACAGATAAAAACAATGAGCCAGCGACGATTACATATGAATCTGAAGATGGTCCAGTAGAAGTGCCAGCTAACCCACAAAAAGTAATAGTATTAGGTTCTTTTGCAGGTAATGTAATGTCACTTGATGTACCCCTTGTAGGTGTTGACGCTTGGGCAAAAATGAATCCTCGCTTTGATTCAACTTTAAAAGATGTTGAAGAAGTAACAGATGAAGATATAGAGAAAATTATAGAGCTTGAACCAGACTTAATCATTGGTCTTTCAACTGCTAAAAACATTGATAAACTAAAAGAAATCGCTCCAACAGTTACATTTACTTATGGCAAAGTAGATTACCTAACACAACATTTAGAAATTGGTAAATTATTAAATAAGGAAAAAGAAGCAAAAGCATGGGTTGACGATTTTAAAGAACGTGCTGCTACTGCAGGCGATGAAATCCGCGCTAAAATCGGGGAAGATACAACAGTTTCTGTCATCGAAAGTTTCAATAAAGACCTATATGTATACGGCGATCACTGGGGCCGTGGAACAGAAATTTTATATCAAGAAATGAAATTAAAAATGCCTAAAAAAGTAGAAGAGTCAGTCTTAAAAGATGGATATTATGCTCTTTCTCAAGAAGTTTTACCTGACTATGCTGGTGATTATGTTATCTTAAGTAAATTCTCTGATGGTGATAATTCATTCCAAAAAACAGAAACATTTAAAAACATTCCTGCTGTTAAAAATGGTCATGTATACGAAGCAAATGCTAATGAATTCTATTTCAATGATCCGTTAACTCTAGAATATCAATTAGAATTCTTCAAAGACCATTTCTTAGGAAAATAAGCATCACTAATTTTAAAATAGGAATGATGATTAACTATGACAAAAGAAAAACAACAATCCATACCGTTTGTTATTAAATTCATAGTAGGAATTATCGTTCTGATCTGTATATTTACAGTAGCTATGGTATTCGGTGCTGCAAATACTTCTATAAGAGAAGTATGGCTAGCTATTACTTCAGATTCAGCGAGTGATACCATTACGATGATTCGAGAAATCCGTTTACCGAGAGAGGTCGGCGCCATTTTTGTTGGTGCCGCCCTTTCTGTTGCGGGTGCTATTATGCAAGGCATGACACGAAATCCATTAGCAGATCCAGGATTACTTGGACTAACTGCGGGTGCAAATGCTGCTCTAGCCATCACCTTTGCTCTTCTACCATCCACAAGCTATTTCGGTATTATGATTGCGTGTTTCATAGGTGCCGCAATTGGTGCTGTTTTAGTATTTGGAATTGGCATGTTAAAAAGAGGTGGATTTTCTCCACTGCGAATGGTATTAGCCGGAACTGCAGTTTCCGCGTTCCTTTATGCGATAGCTGATGGAGTAGCCTTATACTTTAAAATTTCAAAAAACGTTTCTATGTGGACAGCTGGAGGCCTTGTCGGAACTGCATGGAGTCAGTTACAACTAATTATTCCTATTATTATTGTAGGTCTAATTGTAGCTCTCCTTCTTTCAAGACAGCTGACTTTACTAAGTTTAAGTGAAGAAGTAGCAGTTGGCTTAGGACAAAATACAATGCGTGTAAAAATCATTTTATTTCTCATCATTATTATTTTAGTTGGAACATCAGTGGCCCTTGTAGGAAATATGGCTTTCATCGGTTTAATGGTACCTCACATCGTGCGTGCCATTGTCGGTACAGATTACCGTCTTGTTATTCCCATGTCAGCTATCGTAGGAGCTTCCTTTATGCTATTAGCTGATACAGTTGGGCGTACAATTAACGCACCTTATGAAACGCCTATTGCTGCTATTATTGCTGTTTTAGGACTACCGTTCTTTTTAATCATTGTTCGTAGAGGGGGCAAAGTATTCTCATGATTGCACCTCATTTGATTAGAAGACAACGATTAATCATATTTATACTATGCGCATTAATTATAGCTACATTTATTATCGGTTTAGGTATGGGAGCATCTTCAGTTTCATTCGACCGTATCATTCCAACTATTCTAGGTAACGGTACTTTCAAAGAAGAATTTGTTCTCTTTTCAATACGCCTACCTCGAATTCTTATTACTGTTTTAGCGGGTATGGCACTCGCATTATCTGGCTCCATTTTGCAAAGCATTACACGTAATGATTTAGCCGATCCAGGAATTATCGGGATTAATGCTGGCGCTGGAGTTGGCGTAGCTATTTTCTTTTTATTTTTCCCTGTTGATGTTGGTTCATTTATATATGTCTTACCGGCAGTCGCCTTTTTAGGTGCTTTGCTAACGGCTATATTGATATATGCATTTTCTTATAGTAAGAAAGAAGGTCTACAACCTGTACGCTTAGTTTTGGTCGGTATTGGGTTTTCAATGGCGCTTTCAGGCGTAATGATTGTTCTAATCTCATCAGCTGAACGTACAAAAGTGGATTTTATCGCCAAATGGTTAGCGGGAAATATATGGGGTAATGATTGGGCCTTTGTTTGGGCAATTTCACCTTGGCTTGTTATATTAATTCCTTTTACTCTTTTTAAGGCAAATAAGCTGAACTTACTAAACTTGAGTGAACCTGTTGCTATCGGAGTAGGTGTTTCACTTGAGAAAGAAAGAATTGTTTTACTGTTAACTGCGGTTGCATTAGCTGCTTCTGCCGTTTCAGTGACCGGCGGAATTGCCTTCATTGGTCTTTTGTCCCCTCACATTGCAAAAGCATTAGTAGGACCAAGAAATCAATTATTTATACCTGTAGCCATTTTAACAGGCGGTTGGCTATTACTACTGGCCGATACTATAGGTCGTAATATTATAAACTTTAGTAGCATTCCAGCAGGTATAATCGTATCTCTTATTGGGGCACCATACTTCATTTACCTGTTATTTAAAAAATAGACTTAAACCGCTCATTTAAGAGAGGTTCAGACTGTAGCTAAACTCGAAGAATTTCGAATTTGCCTACAGTCTTTTTTCTTTTATAAAAATATGGATGAATGCTACCTACTACCTTTGATTTCCGCTACGTGCGGACGCTTTTCGCTCCAATCAACTAAATACATTAATATTGCAGTCTGCTTTATATGACTCACCACTACCAATTTCTCAACTGAAAGTAGTAATGTCAGGGCATTAAAGCAACATGAATATTAGGATTAACGCTAAAATAATTTGGAATAGGCCAATACCACCTGCGTATGCAGATAATTTCCATCCATGCTGCGTTAAATCTTTTATATTTACACTCATACCAATACCTGCAAGTGCTGTGATTTCTAAATAGTTCCCAAAAACTTTAGTTGGATGTGTAATTGATGTTGGAAATAAAACAATACTATTGATTAGACACAATAATAAAAACCCTGCTACATACCAAGGGACTATTGAACGTATGTTGAATTTCCCTTTAGTGGCTTCTTGAACTTCTTGATTTGCCATCTTTATGCGTTTTAGAACAAAAACAACTAATGCTAAGAAAATGATTCTGCTGATTTTAAAAATTTCTGCCTGATCTTTCACTGCCTCGCCAACTATGCTCCCGCTGGCAACTACTTGCCCTACGGATTGTAATGTCCCACCGATCAAAGCTGAAGATGGGAGCACATTATTATGAAAAATGGTACTTGTGATGACAGGTAAAAGAATCATCATTACTGTACCTAGTAAATTAACAATTGTTATAGATACAGCCATATCTGATGTTTTTGCATTAATTGCTGGTGCTGTTGATGCAATTGCTGAAGACCCACAAACTGCATTACCACTCGCCATCAATAAACGAAAGTCCTCACCAAAACTTAAATATTTTCCCAACCAAATGACAAAAGCAATTGTCCCAGCCATTTGGATAAGTATAAAAGAGATACCCGTTAGCCCAATATTAAATAAAGAATTAAATGTTAACGTTGCACCCAATAAAATAATTGAATAGTACAGTAGGTTACTTTCTGAAAACTTTATTCCTGGTCTTAACATCGGGTTAGACCCAAACTTTAAATTGCCGACCAAAATACCTATTAATATAGCAAATAATCCACTGCCTAAACTTGGAAAGAAACGACCAAATACCATTCCAATAAAGGCGATAATAATACAAGTTATTAATCCAGGTAGAACATTTATTATTTTCTTCATATTTTAACCCCATTTATTTTTGTTTGTACCTAAACTTTACTGGAGAATTAATAATCAGTAAAATACAGATAAGTAATTATGACTATTAGTATTTCTAATAAGGGGGAATTTAATGTATTACGATGCCTTAAAGACATTCGTTGCTTTAGCGGATATAAAAAATTTTACGAAAACAGCTGAATACCTCCATATTTCTCAACCTAGCGTTAGTTTACACATAAAAAATTTAGAAACTGAGTTTAATACACAGTTATTTTTACGCTCACCTAAATCGCTAAAAATTACCCCATCTGGTGAAATTCTCTATGATCGCGCTAAACAAATGTTAGCCATTTATGATCAAACCAAATCGGATATTCTAACACTTCAAAATGAAATTAAAGGAAAACTGCTGATTGGCGCAAGCTTTACCATTGGCGAATATGTACTACCTTCATTACTCGTTACCTTACAACAAAAATATCCTGAACTTGACCTGGAAGTAATAATCGGAAATACGGATGAGATTGTTGAAGCTGTTCAATTGCTAAAGATAGATATCGGATTGATCGAAGGGCAAACAACCAATAAAGAGTTAATTGTAGAACCCTTTATGGAAGACGAGTTATTGTTAGTCGCCTCACCTTCACATGTACTTGCAAAAAAAGAAAGCATAACGATTCAAGATTTACATAATCACACGTGGCTAACTCGCGAGGAAGGCTCAGGTACGCGTAATTACTTACTTCATGTACTAGAATCTAATGGCATTAATATTAAATCGCTTATCTCTATTAGCAGTAATCAAGGATTAAAAGAATTTATGACTCAAGGAATTGATGGTCTTACACTTCTGTCAAAAAATGTTATTGAACATGAATTAAAAAGAGGGACACTCGCTGTTATCCGTCTAGAGGACCGTGTATTTAAACGGAGTTTTTCCTATGTATATTCACCAATTATGGGAAGTAAAAAGAATACCTCCATGTTTATAAAAGAAATCAACAATAAGTGGCATATATAAAAAGCCGTTCCTTATATCAAACGAATGATGTAGGAAACGGCTTTCTTATGCAATACCCCTATTGTTTAAACGTGCGCTTTAGAAATGCCTTTGTGCGTTCACTTTGTGGATGATTAAAGATTTGTTCTGGTGAACCTTCTTCCACTATGACCCCTTTATCCATGAAAACAACACGATCTGAAACTTCTCTTGCAAATTCCATTTCATGTGTCACGATTAACATCGTAAGACCTGTACCTGCTAATTCCTTCATAACCTTTAGAACTTCTCCAACCATTTCTGGGTCGAGTGCAGATGTTGGTTCATCAAAAAGTAATACATCTGGTTCCATAGACAGCGCTCTAGCAATAGCTACACGTTGCTTTTGACCACCTGATAATTGGTGTGGCTTCGCATTGACATAACGATCTAAACCAACAACCTTCAAGTACTTCATAGCAACATTCTCAGCATCACTTTTAGAGCGTTTTAAAACCTTTGTTTGACCTACAATACAATTTGTTAATACATTAAGGTTATTAAACAAATTGAATGATTGGAATACCATACCTAGTTTTGTACGATAATTATTTATATTATGGTTGTTATCTAGAATATTGTCACCTTGATAAACAATCTGTCCTCCACTTGGTCTTTCTAATAAGTTAATACAACGTAGAAGCGTAGATTTCCCTGATCCTGAAGAGCCGATGACACAGACAACTTCCCCTTTGTTTACAGAGAAATCAATGTCTTTAAGAACTTCATGAGTGCCAAAGGATTTGCTTAGATGTTGTATCTCGATTACATTTTTCATAAGTCTATCTCCTTTGCCCGCATCATGCTTTTTTGCCTTCCATTTGTTCTAGATCATCAATCATTTGATAGTTTTGTGGACCATCTAATCGTTTTTCAAAGTAGTGTAGAATTTTCGTCACTACGAATGTCATGATTAAGTATAAAATACATGCTACAAAGAATGACTCGAAATATCTGAAATTATTCCCCGAAACAGATTTTGTTTGGAAGTATAGTTCTGTAACCCCAATTACATTCAATACTGATGTATCTTTAATATTCATAACAAATTGGTTACCTGTTGCAGGTAAAATATTCCTTAAAACTTGTGGTAATACTACATGAATCATAGTTTGCCAATGATTCATGCCAATCGCTTGAGCTGCTTCAAATTGGCCTTTATCTACTGAGATAATGCCGCCACGTACAATTTCAGCCATATACGCTCCTGTATTAATAGCAACGATAAAAATTGCTGCAAACGTGCGGTCCATATCTACACCAAATGCTTGGGCAGCACCATAGAAAACTACCATTGCCTGAACAATCATTGGTGTACCTCGGAAAAATCCTACGTATATCCCAAGAATTATATTTATTAGTTTTAATACAATTCTTTTTAATCCTCTTTCAGGTTTAGGAATCGTATTAATAATACCGATAAGTAATCCAATGATTGCACCGAAAACAGTACCAAGTGTTGCAATTAATAACGTCATCCATGCCCCGCGAAGGAACATTTCCCAGTTTTCTGTTGCTATACTTATAATCCAATCAATACTCATACTGTTCCTCCTTCAAAAGCAGTAATACCGACTGCTTCATATGCAGCCGGTATCCGTCATACATTATTTTGCAGCTGGTTGGTTTGCAATCGCTTTATCCATAATTTCTGTACGCTCTTCTTCAGAGATACCTTTTAAAATTTCATTAATTTTATCTTTTAATTCGCTATCTTTTTCAATACCTACAGCAATTGCTGTATCTTCTTCAGACGCTTTAAAGCCATCTGTGAATTCAACCATTACAAATTTATCATTTGCAGCTGAAGAACTAATACCTTCTGGACGTTCAGATACATAACCATCAATCACACCTGATTCAAGTGCTACACGCATTGCAGGGAAGTTATCCATTGCAGCTTGTTTTTTAACACCAGTAATTTGATCTATTACATCATAGTGTGTTGTATTTAATTGACCTGTAATTTTGGCACCACTAAAATCTTGGATTGATTTAGCTTTCTCGTATTTACTGCCCTTTTTAACAACCATTACATAATTAGATGTATAGTAGTTATCAGTGAAATCAATTGTCTTTTTACGCTTTTCAGTTGGAGACATACCCGCCATAATTGCATCAATTTTACCTGAAGTTAATGAAGGTACTAGACCGTCCCATTCTGTTTTGACGATTACTAGTTCTTTTCCTAAAGATTCTGCAACTCTTTTTGCAATCTCAACATCATAACCGCCAGCATATTCTGCGTTACCAGAGATTTTCACGCCGCCGTTTGAATCATCCTTTTGTGTCCAGTTAAACGGAGGGTATCCCGCTTCCATACCAATTGTGAATGTTTCTTTTTTTGTTTCCCCTTCAGTAGATGCACCTGATCCCGAACCTGCATCTTTAGTCCCACAACCAGCTAATAGTAAAATAGCAAGTAGTGTCATAGCAGAAAAAATTGCCCATGTTTTTTTCATATTATATTCTCCCCCTCTAAATAATATCCTTAATTTTCTTCAAAATACTAAAAAAGGCTATTGTACGTATAAAAAACGCGCCCTGAGATGAACTCAGGTCGCATTGTACAATAGCCTAAATCCTCTACTTATCCCTTAATGAGATAGCTCAACTCAACGAACTAGGACGTTCATTGAGACAGTCCTGCAGTTATTAACTGCAGACCCAGCAAGTAACATCGAGTGTATTACAAACTTCGGCGACATCTCCTTCTCAATAGTTTCATAGTTTCTCAAGCTCCACTAAAGACTAATAGATATCGCGCCTCTACCTCACCTATTAAAAAGTGAGGTCGTATTCAATTATCATTGTACACAGTCTACAGTAACGAACTTTCACTGTCAACAACCATTTTGTTAAATACTCAGAATACTATTTTCTTTCTTACAACTAGTTTTAGCCTCTAATAAAATCTGATTCAGTGTACGTAACTTCACCTGTTGTAGCATTAATCTTATCAATTACACCATTTTCAGAAGGGGTGTTAACAGAATAATTTAAGCTATAGATTGTCATTTCATCATCTTCATCTATCTCTTCAAAACGTGAAAGTTTCATCTGCAAACTCTGTTTATATATAGCATCCGCTTCTTCCAATGTAATCAATGGTGTAGTACTAACACCTCGAATAGCCTCCATATTTAATGCACTATACAGACAAGAACGAATAATCCCAGTATGTATACCTACTTCAATTAGGACGGAGTATTTGTCTAATTTGTATTCATGGAAAAATGGGATAAAAGTAAACATAATCGTCGGCTCATCTTCATGTTCGTCTTCATGCTCGTCTTCATCATATTCGCCCACATTGAAGAAATCCTCATCTGTATCATCATCAAATTCTTCTGTATCATCATTCGACATAGATTGTTCTTCAAGCATGTATTTATAATGTATTTCACCAGCAATAATCTCTAAAAATTGCATTGCATTTTCTTTCAATTGCTCAAAAGGTAACTCAGTCTTTACTTCTGTATCCCATTCCACATTAGATTCATAGTTAGCACCCGCATCATCAAAATGTAGCACTTCGATTACAGCTTCTGCTTCTTCACCATTGGCATCTAACTCTTCCGCATCATACCAATATAAATTACCCTCTTCTTCACGTAATACATATTGATCGGTTGCACCTAATAATTTTGGCAATGCCTTTGTTACTTGAACAGGTGTAACAGCAAATTGTTCAAGCTTTGATTCACTGAACAACTGACTAGCTTTTTGAACTTCCCCGCCAACAGTAACACCTATATAATCTCGAATTGGTTGATAAACTAACTCAAATTCTCCTTGCTCTTCATTTTCTTCGATTCCTAATTCCACTAATGTTTCTTTACATAAAATTTCTCTTGCTTCAGCTTCTGTTACTTCTACTTTTGGATATGTAAGTTGATAATACTCTTGGAATATAGTAGCCGCTGTAATAGTACCGTATGAATTGATCTCTATAACTGCACCAGAATTAGGTAAAGGGAGTTTTAATTTTTTATCTATAGCTTCATAAACTACTAAATATTCCCCTTCGCCAATCTCAGAGAAATTACTAAATTGTACTGCTTCACGGCCGAAATCCTTCACAAAGGACTCTGTAATATGTAAAATTTCATCCATCCCAAGTTCTTCTAGACTTTCTAACTCTACATCGTTATTTTCTACTAATCTATCAAAATCAATATTGATGTTTGTCAGCTCTTTATCGTCCGTCACTTCAATATAACCGTATTTGACATCATTTCGTGCATCCAGTACTTCAATACTATCTTCCATCGTTTCATCCTCATTTATTACAATGGAAGGCTGTCCAATTAAATATTTCTTCAATTTCATTTCTATCTCTATCATACGATGCTCCCTTTCAAGAAATGTATTATTGTTACTATAATATTAACTTCTTAAACAGTGAATTACTATCAAATCGGACATAATATAAAAAAATTAACTACAAATAACGTCATATTTCTAATTTAACAGAAAAAAAACCAAAAAAAAGAAAAAAGACTCATCATTCGCAAGTCTTTTTTCCTGTCATTATCCAATTAAAACTAAATTAACCCATAAATATATTCTGTATGTGATAACTCTCCAATAAGCAGATATCCCTATATAAGTTATATTAAATTTATCGATTTAGCCTTTTATTACGTTATTGATACTCAAATATATATTATAAAATGCTCTTAGTATTTTGGGTCATCTAACGCCTGATAGTCTTGTTGATATTTACCGCCATCAGCAACTTCTGCATGATATAAAGCTTTCAATGCATAGTTTTTTTCAAGATCTAAAGATTTTTTCAACTCTTTAAATTTTGTATGCAATTCTTTGTTTTCATTTATTAATTGTTGCATTTGTGATTTAATGTATTTCAAAGATTTTCATCTCCTTTCAGATGGTTAATCTATTTAATTAGTATACCACTAAATGTAATGCTTTTTAATGTCCATAATTTGCTTAAATTAAAGTGAATATTTTGAAATTCTAAGAACAGAAATAATTAGAAGGAACTTTTCAATGTAACTACCAGTGATGAAGATCAAACTATACTACATACGATATTACTAAAAAGTTTTTAATAAATATGAATATAAACAGCGATTTACAAACTACCCTCTAAAACTTCAATGTATATTTTATCAAGATTTCCTAATGCTACTTTTAATAAATATCATCGTTTGACACTAATGGCTTCTCTCCCTTAAGAATCCCTAACATTAAACTCTTTTTTAACTTCCCAACGCGATTTTTTTATGAATATTTATTGAATAACTGCAGAAAAAGATGAAAACGCTTATTTTCTTTTGACATAAGGCCAAAAATAATGTAAATTACTAAAAGACGAACGTTTTATTTACAAGAATAATTATTATTCGGTTTTAGGAGTGTGTTTTATGGAAAATGTATTTGATTACGAAGATATTCAATTGGTTCCCGCAAAATGTATAGTAAATAGTAGATCTGAATGTGACACATCAGTTACTTTAGGTGAACATACATTTAAATTACCTGTAGTACCTGCAAATATGCAAACTATTATTGACGAAAAAGTAGCCATCCAATTAGCTGAAGATGGATATTTCTATATAATGCATCGTTTTGAACCACAAAAACGTGCAGATTTCACTAAAGATATGCAAGCTCGTGGATTAATCGCTTCAATTAGCGTAGGTGTAAAAGAAGAAGAGTATGCATTCATCGAAGAATTAGCAGCAGATAAGATAATTCCTGAATTCATCACAATCGATATTGCACACGGTCATTCAAATGCTGTAATCAATATGATTCAACATATTAAAAAACACTTACCTACTAGCTTTGTAATTGCTGGTAACGTTGGTACTCCAGAAGCTGTAAGAGAATTAGAAAACGCTGGCGCTGATGCTACTAAAGTGGGTATTGGACCAGGTAAAGTATGTATTACAAAAATCAAAACTGGCTTTGGTACAGGCGGCTGGCAATTAGCGGCTCTACGCTGGTGTGCAAAAGCTGCTACTAAACCAATCATTGCAGACGGTGGTATCCGTACTAATGGTGATATCGCTAAATCTGTACGCTTCGGTGCTTCAATGGTCATGATCGGTTCATTATTTGCTGGACACGAAGAATCTCCTGGTAAGACTATCGAAAAAGACGGTAAACTTCTGAAAGAATACTTTGGTTCAGCTTCTGAATTCCAAAAAGGTGAGAAGAAAAACGTAGAAGGTAAAAAACTGTATGTTGAACATAAGGGCTCTCTAAAAGATACTCTTACTGAAATGCAACAAGACCTTCAATCATCTATCTCTTATGCTGGCGGCAAAAAACTTGACGCTATCCGTACAGTAGATTATGTTGTCGTTAAAAACTCTATCTTTAATGGTGATAAAACGTACTAAGAACTTGAAACACATTAAAAACCGCCAAAAATTTTTTGGCGGTTTTTTCATTTATCTATATTTGATTATTTTCTACGATTTCAACAAATTTTGTTGAAGCTAGAGATAGAGGCACACTTTTTAAAAAGCATACGCCTATACTCCTTTTCGGTATATCTTCCATTAAAGGGACTTCATATAGTATTCCTTTATTTAAATACTCTTTGGAAAATTCTTTTGTTACACACGCTATTCCCAAATTTATTTTTGCAAACTCTAATAATAAATCATGGGAACCCAGTTCAAATTCTGGAGAAATCATAACACCCTTTGTCATCAGATAATCATCTACATATTTCCTCGAGACAGATTGGCGCTCAAGTAGTATTAGTGGCAAATCTACTATTGAAGCAAAGCTAAGTGGCTCCGTAATGGTCTTCATGTATTGCTCTCCACAAACGAATATGTCTTGAACATCAAGACAAGGTTTAAGCTCTAATGTTGGATCATCAATAGGGAAATTACAGAAGGCAATATCAACTTCTCCCGATTTTAATACTGTACAAAGCTCCATTGTCGTACCATTCATTATCTTAAATTTAATATTTGGATACTGATTATGAAAAGCTTCTAAATAAGGAAGTAAAAAATACTTTGAAATTGTATCACCCACACCTATTTTCAATTCGCCAGTAGTTAAATCTTTAAACTCTAAAAGCTTCTCTTCTCCAACACGAAGCAAATTAATAGCTGAATTTGCATATTCAAATAACAAACTACCTTCATATGTTAATGTGACCCCTTTAGGCGTTCTATTAAATAGGCGGATATCTAGTTCATTTTCTAATTGTTTAATAGCTTGACTAACAGCTGGCTGTGTCATATACAGATCATTTGCGGCTTTTGAAAAGCTTGAGCTTTTACCCACTTTACAAAACACTTTATATAAATCTAATTTACTCACCATATAACATCACCTTATACCTATCATTTGATATATTAATTTTACTTATATCACTATTTTGAGGTATATTACAAGTTGTGAGTTTTAAAAAAAATGATAGTAAACAATATAGCAATGAGGAGCGATTATTTTGGAAAGAGTAGTTGGAACAGTTGTAAGAGGTCTTCGTGGCCCAATCATCAATCAAGGCGATAGCATTGAAGATATCGTTGTAGAAAGTGTATTAAAAGCATCAGAAGTTGAAGGCTTTAATATTCAAGATAAAGATATCGTAACAGTAACAGAATCCATCGTTGCCCGCGCTCAAGGTAACTACGCTACAATCGATCACATCGCAAAAGATGTTAGTGCAAAATTCGGAGATGACACTGTAGGCGTTATTTTCCCTATCTTAAGCCGTAACCGCTTTGCTATCTGTCTTCGTGGTATTGCAAAAGGCGTTAAAAAAGTTGTTTTAATGCTTAGCTACCCATCAGATGAAGTAGGTAATCACTTAGTTGACCTTGATATACTTGATGAAAAAGGCGTTAACCCATGGACAGACGTTTTAACTGAAAAACAATTCCGCGAATTATTCGGACATAACAAACACACTTTCACTGGAGTTGACTATATCGATTACTACAAATCGTTAGTCGAAGAATACGGTGTTGAATGTGAAGTAATCTTCTCGAACAATCCAAAAACAATCTTAGAATATACTAAGAGCGTATTAACTTGTGATATCCATACAAGATTTAGAACAAAGAGAATTTTAGAAGCTAACGGTGGAGAAAAAATCTACAGCCTAGATAATATCCTAGCTGAATCAATTGATGGTAGTGGCTTCAACGAAAGTTACGGTCTACTAGGATCAAATAAATCAACAGAAAACAGTGTGAAGCTTTTCCCACGTAATTGCCAACCTGTTGTAGATAAAATTCAAGAAATGCTGAAAGAAAAAACAGGCAAAAATGTTGAAGTTATGATTTATGGTGATGGCGCATTTAAAGATCCGGTAGGTAAAATCTGGGAACTTGCTGATCCAGTTGTATCTCCTGCTTACACAGCTGGTCTTAATGGCACACCGAATGAAATCAAATTAAAATATCTTGCTGATAATAACTTTGCTGATTTAAGAGGCGAAGAACTTAAAAAAGCTATCTCTGAGTACATTGATAATAAAGGAACTGACCTTGTAGGAGCTATGGAAGCACAAGGTACTACACCTCGCCAACTAACTGACCTAATCGGTTCTTTATCTGATTTAACATCAGGCAGTGGTGACAAAGGTACTCCAATGATCTTTATCCAAGGTTACTTTGATAACTATACTAAATAAGATATTAATTTGCTGAGCGGGACTGTAAGAACCTAAATCAGTACTCTAATCAAAGAAGGGAGAATAGGCAATTGTCTATTCTCCCTTTTTATTTTATCGATCTATATTCCATAATCTGTAGTAATTCCTTTACTACTAGTTTTTTCATGCTGAAGTAGCCATTCTTTTCTCCACACGCCCCCTGCATAACCTGTTAATTTTCCGTTTGATCCAATAATTCGATGACAAGGTATAACAATACTTAATTTATTTTTTCCATTTGCATTTCCTACAGCTCTAATAGCCTTTTCATTTCCAATTGAAACTGCAATATCTTTATACGCCACTGTTTTTCCGTATGGAATACTTGTTAAGGCGTTCCACACAATTTTTTGAAAGTCTGTCCCTTCATATTTAATAGGAAGCGTAAATTCACGACGCTCTCCTTTAAAATATTCATCAAGTTGACAGTAGCAACTTTCTAAAACAATTGGCGTTTCGTCTAGCTTATTATTTACGGATCTGTCCTGTTCAGAAAACATAATAGAGTTAATTGCTTCATCTGTACCAGTTATTTCTATCACTCCAATTGGAGATTCATAATCTAATTTATATAACTTGCTCATATAAAGACCTCCATAGATAAAAGGTTGCGTATGCTTGCAGCCCTCCCCAATTTGCTGAGAGCTCTTTGATTTCAACTATTGTCGGCTTACGTCCTAGGCCTAAATGGATTTTCAGCGCATTGTGGAGACCGACATCCGTTATTGGAAAGGCAGATGGATGATGTAAGCATTTCATCATCACATAGTCAGCAGACCAAGCTCCTATTCCTCTAATCTTCATTAACGACTTTTGAATTTGTTGATAATTTTGATCGCCCAGTAGCAAATCCTTTGTTAATTCACCACTTGCCATGATCTTAGCTACGCCTATTACATATTCGGCCTTTCTAACTGAAAATTGCAGTTCCCTTAACTCATCCACACTTATAGTTGCGATCTTTTCATAGTTCGGGAATAGCCAAAAGGTGTCTCCTTTAAAGGTAAGACTTTCACCAAAGTTCTCAACAAAGCGTTTTTTTAATATGTAAGCAAATGTTAAATTTATTTGCTGTCCAATAATTGCCCATGATAGTGCTTCAAATAAATCTGGAATACACATGATCCTTAAGCCATAATATTTTTGAGCAAAACCCTGTAACACCTTGTCCCGCTTTGCTGCTTCATAAAACACTCGAAGATCTGTATCCAAATCAAACCATTCCCATATATACGATGCCACTTCTTCACGGATTCCTTTGGAGGGTGGAGTGATTGGAAAATCAACTAGAATTATATTTTGATTGCATCCAATCTTACACAAAATTAACTCTTGATTTACTTTTATTAATTTATATAAATATCCATCTTTTATTTGATGCAATATTTCTTGTTTAGACCTGCTTAAGAACAACAAACACTCTTCGAAACTGAATTCTTCAGGCGTATAAATTTCTATATATGATTGGTGATCAATCCAATTCATTTCAACAACTCCTTACCCCTCAAGGGTACGATATTCGCTAGGGGAACACTTTGTTAAACGGCGGAATGACTTATAAAAATTGGAAGTGCTTTGAAATCCAACTTCATAACAAATCTCGAGATTCGTGTGATTAGTATTTTTAAGAAGATGCATCGCCTTATCGATTCGAATTTTCTCTAAATAAGTACGCGGAGTTTCTGAAGTTTCCTGTTTAAATAGGCGATCAAGATGATATGGGCTTATACCGACATAATCAGCAATATCCTGTAATGCTACCTTTTGTTTATAGTTATTGACCAAATAGCTAGTTACATTTCTTACAAGTCCGATATGCGGGGTATGCTCAACTTCTGGCTGGCATCTCTTACAAGCACGGAACCCCGATTTTTCAACTTCAATTATGTCATAGTAGAATTCTACATTTATTTTTTTTGGTTTCCTTGATTTACATGAAGGACGGCAATAGATTTTTGTTGTTTTTACTGCTGTAAAAAACAGCCCATCGTATGTTCGATCACACGCAATAATCTTTTCCCACATTTCTTCAAAAGAGAGATTAATATTATTCACCTTTAATTTCTCCGTTCTTTTAGTTTAATCTTCATATAAAAGTGAAGTATCCTTCAACTCGAGTATTTGTGTCGCATTTTTCTCTAAAAAGGCAATTACTTTATCCGATAAAGCATTTCCAAAGCTAAACCGCTTCACACCTATATCCTTCAGCTTATTACAATTGGTTAAACCAGGTAAAGACAGTATATTAAGAGGGGCGCCTATAAGAAAAGCGATCTCTTTAATTTCATCCTCTTTTATTAATCCTGGGATAAATATTCCGCTAGCCCCACTTTCAACGTACGCCCGTGTTCGAATAATCGTTTCCGAAAGTGGATTTTCCATTTGTAAATAAGTATCCGTTCTTGCATTGATATAAAAATCTTTAAAACCATTTTGATCAAGAGTTGTTCTAATTTTCGTTAAAAGATTACAGTGATCTTTTAACTCTCTTAATCCTTGTTGTTTTTTTAGCGAATCCTCAATATTGATTCCTGCGACACCAATATCTGCTGTTCTTAATACATGATTAACAATTGTATCAATATCTTCACTATATCCCGCTTCAATGTCCCCTGAAACAGGTATTTTAACATTATCTGTAATAATCTTAATTATTTCTAAATGCTTCTCAAAATCAATTAGTTCACCATCCGCATATCCAAGTGAATTGGCAATCCCCCAACTGGTCGTACCAATTGCTTTGAATCCTGCTTTCTCGAGAATTAAGGCAGATAGTAGATCCCAAGCATTCCCCAAAAATAATGGTTCCGTCGACGAATGAAGTTCATTGAATTCCTGAATTGTTGTCATTTTATTTCCTCCTATAGTGTACTGAATCTCATTTTAACAAGGCATAAACATTCAATTCGTCCTCATTCTTGCTCTTATGGTCTAGAAACCAAAAAAAAGAAATCATTGATAACTTCTCCTTTAAATTTATTGAACAATTCTACCTAACTGTCTTAAGCTGATAATTAAAATAACGTCTTATGTCTTAACCACTCTTCTATATCCACGCTACCTTGAACGGCTAATAATCTGTATAAATATCGATACGGTATTCTACACTTTGTTAAATTTGGAATTTCCATTACCATTTCATAGCCCTTTTTAAAATCTTGAACTGATTTTACATCTAGCACATATTCTAATGCGATAAAATCTAACTCTCTAGGGGCTATAACATATGCTTCCGTATCGACAAGACCAGTGATTTCCCTACCATCTGATAAAAACTGTGTTGGATCCATATCAACGAGCACAAACGTCGAATATTCAGGTACAGATAATCCATTGATTAAATTATTTATTTCAGGGAGCTTGCTTTTTATTGCTTCGTCCTTAATGTGAAAACGGTTTACTAATTCAAATAAAGCATCCTTCATATGTTGATTAAATTCTTTCAAACTTACTTGATAGCTTCTTGATGGATTACCAACAAAATTTTCTTTATGCCGATGAATTTTAGCCAAACCTTCTCCTAAACTTTGCAAAACTGAAGATGGCTGATCAATAAAGGACTCGACTATTTGTCCTTTTAGTTTTTCTACAACAACAAATTCTTTTGTTAGAATCCTCCCTTTATCTATTACTCTTGGTATTGGTATTGAATTTAGCTTACTCAATGTATTATTTACGTGTTCTAATTCATAAACTTGCCTTGGGTCAATTCCAAATAACTTTTTGCATCCCCACCAAAATTCATTATTAGGATCTTCTTTCATTTTAGAAGAACGCACAACTACTTCTTGATTATTTGTTTTTACCAACCATACATCACTAGCATGGTCTTCATAACCAGGGCTTAATTCCAGTGTCTCTTTAATTGGCTCTTTAAATAAAAATTGTAAATCCATAGAATCTTCCTACTCTCATAATGCATACTTTACTAATATATTTTTCTATAACCGCTTTAAGTTCTCCTTTATAATTTTTTCTAAAAAATCCCAAGTTAAATAAAACTTTATTTTTGAAGACATGAAATATTGCTCAAAAAAGAATTATCCTACCATATAAAAGACTTATATTAATGTGCAATTTGTGCGATTTAAAATATTGAAAAAATTAGGGAGTTTCGTTTACAAAAAAAGGTAATAAAGTGTAAGCTTGTAAGGTATTATAGGGGGTAAACAATTTAAATGGTAAATCATTTTTTTCTTTTTTGAACAAAAATAAGGGGGTGTCCTCATATCTAATTTAAATAATCTAACCGAATTTGAAGAACTTTACGTGGAATTTCAGCGAAAAGTATCAGTTGAATGGAATAAGCATTTAGATAAGCTTGTTTCTGGATCACAAGCGATAATTTTACGAAATCTAGAAGAAAAAGGACCACAAAATGCATCTACATTGGCAAAACATTTGCGTATTACGCCAGGTGCAGTTACTAGCCTATCGGATAAATTGATTACCAATGGTTATGCACAAAGAAAAAGAGATAGTAATGATCGTAGAATGGTACTTTTAGAAATTACTGAACAGGGGCGTGAAATATTACAGTTATTTAAAGTAGAAATTAAAAGTGTCGTACAACAATTTTTCTCAGGTTTACCCGACGAAGATATTAACCATTTAATACGTATTTATCAGCATGTGTTAATGAATATTTCTACAAAGAAAGAGGAGAAAAGTTAATGACACATCTAACCAATAAAAAGAAAATTACCATTATGATAGCTATTCTTACTTCATTGTTTTTTGCTGCAATAAATCAAACAATCATCGGCATTGCCATGCCACGTATTATTGCTAAACTTGGAGGTATGGACTATTATTCATGGGCCATTACAATTTATCTGCTCACTTCAACAGTTTCATCAATTTTGGTTGGTAAACTTTCTGATATTTACGGTAGAAGACCATTTCTTCTATTAGGAATTAGCGTATTTATGATTGGAGCAATTTTATCTGGCTTTGCTACAAATATTTTTCAACTAATTTCCTTCCGTGCTATTCAAGGTGCTGGAGCTGGTATTATTATGTCTACCGTTTTCACTGCCGTAGGGGATTTATATGAGCCACGAGAGCGTGCTAAATGGTCTGGTGTAATGAGTGCAGTTTTTGGAATATCTAGTGTAGCAGGTCCTTTACTAGGCGGGTATATTGTTGATCATCTTGATTGGCATTGGGTATTTTGGATTTTCTTACCCCTTGGTATTATTGCTTTTATTTTAATACTCATCAACTTCCCTAAAGGTACGAAAAGAACTGGAGAATCGGTGGATTATTGGGGGTCATTCTTCCTGACATCAACCATTGTTCCTTTACTTCTTGCCGTATCATTGGCAGGCGACGGCCCTAACAAATATGCATGGGGATCGTGGCAAATCATTGGACTATTTACGATTACTATTGTTGCTTTAATATTCTTCATCTGGATTCAAACAAGAGTGAAAAGCCCAGTATTACCACTTGGTTTATTTAAAAACAGTATCTTTACTGTTTCCAACTTAGTTACTTTCTTTTTAAATGCAGGGATGATGGGCGCAATCATCTATGTACCATTCTTTGTACAGGGCGTAAAGGGAATCTCACCTACCATTGCAGGTTATGTAGCAATGCCGATGTCCATCGCTATGTTACTAGCTTCGGCGCTTTCTGGTAACCTCATGACCAAAACAGGGAAGTATAAAAAAAGAGGGATTCTAGGGTTAATCGTGATGACAATTGGCATCATGTTGCTGTATTTCATGACACCCGAGACACCTATATATGTCCTAATTGCATATCTACTTATACTAGGATTTGGACTCGGATTAGCAATGCCTGTATTTACTATAACAGTACAAAATGCAGTCGCACCTCAACAAATCGGTGTAGCAACAGCAACATCTCAACTATTCCGTAATCTTGGCGGAACTATTGGTATTGCTGTAATGGGAAGCATCCTGAGTACCAGCATCGCAAATAAGATGGCTGAGCTATCCGGAATAAAAGGTCAAAGTACAATACCTGTATCAACAGATCCTGCATTAGGAGAAGAACTTGCTCTTTTTAATAATCCACAGAACCTATTAGATCAACCCAAAATCGAAGCTACTTTAAAAAGTTTATCTCCTGAATCACAAGTAATATTTACGAAAATACTGGATACAGTTCAAGAAGCCCTGAGCTATGCCATTACAACTACCTTTTTAGTAGGGGCCATTATGGCTGCTGTGGCTGTTATTATTGCTTTATTTTTAAAAGAAATACCTTTACGTTCAGGTAAAAATATGGAAATAAAAGAGGAAAATATCAAATCTAAAGTTACTACTTCAAAGAAATAACTACGTAAATTTATTATGAAATAAGAGTGGGTTTAATCAACCCACTTTTATTTTTGGATACGAGTTACAGTTGGTGGATGCCATTAGCCATTTAGTGCACTCCTTTGCGAAGTATACATTCGATTCCTCCTACATAAATTGTTCTTGATAGAAGCCTACCTATATTTAGTTTGTGCAAAAAACTTAGAGAAACAGGCAATTATAGAATACTTAAAAAGGGGATAAGTAAGTATTGAAATCAAATGATAATAAAAAATATTCTTTTCAAACTCATGTTATAAGAAAAGGTATTAGCTATGGAACATGCTTATCTATGATTATTTCTTATACCGCATATCATTCCATAGGATGGGCTATCATACATGGGTGTTTTAGCTGGCTTTACGTCATCTATTACTTAATCAAATATTCACCTGGTTTATTTTAAAAAGCAGAAAAGACCTCTAACAAACTCTAGAAGTCTTTCTTTAATATTAATCAATGACTGTTTAATACATGCCTCATGGCTATTTATGAACGGGTTCATCTTGCTCTAAAGGCATCGTCACAAAAAATGTAGTTTGTTCACCTAGTTGGCTTTGCACTGAAATACTGCCATTATGCATGTTTATAATTTTTTGCACGATAGAAAGTCCTAAGCCACTGCCCCCGTTGGATACTGCTCTCGATTTATCGGCTTTAAAGAAACGTTCAAATATATGTTTTTGATCTTCTTCTGTCATTCCTATCCCAGTATCAGTAATAGAAATAGTCGCCGTATCATTTTGTTTGAATAAGCGAATGTAAATCGTTCCTCCATTAGAAGTGAACTTTATACTGTTACTAATTAAATTCATCCACACTTGATTCATCAAATCTTCATCAGCAAAAACCAGAACATTTTCCAAATCGAGTTCCATTTCAATATTTTTAGATATCCATCTAGGTTCACAGGATAAAACCACATTACGCAATTGTTTATCCAGACGATACGACTTCGGCTCAAATGGGTGATGTTGTGATTCTAATGATGTTAACTTTAGTAAATTATCACTAATTTTCGATAATCGGTGGCTTTCCATCTCAATAATCTCTAAATAATGCTCCCTTTTTTCATCAGTCAAATTAATGTTTTTCAAAGCTTTTGCAAATCCATTAATCGAGGTTAAAGGCGATTGAATTTCGTGCGAAACGTTGGATATAAATTCCTGACGCATTTTTTCTATTTCACCTAATTCAATTGCCATATGATTTATTCCGCTAATGAGTTGTCCAAAATGATCTTCGTCATCGTCTGATTTCAAGTCTAATTTGACGCTAAAATCCCCTTTCGCAATTCGCCCTATAGCATCAACCACCGTATCCCAATAATTACGCTGCCTTCTAAATCCAAATAAAAAGAGAACGGCAGCAGTACATGCAAAAAGGATAAATACACCTATTACAGTATAAAATTGTTGCCAAAAACCTTGGGGATGCTTGCCAAGCCAATCATATATCAATGAGGTCACGTGATAAGAAATAAATGCAAAGAGCGTATTAGTTAAAAGAAAAAGTATAAACATACTCAATACTTTTAACGAAATTACCCATTTCTTCATGCCCCTAACTCCAATCGATAACCGAGCCCCCGGATCGTCCGTATTGTGAATTCACTTTTATCTTCTGGGAATCGCTCTCGAATTCTTTTAATATGAACATCTACTGTACGATCATCACCTTCATAGTCATATCCCCAAATTTCTTCTATTAACTGTTCTCGTGAGAATGTCTTCCCAGGGTAACTAGCTAATGTAAATAATAATTCGAATTCTTTTAATCGAAGCGTAATATTTTCTCCTCTATAAATTAGTTCATAGGTTTCCCGATTCATCTTAACATTACCGACCTCTACTGTTTGGGATGCAGAAATACGATAACGCTTTAGAATAGATTTAACACGCACGATTAACTCTGCTGGCTCAAATGGTTTTACAAGATAATCATCTGTACCTAGATTAAATCCTTTTACCTTTTGAGCGGTTTCTCCTTTTGCAGTCAGCATAAGAATTGGCAAATCATTATTCAGCTTTCGTATTTCTCTGCATAATTCCCATCCATCCATATTCGGCATCATTATATCCATAATGACCATATCAATTTTTTCCGATTCTAGCTTGGACAGTGCATCAACACCGTCCACCGCTTCAAGTATACTTAGTCCTTCATTTTGTAAAAACACACTTACTAATTCTCTAATATGCTCATCATCATCCACAACTAACAATCTTGTCATGACAACAAATCCCTTCATATTTACTCTTGAATACGTAACTGTTGTTTCGCAAATTCTTTGTACATCTCATGTGATTGAAATAACGCATTATGCGTCCCGCTTCCCGTAATATGGCCCTTCTCAATAAATATAATATTGTCGGCATCGACAACGGTAGAGAGACGGTGAGCAATGACAAGTGTTGTTCGACCTTTCATCAAATTGTCTAATGCTTTTTGAACATAAATTTCTGAATTACTATCGAGACTAGAAGTTGCTTCATCAAGCATTAAAATTTGAGGGTCGCGTAATAGTGCTCTAGCAATTGCAATTCGCTGGCGCTGTCCGCCCGAAAGCTTGATTCCTCGCTCTCCTACTTCAGTGTCAAACTTATCAGGAAGTGCTTGAATAAATTGATCGGCATACGCCATTTTTACGACTTTTTCAAGTTCTTTATCTGTAACCTCTTTTTCTATTCCATAACAAATGTTATCGCGTATTGTTCCAGATATAAGAGCACTTTCCTGAGCAACATACCCAATTTTACGTCTCCAAGAATGTAAGGAGAATGTATCGATTGGTGTATCTCCTAATGTTATGCTTCCCTTCGTAGGTTGATAATACCGTTCTAAGAGAGAAAATGTAGTGGTCTTTCCCCCTCCACTAGGACCAACAATAGCCGTTACTTTACCGGGCTCAATTGTAAAATTAATATTAGATAAAATCGCTTCTTTTCCATATGCAAAATCCACATGATTCACATGAATAGGTTCTGTCACTAGATCTAACTCTTTACCTTCATATATATCTTCCTCATCATGATTAAGTACTGCACTAATTCGTTCAGTTGCTCCCATTGCTTTTTGTAATTGAGTAAAGAACATCGTTAATTGCGTCATCGGTATAATAATTTGAATTAAATATAAAATAAAAGCGACCATATCGCCAGCTGTTAATGCACCAGAAGAAACACGTACTCCTCCGTACCCAATAACTGCCACTAACACAATCATAAGGATAAATGAAATCAATGGTGAAATAAGTGCATGTATTTTAGCTTCTTTTAAACCAAAATTGAAAAGATTTGTAATACCTCTTTTTCCACGATTATATTCTATGTTCTCTGCATTTGAAGCTTTTACTAAACGTGATTCTGGTAATACTTGATTTAATACAGCAGTAAATTTTGCCGTTTCATCTTGCATTCCTTTTGAAATTACATACATTTTCTTACCTAACAACATTAATATCACCATTGCAACTGGAACAGCAACAAGCATTACTAAAGTCATTTTCCAATCTAAGAATAGCAAAATCGTAACAGAACCGATAATTGCAATAATGCCAGATAAACAATTAGCAAGATGTTCTGTAATGAGTTCCTTCACAACAGCAGTATCATTTGTTACACGGCTCAGTGTCTCCCCTGTATCATTCTTATCATAATAAGGTATTGGTAGGTGAAGTAGTTTTTTCCACAACCTATCTCTTAATCTTGCTACTACGTGATGACCAACACGATTTAACAAATAAATCGAGAGTCCGCTCGCTATTGCTTGGGCAATAAAAGCAATTACTAATAAAATTATTTGCCAATAGTTAAGTGAATCTAACGAAAAACCATCCACTAATTTTTTTGTAAACAACGGTACGACAAAGCCTACCCCTGTTGTCGCAAAACTCATACAAAGTGCGATAATTAACAAAAGCTTAGGCGGTTCAGTTTGTTTTATTAACTGCACAAACTGTCGCCAACCCTTTAATTTGTTTTCTTTTATATCTTCTTTCATTGTTCATATTCCTCCTTATATATTCCCAAACAACGGTTTAGCTATCTTATAATAGTTACTTTAGCATTTCATTATGAACTCAATATGAAGCGAACGTAGGTAGTGAGAATTAATGAAAATGATCTTCTTATTAATTTTACTATAGATAGAATCTCTTAGTATGTAAGCGAAGATTAATATAACTACTGAGGAAGTACAAGAGAGATTTAAGAGCTGCGAAATTAAAGTACCCTTCATTTTCATACTTAGATATAAATAAGAAAAAGAGAAGTAATATCATCACCAGTGGATGATATTACTTCTCCTTATATTAATCGAATTCAATTTTCCTACTATATTAATTTATACCTTTAACCCAGGTTTATTTTATCATTTAAAGCTCAGTATCGAAAAATCATTTCATTAGGATAAAACTTATTTATCCTTTTTATCCACTACAACATGCTCAAATTTTTCGCCAGATAAATCAATATCAAATGCTTGACCAAAGCCAACTACATAGCGACCTTCTTTTGGCGTAAGTTCAAATAAAGATAGATCTAATCCTCGTAAAACGCCCATCATTGGTGCGCCATGATTCTTTTCAAACTTAGCAAAAATTTCTTCATGGCCATCATTTCCGACATTCTCTGCAACACATTGGAAGCGAGCTCGCTCACGTGCAAATAAGTTTGGAGAATCTTGTTCATCTGTAATCATCATGATACTGATTAGATTATTATCTTCAATAAATTTATAATGGTCTGTTATGATACTTATATAGATATAAATCTTCCCATCATGCTGAACATACGGCGCATAACTAGTAAATGGGTTACCCTCGTTATCTAAGCTACTAATGACAACTGTCTTACACTTATCGATAAACTGTAAATATTGTTCCTTCTTTTTAGTGATATCAATTTGTTTTACCATTTGTTTTCCTCCTATTATTGAGCACTTACTTTTGAGATTCCTAATAAGTTTATACGTGGTTTTCCATGCTGGAAATGTGAATCAATTTCACATTCCACTCCGTAAACATTACGAATCATTTCTTGAGTCATTACTTCTTCTGGCGTACCGTATTTTACGACTATTCCCTTGGAAATAACGCATATTTTATCGCTATAAATACTCGCCTGATTTAAATCATGTAGTACCATTACAACCGTCATGCCTAATTCACGATTAACGGTGTGGACTAGTTCTAACAATTGAAGTTGATGAGCAATATCTAAGTAAGTTGTAGGTTCATCAAGCATCAAAATTTTCGGTCTCTGCGCTAAGGACATAGCAATCCAAGCTCTCTGCGCTTCTCCACCTGAAAGTGAGGCTACTAATCGGTCTTTCAAAGGTGTTAATCCTGTTTTTTCAATTGCCCATTCAACTATGCTTAAATCCTCATCACTCGTACGTTCATACCATTTCTTATGAGGTATACGTCCATATTTCACTAGTTCTTCAACTGTAATATCTGAAGGTGGCTCATTTGATTGAAATAAAACACTCATCATTTGTGAAATTGATTTTGTACCTAATGACTGTAAATCTCTACCATCTAAAAAAACTTTTTCTTTTTGCACCGGAATCAATCTAGACATCGCTTTTAAAGCAGTAGATTTCCCCGAACCATTCGGACCTATAATCGAAACGATTTCGCCTTTTTCTACGTTTATCTCAAAATTATCTAATATTTTTTTCTGATCATAGCTAATATCCAATGATTGAGCTTTTAGCATCTTAAATGTCACCCGCTCTCATTAAATATAAAAAGTAAGGTCCGCCTACCATTGCCATGACGATACCTGCTGGAATATCTAAAGGTGAGAATAGGGATCGTCCAATTGTATCCGCAACTAGCAGGACGACAGCCCCTAATACCATACTCATAGGCATTAGAAGACGATAATTTGAACCGACTATTAACCTCGACATATGTGGCACAATAAGTCCTACAAAACCTAATAATCCAACAATTGATACTGAAATAGCTGCTAAATACACGGCCACTAAAGACAAGATAATTCGGATTCTGTTTGTATTTTCCCCTAAGTTTACGGCCACATTTTCGCCTAAGCTCAAAATGTTCGCTGAACGAATACAAAATAATACGGCAATCCACCCAACAATGGAATATGGGAATAGAATACTTACATCTCCCATTCCTTTCGCTGATAAACTACCATTCATCCACTGTAAAGCTGAAGGAAGACGATCACTATAAAGAATCGATAGTAGCCCCGTTATTCCTCCGAAAACTGCATTCACCGCTACTCCTGATAAAATAATCCTAACAGGTGAAATACCATTCTTCTTCCACGCTAATGCATAAACGAGCGTAACAGCTATCAATCCACCTACTACAGCAGCAAGGGGAATCCACTTACCGAATTCAGGGAATAACAATAAGATAAATAATACTGTCACTGCAGCACCACTTGAAACCCCCGTTAAACCTGGATCTGCAAGAGGGTTTCTCATTACGGCTTGCAGTAATGCACCAGATATAGCTAAGTTTATGCCCACTATAGCAGCAATAAGGACTCTAGGTATCCGTAAATCCCAGACGATTGTTTCTGACAATGATTCACCAGAACCGAATATTGTTCTTATCGTTTCCATAGGTGACAGTTGCACACTTCCAATACCGATTGACAGAATCATAAAAATGATTAATAGAACAGCTGTTATACCTATGCTAAATTTTTTCTTCGGTTTCACTTTCATTACGTCCAACCCTCATCCTAAGTCATATTACTTATATAAAATTTCGTTTAACTGCTCTAATCCTTTTGTTGCTTTTTCAATTGAAGCATAACCGAATACTTCATAGTCAAGGGCTTGAACGCGATCTTCTTTAAAGGCTTGTAACTTCTCCCAAGCACCATTCTTCTTCACTTCTGCTTTAAATTGTTCTAATGCTGCTGTTGGATCACCGTGTGAAACAAGAAGGATTGCGTCTGGATTTGAAGCAACTACATCTTCCATATTCATCGGTACATATGCTTCTGTTGATTTTAACGCTTCATTAACTATATTCGTAGCACCTAACTTCTTCACCAAACTACCAACATATGTTTTTTCGCTCATTAACATGAATGACTCTCCTGAACCAAATAACACCATTACTTTAGATGCGTCTTTACCTTTCACCGCTTCTAATACTGCTGCCTCTTTCTCTTCTAATTGTGAAAGATATGTTTTTGCTGCATCTTCCTTATGTAAAACTTTCCCCATTACTTCAAATGAAATTTTTAGATCTTCATAAGAATCTGTTGGAATATATGCAGTTGCTACTTTACTATTTTTTATCTTCTTGTCTAAACTGTCTTTAATCGATTCTGGTCCGATTAAGATATCAGGTTTAAGACTTACAATTTTCTCTACATCTGGCTCGATAGTAGAACCAATTTGTTCAATTTTATCGAATCCCTCAGGTAATTTATGTGTTGAGGTTGGAATTCCAACTGGTTTTACATCTAAAATATTCATCATTTCTAAAATAGAAACTGAAGTTGTAACGATTGATGTAGGTTGTTCTGCTGGAAATTGTTTTAATAATTTTTCTACAGCTTTTGTATGTT
Organism: Viridibacillus sp. FSL E2-0187; assembly: GCF_038006425.1. Lineage (NCBI taxonomy): Bacteria > Bacillati > Bacillota > Bacilli > Caryophanales > Caryophanaceae > Viridibacillus > Viridibacillus sp. FSL E2-0187. The sequence goes on from NZ_JBBOVG010000002.1 coordinate 134,143, forward strand.
CACTAGAAACCTTTTCATTGCTTTGAGATTTCGTAGCATCATTCTCTTGACTAGTTACAACTTTGTCTTTAGTTGTTTCTGATTCTGCCTTATCCTCTCCGCATCCACCTAAAACAAGTAATGCAGATAAAAATGCAGCTCCATATAAACCTTTTTTCATTATAAAAAAATCCCCCGTCCGATTTTAATTGAAAATAATTATCATTATCATCTAGAAATATATCAGACAATGGAAATGTTTACAACCACTTTTTCAAAAAAATATGATAAATACAATTAAAATATTTAGGATTCAAAGAAATTAACTAAAAAAATCGCACTCTATAGTTAGAGTGCGATTTGAAAGAGATTTGTATTAAATTGTCTACAATTTGATGCCAAATGATTTATATCCTCTACAAAAAAATAATGATAATCTCGATTCTTTTGTATAAATTAATCCCTAGTTATTTAATTTCAACAAACCATTATTCTCAATAAAGGTAGTTGTATTAAATAAAAATAATACATCTTCAATTTCATTTTTTGACATGTATTCTCTAATATTACCGTTATAATATCGAATATCAATCATATGAATTTCTGGCACATGATTTGTCAGAAAAGGGATTACGCTATGCGCATAAGAGTCTTTAATAACTAGTAGCTTCTCTTGCTCAACCTTACTCAATTCAAGCCGGGTTGAAAGCTTTATCAATGCATGGACACCACCTAAGAAATAAGAATATTGATCCTTCTTATTAAGAAAACTTGTATCATACATACTCGTGACAGTCTTATCAGTATCCGCAATATACATTTCTGTAGGTGAAGGTTTACGGGGCGTATAGGCTTGAATAGTATCAGGAGCTATTCCACTAAACTGCCCTTTTGTATGAAAACTACCTAGAAAAGAATTGCTCACCGTTGTAATCTCGAAGTCCTTTTGTTGAAGGGCATGCCAACCCTTCCGATCTGCATAGGCCTTGTAAGCTAAATAAGCTCCATAGGTCGTCCAATGATGATCCGTCCGATAATAAATGGGCTCTGCAGTATGTGCGCTAAAGACATCAAAACCATCTATAAAGGTTAACTTATTCTGTATTTGATCAGAGATGAATTGATGCACCTTTTTTTGAGGATACGAAGGTGCTAACCATGGCAAGCGTTCAGGATAAAGTCCAATTGATGTAGGTGCAAGTAGGAAGGTCATATTTACTTTTGAATGTTTGCTAGCAAATTGGTTTATTGATTCTGTGTATTTTTGTATTTGCATATAATTTGGCTCTGAGAATTTTTCAAATAAATAGCCATCTTTCCCTTTATAAATATCGTTATTCTCCTGCTGAAGCCGAGATTGTTCAACAGTCGACTTCACTGATATCCATTTTTCTCGAAAAGGAAAGTGGTCGGTAATGAAAATTTCAACATCTTCTGCGTATTTCTTTGACCATATGTTATTCCAAGTTAGCTGAGGAACGCCTTGTAAATACCTGTTTTCAAGTTCAGAAAACTTTTGTTTAGGTAAAATTAAAAAAATCAGCAGGAGTAGAAATAACGTTCCAACAAACCCCAGTACTAATATTCGATCTGTTTTTGCCTTCATGTTTTTCTCTCTCCTTAGAATCGGAAGTATAAGAATGGGTTAAAAGTTGCGTCTACCAAATAAGCAATGGAAAGAAAGAAAAGAAAACCATACCAAACTACAGAAAGAAGAGAAGTAAAATTATTAATTGGTATTTGTTTCTTAGGTAAAGAAGAAATAATCAGTATTATGAGCAAAATTCCATTCGTATAAGCGTAGTAAATCGTGCTGTCATTCCAAAGTGGCTGATGATTGAACCCGGACATAGCTTGCAAATAACTAACTATTAAAGTAGGTTTCTCAAAGACAAATAATACCCAACCAATCAAAATAAGTACGAGTGCATAAACGTGCCTCAACCAACGTGGCAATCGCTGCAACAACTGTAATCCCCACCACTTTTCAATTATAAGAATGACACCAAAATACAAACCCCATATTATAAAGTTCCAGCTTGCTCCATGCCAGAAACCTGTAAGTAACCAAACGATTAGTATATTACGCATTTGAATAGCTAACCCTCGTCGGTTGCCTCCAAGTGGAATATAAACGTAATCTCGAAACCAACTACTGAGGGAAATATGCCATCTTCTCCAGAAATCAGTAATACTTTCCGCTATATACGGTTTATTGAAGTTTTCTTTAAAACGGAAGCCAAACATGAGACCAAGCCCAATAGCCATATCAGAATAACCACTAAAATCAAAATAGATTTGGAAAGCAAATGCGATTATACCGATCCAAGCTGTTAATACAGGCATCGAATCTGCATTTGAAATAGAAATGGTATGCCAAAGTAAACCAATATTATTAGCCAGAAGTACTTTCTTAGCTAGTCCAATAATAAACCTGCGAACCCCTTCTGCGAACATTTCGATATTTTCGGATCGCTTTCGTAGCTGTTTTGCAATCGTGTTATATTGTACGATTGGACCGGCCACTAATTGCGGAAACAATGCCACATAAGTCCCGAAGTCAAGCCAATTTCGCTGTGCTCTAGCTGTGCCTCTATATACATCTATTATGTAAGACATAGATTGAAAGGTATAGAACGAGATTCCAATCGGTAAAGGCAGTTCATTAAATTGGATATGTGTACCAAGTAAAGTATTAATATTTTGTATAAGGAAATCTGCATATTTAAAATAAGAAAGTAATCCTAAGTTAACAATGATAGAAAGGGTAACAATTAACTTACGCTTCAAAGTAGACAGTTTCGGCCTATCAAGTAACAAACCGAAACTGTAATCTGTAATCGTGGATATTAGCATTAATACGATGTAAATTGGTTCGCCCCATGCATAAAAGAACAAACTTGTTAAAAACAAAATGCCATTTCTAAATCGCCTTGGTGAACAATAATAAAGAGCTAAAACTGTCGGCAAAAATAGGAATAAGAAAATCAGGCTACTGAATACCATGACCTATTATTTTTTTGCAAAGAAGCTTTCATATTCTTTTACAAGTTCATCTGATCTATCAGAGATAACTAATAAAACATATTTCCCTTTAGTTATTAGCTTATAGTTTTTTGCATTTTCATATTGATCAGGGAGATATGTTTCAAATTGCTTTTTAACATCTTCTGCTCGTTGTTTTACCGCCGATTCTACGTCTGAAATATCCTTAGCATCTTTTACTTTTAAGATAGCAATCTCATTGGTCTTGACGTTCATCATTGGTATTCTGATTGCATATTCTTCAAGCTTTTCAGGGTCCAGGTGGTATAACGTCTTTACTTCATCTGCTTTCAATTCTACTTGAGCAGGTTGTTCTACTTTCTCTACCATCTTATCAGCCATTTCTTTCGCAGATAGCTCAGGTTCAATTGCAGTTTCTTTTTTGCCTGAACAAGCTGTAAGTACACTCCCTAATATAACAGTTAACATAAAAATGATTATTCCTTTTTTCATAGTTAAGTACTCTCCATTCCGCATTTGTAATTTTAAAGTAAATAGATAAATTATTATCCAATATTGTTACATTATTTATACCCTTCCAGATGAAAATTTTAACACAACAGTTGCATAAAATTATTATCAACTGCTTAATTCAGAAATTTGAAGCATTAATAAAAATGAAAAACCGACAACATTTGCCGGTTTGGAAGACTAATTCTATTGTAAAAATTCCTTGAGTAGACTATTAAAGAAAGTCTGATTTTGATGGAGATGAGATAAATGTTTCATTCCATAAGCTCCATATTGTAAAAACAATCCCTCTTTATTTGCCTGGAAATCCAGGTGTTTATCTGGTACGGACATTCTTTGAGCCATAGTAGCATGATATACCCAAGATTTTAAATAACACTTTGGACGCCAATTAGTTCGGGTTCCCATATAATAAAGATAGCCTAGCAGTAAACTATCATCTTCATACCCTTGCTTTCCTTTAAAAAACTGAAGGTCATAGCCCCCAATAACTTTTAAAGCATTTGCCTTATGAATGACAGGATGAACAAATCGTTCACTCACTACCTCTTCAGCAAGACTTTCTAGTATTGAAATCATATTCTCTTTATTTTGTGGAAGGACTATAAAGCGCCCTAATGGTTGTAACTCCCCACTGCTTGTTAAAATACCAGGCGATACCATGGGTTCATCAGTAGTTTCTAAAAAATGAATTAGAGGTTCATACCAGTTTTTAGGGAACACCATATCCAGATGTATTTCAGAAATATAGCCTACTTCTTTAAAATTCCCCCAAATATACTCAAAACACTTTTGTCTCGCTTGGGCAATTCCAATGTTTTCTCCATCTCCTAAAATCACGTTAGGGATTTTGTAATGAGCGAGCTTTTCTTCTAAAACAGATTTACTAAGATTCCCTTGGTTATAGATAACAATAAATTTTTCATCCGATTCCCCTAAACTCTCAAAACATTGTTCAAATAATGTTAAGTCCGAGGACTGATACATAAGTGGCATTGTATGAATAATTTTCATTTGAATCACGCCCTTCTTTAAAAAGTTTATTAAAGTGGCAGTTATATTCCATTGAAAATGGTTATTTTAAATAACTAATAAACATGTACTTTCACTTGAAATATTTATAAATCGCAAATAAAGACCATCTCAATTACTATATGCTTGTTGCTGTATAAACGTTCAGATGATTGCGGAGAGAATCGTATCATTGCACCAAGTTCAAAGAAAAAACCCGTACCTACTTATGGTACGGGTTTTCTAATGTATCTAATATTTAATTACTGCTAATTTCATTACTAGTAAATATAACAAGTATGAAGCTTACTTCTTATTAGCTTCATATACCTTCAATAGTTTACCTTTTATAGTTGTATTCTTCATGTTTTTCAACACAATCGAACCTTTATCATTCAATATTTCAACATAAGAAAATGCATCTAAAATTGTGATTATTCCTATATCCTCTACTGTTACACCGTCGATTTTTGCAATCGTTCCAACAAAATCTACTGCTCTCAGTTTCTTTTTCTTACCACCATTAAAATACAATTTCATTATTTGTTTGTTTAATTTTTCGCTTTTCGCTTTTTTCAACATTGGTTCAATATTCATTTTTTCTTCAAAATCAGATTTCTTATTTAGAACTTCTTCTTTTGATGGAACTTCCATGTGCGGAATTTTAAAACCAATATACTCTTCAATTTCACTTAAAAATTTATCCTCAAATGGTGTCACTAACGTGATGGCTTTCCCTTTTTGACCCGCTCGTCCAGTTCTTCCTGTACGATGGACATAGCTTTCTTTCTCTAACGGAAGATCGTAGTTAATGACGTGAGTAATATTATCAATATCAATTCCTCTAGCAGCTACATCTGTTGCTATTAAATAACGGAAATCGCCACGTTTAAAATCATTCATCACTTCTAGGCGAATATCCTGTACCATGCCCCCATGAATCTTATCACAACTATAACCTAAATCTGCTAATTGTTCGCACAAAGTATCTACTCGATCTTTTGTTCGGCAAAAAATAATACAGCTATCTGGATTTTCTACAATTGTTACATCTTTCAGGATAGAAAGCTTATTATTCTCCTCTACAACGACTAGTGCATGGTCAATTTTATCCGTTGTAAGTCCAGTAGCCTTAATTTCAATATCAGTAGGTTTTTTCATATAGTTAAGAGCTAAGTTTTTAACTGCCTCTGGCAAAGTTGCAGAAAATAACATCGTCACTCTTTTTCGCGGTAATTCTTTAATAATAGCCTCCACTTGTTCAATGAATCCCATATTCAACATTTCATCTGCTTCATCAATTACAAGATAGCGAATCTGATCTAGAGCTAGAGTGCCTTTCTCAATATGATCCATGACACGACCTGGAGTACCCACAACTACATGCGTTTTTTGCTTTAATTCAGTCTTTTGGATGGCAAAGGGTTGTTTTCCATAAACAGCCGTTGCTTTAATACGTTTAAATCTACCTAAATTTGTGAAATCCTCTTTTACTTGAACAGCCAGTTCTCTAGTTGGTGTTAAGATTAATGCTTGAGGTTTATTTTCTTTCCAATCAACTAATTCACATATTGGAATTCCGTAAGAAGCCGTCTTACCACTACCTGTTTGGGATTTAACGACAAGGTCTTTATTCTCCAAGACTAGTGGTATTACTTTACTTTGAACCTCTGTTGGATTTTTGTATTCTAAGCTATTCAGCGCATTTACGATTTCATTACTTAATTTATAATCTTTAAAACTTTTTCCACTCATAACTAAGCCTCATTTTTAAATTATTTACTATTAATATTTCCGAAAAGATGATTATCTTATACAAACTTCAATTATACTCGAAAATTCACTCGCACAGGCATTTCTGCCACTAATAATATAACCAATAGAGTTTTAATGATGTACTCAAAGTGATTTCTCATCAATTAATGACTGTTCTCATAGAATGTAATGACATTATTATTTTTCCATACTAACTTTTAAAAAATTTAAATAGAATAGGAGAATCGAATGAATAAAAACAAAGTGAAATTGTCTGTAATTATAAAGAAAATACCAGTATTTTTACAGTTATTTCTAAATTCTTGTCTAGTTATTTTAGCGCTCATTTTATCATTCTTACTTGTGAAAGAGATAGTCGTGTTCTTGGAGATATTAATGACTCATGGTAGTAGTGATTATAAACTATTCCTCGAAAATATCCTTATCTTCTTTTTGTACTTCGAATTTATCACGATGATTGTGAAATACTTCAAAGAAGATTACCATTTTCCACTTAGATATTTTATATATATCGGCATTACTGCGATGATCCGACTTATTATTGTGGAGCACGATCATCCTACGGATACATTAATATATTCACTCATAATTTTAATTCTGATTATAGGTTATTTCATTATCAATATTACGCCACTAGAAAGACCTATTCATTTATGGTTCTTTAACAAGAAAGAAAAAAACTAAGTATCCTTAATAGTATTATATTAGAATTTCATTATTTGGAATAAAGATGTTATATAAGAGATTTAAGTAAAGACAAGATGCCCCTTCAATATCTCCAAAATAAAAGCAAGCCTAGGAACACTTCCTTTGGCTTGCTTTTATTTCGTGAACCCACAAAACACGTTTCTCTAAAAGTTTTTTCTATTTCTGTTTTTAATTATTAAACAGTTTCTGAAATTTACATCGCTTGTGTATATGCTCAATCTAAATTAGAAAAAAGACAAAAAGGATTTGTGCAACATTAGCCCCAAAAAATTACTACCTAACTCGATTTGGTGGCTTAATCATTTTTCATCTTACTTACATACTTTCTTTAAAAATTATGGGCATTATTAAGAATTTTATTGATAGTTTTAAGCGAAATTTTCAAAAATAGGTACAAAGCCAAAGCAAGTCTTATTAAATTTACATATAAATACAGAGTAATATAACTAAAAAATAAATAGTGGGGTGATAAAGGAAAACTCATTTTAAACAAAATATGTATTCAATTCATAACAATATTAAATAAACCTAGCTAGAAAGAAGGTAGAAAAATATGCAACCAATGGCTTGGGTGACCATTTTAACTTTCTTGGTTACTCTTGTATTTATTCTTTGGCGACCTAAAGGAATTAATGAAGCCATACCTGCTACAATCGGTGCTATTATTGTATTACTAAGTGGAAGTGTCTCGCTTACTGAGCTTGGCATAATTACAGGAACCATAAGTGGTGCAGCCATAACTATTATGGCAACTATTGTTATGGCAATAGTTTTAGAAAGCTTTGGGTTCTTTAACTGGGTCGCAGAAAAACTGGCTGAAAGAGCAAAAGGATCAGGTATCCGATTATTCTGGTATGTCAATCTTTTATGTTTTCTCATGACACTTTTTTTCAATAACGACGGCAGTATATTAATCACAACACCGATTTTGGTCATGTTACTAAACAATATGGGATTAAAAAACCATCAAAAAATCCCGTATTTACTATCTGGGGGCTTAATCGCAACCGCCTCAAGTGCTCCTATTGGCGTAAGTAACATTGTAAATCTAATTGCTCTAAAAATCGTTCATATGAGTTTATATGCGCATACGGCGATGATGTTTGTTCCAGCAACTCTAGGTTTACTATTATTAGTTGGGCTTCTGTTCCTACGATTTAAAAAAGACTTACCAAAAATCGTGCCTACTAAAGTAACCGGACTGTCACTGCCTTCTTACCATCCTCTCAAACAAAATTCTATCTATTCTTCGGAGAAGGATCGTTCAAAGTTTATGCGAAACATCCTACTATTTGTATTTGCAGTTCGTATCAGTCTCTTTGTCGCTTCATTCTTCTCAATTCCAGTCTCTGTCATGGCTGTTATTGGATCACTTGTACTTCTAGGTTGGAGATGGGCATATTTAAAAGTACCTCCTAGTGATATGCTAAAAAAAACCCCATGGTATATTATTATTTTCGCGTTTAGTATGTACATCATTATCTATGGGTTAAATAACATTGGTTTAACAGATTGGTTAATCGACTTTATGCGTCCTATGGTTTCTGGAAGTCTACTCCATACCAGCGTGTTAATGGGCGTATTACTATCTGTACTCTCCAACATTTTTAATAACCACCCAGCCCTTATGGTCGGAACTCTCACTTTAACAAGTATGAATTTAGATTTACTATCCTTAAAGGTTGCCTACCTAGCAAATGTTATTGGCAGTGACATAGGATCTTTACTACTTCCAATGGGAACGTTGGCAACGTTAATGTGGATGCACATTGTAAGACGCGGAAAAGTAAAAATCACATGGTGGCAATATATAAAAGTCACTATTGTCGTTATACCACCTACATTAATATTTACGTTAGTACTTTTGTATTATTGGGTTACTTGGCTATTTTGACAAGGAGCAAAACGATACTTCCAAAATAACTAGCACAAGTATTTCAAAAAAATTATTTGGAACTCGTCAAATGCATAATCTTCTTTTAGGTCTACCACATATGATTAGCATATGATTGAGATTAAATTTTGTTCAAAGTAGAGTTAATTTAGAAGTTGTAAATTCACATACTTTTATTATGAACTGTTTATGTCGTATCCAAGAAATCCCCTTAAATCTACATGCTTTATTTTTCTACTTAAGCTAATCAACTAGATTGGTTTAAGTAGAAACTTTAACAATCCCATTAATATAAACTGATTGATACATAATAAAACTCACATAAAAAGTAATATGAGTTGTGAAAATAAAGATTCTGCGTATCTTTCAATTTTCTTTTTGTTCAACTTTAATAACCGTACCTACACGTAGTACGGTTATTGGTCTTATAGAAGAGTAATTATTAAATTCCCCAGGCAATAACCATTAGTTTTTAATGGACATTCGCCTAACTCCCTTTTCAACCGCTGACCCTATTTATGAGTAGTATGTAAATCTACTCTATAACCATTTACTTTTCATGCCAAGATAATTGCATCTTACGTTTTCTACAAATCGTTAATCCTGGTGAAATCGGAATTGTCATCAATTCATATGATTCCGTATCCTTTGATAATTCTTCAATTGCCTGATAAGCAGTTTCACACAAAGCTGGATGCATCATGCTCTCATCTGCAGGGTGTGTATCATGCAACAAAATTAAGCCATGAGGAGCGACGAATGGAAAGAAATCTCTAAAATCCTGCAACACTGCATCTTTAGCATGATTTGCATCAATGAATAACATATCAATTTGCAATGGGTGAATTTCTAATTCCTTAGCAAATTCCTGCGTAGTACCATGGAAAAATTGAGCTTTCGCCGAATTTTTCATATAATTACCTGCATCTGCGTTAATATCTACGCCTATCAATTGGTCTGCGACGGAATCCATACGATTAAAAAGACCACAATGAAATAGTCCAAGTTCTACATATACCTTCGGGCGTACAAGACTTCCCAGTTGGAAAATAAAATCTTCATGCCATGCTGTTCCCACATTACTCAACCCTTTCAATTAAGTGTTGAATTGTTATCCACACTTAAAATTTCATCCATTCTGTTTGAATCTAATTGCCAAGCGTTAATCCTCTGCACTCCCCAAGACCAAGGAAACTTAAAGTTGTAGTCACTTTGAAGACCTACTTTTAAGCATTATTTATAATATTTAACCAGGCTAAAAATAGTTACAATCTCTGCTCCAGGAGTAAATAAAACGTTTAAAATTCAGCCCTATACGCATAAAAAAACACATTCGCTAATGCGAATGTGTTTTAAATCATTTTGATAAATCAATTCTTTTATTTAATAAGTAAATAGTAATACCTCCAACAATCATAGACAATAATTCCCCAATTCCTACTGTAAACCAAGTCGGCCAAAATGGAAGGTCATAAAGAATCGTTAATTGTCCTGCAACTGTAAACATTGATATAGCAAAAATCAATGCGGTAATTACCATCTTCAAAATATCATTTTTTATTTCTTTAGTTATTGCACGACAAAGAATTAATACAAGAAAAGTAGAAATACCACCGATTGGTACATCTAGTACCCAAGTTGGTGACATAAAATTCGCAAGTATTACCCCTATTGTTACTGCCACAACATAGCGCTTGTTATACAATGCCAGATAATTAAACATCTCGGACAAACGTAATTGCACTGCTCCAAAACTAATGACTGAAAACAAAACAGTCACTGCCACATATACGGCTGCTACAAGTGAAGTCTTTGTAAGCTCACTTACAGAAATACGAGTACGTGGTGAATCCTTTGAAATAGATGTATTCAATTTTAATTCTCCTTTGTAAAATAGCACATCCGCTATTCTAGTAATAACTACGACCAAAGGAAGAGAGCCTATCGCCCTATCTGAAGTGCCGTAGTGCAAGCCCTATTTGCTTACTTGCGTATTATATCAGAAGAATTTAACATTAAACAAGACTATCTTGCAATCCAGCCACCATCAATAGGTACAACAGCCCCATGAATATAATCAGATGCTTGACTAGCCAAATAAAGCGTTAAATTTGCCACTTCAATTGGTTGAGCCCAACGTCCTGCTGGTGTTTCTTTTGCTACCCATTTTGCTATTTCACCGTCTCCTTCAAAATCAGCCTTATTCATCGGTGTTTGAATCGCACCAGGTGCAATCGCATTTGCACGAATTCCTTCACGGCAATAATCTTGATCTAACTGCTTTGTATAACCAACAATTGCATGTTTAGAAGCTGTATAAGCTGCACCGCCACCGCCTGCCACAAGCCCTGCAATTGATGCCATATTAACGATTACGCCCGATTTTCGTTTTAACATTTGAGGTAATATTGCATTCGTTACAAAATACGTCCCCTTTACATTCGTGTTCATAATTTGATCCCAAAGATCCTCATCTGTATCGAGTGTTTTCGCAAATCCATCTAAAACTCCAGCGGTATTCAGTAAAATATCTATTTTCTTGAATGTAGCCACAGCTACTTCAAACGCTTGCACTACATCTTCCTTAATACAAACACTACCTATAGAGTGAGCAAAACGTGCACCATATTTTTGATTAATGCTTATTAAGCCCTGCTCATCTAAATCGAAACCAAATACATTCGCCCCATTCTCTAAAAAAGCAATTGCCTGAGCCTGCCCAATGCCGGATGAAGCACCTGTCACAAATACTGTTTTTCCCATGTACTCTTCAAATTTCAAAACTTCACTCCTCATAACAAAAAGCCCATGATTTCTCATGAGCTTTTCCTATTAATCGACGATTATCCAATCTTCTGCTAACAAATCACATACTGTTGGTGTGAACATTGTATAGCCCTCACCTTGTACATTAATTAAAAAGTATGGGTTTAAATTCTCGCCATCATGTTCGCTTTGCCCAACAAGTTTCACATACAATTCGGCACCGCCCCAGCCTTTACGAATCACTTTCTCGCCAGTTTTCAAACGTGGTAATACCTCTTCAAAAGTCAATTATTCTCATCCTTTATATCAGTAATATCATGCGTTCTTTACCGGGAAAAGTATACTGGATTGAGAAATTTTTTACAACTAAAGTTTGTATTGTATGGTTTGTTACTGTAGTTGGTTGATTGATTAATTTATTATTTACCTTGCACTTTACTTCAAGGTTAATATAGGTTATTGAAATTCAAACTATTTCCTTTCCGTTAATTTATTTGTGATAAAAAAATGTATCAATGCCATATTAAGAATAATTCAAAATGAAAGGAGCGATTTGGAATGGGAAGAGACAATAAGCAAGGGAAAAGTCATAACAAGGGTACATTACCTCAAACACCTAAAAATCAAAAAATAGCGCCAGACAAAGTTAATGAGGAATTCTCTCAAGAATTAGCTGAACTTGATACATTAGTTACTAAAAGCAAAAGAAAAAAATAGGTATTTTTGAGGTAATTATTTCTCTTCAAATAGAATTTGAATTCAGTTATAATATCTCTGGATGAATTGATGAGTTATTTGGAGAAGGCAATAGAACAACTATCCATTTAAGAAGTTCATTAAAAAATCTGAGATGGATATTACAATATCGAAAATAGAATTCCCCATACAATAATCAAATCATCCCATTGGATTAGCATCCAATGGGATTTTTTAGGGATTAGCTAAAATGAAATACTTCTTTAAATATCTCAAGGTATATTACAAATAAACAGTGCCAAACTACGCTTATTCATTTATAAAATTCTTTTAAACAAATGATAAGCATAGTAAAAATATAAAAATTGAATTGGAGGAATGTAAGTTGAATTTAACACAAGGAGATAAAGTTGTATTAGTTGGAACAGGTGCAGTAGGGTCTAGTTATGCGTATGCGTTGATCAATCAAGGGATATGTGAAGAACTTGTACTTGTTGATATAAACGAAGCTAAAACTAAAGCCGATGCAATGGATTTAAATCATGGACTTGTTTACGCTCCAATACCTCAAAAAATTAAATATGGGAATTACAGTGATTGTAAAGATGCGGCAATCGTTGTAATTTGTGCAGGGGCAGCACAAAAGCCTGGAGAAACACGACTGGACCTTGTAAGTAAAAACCTTGCAATTTTTAAATCCATTGTAGGAAGCATTATGGATTCTGGATTCAATGGTATATTCTTAGTCGCTTCAAATCCAGTAGATATTTTAGCTTATGCAACTTGGAAATACTCTGGTCTGCCAAAAGAAAGAGTTATTGGTTCAGGTACAATTTTAGACTCTGCTCGATTCCGCTTTTTATTGGGTGAAGAATTTGGCGTAGCACCAACAAGTGTTCATGCTTATATCATTGGTGAGCACGGCGATTCAGAACTTCCAGTTTGGAGTACTGCTAATATTTCAGGGAAGCTAATTGCCTCTGATTTAACTGATCAAAGAAAAGATGAAATTTTCGTCCAAGTTCGAGATGCAGCTTATGAGATTATTGAGTCAAAAGGAGCTACTTATTATGGAATCGCAATGGGGCTAGCTCGAATAACAAAAGCCATTTTACGAAATGAAGAGGTTGTATTACCGGTTGGCTCGTTGTTAGAAGGAGAATATGGTCACAGCGATGTATATGTTGGTGTTCCTACAATCATTAACCGTGGGGGAAGAAAGAGTATCGTAGAGCTTTCTTTAAACCCAGAGGAAAAGGAAAAATTGGCAAATTCCGTAAAAACATTGAAAGATGTTCAATCTCCATTTTGGAAGTAGTTCCGAAATGAAGTAGGAATTTCTAACAAAGGAGCCATGGACCATGTTGGTAGAAAATTACAACCCTTTTAATCAACTACTCATTTCCTCAATGGTTGCAGCAATTCCAATTATTGTTTTTATTTTGTGTTTAACCGTTTTTAAAATGAAAGGTATTTATGCAGCATTATTAAATTTAGTGATTACCTTCATTATCGCAATGATGGTGTTTAAATTACCTTTTAGCGAATCAGTTGGGAGTGTCATTCAAGGTACCATTCAAGGAATATGGCCCATTGGTTATATTATTGTTATGGCGGTTTGGTTATATAAAATCTCAGTTGACTCGGGGAAATTTGATGTATTACGTGCAAGTATCGCCGGTATTTCACAAGATCAACGACTGCAGCTTCTGCTAATAGGCTTTTGTTTCAATGCATTCCTTGAAGGAGCAGCTGGTTTTGGTGTTCCAATTGCAATCTGTGCGGTACTATTGGTTTCGTTAGGATTCAAACCTTTGCAAGCTGCTATGCTATGTCTTATAGCAAATGGTGCTTCTGGAGCGTTTGGTGCAATTGGTATACCTGTCGCAATTACTGGTACATTAAATTTAGAAGGCAATGTAACTGCCATGGATGTTTCCACGATGACAGCATTAACCTTACCTATTATTAATTTTACAATTCCCTTCTTACTTATCTTTTTAATTGATGGGTTAAAAGGGATTAAAGAAACATTACCAGCTATTCTCGTTGTTTCTACAACATATACGGTGACACAAGCTATTATCACTATTTCAATAGGTCCTGAACTAGCTGATATTATCCCTCCTTTACTTGCGATGGGGATTTTGGCTTTATTCTCAAAAAAATGGAAACCGAAGAATATCTTCTTACTCAACAACAAAGAGGTTAAGATTGAAAAACATACAACTGGTGATGTGATTAAAGCTTGGTCTCCGTTTTATTTATTAAGTTTATTTATCTTAATATGGAGTATTCCTCCTTTTAAAGCTTTATTTGCGGAAGGTGGAGCTCTAGACTTTACTAAAGTAACATTTGGCATACCTGGATCCACATTAAGTTCAAGCATTGAAGTAATAAGTGCAACAGGTACAGCAATATTACTTGCAGCTTTAACAACTATATTCACGACAAAAGCCATTGGAGTTGGACATGGTTTTAAGCTTTTAAGAAGAACAATTTCAGAATTTTGGATTCCTATTGTGATGATTTGTGCCATTCTTGGAATTGCTAAGCTAATGACTTATGCAGGATTAACAAGTGCATTAGGTGAAGCTGTAGCAACTACAGGAAATGCCTTCCCATTTTTATCACCAATACTAGGATGGATTGGGGTATTTATGACAGGATCAGTTGTTAATAACAATACCTTATTTGCACCAATTCAAGCTACAGCAGGTAATATTATTGGAGTAGATTCTGCTTTATTAGTATCCGCTAATACCGCTGGTGGGGTAATGGCAAAATTAATTTCCCCTCAATCAATTGCTATCGCAACTGCTGCTGTTGGGCAAACTGGTAAGGAATCCGAATTAACTAAAATGACCTTAAAATACAGCGTTGCATTACTCGCATTTGTTTGTATTTGGACATTTATATTATCCATTTTTTATTAAAATCAGTTGAGGCTTTCATCATTACAGATGAAAGCCTTTTTTCCTTTTCAAAGGATGTGGTCAAAAGAACTCCTGTAGAAAAGCAGTAAGATATAAAAAACTTCCTACAACTAATAGTAGAAAGCTTATACTTTATTTACTTTAATGGGATTTCCACAATGGCAGTCGTCTCTAACTCAGTTGTTGATTCAATTGAGATTTCCCCATTATATTTATTCACTATTTCCTTCACAATAAATAAGCCTTGCCCTCTGATTTTTCCGCGTTCTGCTTTTTTGGTTGAATACCCTTGTTTAAAGATTTGTTCATTCTCAATAATCTTTGGTCCTGTATTCGTTATCTCAAATATATATTGCACATCATCTGCTTTACAGCTAATCAGTATTTTACGTTTTTCCTCAGGTAATTCTACTGTTGCATCAATAGCATTATCAATTAAATTCGATAATATTTTGATTAAATCTGTTGTTTTTATTTTATCGAATGAATCTTGTGAAATCGTAAAATCCATATCAATATTATAATTTTGTGCAGCGAGTTTCTTTGTTTGTAACAATATAGAAAGACCAGGATGATCTATATTTAATTTTAAAGATTCAATTGCTTGAACTTCTTTAGAAAGTGATGATAAGTATTGTTTCGCCTGATCAGATTCTCCTAATTGCAGAAGTCCGTGTAAAACTTGAATATGGTTGGTGAAATCATGCCTTAAAGAGGATATAGAAGTAATTAATGTTCTAATTTCCGCTTGGTACGTATCTTCCGTATACCCTACTTCTTTAGTAACTTCTTTTTGATACCATCTTTGCATTAATAAAAAGGAGCCTATTACGACGAATATAAATATACCATTATAGAAAAAGAGGAGGATATTATTTTTCAGTACTTTCCCTTTGATATCATTCAGAGTATTAGCACTAATATCGATCCCTATATATCCGAGCACCTTACCTGATTCATCCTTTATAGGTGCTCCTACAGAAACGTAGAAACCTAAATCGGCATCTTCAATTACCCCTGTTACATATGTTTCTCCTTCATAGGCTCTTTTAACCTGTTCTTTAGGTACTGTACAAAAAGCACCTATAGAATAGTTTTCTTCTAGTGCATTGGGTAACCCGCTTATCATCACTTTCGATACTTCAGGATTATCAACCTCTAATGTATATACATATAATGCACCCAATTTTTCTCTTGCATCAACTAAGTAGTCTGTTAATTTCCAATAATATTCGTTTTTCATAGGATTATTCAAAAATTTCTTATATGTATCTATATCTATTTTTGACGCTATGGATTTTGCTGCTCCAAGACTTTGATTTGTGATTGATTCTTCAACCGTCTTTTTCATCTTTATATAAGAAGTAAAGACATTTAAACTTGTAAACAATACTAATAAGGCGGTCGATAACACAATAATGAGTTTTATTTTACGATTTTTCATAAACACAGGTACTTCCTCTTCTTTTTAAATTGAAAGATAAATAATCATATTAATGATCCGAATTTCAATTAAACTATTCAATTACACATGAAACGAAATCAAGAACTACCCTTCCAACAATAGCACTAAATTATAGTAAATATCAAAGTCTCATATTTGTTTAATCAGATTTTCTTAAAGACATTGTTTTTATATACTACTTTGGAAAATTAACAAAATCAATTTTTTATTGATTAAACTAAGTTAATTTATCATAAACAATCAAAATTTCGTATGTTACTGCATGTTCATTGTAATCATCACGAGATATCTAATTCCAATTTTCACTTGGAAGGATTTGCAAAACCATCTTAAAAACCATAAGTCATTAAATATCATTTTTTAAGTTCTTTTTTTATAGCACTATATATCCCATTTTATGATTCAACATTTAATTTTTACGATTTTTCTATAAACTGGCACCTAAGTTTTAGGCTAAATTGGCACTTTTAAAAACACCAATCCTTTGCTAAGGTTATCAGTAATTGATTACACGCTCTCTAATTATGTACTAGTAGAAATAACGGTATCCATAGTGAAGTTGCAACGTAATTAACCTGAATATTCAATTATTATATGTTAAAGAAAGTGATAACCTCACGATACTTGCCCAATACCTATTAAAAAAGATAAGGAAGGTTAATGATTATGCAAAAAACTACAAGTTATTCGAACGCACGTACTTTTAATTTAATTCTAACATCGATGTTAATTGCACTTGTATTCGTTGCCACGCTCTTGTTAAATATCAAACTACCTATTACGGCAAATGGCGGTTTAGTTCATCTCGGAACAGCTATGCTCTTTATTGTATCCATCTTATTTGGGCCTAAAAAAGGTGCCATTGCTGGTGCCGTTGGAATGGGGTTATTTGATCTAATCTCCGGTTGGACATTGTGGGCACCGTTCACCATTTTAACGCGCGGATTACAAGGCTATATAGTCGGAAAAATTGCCTGGTCAAATGGTCGCAACGGACGTAGTATAGGTTTCAATCTTTTCGCTACTATCATTTCGGTGCCTTTTATGATAGCAGGATATTACATTTGTGAAGGAGTTATATTTAGTAGTTGGATTGTACCAGCGGCTTCTATTCCCGGAAACATTGTTCAAAATGTTGTAGGTATCTGTGCAGCCATTCCAGTTTGTGCAGTACTTAAAAAACTTCCATTTTTTAAATAGTTATTAGAAGGATATACAACAACACAAATTGATTCTTATAAACATTATTTTTTATTAAGCTCCAAACTAGCCTAACTGTAAATTTTGAAAAAAAGAACCTTTGATCAATCTAAAGATTGATCAAAGGTTTTATGTTTTATTTCATTTAGTATTTTTATTTCTATATCCAAGAATTAATTATTGTCCTGCAAGTCCTCGCTTAGACGAAGTGCCTGCGCTGTTGAATTGTGAATTTCTTGGAAAAGCTCTGGGTTATTTGCTAGTGATACGCCATAAGAAGGAATCATTTCTTTTATTTTCGGTTCCCACTCTTTTATTTGTTGCGGGAAGCATTTATTTAATACCTCAAGCATTACGTGAACAGCAGTAGAAGCACCCGGAGAAGCACCTAGTAATGCTGCAATTGAACCATCGGCAGCGCTTACAACTTCCGTACCAAATTGAAGCGTTCCTTTACCTCCTGCTTCAGTATCTTTAATAACTTGTACACGTTGGCCAGCAACTACAATATCCCAATCCTCGCTCTTAGCGTTCGGGATAAACTCACGTAACTCTTCCATACGCTGTTCTTTCGATAACAGAAGTTGTTGGATCAGATATTTTGTCAATCCCATCTCTTTAACTCCTGCAGCCAATAATGTAGTAATATTATGTGGTTTTACAGAAGCAATTAAATCCATATTTGAACCTGTTTTTAAGAACTTAGGTGAGAACCCAGCAAACGGTCCAAATAGCAACGATTTTTTGTTATCAATATATCGTGTGTCAAGATGCGGAACAGACATTGGCGGAGCACCAACTTTAGCTTTTCCGTATACTTTTGCATGATGTTGCTCAGCAACTTCTTGGTTTTTACATACCAAGAATAATCCGCTGATCGGGAATCCACCAATGTGTTTACCTTCAGGAATACCTGTTTTTTGGAGTAACTCTAGACTTCCTCCGCCAGCTCCAAGGAAGACAAATTTCGCTTTATGATATTCCATTTTACAACCATCGATATCATTTACTTTTAATTCCCATGATCCATCTTTAGTACGCTTAATGCCTTCGACACTATGTTTGTAATTGATATCGACATTTTGAGTTTTTAAGTTATCGAATATCATACGCGTTAAAGCACCAAAGTTAACATCCGTTCCAATGTCCATTTTTGTTGCCGCAATTGCTTCATTCGCTGGACGGTCTTGCATAATAAGTGGAATCCATTTTTTCAGTGTTTCCGGATCATCAGAAAATTCCATGCCTTGGAACAATGGATTCTTTGTCATTGTTTCATGACGTTTCTTTAAAAACTCTACATTTTGTTCGCCTTGTACCATACTCATATGAGGCAATGGCATGATAAAGTCTTGAGGATTGCTAATCAGATTGTTTTTTACAAGATAAGACCAATATTGTCTTGAAAGTTGAAATTGTTCATTAACGTTTATCGCTTTGCTAATATCAATAGAGCCATCCGATTTTTCGGAAGTGTAGTTAAGTTCGCACAGTGCAGCGTGCCCTGTTCCCGCATTATTCCATTCGTTAGAGCTTTCCTCTCCCGCGTCTGCGAGCTTCTCAAATACTTTGATTTCCCATTCTGGTGCTAATTCTTTCAGTAACGATCCCAAAGTCGCACTCATGACTCCGGCACCAATTAAGATAACGTCTGTTTTATTCTGACTGTTGCTCATATTAACCTTCCTTATCTCCTAAAATTTTCAAAAAAGATGTAGGCGCTCATGCTTAGGCGTCATAGCAAGACAAGGTACAACCTAGGAAGACACCTTATCTATATTAATCATTATTCTATCCTAGTCTATCAAAGTTATGAAACAATTAAAACAGGTACTACTATTTGATAGTTATATGCTATTTAAAAGCTAGTAAAAAGTCCTTAACTGAGCATCTTGCAAAAATTAAAGTTTTGCTAGGCCTTTACCAGTGATCATCACTCTTATTAATTGCACTGTACTAGTATATTTGGATACGAAAAATATTCCCCTTTCTTTTCAGAATAAAGTCATATTATGAAGCTTTGACATATCCACAGTTTTTGGTTATTTTCTAAACCTAAAATAATACATTGAAACTATTATATAACATATTAAAAAAGTTATGTATCCGTTATCATTACTTATGAAAAAGCCTCTAGGACATTTTCAATTTAAAGCATCATAGCGAAATAATACTAAACACTGGTTATGGAAAAAATGGTCCCTATTAAAATGTAAAGTCCGATTAATTTAAAAATCAGTTTGCGAGTGGTGATCATTTTTGAAGACACTTCTGAAGAACGAAGTATGTTGTATATTGGTATCCATATTTTTGATATAATAATAATGATTGTAAATTCACTTATAAGTAGGTGGCTCTTTATGAATTTATTTATGGATATGAAGACAATTACTCTATTGCTTGGTATAGGCTACTTATTTACTTTAATCCTTATTATTGCTTATGGGCATAATCATACAAAGGGTTTAACAGTCAGAACTTTTTTTTAGCAAAAGGCTCTCAGACCATAGCATGGTTTTGTATGGTTTTTCGTGGAGAAATTCCCGACTTTCTATCCATCTCTTTTGCTAACTCCATACTATTTATTGGAACGTCCTTAGAAATTATAGCATTATTGTGTCTTCAAAATGCTTTCCGTCTAAAGACCAAGATGATAATGGTATATCTTGGTTTGACCCTACTCAGTATTATCGGTTTCCAACTCATTGTTCTTTTTTATAACGAAGAAAACGTACGAATTTCATATTATTCCTTTGTAATTGCGTTAATCTTAATGCCTGTTTCTCGTTTGGTTCTGGGGAAAGCTTCAACGTTTCTTATGAGAATCATTGGTAGTCTATATCTTCTTGTTATCGCAGCTTTTTTGATCAGAGGGGTGACTGCTCTACTTTCATCTACAGATTCGATAAACTTCTATACTCCTGGACTTTATCAATTAATTTCCTTACTATCTATTTATCTTCTTACAAATTTAGGAAATTTAGGGTTTGTCCTGTTAATGAAGGAAAAAGCAGACCATGAGTTAATCCGATTAGCTAGTTATGATGATTTAACGGGCACGTTGAACCGTAGAACTTTTACAGACAAGGCAAATAAGTATCTCACTGATTATTCTAAAAAAGGGCAGCCTCTATCCTACCTGTTTTTTGATATAGACAACTTTAAAACAATTAATGATACTTATGGTCATCACGTTGGAGACCAAGTACTACAAGACCTGACTACACGAATTAAGCTACATTTAGGTAAAGAAGATTTGTTTGTGCGTTATGGAGGCGATGAATTTGGAATCCTGATCCCAGGAAAAGATGAAACCGACTCAAATCAGATGGCTGAGCAAATCATTCAGACACTTAATGGAGCTATTAGCCGTAGTCTACCGATGACATATACAATTAGTTTGGGTGTCCTCACCGTATTTCCAAATCAGTATACGCAATTGGAAACACTATACACTACTTGCGACGAGGCTCTTTACAACGCTAAAAGTAACGGACGAAATGGTGTTTTTCGTGGCCAGATAGACGTACATAATGCTGTTTCATAATCGGAAATTCGAAATCGAAAAAATCATCCTATTTTTTGGGGGCCTTTTTCATGATTCTATGCAAAATGCTCCCTTTCATGTACACCATAATCTTATAAGCCGTTCTCAAATTATGAGGGGTTAAATCTTCATTTACTTATGATACGGTTCACCGTAACATATCTAAATGCGATTTTAAGAACAATTTACCGCTAATAAAAAAGGATTAAGAGAAGACCCCACTTCAGCAGCTACTAATGTACTGAAGTCTTCAAAATATTTTATCGCATATGCCTTATGAACATCCCAACGTATGAGTCCATCCATTTCCTCATGAATTTTTAATTTGTCCTACTAAAAAATCTTCTTCTTTAAAAACAATCTCCTCAACATATGAAATTGCATCACGGTGCTTAATGACTTCTAATTACTCACGTATTGTTTTACTGCCGACCGTGATACCCTCAAGCACCACTTTTATTTCACTAATCGTCAGCGTATAACTTTCAATCGCATCTTATAGAGATGTAACACTGAATGATTTAGATTTTAAAGAAGGCTAAAGTAAACTCTTGAATTTCAGCATTTTCAACTATGATTTTCCCTCGATGCGAATACAAGTTGGTACATGTTACAATAATTGTATGATGAACAGTTGGAGTGACGAAAATGAGTAAACGAGAACAACAAAAACAACAACGCCGTCAAAATATTATCCATATTGCAAAGGATTTATTTTTGGTTCAAGGTGTGAAAAATATACAAATGCAAGATGTTGCTGCTGCTGCTGGCGTTGGGATTGCGACGTTATTTCGCTATTTTCCTAAAAAAGAGTATTTAGTGATTGCGGCTACGAATGCTATTACTGATGAAATGGCCACTTATATAGGGCAGATTGTCGAGCAGACAATGCCTGCATATGAAAAAATCGAGCAAATTTTGGATTATTATATAGGCGTAACAAAGGATCGGCAGCTACGTTTAGCAAAATTTTACGAGTCCTTTAGTTTATATGAAAAAATAGCTGAGGAATCACCTGAGCAATATGCGGAATACTTATTTTCACGAAGTAAATTAGCCAGTATTTTATTAAGATTGGCTGAGCAGGGCAAGCAGGATGGCTCGTTAAGACCAGATGTTGATTTGGATGTATTTATCATGACCATGGTGCAAAATTTTAGCTTATTCGCATTCAAATCAAGCCTGACAACCCATGATACCAATCTCGCATCGATGCTTTCTGCGGACAAGCAACTCGCGATGATGAAGGATGTATTTTTATGCTATATTCAACCATCATAAATAACGACCGTTTGGATTGACATTCGGACGGGAAAGTTGTTTACTAGTAAGTGTAAAAAAGTGATAGTTAACTATCACTTTAAATAAGTCTAATTTAAGGGAGCTTTTTAAATGAGTCGTTTATCAGGTAAAGTAGCAATTATTACAGGAGCAGCACAAGGTATGGGTGCAGCACACGCAAAGTTATTCATAGAAAACGGTGCAAAGGTTATTTTAACAGATTTAAATGAAGAAAAAGGCAACGCTTTCGCCGCTGAATTAGGTGAAAATGCCCTATTCATTAAACAAAACGTAACATCAGAAGAAGATTGGGCAACTGTTATTGCGAAAGCTGAAAAAGCTTTCGGTCCAGTAAACGTATTAGTAAACAACGCCGGTATTACTATGGCGAAAAATATGCTTGATGTTACTGTCGAAGAATACCGTCGCATCTTAGATATTAACCAAGTGTCTGTATTCTTAGGTATGAAAACTGTAGCAGCTTCAATGATGAAAGCTGGTGGCGGTTCAATCGTCAACATTTCTTCAATGAACGGCTTAGTTGCTGGTGCTATAGGTTACACAGATACAAAATTCGCAGTACGTGGGATGACAAAAGCAGCTGCTATCAACTTAGCACCAATGGGTATCCGCGTAAACTCTGTACACCCGGGTGTAATCGCTACACCAATGGTAGTACAAGAAGATACAAAAGCAGCAGTTGAAGAATTTTCTAAACACATTCCATTAAAACGTGTTGCTCAACCAGAAGAAGTTTCAAAAATGGTATTATTCTTAGCTTCTGATGATTCAAGCTACTCAACAGGCTCTGAATTCATTATCGATGGCGGATTAACTGCACAGTAATAAAATTTCCTGAAAAAATATTTATATGATTTATAAAGGCCGATGTTCTATTAGTATAGAACATCGGCCTTATTTTTTATTTAATTAAAAACCGCACCTACTTATGGTACGGTTCACCCTTCATAATTCTGAAACTTCTATATATCTGCTCTACCAACACTAATTTCATCAACTGATGAGGTAATGTCATTTTACCGAATGACTGTTTTTCATTTGCGCGCTTCAAAACGTCGTCATGTAATCCAAGCGAACCTCCGATGACGAATGCAATTTTACTTTTACCATATGTCATAAGTGATTCGATGTCTTTGGACATTTCTTCGGACGTTTTCATTTTTCCATTGATAGCAAGAGCGATAACGTGAGTGTCAGGTGAAATTTTAGTTAAAATGCGTTCGCCTTCTTTTTTCTTAACAATTTCCATTTCAGCTTCGCTTAATTGTTCGGGTGCTTTCTCGTCTGGGACTTCAATGAGATCGATTTTTGCATAAGCGCCAAGTCGCTTGACATACTCCTCAATCCCCATCTTTAAGTACTTTTCTTTTAATTTCCCAACGGTAATAATCGCTATATTCACAAGTTATCCACCTTCACATTAAATTTACAAACACGTTATCCACAGAAGTTATACACATATCCACAAGCTGAATCAATATCTTGTGTACGCTCATTCGTTCGCCACAACATATGTTGCTGCCTCTTCACAATAAGTACAACTTGTGGATAACTTTTCTTCCTCTGTAGCCATTTCAAATAATGGCACCTCTTTTTGTTCTGCCACGAACATGTCTAAAGCGTGTCCTATATGCGTTTCACAGCTGTATATTTTCAAAATATTTCATCCTTTCAATTTTCGAAATTTCCGCAAACTTATGCACAATTCGGTCAATGTTATCCACAGTCTATTGTAACAAAGGAAAAGCGAGTAGGAAAGTCGTGGTTTCACGTTTCCTACTCGCCTGTTGATACGTTAGTAATTAAATTCTATTATCCACAAGATTAGCTTGTTGGACTATTCGTTAAAGTGAGTTCTTTTTCAATTATTTCCCCACCTCTGTAAGCTTTAACTTTCAATTTATCGCCGACTTTTTTCTTATTGTATAAATGTTTTCTAAGTTCAATTGAATTGTCTACTTTTTGACCATCAATCTCAACAATGACATCATATTGTTCTAAACCTGCTTTTTCAGCTGATGAGTTTTTAACAACACTACTAATAACAATACCTTCAGTTATTTCCGCCGGTAATTTTAATGTACGAGTTTGGTGGAATGCAGGAACATTTGTTAAATCAATTAGTGACACACCCATCGATGGGCGTTCTACCTTACCCGATTTTTGTAATTCATTGATAACAGGAATTGCTGAATTAATAGGAATTGCAAATCCTAAACCTTCAACAGTCGATTCAGAAATTTTCATTGAGTTTATGCCTATCACTTCTCCTGCAAGGTTTACAAGTGCACCACCACTGTTACCTGGGTTAATAGCTGCATCTGTTTGTAATACCTCTGCTTGCCAGTCTGGCTCATTATCACCGTTTAAATCAACTGGTACTGTACGGTCCTTGCCTGAAACGACACCTGTTGTAACAGATCCCGAAAAATCAAGACCTAATGGGTTACCAATTGCAATAACTGTCTCTCCTTGTTTTAAAACATCAGAGTTACCAAATGTAGCAACTGTATTTACCTTTTTACTTGAAATTGAAATAACTGCTAAGTCTGTCCAAACGTCGCTACCGATTAGTTTTGCTTCTGCTTTAGAACCATCTGCCAATGTCACTTCTAATCTCTTTGCGCCTTCAACAACGTGATTATTTGTCACGATATACGCTGTGTCACCAACTTTTTTATAAATGACACCTGAACCACTGCCAGCTTCTTGAGTAGTTGGTTCTGCTTGACTCCAAAAATCTTGTGTGGATTCTTGAATATTTGTAATACCAACAACTGCTCCTGCAACCTTTTCAACTGCTCCAGTAACATCCGTTGTTACCTCTGTTGTTACCTGCTTCGTTGTATTATTGCCTGTACCGATTGCCCCTGAACTATTTGGTAAACGATCTACCATCGATGGCATCAGAAGCCAAACAAGCAAAGCACCAATAATAACACCAATTAGTCCACTAAAAAAATAACCTGCTCTGCCACTTCTCTTTTTAGAACGACTTCTATCTTCTCCGTTAATGTTATCGTAATATCCCATACGTATCATCCCTCCGCTGTTTATCTGATAGTTATACTATATCTTTCGAAGATTAAAATCAGATGAAAATGGATTAAAAATCAGTTCAAAATTATTTACGTTATTTTTCATCTCCGTAGCATATATTTCCCTATAAGTGCATAAAAAAACCTCTCTTTTTAAGAGAGGTTAAAAATTATTATACTGTTACAACTTTAGTAGGTTCGTCTGCATCAGTATCTAATAACGTAACAAATTCGCCTGGCATGATTCCACATGATTGTAACGTTTGAGATACACTCATACGAGCCAAATCTTTCATATTATTATCTTTACTCAAATGTGAAAGATAAATACGTGTTGGTTTTTGTTCTACAACTTCGCTCATAGCAACAGCAGCATCTTCGTTTGATACATGTCCAACATCACTTAATATACGGCGTTTTGTGGACCAAGGATAACTCCCCATTTGTAGCATACTTACATCATGATTACTTTCAAAAACAAAGGAATCAGCACCTTTGATAATCCCTTTCATCCGATCACTGACATAACCAGTGTCTGTAATAACGACAAGTTTACGACCATTTTCATGGAAAGTATAAAACATAGGATCCGCAGCATCATGGGAAACAGCAAATGATTCGACATCTAATGAGCCAAATGATTGCACTGTCTCCATATCAAATTGGAAGCGTTGTTCTAATGGAATATTGCCCACTTTATCATCCATTGCAGCCCATGTTTTAGCGTTGGCGTAAACTGGAACATGATATTTACGTGCTAAAACACCCACGCCTCTTATGTGATCAATATGTTCATGCGTTACAAAAATACCGCTTAGTTTTTTTATATCGCGATCAACTTTTGCAAAAAGCTGCTCCATTTTCTTGCCTGTTAGACCCGCATCTACAATAAATGCATGGTCCTCATTTTCTACATAAATAGCATTACCCGTACTGCCACTTGCTAATACACTGAACTGCATAGTAAAGACTCCTTATTCACTTTCTAATTCTTTATTTCTATCTAGCTTTTCCTCATTTATTATTGCTTGAATATCGATAACTTGACCATCTACCGCATTAACAAAATAATCTGCTTCGTCACCCTCCGCAAAATTAACACGTATATGCCATGTTGGCGCAAGAACTTGCGTTTCCATTAAAGGCGCAAATGTATAATAGCCAAGCTGTGGTTTATTAATTATCGAATCTTGCTTTAACAATCCCTTTTCATATAGTACTTTAATTGCCTCACTAGCAGTGAAAACCGTACTTTTCGCACCAAATGCATCTAGTGATTCGAACATCGTTTGTTCATAACCTGTCACTGCTAAGTCTTTATTCCAATGCAATGTTACCCTCGCATTTTTATTAAAATAGATTACACGATTGTCAATTTGTTGAAAAAAAGTTGCCTCTCTTTTTTCTTCATCTATACGCCAAAGTTTATACGTTTCTCCCGCATACACATACTTTTGCATAAATTCTGCAAAGCTCGTGCCATCATTAATATTTCTGAGTGCTATTGGTTTATCAAATTTTAGAGTCCGTATAGAACCATTTGTGATGTCGTATTGCTGATTACCAATTTTATTGAAGTCGGTAGGTTTAAAACGCTTGATTTGACCAGAAATATATGAAATTTTTTCATCTTTAGCAGGTAAGCCTTTAACCGTAATGTTCTCATCCTCTAAGCGCTCTTCCAACGATGCTTCGCCAACTTTTTCAACATCTTGATCCTCATTGTATCGATTGACATAGAGTGAATAAAGGAAAGCGTTTAATAATGAAAATACAATGATGAAGATTGTTTTAGTTTTACTCCAATCCAATTTGGCCACCTCCCGCAATAACAGGTGATAAACGTTCCCACTTACCATTGATACTATAGAACCACATTGGCTCCAAAGTGAATAAATTTGGATTAGCATTTTTCGTTAAATAAAAACCAGAGCGTATTTCCTCAATATCTTCAAAGTTAATATCTTTTCTATCCTTTAGTTTCTCTATTGCCTCTGGTCCAGACATTAACTTTCCATCATTCCTTACTAAAGGAATAGGAACTGGTTGGTAATATGGGCGATAATACTTCGAGATGCGGTCGTTACCCCAATCCCAATAAGTCGAAATTTCTGTTAAGGTAACTGATCGGTCACTAAAGACTGGCTGATCTTTTAAATACATTTGATAAGTAACCTTCTGATTCCCGTAATCTACTTCGCTATAACGGAAATCGCCTGTCCAACCACCATGCTCATTAATAAAACTAAATGTATTTAAAATAAGATCCGACTCTAACGCCTTTTCTTTGTTTTCTACTATAGATGTATTAACGAAATTGAGCGTTTTCTTTGTAACATCAATAGTCATTAGTGATTTGTCACTTGTGTACTTTTCCGTACCAGTTACTTCATCTGGACTTCGTTTTACAATATTAGGGTTAGAGAAAAGAGCGTTTTTATAGCTATTAACAGGATCTGGTTCAATTATATACGTGTATTTAGGAATACTACTAGCCTTTGCTGGCAAATAGAAACTCTTTGCTCCCTCACGTTCAATTTCAAGATAATTTGGGAAGCTTTTAGCCACTGTTAAAACATTAGTCTGAAATTGTTTTCCGCTTTGGACTTTAATTTTAGCTTTATACAGTTTATTGTTTTTTGAATTAGCAAAAAAAACAATAAGCTCATTATTAGACATGCTACTATTGTTTAACTTATTCCAATCAATAATCATATGATTGAATGCTGCTTCATTTATTTTTTTATTCTGTGTAGGTAATAGGTTTTGAAGGAATACAGGGAAGGGAATTTCACCTGTATAAAACAAAGTCATGCGATTATTCACACCTATTAGTTCATTGAGCTTTTTATCATCTAAATTATTACTTACAAGTGTCAAATCTGATAGTTCCCATTTTTTCATTTCACTTAAAATAGATTCCATCTTAACATTTTCATTTGTGCCTTTCCACTTTCCATCCATATGAAAAAGCATTCGATAGGGTTTAATGATATCTGACATTTGAAGCTGCTTACCGATTGAACTATCAAAGACCTTCGGAGGTTCGATTGTGTCATAGTTTGGTTTGTAAGTCCAAATAGAAAATGTAAGTGTAATACTCAAAAAGACAAGGACGAATAGAGCGATAGACTTTATTTGCTCAACATACTTCAATCCCATTCACCTGCCTCATCTAATTCGTATGGCAATGTAAAGAAGATCGTTGTACCATGTCCTTCCTCACTTTCCGCCCAAATTTTACCGCCATGGGCATGGATCATCTCTCTAGAAATTGCTAAGCCCAGGCCAGTGCCTCCCATAGAACGTGCCCTAGCGCGGTCTACACGATAAAAACGGTCAAAGATACGCTCAACATTTTCCTTCGGTATGCCCATACCATCATCAGAAATCATGACTTTTAAAATTCCTTCTTGCGCTGTTACTCCGAAGCGAATATACCCACCATCTGGTGAGTATTTTAATGCATTCGAAATAATATTATCAATGACTTGTGTAATTTTATCAGTATCTAGTTCTACATAGCATGGTGTTTCAGAGATGTGTCGTTGGAATTCGACATTTTTTGATTTAGACATTTCAAAGCGATCAATAATACGATTAAAAAATTTATTGAAGTCTACAATATCTGCATTTAACTCATATTCTCTACTATCCATACGAGATAGTTGTAATAGATCATTTACAAGACGAATCATTCGTTCTGTTTCTGTTTGAGTAACATTTAAAAAAGTAGGCGCGATATTTTCATCTCGCCATGCACCATCCGCTAATGCTTCTAAGTAGCTACGCATCGTTGTTAATGGTGTACGAAGTTCATGCGAAACGTTAGATACGAATTCACGTCGCTCCATTTCTATTTTCTCTTGTTCCGTAATATCATGCAGAACTGTAATCAAACCATTTACAAAACCAGTTTCTTTTTGAATAACAGAGAAATTTGCCCGCCAAATATAAGGTCGTTCTTGTGAACTAAAATCTAAATTTACGGCATCTTTCATATGGATTAGATCTTCAAAAGTATATTCTTCTTCTAACCCTAAAACGGAAATAAGTGGGCGTCCCATCAGTTCATCATCTTCACTATTTAAAAGCTGTTGTGCAGGTGTATTGATTAGTATAATACGACCTTTTCGATCGGTAGCAATTACACCATCCGTCATATTAGCTAAAACCGATGCTAGCTTTCTTCGTTCACCCTCTGTTGTGGATTGCGCTTCCTGGAGCCTATTTGTTAAATGATTAAAAGCTATTGCAAGTTGGCCAATTTCATCATTGCCATAAACGCGTACTTTGCGCGAATAATTCCCTTTAGCCATTGCTTGAGCTTGTTTTCTCATATCTGATATTGGTTTTGTAATTGTTTTTGCGATGAAAATACCAAGTATTACTGTAATGGCTAAGGCAAGTGCTGTGCCTCCAGCCAAAATGCGATTGATCTCATTCATCTGTCCAAAAACACTTTCAATATTGGATTTTAAATAGACAGTTCCAATAACCTTACCATTGGAAGTAATAGGTGTAGCTACTAACCATACACGTGTTTTGGTTTGATCATCTAATGCAATTTTTTCCGTACGAGTTGGAGTAGCTATTGATTGGCGCACTAATTTCTCCGTCGCACGCTGTCCAACGATGGACTGATTACTCGCATCAGATGTGGCTAAAATCCGATAGCTTGCATTGATAACTTGAATTTCACTTATATCTGTAGAGGATATTCCGCCTAATACCGTTTTCAAACTTTGCTCTATCTTAGGATCAACTTCTGTTCTTTCTTTTAAAAGCTCCTCTTTAACACTAAATGTCACAAGTTTTAAACGGTCTTCAACAGATGATTGAAAATTTCCCTTTAATGTTTGTTCCAATTCGCGTACGAAATAGAATCCTATAATTTGCATAGCTATTAAAATTAATAGCACGTAAATAAGTACTAGTTTTACGTGCACGGATTTGAAAAAACGGACTTTCTGCATGTATTTTACTCCTGTTCAGGATTTCTTAAGTAATACCCTACGCCACGGCGCGTAACAATCCATGCTGGATGACTTGGGTTGTCTTCAATCTTCTCACGTAAACGACGGATTGTTACATCCACAGTACGTACATCCCCAAAATAGTCATAACCCCATACCGTCTGCAATAAATGCTCGCGTGTCATAACTTGACCAATATGTTTTGCTAGATAATGTAGTAACTCAAATTCACGATGTGTAAGTTCAATTGCTTCATCGCGTTTTAAAACTAAATACGCTTCTGGTTGAATGACAAGCGAGCCAACTACGATATCACTTGAAGTTTCTTCTTGCTCTTCAGTTGCTATAGTTGATTGATGGCGGCGCATATTCGCTTTTACTCGGGCGATTAATTCACGAGTACTAAAAGGTTTTGTCACATAATCATCCGCTCCTAATTCTAAACCTAATACTTTATCAATTTCGGAGTCTTTTGCTGTTAACATAATAATAGGTATATCATATTTCTTTCGTACTTCACGACATACTTCTATGCCATCTCTTTTCGGTAACATGATATCTAGAAGCATTAAATCTGGTTTGATTTCTTCCACTTTCTCAAGTGCTTCATCACCATCATAGGCACAAATAACTTTGTAACCCTCTTTTATTAAATTAAATTGTAGTATATCTGCAATCGGTTTTTCATCATCTACAACTAAAATTGTCTTGTCCATATTTATACTTCCCTTCATATATGAATTGGATTTATATTATCAATTAACGTTAGTTTTCTTATATTCCACATCTTTAACTCTATCATGCTTTAGCTTTGAGTGCATCTTTTGGAATTCAATGTACACTCATATTTCCTGGGGAATAATGTTGTTTTTAATGCATTTTACAAAGAACTCTATGTAAAAAAAACAGTCCACTTGCATAATGGACTGTATCGTTCTACTTTATTTTAATACATTTAACGGGTTTAGTAATTTTCCATTTTTAGACACTTCAAAATGTAAGTGTACACCTGTTGAATTACCTGTTGTACCCATGATTCCTAACTTCGATCCTTGCGCTACTACTTGTCCCACTTCCACATCAATCGATGCCAAGTGTCCATAGACTGTTTGAAAGCCATTATTATGATCAATTGTTACTTTATTGCCGTAAGATCCATCCACACCTGCAAACGTAACTTCGCCGTTATCAGCTGCTTTAATTGTAAAACCATCCGGTCTAGCAATATCGAGTCCTCGATGTAATTCGCCCCAACGGTAGCCCATTTCACTTGAAATGTAACCACCCTCTGCTGGCCATTCAAAGCTTCCGCTCCCACGTGAAGGTACTTCTTTTGTTCCCTTCACAATCACACGTGTTTCTGCTTCTTTCATAACAGATTGAGTTATTACTTTTTCTAAAGCAGGCTCACCATCTATTTCAGTTATTACATGCCTTACTAGTTTTTTACCGTCCTCGCCCTTTTGTTTTACTTTTTTCTCACCTGTTAGCATTTTTTTATCTTTTTTTATAATTGTTTTATGCTCTATTTTCTCTGACTTTATAGATTCTTTTGTTAGTTCGATATTAACCCAAGGCTCCAACTCTGCTACTTCAATGGTATTTCCAATTGTTAGAGATTTTTCATCAGTTAAATCTTCATTTAGTTTCAAAAGCTTAGAAGTTGAAAGTTTATATTTAGCTGCAATACTACTAAGTGTATCGCCTTTTTTAATGGTATAAGGTTTCTCTTGAAGCTTTCCTTTTGTTAATAATTTAACAGCTTCCTTTGGAGTTAATACATTAGCTGGATCTGTATACTCAGTCAAACCAGCTACTGATTGTTTGATAGAAATATCTACAATACGTGTTTCATTTTTCTTTAATGGTGGTAAAGTTTTATGATTTTTTTCCATAGTATCCAACGCCTTAAGCTCTTTGGCTGAAACATACTGTAATTTAAGCTGGCGAATTGTTTCATCATATGCATCGATATCTTTGACATAGGTAGCCACTTTACCATCGATAAGTAATGCAAATGCTGAAGCTTTAATTGTTAAAGTATCGTCTAGCTTTTTTAAAGTATCTTCATCATTTGTATCCTCTTGGAAAACTTGCTCTGATATAACGGATAAATCTGGCGTATCAAGAGATAGATCATCGTATTGTGTGCTAGCTTTTTTCACTTTGTCTTCAATATGTTGATCAATTAACTTTTCATTGGATACTGCTCCAATGTATTGATTCTTAATGTATATATGATAAATTTTATGCAATTGATTGTCTTTTTGAGCATTTGCATAACCATTATTCAATCCTACTAATGAAACGAGGAATATTACGATAGTTGCTACTTTCATCGTTGTTAATTGGCAAATTCGTTTAAAAAATATAGAGTTCTCACTACTATTCCGTTTCAAACCCATGGTAAGCTCCTTTCATTTTTTTGATATAAATCAGTTATTATTTACAAGAGTTATGTCGAAATCAAGCCTCTCTAATTTAACACAATCCAATTTCCAATTGAACACATTACACTTGATGTCACTAAAATGTATAATTAACTCCATTTATTTTAAAGTTTTTACAAATCAAGGGTTAAATTAGGTAATTTTTATATATTATAAACATTTTTTGTAAGCATTATTCACCATACTACTCTCTATATATACAAAAATCTCTTTTCATTTTTGTAATAATTGTTACAATATAACTCTTTTCACTTTTGCATTTTTGAAAATTCCGTTAAAATTAAGTTAGAATTATTAGTTTTTTAGAGAATGGGGAGATTAGTTTGAGTGACTCAAACAGGAGTATGGAAGACATTTTAGCAGAAGCAAAAAAAATCAATGATAGAAATAAGAAAACGTCTAAAACTCGTTTACTAAAACGTATTATTATGGTGATGACCGGTGCTATTATTATGGCAATTGGCTTGGAGCAATTTCTTGTACCAAACAATATTTTAGATGGTGGAATTGTTGGTATATCTATTATTGTTTCTCACCTTAGCGGTCTACCACTAGGATTATTTATTTTCCTCTTGAACATACCCTTCTTTTTCCTCGGTTATAAGCAAATAGGGAAGACCTTTGCCTTATCAACCGCGTTAGGAATTACTACTCTATCTATAGCAACGGTTCTATTACACCCAATTGAACCTTTCACGAAAGATTTACTATTATCTACAGTATTTGGTGGAATCGTCCTTGGTACGGGTGTCGGTATCGTTATTCGCTATGGTGGCTCTCTTGATGGGACCGAAATTATGGCCATTCTATTTAACAAAAATTCCCCGTTCTCCGTTGGCGAAATCATTATGTTCTTCAACTTAATCATTTTCGCTGTAGCTGGCTTCGTTTTCACTTGGGAACAAGCAATGTATTCAGTACTAGCCTATTTCATTGCTTACAAAACGATCGATGTAGTCATTCAAGGACTCGATGAATCGAAATCCGTCTATATTATCAGCGAAGAATATGAAGAAATTGGGCGCGCTATTATGGATCGTCTAGGCCGTGGGGTAACATATTTAATCGGAGAGGGCGCTTATACTGGAGACAGAAAAAAAGTGATTTTCACGGTTATCACTCGACTAGAAGAATCTAAACTAACAACAATTGTAGAAGAACTTGATGACCATGCATTCCTGGCAATTGGCAATATCGCCGAAGTTCGTGGTGGACGCTTTAAGAAGAAAGATATTCACTAAATGTAAAAGGCCAATTCTCTTTAGAGAATTAGCCTTTTTTATTTATACTAAATTATCAATCGCTATGCTCTTTACCGTTCTTTTTTGCATTTTCCGTAAATAAATGATAAAAACAATGTTAATAATGAGAGTTAATGCTGACATAATAAATAAGAAAGTGACTTGTAACATCCCTAATGTATTTATTATTAAAGTCATCGTAAACAGCGATAGCAAATGTATTGAAAGATACCAAACCCCTATCTGATTAGTTATTTTACTCAATTTCACAGCAGCTAAAGAGGTAAAAACTGACTGAATAACAACGAAGAGGAAATATACTTGAATAACTTGTAACAATGCATATCCTAAATCGTAGTATTCACCCCAGGTATAAGATGCCCTCACTTGATCTTGTAGGAAAAAATGCGGCAGTGAATACACAGCCAGTAATATTGCTAATAGTTGAGCTCTCATCGTTTCTTTTCCTTCAGCAGCTATTTTTGCAATACCGCTAGAAATTAAAATGTAACCTATAAAATTAGGCATTATATCTACAACTATATATATATTAATTAGAAGAAAGAGATATCCAATAAATAAATACTTAAAGCCTTCACTCATTTACGCTCCTCCTTTGCATCATACACAAGCTGATTTACTTGTCGTTGTGTTAATGAGGGCTCACTTCTAAAATGAAATACATAACCCATCTCTTTGTTCTTTTTATTTGTAGCAGACATTAAAATATCTGCATCTATATATTTACCAGGTTGAACTTTGCTTTTCCTCTTATATTGGGTTATTATCCTCTCTTTGGCTTTAACATCCATGGGCCAGGATTGATCCTCTATCGGAGTCATAGCGCCCTCCCCGCTTTTTCCAACGTTCACCTTATATAAAGAGGCAATCTCTTGTGGTAGTTCTAGTTTCTTCATATGCGCATCCTCAAGCAATTGTACATCTTCGGTTACATTACCTATATTGTCAACAGATCCCGAACTAAAATCTGATTTAATGGACCTTGGTTCATTATGTATTTCGAAATGTTCGATATTTGCATTTAAACTACGATGTCCCGAAAATTCCATCAATATTTTATTGGCATTAATTTTTGTACTTTTTAAATATGCTAGTTGCTCTTCATCAATATTAAAATCTACTTTTTTTAAATAATGATGTATGTATTCTGTATAATAACTCTCTTGTAACGCTACATAATTACCCATTTCTCCAAAATAACTATCATTACCTAAAGGATATAATATTTCTTGCCCTAATCGTAAGCTCATTACTTCCATATTTTCTCCTTTATTAGTTAAATAAAAGATCGAAAATGTTCTCTCATAGTCACTTATAATATTTATGTAAGAAGAAAGTATAATTGGATCCTTCAATTGCTTTGATTGATAATATAGTGTATTTCCTAACCAACTAATTAAAATGATACTTATTGCTCCCCAAAACCATTTCGCCTTCAAATAAACCCTCCTTTAATACAATATAGTTAATATTATACAGTGTCATGCCATAAAAAAAGCGGAGATAATTATCTCCGCTTTTTATCTTTTTATTAATTTATGCTTATTCTCCCCAAACGTCTACAAGGACATTTGTTTGATCACGGTCTGGACCTACTGAGAATGTAGCAATTTGAATGCCAGCTAGTTCACTAACGCGCTCAACATAGCGACGAGCGTTCACTGGTAATTCTTCTAGCGTTCTGCAGCCTGTAACATCTTCAGACCAACCTGGAAGTTCTTCATACACTGGTTCACATTGTTCAATAATGTGAAGGTTAGCAGGATATTCTGTCAGTACTTGACCATTGTATTTATAAGCTGTACATATTTTAACTGTTTCAAGACCTGATAATACATCGATTGAGTTTAACGATAAATCTGTAATACCACTTACTCGACGTGAGTGACGTACTACTACGCTATCAAACCAACCAACACGACGTGGACGACCTGTAGTCGTACCATATTCGCGACCAACTTCACGGATTTGGTGACCTACTTCATCAAATAATTCGGTTGGGAATGGTCCGTCACCAACACGAGATGTATAAGCTTTACAAACCCCTATAACGCGCATATCTCTAGATGGCCCAACTCCGGCACCAATTGTCACGCCTCCAGCTACTGGGTTTGAAGAAGTTACAAATGGATATGTTCCTTGATCGACATCAAGCATAACACCTTGTGCGCCTTCAAATAATACGCGACCACCTTCATCAAGAACATCATTTAAAATTTTTGAAGTGTCTGTTACATATTTAGCGATTTCTTGACCATAACCATAGTATTCCTCAAAGATATCGTCAAAATTTAACCCTTCTGTTTCATAAAACTTCTCAAAAAGGCGATTTTTAAGAGCCAAGTTTTCACGTAGTTTATGCTCAAATACTTCGCGGTCCAATAAGTCTGCCATACGGATTCCGATACGTGCTACTTTATCTTGATAGCAAGGTCCGATACCTTTAGCAGTTGTCCCAATTTTGTTGTCTCCACGGCTTTCTTCATCTACAATATCTTGTTTAATATGATAAGGAAGAATAATGTGTGCACGGTTAGAGATACGAAGATTTTCAGTGCTTACGCCTCTCTCTTGTAAATATTTCAATTCCGTTACGATGGATTTAGGGTTTACAACTAAACCATTACCGATAACTGAAATCTTATCTTTATAGAAAATACCCGATGGAATTAAGTGTAACTTGTACGTCTCACCATCAAATTTTATCGTATGGCCCGCATTGTCTCCACCCGCATAACGAGCAATTGCTTCTGCTTTTTTTGATAGGAAGTCGGTGATTTTACCTTTACCTTCATCTCCCCATTGAGTTCCCACTACTACTACTGATGTCATTACCAGCACCTCCGTCAGACGCTTTCAAGCATCCTGAATCAAACACGATAATTGTATCAACTGAAAAGGCAATAGTCAATCAAAAACAAACAAAAACACGAACGCACTATTATATATAGTAATTTAACGTTCGTGTTTCATATACTCTAGTATCCTCCAGCTGGCTCATGCTGCGACCAATCGACACTAACAAATTTGTTATGTTCTTTAACGAACGCAAGTTTAACCGTATCTGTTGGACCATTACGTTGCTTGGCTACAATAATTTCAATCGTATTAGCATCTTCCGTTTCTTTATCGTAATAATCTTCACGATATAGGAAAGAAACGATATCGGCATCTTGCTCAATACTTCCGGATTCACGTAAATCACTCATCATTGGTCGTTTATCTTGACGTTGTTCAACGCCACGCGACAGCTGAGATAAAGCAATAACAGGTACTTCTAATTCACGTGCTAATGCTTTGAGAGAGCGTGAGATTTCGGATACTTCTTGTTGACGGTTTTCGCGTCCACTACCACTGCCTTGAATAAGCTGCAAATAGTCAATTAAAATCATGCCCAGTCCATGTTCTTGTTTTAAACGGCGACACTTTGCTCGTATTTCATTAATACGTACACCTGGTGTATCGTCAATGAAAATGCCAGCCTTAGATAAACTGCCCATTGCCATTGTTAGTTTGCGCCAATCTTCAACATTTAACGCACCAGTTCGTAATACTTGTGCATCAATGTTACCTTCTGCACATATCATACGCATAACTAACTGTTCTGCACCCATTTCGAGTGAGAATATAGCAACATTTTCAGATGTCTTTGTTCCTACGTTTTGTGCAACATTCAAAGCAAATGCTGTTTTCCCAACTGAAGGTCGCGCTGCTACAATGATTAAATCCCCACGTTGGAACCCTGCTGTTAGACGATCCAAATCACGGAATCCAGTAGGAATACCTGTAACGTCACCTTTTCGGTGTTGTAACTGTTCAATGTTTTCATATGTTTGGACAAGTACATCCTTCACAGGCTTAAAGTCGCCTGCGTTTTTGCGGCTTGCCACTTCCATCATTTTACGTTCAGCTTCTGCTAAGAGTGCATCTACTTCATCTTCACGTGTATAACCATCTTCTACAATTTTCGTTGCTACTCTAATTAAGCGGCGTAGTAAAGCCTTCTCTGAAACGATTTGTGCATAATAAGCGACATTGGCTGCTGTTGGTACAGCATTGGCAAGTTCCGTTAAATAAGAAATGCCTCCTATGTCTTCTAACTCATTATGATTGGAAAGTTCCTCTGTCACTGTAACGACGTCTATTGCTTTACCTTGATCGCTTAGACGCAACATCGTCGAGAAGATTTTAACATGCGCAGATCTATAGAAATCATCTTCAAGAAGAATTTCTGAAGCCGTTATGAGTGATTGTGGTTCAAGAAAAATGGCTCCTATGACAGATTGTTCAGCTTCAAGATTATGAGGCGGAACTCGTTCCAATAATGGATCGTTCATATATGTCTCTCCTTACGCTTCTTCTGTAACATGTACTTTCAGTGTAGCTGTCACTTCATGATGTAGCTTCACTGGTACATTTGTAAATCCTAGTGCACGAATAGCGTCTGCTAATTCCATTTTACGTTTATCAATTTTGATACCATGTTGTTTATTTAAACCGTCTGCAATTTGTTTTGTAGTTACCGCACCAAATAAACGGCCACCCTCACCAGATTTTGCTTTTAGTATAACCGTTAATTCTTCAATTTTTGCTTTTAAATCTTGTGCAGCAGCTAATTCAGCGGCAGCATCTTTTGCGGCTTTTTTCTTTTGCCCATCTAATTGGCTAATTGCAGCTTGGTTTGCTTCAACAGCTAGATTATTTTTTAATAAGAAGTTATGTGCATAACCATCAGCTACATTTTTGATTTCACCTTTTTTACCTTTACCTTTAACGTCTTTTAAGAATACTACTTTCATGATTCCGAACTCCCTTCTAATACAACCTCTATTGCTTCTTTTAACATTTTAATAGCCTCATCGATTGTTGCTACGTCTAATTGGCATGCAGCATTTGTTAAGTGCCCACCACCGCCAAGCTCTTCCATTACAAGCTGGACGTTAATCTCTCCTAGCGAACGCGCACTAATACCAATGACTCCATCATGACGATGAGCAACTACAAATGATGCAGAAATATCTTTCATTGTTAATAATATATCTGCTGTTTGTGCAAGTAAAACTGAGTTATAAATCTTGTCATTATCCCCACGTGCTATAGCCAACCCTTGATGTACAAACTCCGCTGTTTGAACAATTTTAGAACGTTCAATATACGTATTGATATCTTCCTTCAATATACGTTGTACTAAGATTGTATCTGCTCCGTTTGTACGTAAATACGACGCTGCTTCAAACGTACGCGCTCCAGTACGTAAAGTAAAACTTTTTGTATCGACAATAATGCCTGCTAGAAGAGCCGTTGCCTCCAACATTGTTATTTTATCATTTTTTGGCTGATACTCTAATAATTCTGTTACCAGCTCCGCTGTAGATGACGCATAAGGTTCCATATAGACAAGCATCGGGTTTTTTACAAACTCTTCTCCACGTCGATGGTGGTCAATTACGACGACCTTTTCAGCCTTATTTATTAATTTCTCTTCAATAGTCATCGATGGCTTATGTGTATCAACAACGACTAATAATGACTTATCGGTAATTTTTGATAATGCTTCCTCTGGAGTAATAAATCGATCATAGAGGTCTGACTTTTCCTTGACCACATTCATTAAGCGGATAATGCTATTATCAATTTGATCAAAATCCATAACGACATAACCATCAATTTTATTCATCTGAGCCATTTTACGAACTCCAATGGCTGCTCCTATGGCGTCCATATCGGGCATTTTATGTCCCATTACGAATACTTGATCACTGTCCTGGATTAAATCACGCAGTGCATGAGAAATAACGCGCGCACGTACTCTAGTACGCTTTTCAACCGGGTTTGTTTTACCACCGTAAAATTTCACTTTACCATTGGGTTGCTTGATTGCAACTTGGTCACCGCCGCGCCCTAAAACAAGATCTAAACTAGATTGCGCTAGTTCACCAAGTTCTATAAGTGATTGTGAGCCAGTACCGACACCAATACTTAATGTTAAAGATAAACTTTGTTTTGCAGTAGTTTCACGAATATCATCTAAAATGGAGAATTTCTTCTTCTCGATTTCTTGTAAAATGGATTCATTTAATATCGCTATAAAACGATCCGTTGAAATACGTTTTATGAAAATACCATATTGTGTGCCCCAATTATTAATAAGTGATGTAATAAGTGAATTTGTTTGGCTACGATTTTGATCGTCCATACCTTGTGTAATTTCATCATAGTTATCGACAAAGAGAACAGCTATTACCGAACGATCTTCATAGTATAGCGTTTCAATTTCTACCTGCTCTGTTATATCAAAGAAATATAATAACCTTTCTTCGGGTTTATAAAATGCTCGATACTTACGATCCTTAAGTGTGACATTCATCTCATGCTTTTCATCATGTTTTATTAATGTATAGAGATCCTCTGAGAGTGTAAAAATTTCCTCGCCCATTAATGTGTCTACATCTAAAATACCTAGCATATATGGATTCGACCATTCAATCATATATTGAGTATCAATTAAAATGATACCAATAGGCATTTCAAGCAAGGCCTCTTCCCCTACTTTTTTCATACGATATGAGAGAGTTTCAATGTGCTTTTCTGTTTCTTCATAGGTTGTTTTTTCCGTTTTCCAAGTCGATATTAAAGCCAAAATCACTACAACACCATAAGCAATACCAATGAACGGATTCCACATTATACATGCAATTACGCTTGCTACACTAAGAAGAGACAGAATTAAAAGAGGATATCGAATTGGTCTTTTTCTGAACAAAGTACCCATAGAATTCAGCTCCTTATTTTCTCGGCGTTCCGGTTACAAGCGCACGAATATTAAATCCTAAATCCACAATACCAAGTAGCGTAACAAATGAGTATAAAGGTAACGCTAAAATAGTGCTTACTATTGCAATCCATTTAGGCCATTCTTGCTCATGTACATAGTAGTGAATAAATGAAATCCCTTGTAACAGCAGTAATGTGCTAAGTATAAATGACAGATTCAAAAAAGCCATATCAGCAAAAGAACCACTTTCGGGTTTTATAAATAATGTCACTATTAAAACTAGCATATAGTACCATAAGACCGATCTAGGCAATTGAAGGTCTTTAAATGGTGCAAATTTTGGAACAGTTATTCCAAAACGTTTTAATAACGGTAAATTAACTGTAATGATAATAAAAGTGATCATGAATACAGACATCGTAATCATAGTAGGCATTACCATAGTGACTAAATCAAACATCTGCTCTAACTGTTCAACAGTCAGCGCTTTAACACCCGGCATAGTCTTAGCCAATTCATTTGATCTTT
The DNA here is from genome assembly GCF_038006425.1 of Viridibacillus sp. FSL E2-0187. Taxonomy (NCBI): domain Bacteria; kingdom Bacillati; phylum Bacillota; class Bacilli; order Caryophanales; family Caryophanaceae; genus Viridibacillus; species Viridibacillus sp. FSL E2-0187. The sequence continues at coordinate 175,968 of NZ_JBBOVG010000002.1, forward strand.
CATAGCTTTCTCTGGCTATCTCCAACATAATCTTCAAACTATCTACATTGAATAACTTAACCGAGATAACATACATAATTGCCATAGATAGTAATACACTAATACCTGTAGTCATAAATAAATAAACTTTGCTTTTTTTCATACGAAGTGTATCGCCAATTAAAAATCCTGCAAGACAGAAAATAATAGCAAGTGGCAGAGACATAATACCCGTAACAAGTATAGAGACTCCTATACTAACAACAGCTACTATCATTGACGCTTTGCGATCATACATTGCACTATACCAAGCAATTGGAAAAGAAATAAACCAAATGGTTACCAAAGATAATATAGGAATATATGAAGTAATCGCTAAAAGGGCTGTAAATATTACGGCCATCATCGCCCCTTGTGTCAGTTGTTGCGTTTTATTTTTAGGCATCTATAACCTTCCTTTTTCCAAAAGACAATCTTTTATTTCATCTTATTATTGTACCATGTTTCATGTTCATGAACAAAAAAGCGCTAGGCTATACTTTTGCGGATTGTGGGGTGTACCATGGAGATATTTTATGCGGTACGTTTAACTATTATAGAGATTAAGTCGCAGAAGGTATTATTTTTGTAAAAAAAAAAAGACCGGTTACCCGGTCTTTAGAAAGTTATTATCTTTCTTCTGTGCTGAATGGAAGTAAGCCCATAATACGAGAAACTTTGATTGAAGCAGTAAGTTTACGTTGGTATTTTGCGCTAGTACCAGTTACACGGCGTGGAAGAATTTTTCCGCGCTCAGAGATGAATTTTTTCAACAAATCTACATCTTTATAGTCGATGTGTTTGATGTTGTTAGAAGTGAAATAGCAAACTTTACGGCGTTTGCGGCCTCCTCTACGTGGTGCCATAGTATTGTCGCCTCCTTAAGTATATTGGTATATATTGCGTGCAATGGATTTTTACTTAGAATGGTAAGTCATCTTCAGAAACTTCGATTGGACCACCATTGTTGTTAGCAAATGGATCTTCATCTACACGCGTATAGTTTTGCTGACTAGGTGATTGATTCTGTTGATAAGATGGTTGTTGCTGATAGTTGTTTTGTTGTGGAGCTTGGCCGTACGATTGTTCACCACCATATGATGGTTGTCCACCGTACTGTTGCTGTCCTTGCGAACGATCTCCTGCAGCACCGCGCGGCTCTAAGAACTGCACGCTATCTGCAACAACTTCAGTTGTGTAAACACGTTTACCATCCTGTCCTTCATAACTACCTGTTTGGATACGGCCTTCTATGCCTGCTAGGCTTCCTTTTTTCAAGAAGTTAGCAGTATTTTCAGCTTGTTTACGCCAAACAACACAGTTAATAAAGTCCGCTTGTTTTTCACCTTGTTGGTTAGCAAATGTTCTATTTACAGCGATTGTAAAGCGAGCAACAGCTGCGCCACTTGGTGTATAGCGAAGTTCCGGATCTTTTGTTAGTCTTCCGACTAATACGACTCGGTTAATCATCAGAATACAACCTCCTTTATCTGCGATTTTTATAAATTAAAATTATTTTTCTTCTTCGCGAACTGCAATGTGGCGAATAATGTCTTCGCTAATGTTAGCAAGACGAGTGTATTCGTTGATAGCTTTAGCGTCAGCGTTGATTTTCACGATTTGGTAGAAACCTTCACGGAAATCATTGATTTCGTAAGCTAAGCGGCGTTTGCCCCACTCTTTTGATTCGATGACTTCAGCGCCGTTTGAAGTTAAGATATCGTTGAAGCGTTCTACAAGAGCCTTCTTCGCATCTTCTTCAATGTTTGGGCGAATGATGTACATTAATTCGTACTTTTTCATCTATAAGCACCTCCTTATGGACTTTGGCCCGACTAGTTGCAGTGGGCAAGGAGCAAGTAAATTTATTACTCACATCAGTGAATTGTAGCACATTAATTTGAATATAGCAACCTTCATCCCTATACATTTCCAAGTGATTTCCATTATACTTAGGTTAGAGGTGATAAATTTGATAGAACATGAAGAACCTTCAATTATTGAGCTAGATTTAAAAAAAATAGCTTGGCAAAACATTATTATGACTGTTGGCTTAATGATCGGACTTATTCTTCTAAATGGTTGGATCCATAAAGTATTGGAACTACACTTCTCACTTTTAAGTATTATATTATTTATCGTATATTATATTATTTTAATTGTGTTACATGAAATTTTTCATTTAATTGGTTTTATGATTTTCGGTAAAGTACCTTTTCGCTCACTGGATTACGGTGTAAATTTGAAGATGGGTGTCGCCTACGCAACAACGAAAGAGCCTATTTGTAATAAGGCAATGAAAAAAGCACTTCTACTACCATTTTGGACAACCGGTGTGATTCCGGCTGCTTTTGGTCTCTACTTTAATAGTACGATGCTTGTTGTATTAGGAGCTTGGTTAATTGCTGGTGCAGTTGGGGATTTTGCTATGTATTTCGCACTTCGTAAATATCCAAATACATATTGGGTAAAAGATGACCCTGATTTCCCTAGATTATACTTGTACAAAAACAAAACATATTAAAGTAAAAAAGACAGTGCCGGATGCAACCAGCACTGTCTTTTGTTTATATATTATACGTTGAAGCGGAATAACATAACATCGCCATCTTGTACGATGTATTCTTTACCTTCTTGACGTACTTTACCTGCTTCTTTGGCTGCAGTCATTGAGCCGTGTTCCATTAAATCCTCATAAGCAACTGTTTCTGCACGGATAAACCCACGTTCAAAGTCAGAGTGGATAACACCAGCACATTGTGGTGCTTTCATACCTTTACGGAATGTCCATGCACGTACTTCTTGTACACCTGCTGTGAAGTAAGTTGCTAGTCCAAGTAGATTGTAGGCTGCACGAATTAATTGGTCTAAACCAGATTCTTCGATACCTAGCTCTTCAAGGAACATTGCTTTTTCTTCGTCATCAAGTTCTGCAATTTCTTCTTCGATTTTCGCACAAATAACAATCACTTCTGCGCCTTCAGCTTTTGCATATTCGCGTACTTTTTGTACGTATTCATTGTCATCAGCATTCGCTACTTCATCTTCAGAAACGTTTGCTACGTATAGCATAGGTTTTACAGTCAGTAAGTGGAATCCTTTAACGATTTTAAATTCTTCTTCAGTAAAGTCAATTGAGCGACCAGGTTTTTCGTCTTCAAAAGCCTCTTTTAAACGAGTTAAAATTGGTGCTTCTACCATTGCATCTTTATCTTTTTGTTTTGCTAACTTTTCAACACGAGATAGACGTTTTTCAACTGCTTCTAAATCTGCAAGAATTAACTCAAGGTTAATAACTTCGATATCTTCGATTGGATCTACTTTACCTGATACATGTGTGATATTATCGTCAGCGAAACAACGAACTACTTGTGTAATTGCATCTACTTCACGAATGTGTGCTAAGAACTTGTTACCAAGACCTTCACCTTTACTAGCGCCTTTTACAATTCCGGCAATATCAGTAAATTCAAAAGCTGTTGGTACAGTCTTCTTCGGTTCTACTAATTCCGTTAATTTTTGAAGACGATTATCTGGTACTTCAACGATTCCTACGTTTGGATCAATCGTACAGAATGGGTAGTTTGCAGATTCTGCTCCTGCTTTTGTAATTGCATTAAACAATGTTGATTTACCTACGTTCGGTAAACCTACGATGCCAGCTGTTAAAGCCATTCTTTTCACAACCTTTCAATTTTTCATAAACACTATTCTATTTACACGACTTGTTAATTATAGAGACTCATCTAGTAAAAGTCTAATTTTGCTCTTCTATTACTGGATTAGCAGGAATTAATATTTTCTTTAACTTTTTTTCAAATTCTCTTCGTGGAATCATAACGCTATGCTGACAACCTTCGCATTTAATCCTAATATCTGCACCCATTCGGATAATTTTCCACTCGTTTGTTCCACAAGGGTGTTGTTTTTTCATTTCTACAACATCGCCTAGCTCAAACTTTTTTGCTTCCATCATCATTCTCCTTCTTCGTTAAATGTTTGATTATTATCTCTTTCATAAACCATCATTTTAGGATAAGGAATTTCAATACGATTTCGATCGAAAATTTCTTTTACATCACGACGAACCATACGTGATATTGCAAAATGTTGCATTGGTAATGTCTCCACTGAAATACGAAGAGAAACTTCTGCACCTACGACATTTTGTACACCTAATAATGTAGGAGGCGCAGTTATTTCTTCATGTTTTTTTGGTAGTTCTTTAAGATATTCCTCTATCAAGCGCTCTGCTTTTGCAATATCTGAGCTATAAGCAACACTTACATCAATAATAGCAATTGAGTTATTTATAGAATAGTTTACAACATCAGTGATTGAACCATTTGGAACAATATTAATCTCTCCAGCAGCACCTTTAATTTTAGTTGTGCGTAACCCAATTTCGAGTACAGTACCTTCTACTGAAGTAATTTTAATATAGTCACCAACACCAAACTGATCTTCAAAAATAATGAAGAACCCCGTGATGACGTCTTTCACTAAGCTTTGTGCACCAAACCCGACTGCTAAACCTACGATTCCGGCACCTGCTAAAAGCCCTTTAACATCTATATTTACAGCTGATAATATCGCTAAAATCGCCGAAAAATAAACTACATATGAAACAATGCTTTGTACCAGTCTCAAAATAGTTCGATATCGTCTTTCAGATGCTGGTTGTAACGGGGCTGGCGCTTTCATACGGATTTCAAAGCCTTTACGAATAGCCATTTTAGCTACACGTACAACAACCATTGATAATATTGTGATTGCTGTGATTTTTATTGTAGCAAGACCAACACCTATCCACATGTCTTCACTAGTCAAAGTTGCCATAAACTTGTTATACATATTTTCCAATTTTGACGCTCCTCTTGCATAAAAAATTCTCGTTATGCGTATAATGCTGAAAAAAGAAAGAGAGATTCTGAATGCTTATAACTTCGAATCAACCATTTTCACATGTTCTTCATTATAAAGAATCAGGTGCCATTTGGAGGTTGAGCTCTTTCCTTTTAGAGCATATACCATTTCATCACGAAAATCTTGTATTTTGCTGTATTGGAACCGATCGCTCTACTGGAGACTCTCTCGGACCATTAGCCGGCAGTTTTTTAAAACAGTATGTTTCATTTCCTTATGACATTATTGGGACCTTAGAAAAACCTCTTCATGCACTTAATCTAACAGATACAGTTGATAATTTATCTACCCATGAAATAAAGCCGTTTGTAGTTGCCATTGATGCTTGTCTTGGTTCACAACAGCGCATTGGGGAAATTATTGTACATGAGGGACCTTTACTGCCCGGCAAAGCTGTGAAGAAGGAGCTCCCCCCTATTGGCGATATGTCTATAAAAGGCATAGTCAACATTGGGGGATTTATGGAGCATGCAGTTTTACAAAATACTCGTTTACATGTTACGTACGAAATGAGCCAACAAATTTCACGTGCCCTATTTTTGGCTTGGAGTCGTTATTCTTTAAAAAAGGTACATGAACATAACCGCGATGGCCACAACGAGTATTCCCGGAAGTAAGTTGGCCACGCGGATTTTTGTTAAGCCTACTAAATTAAGACCTATTGCGAGAATCATAACTCCACCTGTTGCTGTCATTTCTTGAATGAACATTTGTAGTGCAGCATCAGGTATAAATTGACTAATTTGTCCTGCAAAAACAGCAATAATACCTTGATACAAAAATACAGGAACAGCAGATAACATAACTCCTATCCCTAGTGTTGAAGCTAAAATAACCGCTGTAAAACCATCAATAATACCTTTTGTTATTAAAACAGAGTGATCATTACGTAGGCCACTATCTAACGCACCTATAATAGCCATTGAGCCGATAACAAAGATAAGAGTAGCATTAACAAAGCCTTGTGAAATATTCCCACCTTTAGCCTTGTTTCCTAATTTCTTTTCCATAAACTGACCTAGACGATTTAATTGTTTATCTAGATCAATCCATTCTCCAAGTATCGCACCAAACACAAGGCTAACAATAATGATGATAAAATTCTCGCTTTGTATGCCCATTTGAATACCCAATACCGCAACTGCCAGGCCTATTATACTCATCACTGTCTCTTTTGTATTATCAGGTATCCTCTGTAACAATCTACCAATTAATGTACCAATTACAATTAACAATGCATTTATTGCTGTACCTAATAGAACCAAATGAAATCCTCTCAATCTTCGAGTAATTCTAATATACGTTCTAAATCATCAGCAGAGAAAAATTCAATTTCAATTTTCCCTTTGTTTTTTGATTCTTTAATTGTCACGTTCGTACCAAAATAATCACGTAGCTGTGATTCCTTTTCGGCAATAAAAATATCTTTTTTCACTTTCTTCTTTGTTTCACGTGAAACATTGTCATTCATAGATTGTACTAATGCCTCTAACTGGCGAACGTTCAAATGCTGGGTTAGCACTTTTTCGGTTACTTGTGATATTAATTTTCTTCTTTTCAAACCTAGCAATGCACGACCATGCCCCATTGTGATTTTACCTTCTGATAAAAGAATACGTACATCTTCCGGTAATGCCAGCAGTCGAACATGGTTCGCAATATGTGGACGACTTTTCCCTAACCTAGCTGCCAACTGTTCCTGCGTTAAGTTTAAGTTATCCATTAGATTTGTATAAGCCTCAGCCTCTTCAATTGGGGTTAAGTCTTCACGTTGTAAATTCTCAAGAATTGCTAACTCCATCATCTGCTGATCATCCATTTCTCGGACAACAACTGGAATTTCTGTTAACCCTGCAAGTTTAGAAGCCCTAAATCTTCTTTCACCGACAACAATTTCATAAAAGTTAACTCGTTTACGAGCAATAATTGGTTGCAAAACGCCATGTTCTTTAATGGATATTGCCAATTCCTCGATTGCGGATTCATCAAAAATTCTTCGAGGTTGATATGGATTTGCCCGTAACTCTGTTAATGCCAAATGCTCTATTGTTTCATTACTAGATAAAGATTCACCTGGGAATAATGCGTTAATTCCCTTTCCTAGACCTTTAGCCATTTTTAATCACTTCCCTTGCAAGCTCTAAATACCCCTCTGCCCCACGCGATTTTGCATCATATACAATAATCGGTTCCCCGTGACTTGGCGCTTCACTTAAACGGACATTCCGCGGGATAACTGTTTTAAACACCTTATCTTGGAAATACTTTTTCACTTCTTCAATTACTTGAAGACCTAAATTGGTACGTGCGTCGAGCATCGTCAATAAAACACCTTCAATTGTTAGCTGATGATTTAAATGCTTCTGCACTAATCGTACAGTTGATAATAACTGACTTAATCCTTCTAAAGCGTAATATTCACATTGTACAGGAATCAGAATCGAATCAGATGCTGTTAATGAATTAATTGTTAATAAACCAAGAGATGGTGGACAGTCAATTACGATGTAATCATAGTCATTTTTTATATCTTCTATTGCATGTTTTAACCGTACTTCTCTTGAAATTGTTGATACCAGTTCTATTTCAGCTCCCGCTAACGCAATTGTAGCAGGTACTATATATAAATTGTTTACTTTTGTTTCTCGAATGACATCTTTAATTGGTTCATCATCAATTAGCACATCATAAATACATTTATGTACTTCACCTTTGTTAACCCCCACTCCACTTGTTGCATTACCTTGAGGGTCTGTATCAATCATTAATACTTTTTTACCTAAATGGGCGAGGCAAGCGCTAAGATTAACTGATGTTGTAGTTTTTCCTACGCCGCCTTTCTGGTTAGCGATTGCAATTGTTTTACCCACATGTGCACCTGCTTTCCAAAATCAATTTTATAAAAATAGGCAATATTAAATTAATTTGAGTACCTAATTTTAATTCTATCAAAAAAATGTACAATAGGCTCTTATTATAAAAGAAAAATATATAAAAAAACTCTTGTCCAAAATACTAGACAAGAGTTTAAAATAGATGAAATTATGATTTCTTTTTCGGTATCTTCACAGTGATTTGGTAAAACTCATCATGTTCTTCTTCTTCGGCTTCTACATTTATACCTGTTTTTGTGACCATCGTAAGTGATTGTCTAATTGTATTTAATGCGATACGAATGTCTTTACTAATTGCTTTACGGGTTGGTTTGTTTTTCTTTGGCTTTTCAGCAGGATTTAGAATTTCATCAATTCTTTGCTCCAATTGTCGTACATTATAATCATTGTCGATTATTTCTTGTAACAACGCTAATTGCAATTCCTTGTCTTTGACAGGTACCAAAGCACGTGCATGACGTTCTGAAATCTCCCTTTTTAAAATAGCCATTTGGATTTCTTCAGGTAGCTTTAATAAGCGTATTTTATTAGCTATTGTTGACTGACCTTTACCAAGCCTTTGGGCAAGTGCTTCTTGTGTTAAACCATGAAGTTCTAATAATTTTAGGTAAGCCTGTGCTTCCTCAATTGATGTAAGTTCTTCACGTTGTAAGTTTTCGATCAACGCCACTGAAGCTGTTTCTTTGTCGTTCATTTCACGGACAATCGCGGGCACTTCTGTCCACTCTAACATTTTCATCGCGCGATAACGACGCTCACCGGCAATTATTTCGTAATGACCTTCTTCCATTTTTCGAACGACGATTGGTTGAATTACACCGTGTGTACGGATTGTTCGTGCAAGCTCTTCAATCTTCGAATCATCGAAAATTGTACGTGGCTGATAACGATTCGGCTGGATCTCATCAATAAGGAGTTTGACAACCGATTCCGCACTTTCTACCTCATTTTTCGAGTCGTGTTCTACTTTCTCACCACTTCCAAAAAAACGTGAAAAAGTACTTTTCATCCCTTGGCACCACCTTTAACGATATTTCCAAGCATTCTCCATCTAATATCATAGGTAAAAGCCCGTTAGAAGGTGGAGAGAACTATTTATATTTTGACTATCATTGTGCAATAAGTAAAACTTCTACATATCATTATAGTTATTTTCTATAAAAAACGTAAGAACCCTTTTATGTTTCACGTGGAACGAAACAATTATTGGATTGGTGACTTGTTTGGTACACCTGGCTTACGTGGATATTTCTTTGGTGTAATTTTTGTTTTATTAAAAATAAAAATAGAACGTTCACTATCTTCGATTGGTAATAAGAATGAATAGCTATCTACTAATTTAGCACCTAATACTGTTAATGCTTTTTTTGCATCCTTCATCTCTTCATCACCACTTGCTGCTTTCATTGCAACAAAATGACCATTTGTTTTCACAAGCGGTATACATAACTCAGAAAGTACTGATAATCTAGCAACTGCACGAGCAGTTACAAGATCAAATTGTTCTCTATATTTCGGATTTTGACCAAAATCCTCTGCACGTGAATGAACAAATTCAACATGATCTAAATGTAGCTGTTCACTTAAATGTGTTAAGAATTGAATACGTTTATTTAATGAATCTACAATTGTCACTTGTAAATGTGGGAAACAGATTTTAATAGGAATACTCGGAAAACCTGCACCTGCTCCTACATCACATATAGATTGTACTTTATCGAAATCCATATAAAAAGCAGCACTAATAGAATCGTAGAAATGCTTTAAATAAACAGATGGCTGGTCAGTAATTGCAGTTAAGTTCATTTTCTCATTCCATTCAACTAATAGTTCAAAATAAGTATGAAATTGTTTTAACTGTCCCTCTGATAACTCAATTCCTTGTTCTTTTAAAGCCTGCACAAACTGTTCTTCGTTCATGATTTTCCCCTTCCATGTAGTGCCACTATTGGTTTTATCAAATTATTCGTTACTTGCTAATTTCGCTATTCTACCTTGTTCAATATACACTAGTAAAATTGAAATGTCAGCAGGGTTTACACCCGAGATGCGTGATGCCTGAGCAACAGATAGTGGTCTTACTTGTTTTAATTTTTGTTTTGCCTCAGTTGCAATTCCTGAAATTGCTTCATAATCAATATTCTCTGGAATTTTTTTGTTTTCCATTTTTTTTAGCTTATCTACTTGTTGAAGTGCTTTTTCAATATAGCCTTCATATTTTACCTGAATTTCAATTTGCTCTTTTTCTTCTGTTGATAACTCAACAGGTGACTCCGATAATGTTGACAATAATTCATACGTCATTTCTGGTCGTTTTAATAGATCAGCTGCACGGATACCATCTTTTAATTCACTACTACCTAAATCACGTAATACGCCTTGTGTTTTAGCATCTGGTTTTAAAATTGTATCACGAAGACGTTTAATTTCATTGTCTACTTTTTTACGCTTTGTATCAAATTTTTCATAACGTTCTTGGGAAATTAAACCTGCTTCATAAGCACGATCAGATAAACGTATATCCGCATTGTCATGACGTAGTAATAATCGGTATTCTGCACGAGATGTTAATAGACGATATGGTTCGTTTGTTCCTTTTGTTACAAGGTCATCGATTAACACACCTATATATGCATCTGCACGTCCTAGAATCATCTCTTCTTTACCAAGCGCTTTAGCAGCAGCGTTAATTCCAGCCATTAGACCTTGACCAGCAGCCTCTTCATAACCTGAAGTACCGTTAATTTGACCAGCTGTATATAAGTTAGCAATGCGTTTAGTTTCTAGTGTTGGCCATAATTGTGTTGGTACAATTGCATCGTATTCGATTGCGTAACCCGCTCTCATCATTTCTGCCTTTTCTAGACCTGGCACCGATTCCAACAGTTTGCGTTGTACATGTTCAGGTAAGCTTGTTGATAACCCTTGAACATACACTTCACGTGTATTACGGCCTTCTGGTTCTAAGAATAATTGATGACGAGGCTTATCACTAAATCGAACAACCTTATCTTCAATCGATGGGCAATAACGCGGACCCGTACCCTTAATCATCCCTGAATACATTGGAGATAAATGAAGATTATCATTAATGATTTCATGTGTTTCTTCACTTGTATATGTCAGCCAACATGGTAGTTGATCTGTAATATATTCAGTCGTTTCATAACTAAACGCACGAGGCTCTGTATCACCAGGCTGAATTTCAGTTTTACTGTAATCAATTGTATTGCTGTTAACACGTGGTGGTGTACCTGTTTTAAAGCGTACTAACTCAAAGCCAAGTTCTTTTAGATTATCCGCTAATTTAATAGATGGCTGCTGATTATTTGGACCACTTGAATACTTCAAGTCACCAATAATGATTTCACCACGTAGGAATGTACCTGTTGTAACAATAACTGTTTTTGCATGATAAACAGCACCAACTTGCGTAACGATACCTTTTATTTCGCCGTCTTCAACGATTAATTCATCTACCATTGCTTGGTGAATTGTAAGATTTTCTTCGTCTTCTAGTAACTTTTTCATTTCTTGTTGGTAAAGTACTTTATCTGCTTGTGCGCGTAGAGCACGTACTGCTGGACCTTTACCTGTATTTAACATACGCATTTGAATATGTGTTTTATCGATAATTTTACTCATCGCACCGCCTAATGCGTCAATTTCGCGTACAACAATCCCTTTAGCCGGGCCACCTACTGATGGATTACATGGCATAAAGGCAATCATATCAAGATTGATTGTTAACATAAGTGTTTTTGCACCCATTCTTGATGCAGCATATGCAGCTTCTACTCCTGCATGACCTGCTCCAATTACAATCACATCGAACGTGCCTGCTTCAAATTTTGTTGGCATGCTCGTTACTTCCTTTCTATATTTAAGTTTATTTCCCTAAACAGAATTGTGAAAATAGCTGATTAATTAAGCTTTCTTGCACGGTATCTCCAATAATTTCACCAAGAAGTTCCCATGTCCTAGTGACATCGATTTGAATCATATCGACAGGTACACCTGCATGAGCTGCTTCAATAGCATCCTTAATCGTTGAATGCGCTTGGTGTAGTAAAGCTATATGGCGTGCATTTGATACATATGTCATATCTCCAGCTTCCAATGATCCTTCAAAGAATAATGCCGCAATTGCTTCCTCAAGCTCTGTGACACCTTCTTCTTTAAGTAATGATGTTGTCACCACTTTGCGATTGCCCGCTAATGCTTGTACACGAGCTAAGTCGATCTGTTGTGGCAAATCTGTTTTATTAACAACGACTATATAGTCCATATTTTGAATCGTTTCGAAAAGACGTTCATCTTCCTCAGTAAGTTCATCTCCATAGTTCACAACCAGCAGAATTAAATCTGCTTCTTTCAATACTTGTCGAGAGCGTTCAACACCGATGCGCTCAACGATATCCTCGGTCTCGCGAATACCTGCAGTATCGACCAAACGTAATGGAACACCTCTTACATTTACGTATTCTTCTATAATATCACGCGTTGTACCAGCAACGTCTGTAACAATTGCTTTATTTTCTTGTACGAGGCTATTTAATAGTGACGATTTGCCGACATTCGGACGACCTAGTATAACAGTTGAAAGGCCCTCACGCAAAATTTTGCCCTGAGAAGATGTTTGTAAAAGTTTCTCGATTTCTTTCATTACCCATGTAGACTTTTCGAGCATAAGTGGAATTGTCATTTCTTCTACATCGTCATATTCTGGATAATCTATGTTAACTTCTACTTGCGCCAAAGTTTCTAATAGTGCTTGTCTAAGTTCACCGATTAATCGTGATAATTTCCCGTCCATTTGACCAAGCGCAACATTCATTGCACGGTCTGTTTTTGCACGAATCAAATCCATTACAGCTTCTGCTTGGGATAAATCGATTCGGCCATTTAAGAATGCTCTCTTAGTAAATTCGCCAGGCTCAGCTAATCGCGCACCATTCTTCAATACTAATTGCAGTACTCGATTCACTGAAACTATTCCACCATGACAGTTAATTTCTACTACATCTTCACGTGTAAATGTTTTTGGCCCTTTCATCATCGATAGCATAACTTCCTCTACTACCTCACCTGATTCAGGCTCCTGTAAATGTCCATAATGAATAGTATGTGACGGCTGTGTGGATAACTTTTTCCGACTCGGTGTATGAAACACACGATCTGCAATGGCAACAGCCTCATCCCCACTTAAACGGACAATGGCAATTGCCCCTTCACCCATTGGCGTTGAGATAGCCGCAATTGTATCGAACTCCATAGATAATACCTCCTAAAAAATTAAAAATTATCCACATGTGGATAACCTAAAAACGAACTAACTCTCTAACATACAATAATAGCATAAAAGCTCGAAAAGTAGAATTGTGGACAACTTTTTTAAATGCAGAAGGTGCTCATTTATCGACAAGGTCTTTGCCCCTCCGCTAAAACGTTCCGAGCAACCCGCTCCTAAAGTTGGATGACTTTTTTGATTGCTGCAGGCACTCGTTAATCTCAACAATCAATTGAAACCTCTAATCAAAATGCATTTTCAACTTTCTTTCGAGAGTCGAGGACATCAACTCCTGAAGTTCTCCACGACGTGCCATTACAGTTCCATGATTCCACGACTAACATTCTGTTAACTTAGGAGCTAATCTTGCCGCGAAACTTTCTGAGCAATAGCACTGAAACTAAATAGCTTAATTTAATAAAAAAACTACAATTTTTTATTAGTAAACTCTTTATTTAACAAATGGATACAGTCCAACCTACTAAAATTATCCATCAAAACAAACAAAAGCCCATCTCATTTAGAATGAGATGGACTTTAACAGAGTATTTCCTTTATCGAATTGGTTCAATAACTAAATAGCGTTTAGTATCCGATCCAACGGAATACGTCTCGATATCAATTCGATTGGCAAGAATATGATGGATAATTTTTCGCTCATTCGAAGGCATTGGCTCTAGCTCAATCTTTTTCCCTGTATAAACGGCCTTATCTGCCATACGATTTGCTAGCTGTTCCAATGATTCTTGGCGACGCTTACGATAATTTTCTACGTCTAATTTAACTAAGACGAATCGTTTTGCGTATTGATGCACAACTAATTGTGTCAATTCTTGAAGGGAGTTTAGCGTTTGGCCACGTTTACCTATTAGTAAAGCCGCCTTCTTGCTCTCTAAACTAATGTTAATAATTTTACCCTTTTCTTCAACATCAATAGTTAAGTCATTGATATCTAACTGCTTTGCTATATCTGTTAAATAAGTAACTGCATGCTCAATAGCAACTGTGTTATCGTTACGTTTCTCATCTATTAATTCATTTTCTTCAACTTCCAAAGTTGATTGTAGATTTTCAGTTGTTAATTCTTGTATATTTTCTACTTCACTTTTTGAAATAATCGCTACTGCTTCTGATGATTCTATTTCATTCAGTTTTTCCATTGCCTGTTGCACAGATTGTTGCTCTTGATCGGATTTCTCAAGTTGTTTTTCAGTTACACGTACATTTGCTTTACGTGAACCAAAACCTAAAAAACCCTTTTTACCTTCTTGAAGTATTTCAATTTCTACTTGCTCTCGGGTAAGGTCAAGCTCTTTTAACGCTATAGAGATCGCTTCTTCTACGGTTGCTCCCATTTGCGTAATCTGTTTCACTTTTTAGCCCCTCCTGTTTTTGCAGGTTTAGTTGTTTTGTTCCAAGGCTTATACATAACAAGATTTTGTATGAATGTAATAATATTACCAATTACCCAGTAAAGCGATAAAGCGGCAGGTAAATAACTACCTAATCCAATAATCATAAATGGCATGATATACATCATAATTCGCATTTGTGGATTATCCATCGCTGGGCCCGTACGTAGAACAATAAACTGCATGATACCTGCTAGAACAGCTAGTACAATACTCGATTCTGCTAATGGGAACATGAAAAAGTCGCCCAAGTTAATTTCTGGTGTCGAGTTCATACGACTAATTGCATGATAGAAACCAACTAGAATTGGCATTTGAATCAGCACTGGTAAACATCCAGCTGCTGGATTAGCACCAGATTCACTCATTAATTTCATCATTTCTTCTTGATACTTTTTCTGAGTTACTGCATCTTTAGAGCTGTATTTCTCTTTTAACTTCGCCAGTTTAGGCTGTAATTCTTGCATTTTCTTCGCACTTTTTGTCTGTTTAATCATTAACGGCAAAATAGCTAAGCGAATAATAATCGTTACGCAAACTATCCCCCAAGCATACGTGCCCAGTAATCCTTTAAATAGTGTTATGAAAGCTACGAATGGCCAAACGATATATTTGCTCCAAAAGCCTTCAGTGTCACTATAAATTGGTTGGTTATATTCTGTACACCCAGTTAATAACAATGTTAATGAAGTAAGTGCGAGAATGACCCAAAGTTTTTTCTTCAATCTTCATCCCCCTAAAATAACTTTCATTTTCTATCAGCTATTTTATCATGCACCTTCTATTACTCTCTACTACTTCTTTTTAAAACCTTCGCAATTTTTAAAACATGCTGTAAGCTCTTTTTTGTTTCATGAAAATCTATTGTGGCCGCCGGATGTCTGGCGATAATCACGTATTCCATATCATTTCTCAAATCACCTTGTAATTCGAAGAAACTTTGACGGATATAACGTTTAATTTGATTTCTAGTGACTGCCTTACCTATTTTCTTATTAATGGATAGTCCAATGCGAAATTCCTCTTGTCCCTCTTTTGGTAAACAGTAGACAACAAATTGACGATTTGCAAATGACTTCCCTTTACGAAATACTTTTTGAAAATCTTCATTCTTCTTAATTCTGCGGCGTTTTTTCATCTTTGCACCTGCTTATTCATTGTTCTTTCTTCTCTATAAGAAGGTTTCATTATACTGATCGTTGATTTTCTCCAAAACAATAGACTTTTACGATTACCTATTTAAACAGTGTAGAAGAAGTTAACCATAATTGTTTAACCGTTTTGGAGAGAAACCAACAATGCTAAACACTAATTTCTCCATAAAGAAAAAAAAGACCACTGATGTTGGTCAGTGGACTTATGCTGATAATACTTTTCTTCCTTTACGACGACGTGCAGCAAGTACTCTACGACCATTTTTAGAACTCATACGTGCGCGGAAGCCATGTACTTTACTATGTTTACGTTTTTTCGGTTGGTATGTGCGTTTCATTTATATGACACCTCCTGGAAAGTCTATTATAAAAAATACTACAGACAGTCTTGCATATTATATATAAATTCCTGTCATTCTGTCAATGCTTATTTAGAAAATACATTTTATAGCGATCCAGTTAGCAAAGTTTTTTTCACTAGTAAGTTATCCACAATCTAATACCCCACTATCAAAAACTAGTGTGGACACTATTTTACAACCTCAAAATTATCCACAAGACTTATAGACAGGTTCTTCACAAATTCACCCGTTGTGGATAAGTTTACTGTGCATATTTATGCAATTTGTGGATAACTTCGAAAACATCTTGAATTGCATGGTTTTTTTTGATAAGATTATTGTGTTTTACTCTGTAAATAAGTTTGTGTATGCAAAATGTTATCCACAATTGTTAATAATATGTGGATAGTTTTATCCACTAGCTAAGAATAACATTTATCCACAACTTGTTTTTATTGTGAGTATCTATCGTGTATAGTTCATTTATAAACATATTTTAACCGTATTTATAACCAAATATTCAATAGAGATATTTATGTAAAGGAGAAAGAAGCTTGGAACATTTAGAAGAGTTATGGGACAAAGTGCTCTCACAAGTTAAACAAAAGATCTCAAAACCAAGCTTTGAAACTTGGCTTAAATCCACGAAGCTACTTTCTTACAAAGGTGATACCGTAACTATTGCAGCGCCAAATTCATTTGGGCGTGAATGGTTGGAAAATCACTATGTACAGCTAATTGCTTCTATTTTGGCAGAATTAACAGGAAAAGATTTGCATATCCGTTTTGTCGTTCAACAAGACCCAGGCTTTGATGATTTTGATATTCCATCGCCACGTGTTCAAGAAAAACAAGATGATCGTCCAGATTTCTCCCCTGGTATGCTGAACTTAAAAAACACATTTGATACATTCGTTATTGGGTCTGGTAACCGCTTTGCACATGCCGCTTCACTAGCCGTTGCAGAAGCACCAGCAAAAGCATATAACCCATTATTTATATACGGGGGCGTAGGTTTAGGAAAAACCCATTTAATGCATGCAATTGGCCACTATGTATTGGAACATAACCCTAATGCTAAGGTGGTTTATTTGTCATCTGAAAAATTTACAAATGAGTTCATTAACTCTATCCGCGACAATAAAGCTGTGGAATTCCGTAATAAGTATCGTAGTGTAGATGTCCTCCTAATTGATGATATTCAATTCTTAGCCGGAAAAGAATCAACTCAGGAAGAATTTTTCCATACGTTTAATACTTTGCACGAGGAATCGAAGCAAATAGTTATTTCTAGTGATCGACCTCCAAAGGAGATTCCAACTTTGGAAGACCGCTTACGTTCACGCTTTGAATGGGGTCTAATAACAGATATTGCACCACCTGATTTAGAAACGAGAATTGCAATATTACGAAAAAAGGCAAAGGCTGATGGATTAGATATTCCAAATGAGGTTATGCTATATATTGCAAACCAAATTGATTCTAATATTCGTGAATTAGAAGGTGCTTTAATTCGCGTAGTTGCTTACTCATCGCTTGTAAATCAAGATATTACGGCTGAATTAGCTGCACAAGCGTTAAAGGATATTATTCCAAACTCCGTACCTAGAATGGTAACCATTTTAGATATTCAAAAGGCTGTTGGGGAACACTTCCATGTAAAATTAGAGGATTTTACTGCGAAAAAACGTACAAAATCAATTGCATTTCCACGTCAAATCGCTATGTATTTATCACGCGAGTTAACCGATTTTTCGTTACCTAAAATTGGCGAAGAATTTGGTGGTCGTGATCATACAACAGTCATCCATGCACATGAGAAAATCTCAACCATGTTTAAAGAAGATCAAAAATTGCAGCAAGATATTAAACAGATAAAAAGTATGCTAGGTAAGTAAAAAAACTGTGGATAACCTGGAAAGTTAACAACATACTTATACACAGCCTGTCTACACTCGGATAGGCTGATTTTATTCGTTAAATTAGACTTATCCACAAATCCACAGCCCCTACTACTATATCTATTAATCTTTTAATAAATAATAATATATATAAGTGAGGTATAATTTTATGAAATTTGATATCATGCGAGATCGTTTATTAGATGGACTAAATGATGTCATGAAGGCAGTTAGTTCAAAAACAACAATCCCTATTTTGACAGGGATAAAAATTGATGTAAGCGAAGAAGGAATGCGTTTAACTGGTAGTGATGCAGATATTACAATTCAAACGTATATACCTGTAGAAGAAAATGGAGAACAACTAATCAATGTTGAAAAACCAGGATCAATAGTACTGCAAGCAAAAATGTTCAATGAGATTGTTCGTAAGTTACCTACTAATGACGTTGAATTTGAAGTATCAGAGAAATTCCAAACACGTATCCGTTCAGGTAAATCCGATTTTCACTTAATTGGTTTAGATTCAACTGAATATCCTTTATTACCAGAGTTGAGTGAAGACAATCAATTTACTGTACCTGCTGATTTATTAAAATCAATTATTCGCGAAACAGTATTTGCAGTATCAACAAGTGAAAGTCGTCCAGTATTAACGGGTGTTCATTGGCAAATTAAAGACGGAGAACTTGTATGTGTTGCAACTGATAGTCACCGTCTTGCTCGTCGAAAAGTTACTTTAGAGCATTTACCAAGTGAACAATCTAGTGTTGTTGTACCTGGAAAGAGTTTGACCGAATTAAGTAAAATTTTGAACGATGCAACTACCCCTGTAGATATTGTTATGACAAACCAACAAGTTTTATTCAAAACAAATGATGTTTTATTCTTCTCACGCTTATTAGAAGGGAATTATCCTGATACATCTCGACTAATTCCTGAAGAATATAAAACAGATGTGACTGTAAATGGTCGATCTTTACTTCAAGCCATTGACCGTGCTTCTTTACTTGCACGTGAAGATCGTAACAATGTAGTACGTTTTACAACTATGCAAGATGACACGATTGAAATTTCTTCTAATTCACCTGAGGTAGGAAAAGTAGAAGAACAAATTCAAGTTAGTTCACTTGTAGGGGAAGAATTGAAAATTTCTTTCAGTGCAAAATATATGATGGATGCATTAAAGGCAATTGATGGACAAGATGTTGTCATTCAATTTACAGGTGCTATGAGACCATTTATTATTCGCTCTGTACATGACGATGCTATATTACAATTGATTTTGCCTGTACGTACTTACTAAAATTAATTATTTCAATATAACGATAGACGTGAATTATTTCCCAAGATTATTTATGACCTGGTCATAAATAACTGGTTTTACTAAAGGATAGTCGTTTCGATGACTATCCTTTTTACTTATGAACAAAAGTTCGGTAAAATATAGGGATAGAGAAAAATAGAAGAGGATGAAATTAACTGTGAATGAAATTGCTATTGATACTGAATTTGTAACGCTTGGCCAATTATTAAAAATAACAGATGCTATTAGCTCTGGGGGAATGGCTAAATGGTTCTTACAAGAGAACGATGTCTATGTAAACGGAGAAGTAGATAATCGCCGTGGACGTAAATTATATGTTGGTGATACTGTGAACATTCCTGGAACAGGGAGATTTCAGATAACTGGTCCAACGAACGGAGAATAACATGTATATAGATCGGTTAAAGCTGACGAATTACCGTAATTATGAATCGTTAGACTTGTCATTTTCCCCGAAAATTAATGTTTTCTTAGGGGAAAATGCACAGGGGAAAACAAATGTTATGGAATCTATATATGTTTTATCGATGGCAAAATCGCATCGTACTTCGAATGAGAAAGAATTGATACGGTGGAGCGAAGATTATGGTAAAATAGAAGGTGACGTTCAAAAAAAGTATGGTCATCTACCTTTGGAATTAACTCTTTCTAAAAAGGGGAAAAAAGCAAGGGTTAACCATTTAGAACAAAGCCGTTTAAGTGATTATATTGGACAGATGAATGTCGTAATGTTTGCCCCGGAAGATTTAACTGTAGTAAAAGGCAGTCCCCAAATCAGAAGACGTTTTCTCGATATGGAAATCGGGCAAATTTCTCCAGTATATTTACATGATCTATTAACATTTCAAAAGCTATTAAAGCAACGAAATCATTTATTGAAAAAAAACCAAGGAAAATCGGCATTGCAAGATGTAATGTTTGATGTATATACCGAACAATATATTCAAGCTGCAGTAAAAGTTATTCATAAGAGATTTCAATTTATGGATTTACTCCAGGAGTGGGCAGAGCCAATTCATTTTGGTATCTCTCGAAATTTAGAGAGATTACAAATTCGTTATCGACCAGTAAGTGGTATGAATCCTGATTGGACGATTGCTGAAATGGCTAATTTCTTAGAGAAGAAGTTACAGGATGCCTTGCCACGCGAGCTTGAACGGGGCGTCACATTAATTGGACCACACAGAGATGATTTGCAGTTCCTTGTGAATGACTATGATGTACAAACATATGGATCCCAAGGTCAGCAACGTACGACGGCCCTATCACTCAAATTAGCTGAAATTGAACTTATTAAACAAGAAGTTGGGGAAGCGCCAATTTTGTTACTAGATGATGTTCTTTCAGAGTTAGATGATTACCGTCAGTCACACTTACTGAATACTATTCAAGGTGAAGTTCAGACCTTTGTGACAACAACAAGTGTTGAAGGAATTGACCATGATACAATACGAGAAGCAGCTATGTTTCATGTGAAACAAGGTTCTGTTGAAGTAGAAGAAACCTAGTATTAATACAGGTCAGTGGTTAGTAAAATAATTTAAAACGCATACTGATGTCATGAAAGAGTAGGTGGAACAAATGGCAATGGAAGAGAATAAACAGCCTGCTGCATATGATGCAGATCAGATACAAGTATTAGAAGGTTTAGAAGCAGTTCGTAAGCGTCCAGGTATGTATATTGGTACTACGAGTTCTAAAGGTCTTCACCATTTGGTGTGGGAAATTGTAGATAACAGTATTGATGAAGCCTTAGCTGGATACTGTAATGAAATTAAAGTAACAATCGAAAAAGATAACTGGATTCGTGTCGACGATAACGGTCGTGGTATCCCTGTAAGCAATCAAGAAAAAATGGGAAAACCAGCTGTTGAGGTTATTATGACTGTGTTACATGCCGGAGGTAAATTTGGCGGTGGCGGATACAAAGTGTCTGGTGGTTTACATGGTGTTGGTGCATCTGTAGTAAATGCATTATCAGTTTCAACTGAAGTGTATGTAAAGCGCGATGGTCATATACATTTCTTAAGTTTTAGTCGCGGTAAAACAGATCAACCTCTTCAAATTATTGGCGATTCTGAAGAAACAGGAACAACAACACGCTTTAAAGCGGATCCTGAAATTTTCAAAGAAACAACAGTTTATGAATTTGATATATTAGCACACCGTATTCGCGAGCTAGCTTACTTAAATCGTGGTATTAGTATTACGATTGCAGATGAACGTGGTGAAGAAGTACGTTCAAATACATACCACTATGAAGGTGGTATTAAATCGTATGTTGAACATATTAACGAAAAGAAAGAACCTCTTCATGAAGCAATTGATTTAAAGGGCGAAAAAGATGGTATTTCGGTTGAAATCGCTATGCAGTATAATGCTGGATTTGCCTCAAATATTTTCTCGTTTGCTAACAATATCAATACGTACGAAGGTGGTACGCATGAATCTGGATTTAAAACAGCGTTAACACGTGTTATTAACGATTATGCGCGTAAAAATAATCTAATTAAAGATGCCGATGCGAATCTGTCAGGTGAAGATGTACGTGAAGGTTTAGTTGCTATCGTATCGATTAAACACCCAGATCCGCAGTTTGAGGGGCAAACGAAAACAAAATTAGGTAACTCTGAAGTAAGTACAATTACAAACTCATTGTTCTCAGAACGCTTTGAGCGATTTTTATTAGAAAATCCCGCAGTTTCTAGAACAATTGTTGATAAAGGTTTGATGGCAGCTAGAGCGCGTGTTGCAGCTAAAAAGGCACGTGAGTTTACTCGCCGTAAATCCGCTCTAGAAGTTTCTAGCTTACCAGGTAAACTAGCTGACTGTTCTTCTCGTCATCCTGATGAGAGTGAAATTTACATCGTAGAGGGTGACTCTGCCGGTGGTTCAGCTAAATCAGGTCGTGATCGTCATTTCCAGGCAATATTACCTTTGCGTGGTAAAATTTTAAACGTTGAAAAAGCACGTCTTGATAGAATTCTATCTAATGCTGAAATTCGAGCAATGATTACAGCAATTGGTACAGGTATTGGCGAAGATTTCGAACTAAAAAAAGCACGTTATCATAAAATCGTTATCATGACTGATGCAGACGTGGATGGAGCACATATTCGAACTCTATTATTAACATTCTTCTTCCGATTCTTGCGACCGATAATTGAAGCGGGATATATCTATATTGCACAGCCCCCTCTGTATCAAGTAAAACAAGGGAAACATATTGAATATTGCTATAGCGATGAAGAACTTCAAGAAATTTTAGAGCGTCTCCCAAAATTACCAAAGCCAGGTATTCAACGTTATAAAGGTCTTGGTGAAATGAATGCAGAGCAATTATGGGATACGACAATGGATCCAGAACATCGTACATTACTGCAAGTTGAACTAGATGACGCAATAGAAGCGGACCGCATATTTGAACAATTGATGGGGGACGAAGTAGAACCACGTCGTCAATTTATTGAGGAAAATGCTGTTTACGTGAAAAATCTAGATATTTAACGAGCTAGTGAAGGGAGGTAAGCACTTTGTCAGAAATTAATAATCCTGGTGTTAAGGGAATTAACATAAGTAAAGAAATTAAGACTTCATTTTTAAGTTATGCAATGAGTGTTATCGTCTCGCGTGCTTTACCTGATGTCCGCGATGGTTTAAAACCAGTACATCGTCGTATTTTGTACGGTATGCAAGAGTTAGGTAGTACCTCTGATAAACCATATAAAAAGTCAGCACGTATCGTTGGTGACGTAATGGGTAAGTATCACCCTCATGGTGACTCATCTATTTATGATGCTATGGTGCGTATGGCGCAAGATTTTAGCTATCGTTATATGCTAGTTGATGGTCATGGTAACTTCGGTTCTGTCGATGGTGATGGGGCTGCTGCCATGCGTTATACGGAATCCCGTATGTCTAAAATTGCAATGGAAATGCTGCGTGATATTAATAAAGACACGATCGATTACCAAGATAACTATGATGGCAATGAAAGAGAGCCAATTGTGTTACCAGCACGTTATCCAAATTTACTTGTTAACGGCGCTTCAGGTATTGCTGTTGGTATGGCTACTAATATTCCTCCTCATCAATTAGGTGAGGTTATTGATGGTGTTTTAGCAATCTCTGATAATCCGGCAATTACAACGGAAGAGCTAATGGAAATCATTCCAGGACCAGACTTCCCTACAGGTGGTACAATTCTAGGACGAAGCGGAATTCGTCGTGCTTATGAAACTGGCCGTGGTTCTATTATTATTCGTGCTAAAGTTGAAATAGAACAAAAATCAAATGGTAAAGATACAATTGTTATCCACGAGCTTCCTTACCAAGTAAATAAAGCAAAATTAATCGAAAAAATTGCGGAGTTAGTACGAGACAAAAAAATCGATGGTATTACAAATATTAACGATGAGTCTGACCGTAATGGTATGCGTGTAGCTATTGATATTCGCAAAGATGCAAATTCTAATGTTGTATTGAATAATTTATATAAACAAACAGCGATGCAATCAAGCTTTGGTATAAACATGCTTGCGTTAGTAGATGGGCAACCAAAAGTTTTAAGTTTGAAAGAATCTCTTTATCATTATTTAGAACACCAAAAAGTCGTAATTCGCAGACGTACGCAATTCGAACTGAAAAAGGCGGAAGACCGTGCACATATTTTAGAAGGTTTACGTATTGCACTTGATCATATTGATGAGATTATTCACTTAATTCGCAGCTCACAAACTGGTGACGAAGCGAAAAGTGGTTTAATGGACAAATTTAGCCTAAGTGAACGTCAAGCACAAGCGATTTTAGATATGCGTTTACAACGCTTAACAGGTTTAGAACGTGAGAAAATCGAAGGTGAATATCAAGAATTACAAGCATTAATTGCTAAGTTACGTGAAATTCTTGCGGACGAAGGTAAAATTCGCCAAATCATTCATGAAGAATTGCTTGAGGTAAAAGAACGTTTCAATGATAAACGTCGTACTGAGATTACTGCTGGCGGCATGGAAATGATTGAAGACGAAGATTTAATTCCTCGTGAAAATTCAGTTATTACCCTTACTCACAATGGCTATATCAAACGTTTACCTGCGAATACATATCGTAGTCAAAAGCGTGGCGGTCGTGGTGTTCAAGGGATGGGTACTAACGATGATGACTTCGTTGAACATCTAATGAATACGTCTACACATGATACTATTGTATTCTTTACATCTAAAGGTAAGGCGTTCCGTGCAAAAGGCTATGAAATTCCTGAATATGGTCGTACCGCTAAAGGATTACCAATTGTTAACTTATTAAGCGTTGATAAGGATGAACAAGTAACAGCAATGATTCGTGTTCCTTCGTTTGAAGATGATGCTTACTTTATCTTCACTACACGTACTGGTGTAACGAAGCGTACGCCAGTATCATACTTTGCTAATATTCGTAACAATGGTTTAATAGCTATTTCTCTACGTGAAGATGATGAATTAATCTCTGTTCGTCTTACAGACGGGAAAAAAGAAATCATTATTGGTACACGTAATGGTATGCTTGTACGATTTAATGAAGAAGACATTCGATCAATGGGGCGTACAGCTGCAGGGGTTCGTGGTATCCGCCTAAAAGATGATGACTATGTTGTCGGAATGGAAATGATTGAGCCAGGACAAGAAATTTTAGTTGTAACAGAAAAAGGTTACGGAAAACGTACACCAGAAGAAGAGTATAGAATTCAGACTCGCGGTGGCGTAGGTATTAAAACTTGTCAAATTACAGATAAGAACGGTCCTTTATCTGCTGTGAAGACAGTTGATGGTTCAGAAGACTTAATGCTCATTACAATTAACGGTATGCTAATTCGTATGGATATTAATGATATTTCTGTAACAGGACGTAGTACGCAAGGTGTCCGTCTAATTCGCCTAGGCGATGAAGAGCTTGTTGCAACAGTCGCAAAAGTTGCAAAGGAATCTGAAGAAGATGAAGAATTAGATGAAAGTGAAGAATCTGTTGAATTAGGAGAGGCAACAGTAGAAGAAACTGAAGCAGATTCTGAATCAACAGATGCAGAATAATTTTACTTATTAATATGAAGAATCTCGATTAAAACAAATCGGGGTTCTTTTTTTATTATTATTTTCATAACTTTATTAGACAGGGTTTAAAAGGAGATGGAAATTAACTGTAATTTTTATGACTTTAGGAAAGAGCAAATGATGAGGCGACAGATTAAACAAGGAAACCCAATATTATAGCGTTTTTCTAGGAAATTTTATTTATAATTCTACATAAAACGACAAAAATTGATTTATCTATGGGAACAAATAAAATACGGTAGAAAATCATATAGTATATTAATATATTTTATTCAAATACTTTTCCACTTTAATGTAATAGATTGATAGATGATATTAAACACTTTATACTACAAATAGATAGAATATTCTAATTCTTATATTATATTAAGAAAAAATAATTAAATAGTTTGACTTAAATTGGAATAAGTGTGTAAAATGTAAATCAATATATAACATTTGTATGAGGATTTTTAAGTAATTGACATATTTATTAAATTTATGTATATGATTTCGAACTAAATACTGTTATTATTTTCTTAATATTCTTTCTACAATACAAATATTCGAAAGGAGATATATTTTTGGCTAATAAGAAGAATTTACTAACCATCAAGAATCTACACACTAGTTTTCGAATAAAGGATACATATTATGATGCGGTTGATGACGTTTCAATAACTTTAAATAGGAATGAAATCCTGGCTATAGTTGGCGAATCTGGATGTGGAAAGAGTACGCTGGCCACATCAATTGTTGGTTTACATGTAGCAAACAATACTAGAGTTACAGGTGAGATTCTTTATAAAGATTTAAACCTTGCAGAACTTTCCGAAGATAAGTTTAATGATATTCGTGGAAATGATATCGGGATGATATTCCAAGACCCACTATCTGCATTAAATCCTTTAATGCGAATAGGTGATCAAATTTCAGAATCTTTAGTCTATCATACGGAGTTTACTATAAAACAACGAGAAGAACGTGTTCTTGAATTGTTAAATCAAGTTGGAATCCCGAATCCTGAAAGGGTAAGAAGGCAATTTCCACACCAATTATCAGGGGGCATGCGTCAACGTGTCATGATCGCTATTGCTATAGCTTGTAAGCCAGCAATTATCATAGCGGATGAACCAACAACAGCTTTAGACGTGACAATTCAAGCGCAAATACTAGATTTATTGAAAGAATTACAAACAGAAACTGAGAGTGGCATTATATTAATTACGCATGACCTTGGAGTTGTTGCAGAAGTGGCAGATCGTGTTGCGGTTATGTATGCAGGTCAAATTATTGAAGTTGCTCCAGTAGAAGAGTTATTCAATAATCCTAAACATCCATATACAAGATCATTACTAAATTCAATTCCACAGATGAATAGCGAAAACGAAAAGCTTCAAGTAATTCAAGGTTTAGTACCATCTCTTAAGAACCTACCACGTGAAGGTTGTCGTTTTTCACCTCGTGTACCGTGGCTTGCTGCAGATACTCATGAGGCTAACCCAGCATTACATGAAGTTGCCCCAGGTCACCTTGTAAGATGCACTTGCTGGAAACACTTTAATTTTGAAGTTGCAGAAGGGGGACAACTTGGATGAGCTTCATGCAAATAAAAGATTTATGTGTACATTATCCGATCCGTGGTGGGTTTTTCAATACAGTTGTTGATCATGTCTATGCGGTTGATGGAGTTAATATGGAATTTGAAAAAGGAAAAACGTACGGTCTAGTTGGTGAATCTGGTTCGGGTAAATCCACTACTGGGAAGGCAATTATAGGATTAGAGAAAATTACATCTGGAAGCATTATTTATGAAGGTGAAGATGTTACTAATCAGCGACGTGAAAGAAATTCATCTTATAACAGAGATATCCAAATGATTTTCCAAGATTCACATTCTAGTATGAATCCAAGGAAACGTATTAAGGATATTATTGCAGAACCTATTCGGAATTTTTTGAAATTAAGCGATCAAGAGGAAAATAAACGAATTAATGAGTTGTTAGAAATTGTGGGAATGCCAGAGGATGCTAAATATAAATATCCACATGAATTTTCTGGTGGACAAAAGCAACGCATAGGAATTGCCAGAGCAGTGGCTTGTAAGCCAAAAATGATAATTGCTGATGAGCCTGTTTCAGCACTTGATTTATCAGTTCAAGCACAGGTTTTAAACTTTATGAAGGATATCCAAGAAGAATATGGATTA
The DNA here is from genome assembly GCF_038006425.1 of Viridibacillus sp. FSL E2-0187. Lineage (NCBI taxonomy): Bacteria > Bacillati > Bacillota > Bacilli > Caryophanales > Caryophanaceae > Viridibacillus > Viridibacillus sp. FSL E2-0187. Next base: position 203,505 of record NZ_JBBOVG010000002.1, read on the forward strand.
AGCTATTTATTTATTTCACATGACTTAGGTGTCGTAAAACATATGTGTGACAATATTTCCATTATGTACAAAGGGAGATTTGTTGAAACGGGCCACCGCGAAGATATTTATAAAAACCCACAACATATTTATACGCAACGACTACTATCTGCCATACCTAATATTGAGCCATCTACTCGTATTGAACGTAAAAAGGAACGTCAAGGCGTAGAAGCTAAGTATAAAACTGAGCAACATAAATATTACGATGATGATGGCAAGGTATATGCCTTGAAGCAAATTAGTAATACTCATTCAGTTGCCATGAATATGCATGAAAAAGGAGGCAATTAAAATGTGGAAAACAATATTAAGAAGATTTTTAGTTATGATTCCACAACTATTTGTCCTTAGCTTACTAATTTTTATCATGGCGAAGTTTATGCCTGGTGATCCATTCACAGGTTTAATAACACCGGAAACAGATCCCAGTGTAATAGAAGAGTTAAGAGAGAAAGCTGGCTTAAACGACCCATGGTATACACAATACTATCATTGGATTACAAATGCTTTAAAAGGTGATTTTGGAGATAGCTATACATATAAGGTGGCCGTTTCAACACTTATTGGTGAGCGTGCTTTAAATACATTGTGGCTATCTTTATTAAGTGTCTTTTTATTATATGCAATTGGAATTCCATTAGGAGTTTTAGCAGGACGTTTCCAAGATACGATACTAGATAAGATTATTGTATTTTATAGTTTTATTAGTTATGCAATTCCAACCTTTGTATTGGCGTTAATATTCTTATTCCTATTTGGCTATCAATTTCCAATATTCCCGACCAGTGGAACAGTGGACGTTAAGTATGATCCCGGGACAATGGCGTATTATTGGAACAAAATATATCACATGTTATTACCAGCTATTACCTATGCTCTATTAGGCACCGTTGGTATCATCCAATACTTGCGTACGGAGATAATTGATTCTAAATCAATGGATTATGTTAAAACAGCGCGTAGTAAAGGACTTCCGATTTCGAAAGTGTACTCTAAACACATTTTCAGAAACTCAATATTACCAATTGCTGCATTCTTTGGATTTACCATAACAGGATTATTGGGTGGATCGATATTTATCGAAACAATCTTCGGATATCCGGGGATGGGGCAGTTATTTATTTCTTCAATTCAATCACGTGATTATAGTGTAATTACAACGCTAGTTATGTTATTTGGCTTCTTAGCGTTATTAGGTAGTCTACTGTCCGATATTATTATGAGTATTGTGGATCCACGAATTCGGATAGAATGATGAATTTTAATGACTAAGGAGAGGTGAATAGAGATGACACAACAATCAGGAAATACAATACTTATAGATCAAGATAGTAGTAAGAGTTCTCCACCTACTGGATTCCAAGTTGTAATGAGAGAGTTTAAAAAAGATAAATTGGCAATGTTTTCTCTAATTTTTTTAGTGTTAATCATTGTAGCTATATATATCGCTGCACTCTTCATTGATCAAAAAGAGGTTATGCATATTAATTTAAGAGGGAAATATGCAGAACCAGGAGATGGATATTTCCTTGGAGCAGATCATGGGGGAAGATCTATATTAGGTCAATTAATTATTGGCGCTAGAAACTCAATCACAATTGCCATTTTCATTACAATTATTACTGGATTTGTTGGTATCGTTATAGGTCTAGTAACAGGGTACTTTGGTGGTTTTATTGATAATTTATTTATGAGAATCATAGATTTTCTTATGACACTACCAACACTTATGATTATTATCGTGTTCGTTACAATTATACCTAAGTATAATATAGCGGCATTTATATTAATAATGAGCGCCTTCGCTTGGATAGGTACGGCAAGGCTTATTCGAAGTAAAGCTTTATCAGAAAGTAGAAGAGATTATGTTAGTGCTTCTAAGACAATGGGAACTCGTAACTCAACTATCATCTTTAAAGAAATCATGCCGAATTTAAGTTCAATACTTATTGTTGAAATGACATTGAACTTTGCAGGGTTTGTCGGCATTGAAACAGGATTATCCTTCCTTGGCTTTGGTCTTCCACCATCTACACCAAGTTTAGGGACTCTTGTTAGTTACGCAACAGATCCTGAAATATTGTCTACGAAGTTATGGGTTTGGTTACCTGCAGCATTACTAATTTTAGTATTGATGTTAGGAATAAATTATGTTGGACAGGCATTACGTCGTTCAGCAGATGCAAGACAGAGATTAGGATAATAAAGGAGGAAAAGAGATGAAGAAAAAGAATTGGTCGTTACTTGCAATGTTGTTAGTTTTAGTACTAGCACTAGCGGCATGTAGCGGAGACAAAGATGAAAAAGGTAAAACAGGTGAATCTGGCGGTGGTAGCAAAGATGTGCCCGAGAAAGTAGATTCTAGCAAATTCCCACTTGCTGTAGATAACAAAGATGAAGCGATCAAGGGTGGGACATTACAAGTTGCCCTAGTAGCTGAATCTCCATTTAAAGGGATTTTCTTACAAGAACTATCAGATGACGCTTACGATTCTGAAATTATGAATTATGCAAATAACTCTATTTTCGATACAAAAGAAGACTTTTTATTAAGCGATAAAGGTATTGCATCATTAAATGTTGATGCTGAAAACAATAAAGCAACCGTTACAATTCGCAAAGATGTAAAATGGTCTGATGGTGAGCCTTTAACTATTGATGATGTTATCTTCCCGTACGAAATTATTGGTCATAAAGACTATACAGGTGTTCGTTATGATGGTGACTTTAAAAACATCGTTGGTGCTGCTGAATACCATTCAGGTAAAGCGAAAACTATTTCTGGTTTAAAGAAAATTGACGATTATACTTTAGAAATTTCATTCAAAAAAGTATCACCTGCTATTTACAATGGCGGCGATGGTCTATGGGGATATGCACAACCAAAACACTATTTAAAAGATGTACCAGTTAAAGATTTAGTTAAATCTGATAAAATCCGTAAAGCTCCAGTTACTCTAGGTGCATTTAAATTTGATAAAATTGTTAATGGTGAGTCAGTTCAATTTGTTGCAAATGAAAACTATTGGAGAGGCAAACCAAAAATTGATAAGGTTGTATTAACATCTGTACCATCTACTCAAATTGTAGAAGCTTTAAAAGCAGGTAAATATGATATGGCAAGCTCAATTAGAGCAACTGCGTTTGATTCAATTAAAGATCTGAAGAACTTAACTATTCTAGGTAGACCAGAATTATCTTACAGTTATATGGGCTTCAAACTTGGTAAACTAAACAAAAAATCTGGTGAAAATGAAACAGATCCAAATGCTAAAATGAATGATATTCCATTACGCCAAGCAATTGCTTATGCGATGGATATCGAACAAGTAACAGATGTATATTATAATGGTTTAAAATCACGTGCTAATTCTTTAATTCCGCCAGTATTCTCTGCTTTCTATGACGATACATTAGAAGGTTTCAAATACGATCCTGAAAAAGCTAAAAAATTATTAGATGATGCAGGATATAAAGATGTTGATGGCGATGGAATTCGTGAAGATAAAAATGGCAAAAAATTCGAACTAAAACTAGCTGCAATGCAAGGTGATGATAAAACTGAAGCTATTATTCAGTTCTACTTACAAAACTTTAAAGATGTTGGTTTGAATGTTGTATTAACAACTGGTCGTTTAATCGAATTCAATAGCTTCTATGATAAAGTAAAAGCTGATGACAAAGAAATTGATATGTTCATGGGTGCATGGTCTACAGGTACAAATCCTTCACCATCTGGAATTTATGCCCATGATGCAGAATTTAACTTCAGTCGTTTTACTTCTCCTGAGTTAGATAAACTATTATCTGATATTGATTCACCGGAAGCGGTTGATGTAGATTTCCGTTCTAAAGCATTTAGAGATTGGCAAGTATATATGGCTGAACAAACGTCAGTATTCCCAATTTTCTATAGCATAGAAATTGTTCCGGTTAACAAACGTGTGAAAAACTATGATATTAACTACGTTGATCCTGTTCAAATGCAAGATTGGGAGCTTACTGCTGAAGAACCAATGAAATAATAAAGTAACTAAATTTTAAAAGACTCCGAGCAATTGCGCTATATGTGCAATGCTTGGAGTTTTTTTGTTCTAACAAAAATTTAAATGACATAAGGACTAAATATTTATATTACAATTAAAGTAAGTTTTAGATACAATATATACTAGGACAAACTAATTATTTTCGAAGGAGTGCGTACTTATGAGCGCTACATTAGTGAAGGTGGCTGATCTACGGTTGGGTAGTATTGTGGCCGAAGATATAATGGCAAATACACAATACCCTATTGTATATAAAGACACTAAAATTACTAGAGAGCATTTAATTGTATTTCAGGCTTTCCAAATCCCAAAAATCCCAGTGCTCACTACATCAATCATAGAAAAAAAAGAAAAGGAAATTACGTTAGTTCCTGAAAATGTTACAGAAGATGAAGTGATAGTTGAAAGTATGACGCCATTTGCTATCCAATATGTAAAGAGTGTTGCTGAATTTAAAGCAGAATTTTTTAAGTGGCAGGCGGGTAGTAAAGTTGATATTGTAAAGATTCGTACTATTATACTTCCGTTAATAGATTATGTATTGAGAGATCGCGCACTTATTTTTTCATTAAATGAACTTTCAGATTCTAAAAATTATATTTATCATCATTCAGTTGCACTTAGTTTAATCTCGGCTGCAATTGCGCACAAAATGTGCTTACCAAAAGGAGATATTATTCAAATTGCCAGCGCAGCTGCTTTGGCTGATTGCGGTATGGCAAAAGTGAATAAAAAGATTCTTGAAAAAGCAGGTGCGTTAACTGAGTTAGAACTTAAAGAAATTCAAGAACATCCTTTTTATAGTGCACAATTAGTAAAAGAAATTCCTCTTTTAAAATCTGATATGAAGATTGCTATATATCAGCATCATGAGCGATTAGATGGTAGTGGTTATCCATTAGGTGAGAAAGGTAATTCTATTGCTGTATACTCTCATATTATTGCAGTAGCTGATGTTTTCCATGCTATGACATGCGAACGGGTATACAGAGAAAAAGAATCATCATTTAAAGTATTAGAAATGATTCGAGAATCGCAATTTGGCAAATTTAATATTGAAGTTGTTCATACATTGTTTAGTTGTTTAGCTGATTTACCATTAGGAACAAAAGTAGAATTATCTAATTTTGCATTAGCAACAATTGTTTTTGTAAATAAGGATACCCCTACTCGTCCGGTTGTAAAGTTAATAGATACATCAGAAATCATAGACTTATCAAGGAATCGTATATTATATATCGAAAGATTAATCGTCGAATAGTTTTATTGATTCTATCCCTAAATTAAGTCGTTCTATAGGAAGAAACTCGTTAGAAAGATAATTAGCTTTATATGTTAGGGATAGAATTCTATTTTTTTATTAAAAAGTGTTGACAGTTATATAGAAAGTATTATATTATATTACTTGTCGCTAAGACGTACTGAACAAAACTTAATAACTTCGCTTCCAACAAAACTTTTTTAAAAAGTTGTTGACAGCAGAAGGTATAAATGTTAAGATTTAAAAGTCGTCAAAACAAAACGACAAAATGAACCTTGAAAACTGAACATGCAAGACGTTAATCAATAAATGTTTTTGAACATCAACTCTGTTGGTGGATCAAAACAAAAATAGATATCATCTTCGGATGATACGCTAGCAAAGCTAATGAGCTTTCAAACTACTTTTATGGAGAGTTTGATCCTGGCTCAGGACGAACGCTGGCGGCGTGCCTAATACATGCAAGTCGAGCGAATGATGAAGAAGCTTGCTTCTTCTGATTTAGCGGCGGACGGGTGAGTAACACGTGGGCAACCTACCTAGTAGATTGGGATAACTCCGGGAAACCGGGGCTAATACCGAATAATCCATTTTGTCACATGGCAAAATGCTGAAAGGCGGTTTCGGCTGTCACTACTAGATGGGCCCGCGGTGCATTAGCTAGTTGGTGGGGTAATGGCCTACCAAGGCAACGATGCATAGCCGACCTGAGAGGGTGATCGGCCACATTGGGACTGAGACACGGCCCAAACTCCTACGGGAGGCAGCAGTAGGGAATCTTCCACAATGGACGAAAGTCTGATGGAGCAACGCCGCGTGAGTGATGAAGGTTTTCGGATCGTAAAACTCTGTTGTAAGGGAAGAACAAGTACGTTAGTAACTGAACGTACCTTGACGGTACCTTATTAGAAAGCCACGGCTAACTACGTGCCAGCAGCCGCGGTAATACGTAGGTGGCAAGCGTTGTCCGGATTTATTGGGCGTAAAGCGCGCGCAGGTGGTTTCTTAAGTCTGATGTGAAAGCCCACGGCTCAACCGTGGAGGGTCATTGGAAACTGGGAGACTTGAGTGCAGAAGAGGAAAGTGGAATTCCAAGTGTAGCGGTGAAATGCGTAGAGATTTGGAGGAACACCAGTGGCGAAGGCGACTTTCTGGTCTGTAACTGACACTGAGGCGCGAAAGCGTGGGGAGCAAACAGGATTAGATACCCTGGTAGTCCACGCCGTAAACGATGAGTGCTAAGTGTTAGGGGGTTTCCGCCCCTTAGTGCTGCAGCTAACGCATTAAGCACTCCGCCTGGGGAGTACGGCCGCAAGGTTGAAACTCAAAGGAATTGACGGGGGCCCGCACAAGCGGTGGAGCATGTGGTTTAATTCGAAGCAACGCGAAGAACCTTACCAGGTCTTGACATCCCAATGACCGCTCTAGAGATAGAGTTTTCCCTTCGGGGACATTGGTGACAGGTGGTGCATGGTTGTCGTCAGCTCGTGTCGTGAGATGTTGGGTTAAGTCCCGCAACGAGCGCAACCCTTGATCTTAGTTGCCATCATTTAGTTGGGCACTCTAAGGTGACTGCCGGTGACAAACCGGAGGAAGGTGGGGATGACGTCAAATCATCATGCCCCTTATGACCTGGGCTACACACGTGCTACAATGGACGATACAAAGAGTCGCTAACTCGCGAGGGTATGCTAATCTCATAAAATCGTTCTCAGTTCGGATTGTAGGCTGCAACTCGCCTACATGAAGCCGGAATCGCTAGTAATCGTGGATCAGCATGCCACGGTGAATACGTTCCCGGGCCTTGTACACACCGCCCGTCACACCACGAGAGTTTGTAACACCCGAAGTCGGTGAGGTAACCTTTATGGGGCCAGCCGCCGAAGGTGGGATAGATGATTGGGGTGAAGTCGTAACAAGGTAGCCGTATCGGAAGGTGCGGCTGGATCACCTCCTTTCTAAGGATAATTACGGAAACAGATCTTGGATCTGTCGATTAACGTCTTGCGTTCAGTTTTGAAGGCTCATTGTAAAATGATCTTCAAAACCTTGTTCTTTGAAAACTGGATAAAACGACATTGAAGCAAATTAAGTAACACATTTTTTATTATTAAGTTTTTTAGGCTTAATAACTAACTTTTAGGTTAAGTTATTAAGGGCGCATGGCGGATGCCTTGGCACTAGGAGCCGAAGAAGGACGGCACTAACACCGATATGCTTCGGGGAGCTGTAAGTGAGCTTTGATCCGGAGATTTCCGAATGGGGGAACCCACTGTTCGTAATGGAGCAGTATCTTGACGTGAATACATAGCGTCTTGATGGCAGACCCAGGGAACTGAAACATCTAAGTACCTGGAGGAAGAGAAAGAAAAATCGATTCCCTGAGTAGCGGCGAGCGAAACGGGAATAGCCCAAACCAAGAGGCTTGCCTCTTGGGGTTGTAGGACACTCTATATGGAGTTACAAAGGAATGAGTTAAACGAAGCGGTCTGGAAAGGCCCGCCAGAGCAGGTAACAGCCCTGTAGTTGAAAGTTCATTCTCTCTTGAGTGTATCCTGAGTACGGCGGAACACGTGAAATTCCGTCGGAATCTGGGAGGACCATCTCCCAAGGCTAAATACTACCTAGTGACCGATAGTGAACCAGTACCGTGAGGGAAAGGTGAAAAGCACCCCGGAAGGGGAGTGAAATAGATCCTGAAACCATGTGCCTACAAGTAGTTAGAGCCCGTTAATGGGTGATAGCGTGCCTTTTGTAGAATGAACCGGCGAGTTACGATTACATGCGAGGTTAAGTTTTAGAAGACGGAGCCGTAGCGAAAGCGAGTCTGAATAGGGCGAATGAGTATGTGGTTGTAGACCCGAAACCAGGTGATCTACCCATGTCCAGGGTGAAGGTAAGGTAACACTTACTGGAGGCCCGAACCCACGTACGTTGAAAAGTGCGGGGATGAGGTGTGGGTAGCGGAGAAATTCCAATCGAACCTGGAGATAGCTGGTTCTCTCCGAAATAGCTTTAGGGCTAGCCTCGTGATAGAGAATCCTGGAGGTAGAGCACTGTTTGAACTAGGGGTCCATCCCGGATTACCGAATTCAGACAAACTCCGAATGCCAGTGATTTATGCACGGGAGTCAGACTGCGAGTGATAAGATCCGTAGTCAAAAGGGAAACAGCCCAGACCACCAGCTAAGGTCCCAAAGTAATTGTTAAGTGGAAAAGGATGTGACGTTGCTTAGACAACCAGGATGTTGGCTCAGAAGCAGCCATCATTTAAAGAGTGCGTAATAGCTCACTGGTCGAGTGACGCTGCGCCGAAAATGTATCGGGGCTAAACAATTCACCGAAGCTGTGGATGGACATCTTAGATGTCCGTGGTAGGAGAGCGTTCTAAGTGCTGTGAAGTCAGACCGGAAGGACTGGTGGAGCGCTTAGAAGTGAGAATGCCGGTATGAGTAGCGAAAGACGGGTGAGAATCCCGTCCACCGAATGACTAAGGTTTCCTGAGGAAGGCTCGTCCGCTCAGGGTTAGTCGGGACCTAAGCCGAGGCCGATAGGCGTAGGCGATGGACAACAGGTTGATATTCCTGTACCACCTATTTACCATTTGAGCAATGGGGGGACGCAGTAGGATAGGGTAAGCATGCTGTTGGTTATGCATGTTCAAGCAGTGAGGCGTGAAATGAGGCAAATCCCATTTCTATAACGTTGAGCTGTGATGACGAGGACGTATGTCCGGAGTTCCTGATTTCACACTGCCAAGAAAAGCCTCTAGCGAGGTAAAAGGTGCCCGTACCGCAAACCGACACAGGTAGTCGAGGAGAGAATCCTAAGGTGTGCGAGAGAACTCTCGTTAAGGAACTCGGCAAAATGACCCCGTAACTTCGGGAGAAGGGGTGCTCTAGTAGGGTGAAAGCCCGAGAGAGCCGCAGTGAATAGGCCCAGGCGACTGTTTAGCAAAAACACAGGTCTCTGCAAAACCGTAAGGTGACGTATAGGGGCTGACGCCTGCCCGGTGCTGGAAGGTTAAGAGGAGTGCTTAGCGCAAGCGAAGGTGCGAATTGAAGCCCCAGTAAACGGCGGCCGTAACTATAACGGTCCTAAGGTAGCGAAATTCCTTGTCGGGTAAGTTCCGACCCGCACGAAAGGCGTAACGATCTGGGCACTGTCTCAACGAGAGACTCGGTGAAATTATAGTACCTGTGAAGATGCAGGTTACCCGCGACAGGACGGAAAGACCCCGTGGAGCTTTACTGTAGCCTGATATTGAATTTTGATACATCTTGTACAGGATAGGTAGGAGCCAGAGATTCCGGAGCGCCAGCTTCGGAGGAGGCGTTGGTGGGATACTACCCTAGATGTATTGAACTTCTAACCCATGCCCCTTAGCGGGGTAGGAGACAGTGTCAGGCGGGCAGTTTGACTGGGGCGGTCGCCTCCTAAAGAGTAACGGAGGCGCCCAAAGGTTCCCTCAGAATGGTTGGAAATCATTCGTAGAGTGTAAAGGCATAAGGGAGCTTGACTGCGAGACCTACAAGTCGAGCAGGGTCGAAAGACGGGCTTAGTGATCCGGTGGTTCCGCATGGAAGGGCCATCGCTCAACGGATAAAAGCTACCCCGGGGATAACAGGCTTATCTCCCCCAAGAGTCCACATCGACGGGGAGGTTTGGCACCTCGATGTCGGCTCATCGCATCCTGGGGCTGTAGTCGGTCCCAAGGGTTGGGCTGTTCGCCCATTAAAGCGGTACGCGAGCTGGGTTCAGAACGTCGTGAGACAGTTCGGTCCCTATCCGTCGTGGGCGTAGGAAATTTGAGAGGAGCTGTCCTTAGTACGAGAGGACCGGGATGGACACACCGCTGGTGTACCAGTTGTTCTGCCAAGGGCATCGCTGGGTAGCTATGTGTGGACGGGATAAGTGCTGAAAGCATCTAAGCATGAAGCCCCCCTCAAGATGAGATTTCCCATTACGCAAGTAAGTAAGATCCCTCAAAGACGATGAGGTAGATAGGTTCGAGGTGGAAGTGTGGCGACATACGGAGCTGACGAATACTAATAGATCGAGGACTTAACCAAATTTTACTTAACTAACTTCAATGTAATTTATCCAGTTTTGAGAGAACAAGTTCTCTAAATAGTCTAGTGATGATGGCAAAGAGGTCACACCCGTTCCCATGCCGAACACGGAAGTTAAGCTCTTTAGCGCCGATGGTAGTTGGGGGTTTCCCCCTGTGAGAGTAGGACGTTGCTAGGCACATTAAAGCACAGCTGATTTAATCAGTTGTGCTTTTTTTATTACTTATTTTTATTATTAAGAGTATAATATTGTACTTAATTAAGTTTGAGATATTCTATGTATCTACCATGATTTATATTTATATCTTCTATTTGAATTCGTTTTTCTTGTACAAATATTAAATAAAACATATGGTTAAAAGAAGTACAATCAAATAGAATAGCAAAATTTATTCTAACAGGAGGTATGGAAAATGACAGTAGTCTATGATTTTACGGTTAAAAAGGTAGATGGAGAGCAACAAAATTTAAGTGATTTTACTGGTAAACCATTGCTAATTGTAAATACAGCAAGTAAATGTGGTTTTACACCACAATTTAAAGAACTACAAGCAATGTATGAAAAATATAACGAACAGGGATTTGAAATTTTAGGTTTTCCTTGTGATCAATTTAATAATCAAGAGTTTGCAGATATCGATGAAACAATGCAATTTTGCCAAAAGAATTACGGAGTAAATTTTCCAATGTTTGCAAAGGTAGATGTAAAGGGAGACAATGCTGATCCATTATTTAAATATCTAGTTTCAGAGAAAAAAGGTTTACTAACCGAGGGGATTAAATGGAATTTCACTAAGTTCTTAATAAATAAAGAGGGGAAGGTTGTAGCGCGTTATGCACCTCAAACTTCACCAGTTAAAATAGAAAATGACTTAAAATCTACATTGAAGTGAACAATTCTAAATAATCTTATTTATTGCTGAGTCCTTGACAAGTGAATAGCCACGTTGTTAATCTTACAATTAATATTCTTTTACAAAACAGGAGGAGTTACCGAAATGTGGGAAACGAAATTTGCCAAAGAAGGTTTAACGTTTGATGATGTATTGCTTGTACCAGCACATTCTGAAGTATTACCGAAAGATGTAAGTTTATCAGTTAATTTAACACCAAAAATTAAATTGAATATCCCTATTATTAGTGCTGGAATGGATACAGTAACTGAGGCACCAATGGCAATTTCTATGGCTCGTCAAGGTGGTATTGGTATTATCCACAAAAATATGAGCATTGAAGAGCAAGCGGATCAAGTAGAGAAAGTAAAACGCTCTGAAAATGGAGTTATTACGAATCCGTTTTTCCTAACACCATCTCATCAAGTATTTGATGCAGAACATTTAATGGGAAAATACCGTATTTCAGGTGTTCCAATTGTAAATAATGATAAAGATCTTAAATTAGTAGGAATTATTACAAACCGTGATTTACGCTTTGTACAAGACTACTCTCAAAAAATTGATGAAGTTATGACTAAAGAAGATCTAGTTACGGCTCCTGTTGGAACAACTTTAGACGATGCAGAAAAAATACTTCAACAATATAAAATCGAGAAATTACCAATCGTTGATGATGAAGGCGTCTTAAAAGGCTTAATCACAATTAAAGATATAGAAAAAGTTATGGAATTCCCGAACGCTGCTAAAGACCATCTAGGTCGTTTACTTGTAGGTGCTGCAGTTGGTGTTACGAAAGATTCTATGGTTCGTGTACAAAAATTAGTAGACGCACAAGTAGATGTAATTGTAATCGATACAGCACATGGTCACTCACAAGGTGTTTTAGAAGTAGTAAGAGATATTCGCGCAGCATTCCCAGATTTAGATATTATCGCTGGTAACGTTGCAACAGGTGAGGCTACAAAAGCTCTTTATGAAGCTGGAGCTGATGTAGTTAAAGTAGGGATTGGGCCTGGTTCAATTTGTACAACTCGTGTTGTTGCAGGTGTTGGTGTACCTCAAATTACAGCAATTTATGATTGCGCTGCAGAAGCTCGTAAACAAGGTAAAACAATTATTGCTGATGGCGGTATTAAATACTCAGGAGATATTATAAAAGCTTTAGCTGCTGGCGGACATGTAGTAATGTTAGGTAGCTTACTTGCAGGTACTTCTGAATCTCCAGGAGAAACTGAAATCTACCAAGGTCGTCGCTTTAAAGTATATCGTGGTATGGGTTCAGTAGGAGCTATGGAAAAAGGTTCAAAAGATCGCTACTTCCAAGAGGATGCGAAAAAACTTGTTCCAGAAGGTATTGAAGGACGTCTTCCTTACAAAGGACCTTTAGCAGATACGATCCACCAATTAGTTGGAGGTATTCGCTCAGGTATGGGGTATTGTGGTACGAAGGATCTTCGTGATTTACGTGAAAATGCACAGTTCGTTCGTATGACTGGTGCTGGGTTACGTGAAAGTCATCCACATGATGTTCAGATTACGAAAGAATCACCAAACTACTCAATCTCATAATTTCGAAACTTTCCCACCCTTTCTACGTCAAACTAGATGTAGAAAGGGTGTTTTTTTATACACCGTAGTTGTGGGCCCTGAATCTATGTTAAAATGAGCGGAGTAAGAGGAGTAATATGAACACATATGGAGGTATTATGGTGAAAACATCAAGAAAAAACACATGGTTACGATTAATCATGGTTTCTGCTTTGCTGTTAAGTATGTTTGTAACAATACCGAAGGCAGCGAATGCAGAAGACGAGCTTAATTTGCGCGTTAAAGGCGCCATTTTAATCGATGCAGACTCAGGTAAAATTTTATATCAAAAGAATGCGGACAAGTCTTTAGGAATTGCTAGTATGTCAAAAATGATGACAGAATATATATTACTAGATGCAATTAATGAAGGTAAAATTACTTGGGATCAAAAATATAAAGTGTCAGATTACGCATATAAAATTTCCCAAAATCGTGCACTTAGTAACGTGCCTCTACGTGCTGACGGTGAATATACAATTCGTGAATTGTATGAAGCAATGGCAATTTACTCAGCAAATGGAGCGACTATTGGAATTGCAGAAACAATTGCTGGCTCAGAAACAGAATTTGTTAACATGATGAATAAAAAAGCAAAAAAAATGGGTTTGAAGAATTATACTTTCGTTAATTCAACAGGCTTAAATAATGCACAACTAGATGGTATGGAACCAGCAGGTACTGGTAAAACTGCGGAGAATAAGATGCCCGCAAAATCTGTTGCTAAATTAGCCTATCATTTATTAAAAGATCACCCTGATGTATTGAAAACTTCAAGCATTACGAAAAAAACATTCCGTGAAGGTACAGATGATGCAATTAAAATGTCTAACTGGAATTTCATGCTACCTGGTCTAGTATTTGAATATGAAGGTGTAGATGGATTAAAAACAGGTACAACTGATTTTGCTGGTTACTGTTTCACAGGTACTGCAACACGTAATGGAACACGTCTAATTGCAGTTGTTTTAGATGCTGTAGATGCTAATGGTGAAGGAACATATAAATCTCGTTTTGATGCAACACGCACATTATTCGACTATGGTTTCAATCAATTTACGACAGAAGAAATTGTCCCGGCCAACTATACGTTTAAAGGACAAAAATCGATACCTGTAATTGATGGTAAAGAAGATAAAGTGAACATTGCTACAAAAGAAGCTATTTCAATTATGGTTAAAACTTCAGATAGAGATTTATATAAACCAAAATTAGTTTTAGATAAAAAAGAACTAGACGCACCTGTTAAAAAAGGCGCTGTTGTTGGACATGTTGAAATTGAAAAAACTGAAGGTAAAGATTATGGATTTATTGATGGAGAAGTAAACAATGCAGAGGTAGTCACTACAGCTACTGTTGAGAAATCTGGATGGATTTCCCGAGCATTCAAAGGTATTGGCAACTTCTTCTCTGATTTATGGAATAAAATATTCTAATATAAAAAAGGCAATCATGACGATTGCCTTTTTTTATGCTCTAATTCCCCAAGCCTCCATTAATTGTTGTACAGATTGACTAATTTCTTCGTCTTTAATTCCCCCAAAACCGAGCAGAAACTGTATGGGTTTTTCATTTAATATTGGATCCATCATATATTCTTGAATAGGTATAATACGAATGCCTTTTTCTTTTGCTAAGTTTTTCAATTCTGTTGCATTTTTTGTGTGGGAAATTGTTAGTACGATATGCATACCTGCTTGTTCGCCGGAAATTTTAACAGTTGGTGAAAATGGTTCTAGAGCCATTGTAAGCTTTTCTAATTTTTTACGATAGATTTTACGCATTCGATTTAAATGCTTCGCAAAATGGCCATCCCGCATGAATTGTGCGAGAATATGCTGTTCGAAGCGAGGTACAGTCGATGTATAGTAATTAAACGCCTGATTGTACACTTCTACTAATTTTGGAGGCAGTACAAAATAGGCAATGCGTAGTGAAGGCATAAGTGATTTAGAAAATGTACTTATGTAAATCACGCTGTCACTTTTATCCATTCCTTGTAATGCAGCAATTGGTTTCCCAATATAACGAAATTCACTATCATAATCATCTTCAATGATATAACGATCACCCTTTTGGGAAGCCCAGTTTAAAAGCTGTGCTCTGCGAGGGGCAGATAATACTGCACCAGTCGGAAATTGATGTGAGGGCGTGACATAGACAATATTAGCCTTAGAGTGCTCCAAATCATTGACCAATAGCCCTTCATCATCTACATTGATTGGTATTGCAGGACGATCTGTTTGCTTAAAGATGTGATGGGTTAATGGATAACCTGGATTTTCAATTCCAAAGCGAGAAGAGGCTCCTAGAAGGCGAATAATCATAGGCATAAGTTGTTCTGTCCCAGAGCCAATTACAATTTGATTCGGCGCACATATAACACCTCTTGATTGATACAAATACGTAGCAATTTCCTCGCGTAATTCTTGCTCTCCTTGGGGCGAACCAATTAGTAATAACTCTTGAGATTGCTCATCAATTGCTTCCTTCGCATATTTCCTCCAAAGATGGAATGGAAATGATTCTGTATCAATTTGTCCCGGATTAAAATCTATGTTAAATGTTTCGCGGGATAAGGAAGTTGGAATCACTGGATATTGAATATTTTTTTCTACATAGGCAAGTTCCTCAACAGCTTCAACGAAATATCCGACACGGGGCTTTGAAGCAATAAAGCCTTCTGCTAACAACTGTGCATAGGCAAGTTCAATTGTCGTTTGACTAATATTTAAAAATTCAGCTAATTTTCTCTTTGAAGGAAGTTTAGATTCAGTTGGTATTGTACCTTCTGTAATCCCCTTCTTAATGCCTTCGTAGAGCTGTTCGTACATAGGTTTACTAGAATTTCTCTCTAGCTGAAACATAAGCATATCCATCAGATCACCTCTTCTGACCATGTAAGTAATATAAAAACTGAATCTTTTTATATGGTCAATTTTCATTATACTAACATCATACAAGAAAATGGAGGCGATGGAAATGACAAATCAAACAGCTACAGATCGAGTAAAACGCGGAATGGCAGAAATGCAAAAGGGTGGCGTAATTATGGATGTAATTAATGCTGAGCAGGCGAAAATTGCGGAGGAAGCTGGCGCAGTTGCTGTTATGGCTCTTGAGCGTGTTCCTTCTGATATTCGAGCTGCTGGTGAAGTAGCACGTATGGCAGATCCTCGTATTGTGGAAGAAGTGATGTCAGCCGTATCAATTCCTGTAATGGCGAAAGCGCGTATTGGCCATATTGTAGAAGCCCGTGTTTTAGAAGCAATGGGGGTAGATTACATAGATGAAAGTGAAGTGTTAACACCAGCAGATGAAGAATATCATTTGTTAAAAAGCGATTATAAAGTGCCCTTTGTTTGTGGGTGTCGTGATTTAGGTGAAGCAACACGTCGTATTGGTGAAGGGGCATCGATGCTTCGTACAAAGGGGGAGCCAGGAACGGGTAATATAGTTGAAGCTGTTCGTCATATACGTCAAGTGAATGCACAGGTACGTAAAGTTGCAAACATGACACCGGATGAGCTAATGACAGAGGCAAAAATTTTAGGTGCACCTTATGAGCTTTTATTAGAAATCAATCGTTTAGGTCGATTGCCGGTTGTGAATTTTGCTGCTGGTGGAGTAGCAACTCCTGCTGATGCAGCGTTAATGATGGAGCTTGGGGCAGATGGTGTTTTTGTAGGATCAGGTATTTTCAAATCTGAAAATCCTGCCAAGTTTGCAAAAGCTATTGTAGAATCAACTACTCATTATAAGGATTATAAATTAATCGCTGAAATTTCGAAGGAACTTGGAGTTCCGATGAAAGGTATTGAAATCTCTCGCTTAAATCCACAAGATCGTATGCAAGAGCGAGGCTGGTAAGATGGTGAAAATCGGTGTTTTAGGGCTGCAAGGAGCTGTACGTGAGCATGTTCAGGCTATAGAAGCAGCTGGTGCTGTTGCAATCATTGTAAAGCATGCAGAACAACTAAAGGAACTTGAAGGTCTTGTATTACCGGGTGGTGAAAGTACAACGATGCGAAGGTTAATTGATCGTTACGGGATGATGGAACCCCTTCGTCAATTCGCTGGTGATGGTAAACCAATATTCGGTACTTGTGCAGGATTAATATTATTAGCGAAAAATATCATTGGTCAGCAATCACCACATATTGGTGTAATGGATGTTATTGTTGAGCGGAATTCATTTGGTAGACAGATTGATAGCTTTGAAATACCTCTCTCTATAAAAAATATTGGTGAAAACTTTCCGGCAATATTTATACGTGCTCCTCATATTGTAACTGTGGGATCGAACGTTGAAGTATTAGCACAGTATGATGGGCGCATTGTTTTAGCGAAAGATGGTCAGTTTCTAGGCTGTTCTTTTCATCCCGAATTGACAGAAGATCAACGAATTATGGCATACTTTGTGCAAATGGTTGAGCAAAGTGTTTTGACCATACTTGCAAAACGTTGAAATCTATTGTAAAGTATGGATAAAATTCATATTAAACACGATGATAGGAAGTAGTAGCAAGTAAGTTTTTTTATAGAGAGTCGACGGTTGGTGTAAGTCGATAAAAAACCTTGTGAATCCGTCCTGGAGTTGCTCAGCTGAATCTTTAGTAGGCTGTGGCCGGCCAACAAGCCGTTATGAAACAAGTGGATTGCATCTAGATGCAATCAATTAGGGTGGCAACGCGGGTATGCTCTCGTCCCTTTCATGGGGATGAGGGCTTTTTTGTTGCTTATTTTTAATGCGACCTAGACCTAAAGTATTGTTTTGTAAGATAACCTTGATACATTTCTATTATCGAATTTACAAAACTGGAGGAATGGACATATGTTAGATATTAAACGAATCCGTGATAATTATACGGAAATTAAAGAAAAGCTATCACACCGTAATGAAGATTTAGGTACCTTCGATCAATTTGAAACTCTTGATCAACAACGACGCGATTTAATCGCAAA
This sequence comes from Viridibacillus sp. FSL E2-0187, assembly GCF_038006425.1. Taxonomy (NCBI): domain Bacteria; kingdom Bacillati; phylum Bacillota; class Bacilli; order Caryophanales; family Caryophanaceae; genus Viridibacillus; species Viridibacillus sp. FSL E2-0187. The sequence continues at coordinate 221,374 of NZ_JBBOVG010000002.1, forward strand.
AACAGAAGTATTAAAAGCTGAGCGTAACCAAGTTTCTGAACAAATTGCTCAAAAGAAACGTAATAAAGAAAATGCTGATGCTGAAATCGCGCATATGCGTAAAGTTGGCGATGACATTAAAGCATTAGATACAGATCTTCGTGAAGTAGAAGGTAAATTCCAAGATATGATGATGCGCTTACCAAATATTCCACATGAAAGTGTACCAGTAGGAGACACGGAAGATGATAATGTGGAAGTAGCTAAATGGGGCGACATTCCAGAGTTTGACTTTGAGGTTAAAGCGCACTGGGATTTAGGTACAGATTTGAACATCATCGACTTTGAAAGTGCTGCAAAAACAACAGGTAGCCGTTTTGTATTTTATCGTGGTCTAGGTGCTCGTTTAGAACGTGCTTTAATGAGTTTCATGATGGATTTACATTCTGAAGAACATGGTTATGAAGAAATGTTACCACCGGTAATTGTTAACCGTGATAGCTTAACAGGTACGGGCCAGCTTCCGAAATTTGAAGAAGATGTATTCAAATTAGCGGATACAGATTACTTCTTAATCCCAACAGCAGAAGTACCGGTAACAAACTTCTTCCGTGATGAAATTTTAGATGCTGATGTTTTACCGAAAGGCTTTTCAGCTTATAGTGCTTCTTTCCGTTCTGAAGCGGGATCAGCAGGCCGTGATACACGTGGTTTAATTCGCCAACACCAATTTAACAAAGTAGAACTTGTGCGTTTCGTGAAACCAGAAGATTCTTATGAAGAATTAGAAAAATTAACAGGCCATGCTGAAAAAGTTCTCCAACTTTTAGGATTACCATATCGTAAATTAAAAATGTGTACATCTGATTTAGGATTCACTGCTGCAAAAAAATACGATTTAGAAGTATGGATTCCAGCCCAAGGTACGTACCGTGAAATTTCTTCTTGCTCTAATTTTGAAGATTTCCAAGCGCGTCGTGCCAATATTCGTTTCCGCCGTGAAACAGGAGCAAAACCTGAATATGTGCACACATTAAATGGTAGTGGTTTAGCAATTGGTCGTACAGTTGCAGCACTTCTTGAAAACTATCAACAAGCGGATGGCTCTGTAGTTATTCCTGAAGTTTTACGTCCATATATGGGCGGTAAAGAAGTAATTCAAGCTCCAACTAAATAATTTATACATGAAAAGGCTAATGCTATGGAGTTTTCTCCTGCAGTAGCCTTTTTCTGTTTTTTAAATACCTTCTGCATCACAACGGATTTGGTAAAATTGCTGAATAGTAGGATGAGCTCTATCGATGTTTAAATTTTGTAATCTGCGTTTTCCTATACGGTAATCAAACATGGCTAAAGCTTGAATGAGTACATTTTCTGATAGTAATGATTCTTCAATGGGGAATTGAGTATAGTGTATGATTGCTTCATACAAGTAAAAGCTTTCGAAATTTCCGAGGTCCATTAAAGTTGCTTCAGCTAAATCATAGGCATCTACTAATGCTCGTCTTTCAGGGGATTCTAACATTACATTGAAGTCTCTATTATATGGTATGGGTTTTAGCCTATGTTGTTCTTTTAGTTGTGCATATAGTGTGTTCCTCGGAACGATAAAACTTAAATCATCTGCATTTAAAATCTTCTGCTTATCTAATGTAAGCCAAATACTTGCTGGGTTGTCATGTGCTTTACGATATGTTGTTGCATAAAGCTTCACACGACCTTGCAATTTTTTGCAAAGAAAACTTTCGTATCTTTTTTTGATTTTGCTGAATTGCATAGGTTATCTCCCTTGAGTTTAATAGTGAATACCCTCTGCCTCACAACGGATTTGATAAAACTTTCTTTCTAATGAAGACTGTGGTGCAGTCATGTTTTTTAATTTACGTTTCCCCACACGACGATCAAGTAATGCATATGCACGGATAATTGGGTTTGTAGAAGCTAGTGCATCTACAATTGATAAATGAGGATATTGAGTAAATGCTTCATATAAATGTAAGCTGGCCATTTTGTTTTGTTCGTCTATTTGTACTTCTGTAGAGAGTAGTTCGGGATTTTTATTCCCTTGAAATTGTTCGTTAATAAATTTTAAATCAGCTACATTAAAAATTTGGTCTTTATTTAGTGTTAACCAAATGTGTGGTCTATCATCACGAGATTGATTATGTGTAGCGGATTGAAGTTCGACCTTTCCTTGTAACGGCTCGCATAAGAAACGTTCAACGTCGGATTTTAATTTGGAAAAGGGTATAACTTTAGGGGCAGAAGTTGCTCGTTCGGTTTTTTTCTTACTACGTAGACTACTGAAGAAATCACTTAATAATTGACCACATTCAGCTGTTAATATGCCCTCCGTTACTTCGCACTTATGATTAAATCGTGAGTCATCTAATAAATGATAGAGTGAATCTACACAACCTGCTTTGCTATCTCTAGCTCCATAAACGACACGTGGCACTCTAGATTGTAAAATTGCTCCTGCGCACATAGGGCAAGGTTCTAAAGTAACGTAGAGAGTTGTTTCTTCTAATCGCCAACTACCAATTTTGTTACAAGCTTGTTGAATTGCCATGAGTTCAGCGTGGGTAACTGCATTCTGTGAAGTTTCGCGTAAATTGTGTGCACTGGCGATGACTTCATCCTTGTAGACAATAACGGCACCGATGGGCACCTCTCCTAGTGCTGCGGCCTTTTTTGCTTCTTTGATGGCCAATTGCATAAAGTGTAGATCTTTTTTTAATACGTCCATAGATTCATCGCTCCTTGCCAAATAGTGTAGCACGGTTTAAACCCAATTCGCATATATTACTGGAGAAATAATGCTAGAGGAGGTTGCACTTGATTTATGTAGTGAGGCAAGGTGATAACTTATATAATATCGCCAGGGCGCATAATACGACAGTCGCGACGATTGTTGCACTTAATGAAATTCCAGATCCAGATGTTCTAGTTGTTGGGCAAGCACTTGTATTACCTGAAACACCAGATCCAAATCGCCCTACAATTGATACAAATGGTTATGTTGAATGGTATACAGCTGAAATTCCAGAAAGTTTAATAGCTCAGCTGAGAAGACGTGCACCACTATTAACTTATATGATGCCATTTTCATATGAAGTGAAACGTGATGGCACTCTTACACCGCTGGACTGGGGAAGTATATCAGAGATAGCGAATGCTAATCAGTCGGCAACGGCCATCGTATTAACAAATATAGAGAATAACGCTTTTAGTGATACATTAGCACATACTATTTTAAATGATACTACATTACAAGATTTAATCATTGGAGCTGCTTTAAGTGAAGCTTCTAAAAAAGGGGCAAAAGATATTCACTTAGATTTTGAATACTTGTTAGCTGAGGATAAGCAACGTTACGTTGATTTTTTGAACAGGTTCAGACAAAGAGCTCATGCTCAAGGATTAACAATTTCAGCAGCAGTACCACCCAAGACAAGTGCAAATCAGCCAGGGAAATGGTATCAGGGGCACGACTATAAAGGGATAGGTGAAGCGGTTGATTTTGTTGTCATTATGACATATGAATGGGGATATAGCGGAGGTCCACCAATGGCGGTATCACCAATTGGTCCAGTACGTCAGGTGTTAGAATATACTATAACTGAAATACCTGCTGAAAAAGTAATGATGGGACAAAATTTATATGGATATGATTGGACATTACCATATAAAGCAGGAAATCCACCTGCAAGGGGATTGAGTCCTCAACAGGCTGTTGCTTTGGCAAGAAATCAAAATGCGGCGATTTCGTATGACCCAATAGCTGAAGCGCCATTTTTCCATTATTGGAGTAATGGAGTAGAACATGTGGTGTGGTTTGAAGATGCACGTTCTATTGAAGCGAAGTTCAATTTGCTAAAGGAACTAAAGTTAAGGGGTATAAGTTATTGGCATATGGGTTTTGCCTTCCCTCAAAACTGGGCACTTTTACAAGAGATGTTCCACGTGAAAAAACGATAATATTAAAACCTTCAGTTGATACTGGGGGTTTTTTTGCACACATTGATGTCATTAAACTTTAGGGTATAAGTTGCTTTTTATAAATCATCTGTACTTAACTAGTCGCTTCTGCTTTTCTTGTTACTATGATAAAATGATAAGCACTGATTAAAAAGACGATGAAGGGGGACTTCTGATGCCTGTACCATTTATCACGGTTGAGGGGCCAATTGGCGTCGGAAAAACGTCACTTTCTAAAATAGTTGCTGAGACTTTTCAGTTTCACTTATTAAAAGAAATCGTGGACGAAAATCCGTTTTTAAATAAATTTTATGAAGACATTGATGAATGGAGTTTCCAGACAGAGATGTTTTTCTTGTGTAATCGCTATAAACAATTAACAGATATAAAGAATCATATACTATCGCATGAAAAATCTGCAGTTGCAGATTATCACATTTTTAAAAATTTAATCTTTGCTAAACGAACATTAAAAGAATCTGAATTTCACAAGTATGAAGAAATATATCGAATATTAACTACTGATATGCCATGTCCAAATGTAGTCGTTTATCTTCATGCAAGTGTCGATACTTTGATGAAACGAATTGCCATGAGGGGTCGCGAATTTGAAAAAATGATTTCAAGAGATTATATGGAACAGCTCGTTGCGGATTACCATGTATTTATTGAACGATTTGAAAAACAAAATCCAGATATTCCGGTAATACGAATCAATGGTGATGAAATTGATTTTGTAAAAAACCCATTGGATTTACAAAAAATCTTAAGAACTATTGAAGAAACATTAGAAAAAGGGAGTTTCGAGTCATGAATTTAAGAGAAAAATACGGCATTCCTGCTAATGCAGTTATTACAATTGCGGGAACAGTAGGAGTCGGCAAATCGACAATGACGAAGGCGTTAGCAAATGCATTAAATTTCCGTACGTCATTTGAAAAGGTCGATTCTAATCCTTACTTGGACAAGTTCTACGATGATTTTGAAAAATGGAGCTTTCATTTACAAATTTATTTCTTAGCTGAACGTTTCAAGGAGCAAAAACGTATTTTTGAATATGGTGGTGGCTTTATTCAAGATCGTTCTATCTATGAGGACACAGGGATTTTTGCTAAAATGCATGAAGAAAAAGGCACGATGAGCAAAACTGACTATGAAACATATAAAAACTTATTCGATGCAATGGTCATGACACCATATTTTCCTCATCCAGATTTGCTAATTTACTTGGAAGGACCAATTGAAGATATTTTAGAGCGTATTGAAGAACGTGGTCGTCCAATGGAACAACAAACACCAAGGGATTATTGGTATGAAATGCACGGACGTTACGAAAACTGGATCGACAGTTTTAATGCATGTCCGGTATTGCGTTTAGACATCAACGACTATGACTTGATGAAAAATCCAGATACAGTAGAAGTGATTGTGGAACGCATAAGTCATTTTATGGAGCAGACATCACATTTACGTCGTAAATAAATTGTAAGACTGTCAACTACATGACAGTCTTTTTTTATAGCAATTAATAATACGTTTAAAATTAATATAAGAAATGGAAGGAAATAATCATATATAGGTGCATCTTTTTATATTTTCATAAGAGGGGGTGCATTTTATGAGAGTAGGAATTTACTGCGGATCCAAGGTGGGGGCAAATCCTATATATGCTGAAAAGGCTATGGAGCTCGGAAGGGTTTTGGCTATGCATGGTGTTGGTGTTGTTTATGGAGGATCAATGGTAGGACTAATGGGGAAAGTAGCAGACGTAGTATTATCTAACGGAGGAGAAGTAATTGGGGTTATGCCGACTTTTTTGGAATGGAAAGAGATTACACATCAAGGTTTATCAAAATTAGTTTTTGTAGATACTATGTATGAGCGAAAGGCTAAAATGATTGAATTAGCAGATGCCTTTATAGCGTTGCCAGGTGGAGCGGGAACAATGGATGAGTTTTTTGATGTACTCACACTTTCCCAAGTTGGTCAGCATACGAAAGCAGTATGCTTATACAATATCAATCATTATTATGATTTCCTTCAAGCTCATTTACAACATACTGTGGATGAAGGCTTTATGTTGAAAAGTCAGCAGGGTCAAATAGGTGTGGTAAGTTCTCCTGAAGAGCTCTTATTATTTATAAATGAATTATAGAAGTAATCGATGGGTGCGGATATATTGATTTTGCTTTTGAAAAGAACTATATCAATTTAGGTAGCACATTTTTTACGGAAGACAAAAAAAGAAACAAACATAAATGTTTGTTTCTAAAATTTCTGACTATATGTATTAGAGAAAAAATTCGTCACTTTAGCAACGAATACAATCTCAATATTATGCGCGTGTTTTTAAAAATAAAATGGAGGAGGAAGAGGGATTCGAACCCCCGCGCGGTATGACCCGCCTGTCGGTTTTCAAGACCGATCCCTTCAGCCAGACTTGGGTATTCCTCCGAAGAAAATATGTTGTTGTCTTTCTGACAAGTAATACTTTATCATGTATTAAATACCTCGTCAACACTTTTTAATAAAAAATTTCAAATAATATTTAGAATGCCTATTTAACGAGGTTTTTTAAAGCGAAAAGTATTTTAATTAGAGGGTGAAGAATAGCTTGAAATAAGATGTTAATCGATCTTAGAACCATCCTTTTATTAATTGTAATATTTCGTTTCATGCTTTTATATTGATTTTTTTCATTATTCTTCGTATACTAATAGATGCCGTGCTAGGTGGGAAGGTAGCGGTGTCCTATAACTCGCAATCCGCTCTAGCGAGACTGAAGTCCTTTTCTAAGGCTGTCCGTATGTTTGGTCTGCCTTTTGCACGTAGTGTTGACGATTGGGTCCTACGCAATGCGTACCCGCGAACCATGTCAGGTCCGGAAGGAAGCAGCATTAAGCGGCTTATCGCATGTGCCGTAGGGTTGCCTAATCAGAGCTAACGACAAAAGTAACGCTTATGTACGGCTGTCGAAGGAAGGTGCACGGCATTTATCGTGCAAATTTCAAACTCATTCGTCGTTTTCGGCGAATGAGTTTTTCTTTTATCTAAAGGTATTGAGCGGCTTTCAGAAGCGCTCTTATGGTATAATATACACATTAAACTAATCGGCAAAAAAGGAGAGGTAAACGTTGACGTATCAAGCTTTTTATCGTGTGTATCGCCCACAATCATTCAGAGAAATGTCAGGACAGTCGCATGTTAAACGGACACTCCAAAATGCTCTCCTTGCCAATAAAACTACGCATGCTTATTTATTCTCTGGCCCTCGAGGTACAGGGAAAACAAGTACAGCGAAAATATTTGCAAAAGCATTAAATTGTGAGCATGCACCAACTGAGGAACCGTGTAATACATGTGCAACATGTCTTAGTATCACAAATGGGTCACATCCTGACGTCATTGAGTTTGATGCTGCATCCAACTCTCGCGTGGAAGAAATGCGTGAGATTATTGAAAAAGTACGTTTTGCACCTGCAAGCGCTCGTTTTAAAGTGTATATCATCGATGAAGTTCATATGCTATCTACAAGTGCATTTAATGCTTTACTTAAAACTTTAGAAGAACCACCTGCGCATGTTGTTTTCATATTGGCAACGACGGAACCCCATAAGTTGCCGGCGACGATTATTTCACGTTGTCAAAGGTTTGATTTTAAACGCCTTTCTTCTATTGACTTGTTAGAACGTATGAAAATTGTTTTAGAAGATATAGAACTACAATATGATGAGCAAGCGCTAAAAGTCATTGCACAGTCTGCTGCCGGAGGAATGCGCGACGCGTTGAGTATGCTGGACCAAGTTGTATCTTTCAGTGGGGACAAGTTAACACTAGAGGATGCACTATTCGTGACAGGCTCTATAAGCCAGGAAGTCTTCTATGATTTAGCAAAAGCATTAGGAGACAAAGATATTGCACAAGTATTAGCTCTTTTAGAAAAGCTAATGAGCGAAGGGAAAGATGCAGTTCGTCTATCAGAGGATCTCATCACATTTTTCCGTGACCTATTACTAATTCAAACAGCTCCTGATTTAGAGGATCTACTTGAGCTTGCCTCGTCTGATGAAAAGTTCAAAACTCTAGCCAACCAATTTACCACTGATACATTATATGGCTATGTTGATATCCTTTCAAAGACGCAACAAGAGATGCGCTTTTCACATCATTCCAAAATTTATTTAGAAACAGCCATGTTGAAAATGGCGCAATTTGCTCCAGGCCAACCCATCATTCAAGCGTCTACTCAAGCAAATAGTCCACTGATGCAAACTACCGGGGAATCATCTAATGTTGCAGATCTTGAAGCGAAGATTGCTTCATTAGAACAAATTGTTCACCAACTACAACAAGGTGGCCAACAACGCAATACAGCACCGGCCCAACAACGACAACGACCAAAAGTAGATAGTGGTATGAAAATTAATGTTGGTCGTATCCAAGAAGTACTTAAAGTAGCAACGAAAACAGATTTACAAATGATAAAATCAGCATGGTCTGATGTGCTAAATCAACTTCAAAAATCGCAATCAGCGCTTTTAGAAGACGCTGAACCTGTGGCAGCATCTTCTAATGCGTTTGTGTTAAAATTAAAGCAAGGAGTTTATTGCACGATAGGTACTAATAATGGTACATTTTCAGCGATGTCTACAATCTTACAACCATTAACAGGTGTGGCCTATGAAATTGTAGTAGTGCCCGAAGATAATTGGCTGAAAATACGTGCAGACTTCATTCGTCAGCATGGTCTGGACAAACAGGTTCATTCACTAGAAGAAACACCTGCAGATAATGTAAACGAAATGGCAGAACCTCTTTTTGTAGAGGAGCGAATTCCTTCAGAGGACCCGCTTGTCGCAAAAGCAGAGGAGCTTTTTGGTAAAGGTTTTGTAGAAATACTAGAAGAGTAAATTTTAATCATTTTGAGGAGGAAACTAATATGCGTGGTATGGGAAATATGAATAACATGATGAAACAAATGCAAAAAATGCAAAAGAAAATGATGGAAGCTCAAGAAGAACTAGCTGCTCAGGTGTTTGAAGGTATAGCTGGTGGTGGTATGGTGAAAGTAGTTATATCTGGTGAGAAGAAAGTAACTGACGTTATTCTTGATGAATCAGTAGTAGATCCAGAAGATATTGAAATGTTACAAGATCTAATTATCATTGCTACAAACGAAGCAATCAAAAAAGTAGACGAAACTACAAATGCTACAATGGGACAATTCACGAAAGGCATGAACCTTCCCGGCATGTTCTAGGAGGAATTGATATGCATTACCCTGAACCGATATCAAAACTAATCGATAGTTTTATGAAATTGCCAGGTATCGGGCCGAAAACCGCGGCTCGTCTGGCGTTTTTTGTGTTAACAATGAAAGAAGATACCGTTCTATCTTTTGCAAAGGCGTTAGTCGATGCTAAACGCAACTTAACTTATTGTTCAGTTTGTGGCCATATTACTGATGTGGATCCATGTCATATTTGTCAGGACAAACAACGTGATGCTTCGACTATCTGTGTTGTTCAAGATCCTAAAGATGTGATTGCCATGGAAAAAATGCGTGACTATCACGGTCTATATCATGTACTTCATGGTGCAATCTCACCGATGGATGGCATAGGCCCAGAAGACATTAATGTACCTACTTTATTGAAAAGATTGCAAGATGATCAAGTACAAGAATTGATTTTAGCTACAAACCCTACTATAGAAGGTGAAGCTACTGCAATGTACATTTCGCGCTTAGTGAAACCGTCGGGTATACGTACAACTCGTATAGCTCATGGTTTACCTGTAGGTGGCGATTTGGAATATGCGGATGAAGTAACTTTATCAAAAGCGTTAGAAGGAAGACGTGAACTGTAAAGTAAGGGGCGAACATGATGTTTTTTCGTAAACAAAAGCTACGTCAAGAGTTTGATGAGAAGTTAGTAGTTCTTATGAGAGAAACTAAAGAAGATTGGCAGCAGACGCAAGAAATTGAAGGTTTGCTAGATGATTATGATCTAGATACAATCGCGCAGCGTAAAATTGCCGAAAGTAAACACTTCTATCTATTTAAAGAAGCGCGTATTCGAAAAATCTTATTAAGAAAATGAATTAAAAACAGCATCCCAATCATATATTTCACTACTATCTTAAAAGGAGTTGGATATATATGATGTGGAAACCGATTGTTGGTTTCGTAGGGGTGTTGTTTTTTTTCTTCCTATTAATGAGAACGAGAAAACACTGGGGTAAAGCAATTGAGTGGTTATCAATTTTTTGGTTCCGTATAGCATTTTCTTTTGTACTATTGTTTGCGCTACACTATTTATTAGGTTTTGCAGGATTGTTTGTTCCTATTAACTTTTTCTCTAGCTTGTTGGTTGCGCTATTAGGTATACCAGGAGTAGCCTCTGTATTAGCAATTTCAATCTACTATAACTTTTTTTAAAAATGCACTTGCGCACGCTTCTAAAGCGTGTTATATTAGTTAGGTTGCTAATTTAAGTAACACATCAACTTTAAAACAACTTCAAAAAAGTTGTTGACACTGAGAAGTGAGGTTGATATAATATAAAGGTTGCTACAGAAATGAAGCGACTTATCAGGACAATAACTAAAAAGAAATTTTAAAAAGTTGTTGACAACGAAATGTTATCTTGATATAATATTATAAGTCGACTAGACGTCGGCACAACACAATGAACCTTGAAAACTGAACATGCAAGACGTTAATCAATAAGTGTTTTTGAACATCAACTCTGTTGGTGGATCAAAACAAAAATAGATATCATCTTCGGATGATACGCTAGCAAAGCTAATGAGCTTTCAAACTACTTTTATGGAGAGTTTGATCCTGGCTCAGGACGAACGCTGGCGGCGTGCCTAATACATGCAAGTCGAGCGAATGATGAAGAAGCTTGCTTCTTCTGATTTAGCGGCGGACGGGTGAGTAACACGTGGGCAACCTACCTAGTAGATTGGGATAACTCCGGGAAACCGGGGCTAATACCGAATAATCCATTTTGTCACATGGCAAAATGCTGAAAGGCGGTTTCGGCTGTCACTACTAGATGGGCCCGCGGTGCATTAGCTAGTTGGTGGGGTAATGGCCTACCAAGGCAACGATGCATAGCCGACCTGAGAGGGTGATCGGCCACATTGGGACTGAGACACGGCCCAAACTCCTACGGGAGGCAGCAGTAGGGAATCTTCCACAATGGACGAAAGTCTGATGGAGCAACGCCGCGTGAGTGATGAAGGTTTTCGGATCGTAAAACTCTGTTGTAAGGGAAGAACAAGTACGTTAGTAACTGAACGTACCTTGACGGTACCTTATTAGAAAGCCACGGCTAACTACGTGCCAGCAGCCGCGGTAATACGTAGGTGGCAAGCGTTGTCCGGATTTATTGGGCGTAAAGCGCGCGCAGGTGGTTTCTTAAGTCTGATGTGAAAGCCCACGGCTCAACCGTGGAGGGTCATTGGAAACTGGGAGACTTGAGTGCAGAAGAGGAAAGTGGAATTCCAAGTGTAGCGGTGAAATGCGTAGAGATTTGGAGGAACACCAGTGGCGAAGGCGACTTTCTGGTCTGTAACTGACACTGAGGCGCGAAAGCGTGGGGAGCAAACAGGATTAGATACCCTGGTAGTCCACGCCGTAAACGATGAGTGCTAAGTGTTAGGGGGTTTCCGCCCCTTAGTGCTGCAGCTAACGCATTAAGCACTCCGCCTGGGGAGTACGGCCGCAAGGTTGAAACTCAAAGGAATTGACGGGGGCCCGCACAAGCGGTGGAGCATGTGGTTTAATTCGAAGCAACGCGAAGAACCTTACCAGGTCTTGACATCCCAATGACCGCTCTAGAGATAGAGTTTTCCCTTCGGGGACATTGGTGACAGGTGGTGCATGGTTGTCGTCAGCTCGTGTCGTGAGATGTTGGGTTAAGTCCCGCAACGAGCGCAACCCTTGATCTTAGTTGCCATCATTTAGTTGGGCACTCTAAGGTGACTGCCGGTGACAAACCGGAGGAAGGTGGGGATGACGTCAAATCATCATGCCCCTTATGACCTGGGCTACACACGTGCTACAATGGACGATACAAAGAGTCGCTAACTCGCGAGGGTATGCTAATCTCATAAAATCGTTCTCAGTTCGGATTGTAGGCTGCAACTCGCCTACATGAAGCCGGAATCGCTAGTAATCGTGGATCAGCATGCCACGGTGAATACGTTCCCGGGCCTTGTACACACCGCCCGTCACACCACGAGAGTTTGTAACACCCGAAGTCGGTGAGGTAACCTTTATGGGGCCAGCCGCCGAAGGTGGGATAGATGATTGGGGTGAAGTCGTAACAAGGTAGCCGTATCGGAAGGTGCGGCTGGATCACCTCCTTTCTAAGGATAATTACGGAAACAGATCTTGGATCTGTCGATTAACGTCTTGCGTTCAGTTTTGAAGGCTCATTGTAAAATGATCTTCAAAACCTTGTTCTTTGAAAACTGGATAAAACGACATTGAAGCAAATTAAGTAACACATTTTTTATTATTAAGTTTTTTAGGCTTAATAACTAACTTTTAGGTTAAGTTATTAAGGGCGCATGGCGGATGCCTTGGCACTAGGAGCCGAAGAAGGACGGCACTAACACCGATATGCTTCGGGGAGCTGTAAGTGAGCTTTGATCCGGAGATTTCCGAATGGGGGAACCCACTGTTCGTAATGGAGCAGTATCTTGACGTGAATACATAGCGTCTTGATGGCAGACCCAGGGAACTGAAACATCTAAGTACCTGGAGGAAGAGAAAGAAAAATCGATTCCCTGAGTAGCGGCGAGCGAAACGGGAATAGCCCAAACCAAGAGGCTTGCCTCTTGGGGTTGTAGGACACTCTATATGGAGTTACAAAGGAATGAGTTAAACGAAGCGGTCTGGAAAGGCCCGCCAGAGCAGGTAACAGCCCTGTAGTTGAAAGTTCATTCTCTCTTGAGTGTATCCTGAGTACGGCGGAACACGTGAAATTCCGTCGGAATCTGGGAGGACCATCTCCCAAGGCTAAATACTACCTAGTGACCGATAGTGAACCAGTACCGTGAGGGAAAGGTGAAAAGCACCCCGGAAGGGGAGTGAAATAGATCCTGAAACCATGTGCCTACAAGTAGTTAGAGCCCGTTAATGGGTGATAGCGTGCCTTTTGTAGAATGAACCGGCGAGTTACGATTACATGCGAGGTTAAGTTTTAGAAGACGGAGCCGTAGCGAAAGCGAGTCTGAATAGGGCGAATGAGTATGTGGTTGTAGACCCGAAACCAGGTGATCTACCCATGTCCAGGGTGAAGGTAAGGTAACACTTACTGGAGGCCCGAACCCACGTACGTTGAAAAGTGCGGGGATGAGGTGTGGGTAGCGGAGAAATTCCAATCGAACCTGGAGATAGCTGGTTCTCTCCGAAATAGCTTTAGGGCTAGCCTCGTGATAGAGAATCCTGGAGGTAGAGCACTGTTTGAACTAGGGGTCCATCCCGGATTACCGAATTCAGACAAACTCCGAATGCCAGTGATTTATGCACGGGAGTCAGACTGCGAGTGATAAGATCCGTAGTCAAAAGGGAAACAGCCCAGACCACCAGCTAAGGTCCCAAAGTAATTGTTAAGTGGAAAAGGATGTGACGTTGCTTAGACAACCAGGATGTTGGCTCAGAAGCAGCCATCATTTAAAGAGTGCGTAATAGCTCACTGGTCGAGTGACGCTGCGCCGAAAATGTATCGGGGCTAAACAATTCACCGAAGCTGTGGATGGACATCTTAGATGTCCGTGGTAGGAGAGCGTTCTAAGTGCTGTGAAGTCAGACCGGAAGGACTGGTGGAGCGCTTAGAAGTGAGAATGCCGGTATGAGTAGCGAAAGACGGGTGAGAATCCCGTCCACCGAATGACTAAGGTTTCCTGAGGAAGGCTCGTCCGCTCAGGGTTAGTCGGGACCTAAGCCGAGGCCGATAGGCGTAGGCGATGGACAACAGGTTGATATTCCTGTACCACCTATTTACCATTTGAGCAATGGGGGGACGCAGTAGGATAGGGTAAGCATGCTGTTGGTTATGCATGTTCAAGCAGTGAGGCGTGAAATGAGGCAAATCCCATTTCTATAACGTTGAGCTGTGATGACGAGGACGTATGTCCGGAGTTCCTGATTTCACACTGCCAAGAAAAGCCTCTAGCGAGGTAAAAGGTGCCCGTACCGCAAACCGACACAGGTAGTCGAGGAGAGAATCCTAAGGTGTGCGAGAGAACTCTCGTTAAGGAACTCGGCAAAATGACCCCGTAACTTCGGGAGAAGGGGTGCTCTAGTAGGGTGAAAGCCCGAGAGAGCCGCAGTGAATAGGCCCAGGCGACTGTTTAGCAAAAACACAGGTCTCTGCAAAACCGTAAGGTGACGTATAGGGGCTGACGCCTGCCCGGTGCTGGAAGGTTAAGAGGAGTGCTTAGCGCAAGCGAAGGTGCGAATTGAAGCCCCAGTAAACGGCGGCCGTAACTATAACGGTCCTAAGGTAGCGAAATTCCTTGTCGGGTAAGTTCCGACCCGCACGAAAGGCGTAACGATCTGGGCACTGTCTCAACGAGAGACTCGGTGAAATTATAGTACCTGTGAAGATGCAGGTTACCCGCGACAGGACGGAAAGACCCCGTGGAGCTTTACTGTAGCCTGATATTGAATTTTGATACATCTTGTACAGGATAGGTAGGAGCCAGAGATTCCGGAGCGCCAGCTTCGGAGGAGGCGTTGGTGGGATACTACCCTAGATGTATTGAACTTCTAACCCATGCCCCTTAGCGGGGTAGGAGACAGTGTCAGGCGGGCAGTTTGACTGGGGCGGTCGCCTCCTAAAGAGTAACGGAGGCGCCCAAAGGTTCCCTCAGAATGGTTGGAAATCATTCGTAGAGTGTAAAGGCATAAGGGAGCTTGACTGCGAGACCTACAAGTCGAGCAGGGTCGAAAGACGGGCTTAGTGATCCGGTGGTTCCGCATGGAAGGGCCATCGCTCAACGGATAAAAGCTACCCCGGGGATAACAGGCTTATCTCCCCCAAGAGTCCACATCGACGGGGAGGTTTGGCACCTCGATGTCGGCTCATCGCATCCTGGGGCTGTAGTCGGTCCCAAGGGTTGGGCTGTTCGCCCATTAAAGCGGTACGCGAGCTGGGTTCAGAACGTCGTGAGACAGTTCGGTCCCTATCCGTCGTGGGCGTAGGAAATTTGAGAGGAGCTGTCCTTAGTACGAGAGGACCGGGATGGACACACCGCTGGTGTACCAGTTGTTCTGCCAAGGGCATCGCTGGGTAGCTATGTGTGGACGGGATAAGTGCTGAAAGCATCTAAGCATGAAGCCCCCCTCAAGATGAGATTTCCCATTACGCAAGTAAGTAAGATCCCTCAAAGACGATGAGGTAGATAGGTTCGAGGTGGAAGTGTGGCGACATACGGAGCTGACGAATACTAATAGATCGAGGACTTAACCAAATTTTACTTAACTAACTTCAATGTAATTTATCCAGTTTTGAGAGAACAAGTTCTCTAATATAGTCTAGTGATGATGGCAAAGAGGTCACACCCGTTCCCATGCCGAACACGGAAGTTAAGCTCTTTAGCGCCGATGGTAGTTGGGGGTTTCCCCCTGTGAGAGTAGGACGTTGCTAGGCACATTAAAGCACAGCTGATTTAATCAGTTGTGCTTTTTTGATTTTGAAAAATATAATAGATTTATCAAATAGACTGTTACGATAGCCTTAGCGATTTAATTAGAAGAAGTTTTGAATCTTCTAGTCCTACAGAAAAAATTAATGAACGAAAAAGAAATAAAGAACTTAGTATTATACATTACAGGTGAACCAACAATAGGTATGACAAGGTTCGCCGTTATTATTGATGGGGCTATACCACCCAGTAATATGTTAAAAGAGTAGCTTTAAGTCGATTATAAATTCGCTTAAAGCTTTTTTGTTTGTTTAAAACATTTCAATTAGTGGTATTGAGTCTTAAAAGACTAATATAATGCATTAGTGTAATATGTATAATTTGGTCGGGGGAATTGAATGGTTTCATCTTTAGAAAAAGATTAGTGATTTTGTCTATTTTAATTGAGAATAATAATTGCTTGTTTTAATACATTATATATAGAAGGTTATTAAAATACCCATTGCATTATGGATTAAACAATATGATAGTATTTGTATTATCTATGAGTAAAAGATTTTCATCTCCTTAAAAAATGAAGAGTAATTTATGGGCGTTCCAAAATATGGAACATCGTGTTTTTAAAATCTATCTAATGTTTAATTGGACTTTTTGATTGGTGAAATTACGAATGAGTGACGGGTTTTATGAATAGATATTGTATAATAGAGTAAATCGAAATTAATCGAAACTAATCCGTTATCGGAGGAACATATAATAATGAAGAAAAATTTATTTATAACATTTGAAGGACCAGAAGGAGCAGGGAAAACTACGGTTTTGAAAATGGTTGTTGAAAGGCTAGAAAGGGAGGGCAAGAAGTTCGTTGCAACCCGTGAACCTGGAGGCAACGAAATAGCTGAAAAGATTCGCGATATCATTTTAAATCCTGCCCATACAGCAATGGATGCACGTACGGAGGCTCTATTATATGCAGCTGCTCGCAGCCAGCATTTTGCGGAGAAGGTAGAACCAGCTTTAGCTTTAGGCATCCCGGTTTTATGTGATCGTTTTATTGATTCATCATTAGCTTATCAGGGACATGCTAGAGGTCTTGGGATGGAAGGGGTGCGTTCTATCAATGAGTTTGCTATTGGGGATAGAATGCCTGATCTGACGATATTATTTGATCTAGAACCAGAAGTGGGCCTTGCACGAATTAATGCGCATAGTGAACGTGAAATAAACCGTTTAGATGTGGAGAGTTTAGCATTCCATACAAAAGTTTGTGAAGCTTATAAAATATTAGCCGATCAAAATCCAGAACGTTTTCGTATAATAGATGCAAGTAAAAGTTTAGATGAAGTAGTGGAGAGTGTTTGGGAAATTTTGAAAAATGAATTATAAAGAAAATGAAGAAATTAGCTTGTTTGTGTTATAATTATTTAAAGAACCTATTTAATTAAGGGGTGAGTGCCGATGAAATTAGTTGTAGCAGTTGTACAAGATCAGGATAGTAACCGTCTTTCAAACGCTTTGACGAAAAATGAGTTTCGTGCAACAAAATTGGCAAGTACTGGAGGGTTCCTGCGCTCAGGAAATACAACATTCCTTATAGGTACTGACGATTCATTGGTTCCAAAAGCTTTAGATATCATTCGTGATAACTGTCGTGCTCGTGAGCAAATGGTAGCACCAATATCACCGATGGGTGGGAATGCGGATTCGTATATCCCATATCCTGTAGAAGTTGAGGTTGGGGGAGCTACAGTTTTCGTATTACCGATTGAACAGTTCCACCATTTCTAGTAATGGAGGCGACTGGTAATTGAAAATTAATCAAGACTTACGAACTGGCTTAGATCAATCACGTCAGCCGCTACAAAATCATCAACCTGTAACACGTTTTGGTGATGTGGTAGTGAAGCAGGGGCAGCGATTGCAAACAGAGCAACTAACAAGACTATTAGGTGATATTTCAACAGCTGGCGATCGCATTGCCAAATCTCGTAATTTACGTGACTTAGCTAAATTTAAAATGCTTGTAAAACGCTTCTTACAAGAGGCAGTTGATTATGGTATGGAGCTTAAACAATCGCATACATGGAATCGTTTTGGTGAAGGTCGACGATTGAAGGTTGTATCAACAATTGATGAAAAGCTTATCGAATTGACAGAGGACATTTTAGACCAGGAGAAAGACTCCGTTGACTTATTAAGTAAAATAGGCGAAATTAAAGGGTTGTTAATCAACTTATATACGTAAATAAACCCCGTGCCTTTCGGAACCCCGGAGCACGGGATTTTTTCAAACAATGAAAAGGTGATGAATGATGGTGCAGACAGCTGAAGAGCTACTGAAATTACAACCTGTAGTGATGAAGCAGCTCCAAACAATTTTCGATAAAAAAAGACTGGGTCATGCTTACATATTTGAAGGTGGAAAAGGCTCTGGAACTGAAGCTATAATGCATTTCTTTGTGCAATTAATGTTTTGTGAGGAACCTCGGAAAAATGTTCCATGTGAAACATGTCGAAATTGTCAGCGTATTAAATCAGGAAATCACCCAAATTTCCACCAAATATACCCGGATGGTCAATTTATTAAAGTAGCAGCCATAGAGGCTTTGTTACATGAAATGAATAAGACAGGCTTAGAAGCAGGGCGGAAGGTATATGTCATTCATGAGGCTGACCGTCTAAATCCGCAATCTGCCAATAAATTATTAAAATTTCTTGAAGAGCCTGAAGGTATTGTGACGGCAATCTTCATTACAGATAATATAAATGCTATGTTGTCGACTATTCGTTCACGTTGCCAACATATAAAGTTTCAGGGAATATCGAAGGACTCTATGATTAAAGAGCTTGTAGCAGAGGGAATTACGCTTTCAATGGCTGCTACGGTAAGCATGGTAACAAGTGATTTAGAGGAAGCTTTTTCTCTATCAAAAGAAGATGAGTTTGCGCAGGCCCGAAAAACAGTGTTAAAATTGGTTGAAGCAACCTTTACTAATGTGCATGAATCTATGTTATCAGTACATGAAGATTGGCTGCCGCTATTTAAAGAGAAAGAGCAAATGGAGTTGGCATTAGATTTACTGCTATTTGCATTTCGTGACATTGTTGCGATTAAAGCAAATCCCGAAGCAGTGTGTACGTATCCGGATTGGTTATCGTACTGGAAGAAAGTTGCATTGCAGACGACATATGCTCGTTTATCGACGCAGTTACAAGCGATATTACAAGCTCGTCAGCAATTACAGCGCAACATGAACCGAACGCTGATGATGGAGCAGCTTATGCTGAATCTGCAGGAGGGAAAATCCTTTGTATAATGTAGTTGGTGTCCGCTTTAAAAAGGCGGGTAAAATATATTATTTTGATCCTGGGGAGTTTTTATTAAGTAAGGGTCAATATGTGATTGTCGAAACTGCGCGTGGTATTGAGTATGGCAAAGTTGTTGTTCCAATGAAACAAGTAGGAGAAAGCGATGTTGTACTACCATTAAAGCAAGTCGTACGTCCAGCTGATGAACGCGATCGATTCCAGGTTGATGAAAATGCTATAGAATCTAAACGTGCTTTTGAATCGGCAACAGAAAAAATTTCAGAACATGAACTAGAAATGAAATTAGTTGATGTTGAATATACATTTGACCGCAATAAAATTATTTTTTATTTTACAGCGGAAGGTCGAGTAGATTTCAGAGAGTTAGTAAAAGATTTAGCTGCTATTTTCCGCACACGAATTGAACTTCGCCAAATTGGTGTGAGAGATGAGGCGAAGATGCTTGGTGGTATAGGTCCGTGTGGAAGAATGTTATGTTGTTCTACATTTTTAGGTGATTTTGAGCCAGTTTCTATAAAAATGGCTAAAGATCAAAACTTATCGCTTAACCCTTCTAAAATTTCAGGGTTATGTGGTCGTTTAATGTGTTGCTTGAAATATGAAAACGACGAGTATGAAGAAGCAAGAGAGCAAATGCCTGATATTGGTGCTGTAATTACAACACCAGATGGTAGTGGAAAAGTAGTAGGTATGAATATATTAGAACGCGTGCTACAAGTAGAGCTTTCTGAGCAACAACGTATTTTGGATTATACATTGGAAGAAATTTTACAACACGAAAAAAGTTCTGTCCAATAGTGGAAATAATGAGGTGGCTTGAGTGGAGGACCGTAATTTCTTAGATACTGTTATGGAGTTCGAACAACAGCTAGAATCGATGCAAAAACAATTTGAGGCACTGAAGAAATTCGTTGCACTCATGATGGAAGAGCATCAAACACTCCAAATGGAGAATCGTCATCTTCGCACACGTCTAGAGGAAGTACTCTCTTCTAAACCTGAGGGGAAGGTTATTAAAGACGTTTCGGCGAAAAAAGTAGAAATCCTTGATGTCGGTGAAGGTTATGATAACTTGGCACGACTTTATCATGAAGGATACCATGTATGTCATGTCCATTTTGGAGGATCACGTAAAGGCGAGGATTGTTTATTCTGCCTATCATTTTTAAATAAACAAAACGGCTAAACAAAGACTGATTCCATTTTCTTAAAAAGTGGAGGTCAGTCTTTTGCTATGTTGGAGGTAATTATATGGAACAGTGGTTGAAAGAAGATGAGAGACTTGATTATCTTTTAGCAGAGGAATTACGCATTATCCAGAGTCCGTCGGTGTTTTCATTTTCTCTTGATGCAGTGTTACTTGCAAAGTTTGTGAATGTACCGTATCAAAGGGGAAAGCTTGTTGATTTATGTGCTGGTAATGGAGCTATTCCTTTGTTCTTGAGTGCTCGGACAAAAGCGCATATTACTGGCGTAGAATTGCAAAGTCGTCTTGTTGATATGGCCAATAGAAGTGTTCATTACAATAAATTAGAACAACAAATTGAGATTATGCAAGGTGATGTGAAGACAATTGCATCTGTATTAGGCGCAGAAAAGTATGATGTTGTGACATGTAATCCACCTTATTTCCCTGCGCATGAAGCGAGTGATAAAAACTTGAAGGAGCATGTCGCGATTGCTAGACATGAAATCCATTTAACATTAGATCAAATGATTTTTTCCGCAAGCAAATTGTTAAAGCAGGGTGGAAAGGTAGCATTTGTCCATCGCCCGAGTCGTTTACTTGATATTATAACGGCGATGCGTGCAAATCGATTAGAGCCCAAACGCATCCGCTTTGTTTATCCGAAAGCTGGTAAAGAAGCGAATACATTATTAATAGAAGGAATTAAAGATGGCAAGCCAGATCTAAAGGTTTTACCCCCACTTTATGTATATGGAGAAGATGGTGAATATACAGCTGAAGTGAGAGAGATGCTATATGGAAAAGAACAATAAACATCTCATGTATGTACTAGAATGTGGTGATGGGACTTACTATACAGGTTATACAAATGATTTAGAACATCGACTTGGTGTGCATAATCAAGGAAAAGGTGCCAAGTATACGAGGGCACGTTTACCTGTACGTTGCATTTACTTTGAAGAATACGAGACAAAGCAAGAAGCGATGCGAGCTGAATACGCATTTAAACAATTAACACGTAAACAGAAGATCGACCATATAAGGAGCGGAAAACTGTGAAATCACAAAAAAGTACCATGCATGAAAATACGAGTTGCTTATATTTAGTCGCTACACCTATTGGCAATTTAGAAGACATGACTATGCGAGCTATTCGTATCCTAAAAGAAGCGGATGTCATCGCAGCAGAAGATACGCGTAATACTAAGAAACTTTGTAACTACTTTGAAATTGCTACACCTCTTGTTAGTTACCACGACCACAACAAAGAGTATGGTGGTGAAAAGCTTCTTAATTATTTACGTGAAGGTAAAACAGTAGCATTAGTAAGTGATGCAGGGCTACCGTGTATTTCAGATCCAGGTGCAGATATTGCTGCAAAGGCAATTGACGAAGACTTTGCGGTCGTACCGATACCTGGTGCTAATGCGGCTATCACCGCTTTAATTGCTTCAGGTTTAATTCCTCAACCATTTTTCTTCTATGGATTTTTGAGTCGTCAAAAGAAGGAACGAAAAGAAGCTTTAGAAAATTTGAGTAAGAGACAAGAGACGATTCTATTTTATGAAGCTCCTCACCGTTTGAAAGATACATTAAAGGATATGCAAACGATTCTGGGTAATCGTCGGATTGTTTTAGCACGCGAATTGACTAAGAAATTTGAAGAGTTTTTAAGAGGTACAATTGATGAAGCTTTAGAGTGGGCAATTGAAAGTGAAATTCGCGGAGAATTTTGTATTGTTTTAGAAGGTAATGTAAATGCTGATGAAGAAGAGGAAGCAACTTGGTGGGATGAGCTAACGGTTGTCGATCACATAAATAAGCTAATAGAAGAACAGCAACTATCTTCTAAAGATGCTATAAAAGAAGTGGCAAAAGTAAGAGGTCTTGCAAAGCGAGAAGTGTATCAAGCCTATCATGTGGAATAATAAGGTCTATTAATTAAAAAAACATCCGAAATGGCGA
Organism: Viridibacillus sp. FSL E2-0187; assembly: GCF_038006425.1. NCBI lineage: Bacteria > Bacillati > Bacillota > Bacilli > Caryophanales > Caryophanaceae > Viridibacillus > Viridibacillus sp. FSL E2-0187. Next base: position 243,485 of record NZ_JBBOVG010000002.1, read on the forward strand.
ATATTTCGGATGTTTTCTATATATGAAATCACATTTGAAAAACAAGATAGGTAATAATCTATTTGTTATTGTATAACTTGTTACTCGAATATAATTAAATCCTCTAAATTATTTAGTTAATTTAGATTGGATTTCTTTTACAAGGATTTCAGCGCCTTCAGGGCTTAGGATTAAGCTACCACCAGCAAGACGGAAGTTATCATCAGATACTTCGCCTGTTACAGCGCAAGTCATATTAGGTAAGTATTTTTTTAAGATGATTTTATCATCATCAACGTAGATTTCAAGAGCGTCTTTTTCTGCAATGCCTAGAGTACGGCGAAGTTCGATAGGAATAACCACGCGACCTAATTCATCAACTTTGCGGACGATACCAGTAGATTTCATGACAAGAATTCCTCCTATATTATTATGATTTTTCGTCAAATTTCGACATATATTCTGTGTCTGTTGAATATCATACCAACTAATGCCATAAACGTCAATTATTTTTGTTTGAAAAATGATATTTTATTTCAAATATATTCCGTTCTTTAAGTAGAATTTACATACGAATTTGATTAATTTCCTCGAAAATGCATAAATAGCATGAGTTTTTTGCTATATTTAAGTATCTTGAATTCGAAATGTAATATTCGACATTTTTCGTCAAAAAGTCATTTAATAAACTTTGATTGAAAGGTTTTTCGTACTTGGTTAGAATAGAAAGTATACTGTAGAACACTGGAGGAAGTTTTCGTGGACAATCAAAAGAAAACATTCTATATAACAACACCTATTTATTACCCTAGTGGTAAATTTCATATTGGAACTGCATATACAACTGTAGCTTCTGATACGATCGCACGCTATAAACGTTTGAGAGGATATGACGTACGTTTCCAAACGGGCATGGACGAGCACGGGCAAAAAATTCAAGAAAAAGCAGCTGAGGCTGGCAAAGAACCACAGCAATATGTAAATGAAATTGCTGAATCAGCAAAATCCGTTTGGAAGTTAATGGACATCTCTTATGATGATTTTATCCAGACAACTGAAAAACGACATACAGACGCTGTCGAAAAGATTTTCCAAAAATTCTTAGACAACGGTGATATTTACAAAGGGGAATATGAAGGTTGGTATTGTACACCATGTGAATCATTCTTTACTGAGTCACAATTGGACAATGGTAACTGTCCTGATTGCGGTCGTCCTGTTCATAAGGTAAAAGAAGAATCGTACTTCTTTAATATGAAGAAATACGCTGATCGCCTTTTGAAATATTATGAGGATAATGTTGAATTTATCGAACCAGAGTCTCGTAAAAACGAAATGATTAATAACTTTATTAAACCTGGTTTAGAAGATTTATCTGTTTCTCGTACTTCTTTCGACTGGGGAATTAAAGTTCCAGGAGATCCAAAGCACGTTATTTATGTATGGGTTGATGCTTTAACAAATTATATTACAACGTTAGGCTATTTATCTGATGACGATACATTATTTAAAAAGTACTGGCCAGCAGATGTACATGTAGTTGGTAAGGATATAGTACGTTTCCATACAATATATTGGCCAATCTTCTTAATGGCTTTAGATTTACCATTACCTAAAAAAGTATTTGCACATGGTTTCATTATGATGAAAGATGGTAAAATGTCGAAATCTAAAGGTAATGTTGTATATCCTGAGATGTTAGTTGAGCGTTATGGATTAGATGCAACACGTTACTTCTTACTACGTGAGCTACCATTTGGATCAGATGGGGTATTCTCACCTGAATCATTTGTCGAACGTACAAACTTTGATCTTGCTAATGACCTTGGTAACTTATTAAACCGTACTATTTCTATGATGAACAAGTATTTCGATGGACATATACCAACTGAAGGTTTAGAACCAACAGAATTTGATGCAGCATTAATCGCACAAGCTACGGATACAAAAGTGAAATATGAAGAAAACATGGAAAAAATGCAATTTAGTGTAGTTCTTTCTGACATATGGGCATTAGTTTCACGTACAAACAAATATATTGATGAAACAGCACCATGGGTATTAGCAAAAGATGAAGCACTAAAAGGTCAATTAGCAACTGTAATGGCTAATTTAGCAGAAAGCTTACGACAAATAGCTGTTATGATTCAACCATTTATGACAATTGCACCAAAGCAAATTATGGAACAGCTTGGATTAGATGAAGAATTATTGGCTTGGGATACACTAGATACATTTGGTGCAATACCATCTGGTAAAAAAGTCATTGAAAAAGGTGTGCCAATTTTCCCTCGTCTAGATAATGAAGTAGAAGTTGGCTATATTCGAGAACAAATGCAAGGTTCAGTTAAGCCAATTGAAGAGCCTAAAAAAGATGTTGTAGCAAAAAAAGAAGAAGATGTACCTGAAATTTCTTTTGAAGATTTCATGAAAGTGGATCTTCGTGTTGCAACTGTCATTGCATGCGAAAAAATTCCAAAAGCAGATAAATTATTAAAGTTACAATTAGAGCTAGGATATGAGCAACGCCAAGTTGTATCAGGTATTGCTGAGTATTACAAACCGGAAGAATTAGTTGGGCGTAAAGTAATCGTTGTTGCTAACTTAAAACCAGTAAAACTTCGTGGTGAACTTTCTCAAGGTATGGTTTTGGCAGGAAGTAAAGATGGTGTTTTAACTTTAGCGACTGTCGATGAAAAACTAGAAAACGGCGCAAAAGTAAAATAAAAATTTAATAACAACTAAAGAATCATCTTATTGATAATGAAGGAAGTCTAAATTTCCCTAAATATCGCGATTTTTCTTAAGTTTACTGAAAAACCAAGAGCCTACTGTATGAAATAGTAGGCTCTTGGTTCTATTTATGGATATGATATTTTTTTGTGGAACTGCATTTCAGGGATCTGTTATTAGTATAAAAATAACACAGTGAAATTTTAATACCTATAAATATCCCTTTTAATGGTTAATGAAATAATCCAGAGAGCCTTGTAATCAAATTGTAATATAAATGACAACTCTGAAATCTGTTCTTTGTCTAAAATAAAACTACTGTGAGGAGAATGACGATGTTTATCGATACACATGTGCATTTGAATGCTGACCAATACGAAGAGGATATACAAGAAGTGATCCAACGCGCATTAGATGCTGATGTAAAAGAGATGGTTGTCGTAGGTTTTGACAGACCAACAATTAAGAAGGCGATGAAATTAATTGATGAATATCCATTTTTGTACGCAGCAATCGGTTGGCATCCTGTAGATGCAATTGACTGCACAGAAGCGGATTTACAATGGATTGAGGAATTAGCAGCTCATCCAAAGGTAGTTGCAATCGGTGAAACAGGACTTGATTATTATTGGGATAAATCTCCAAAGGAAATACAACAGGAATTATTACGTAAACAAATTCGATTAGCACAAAAATTGGATTTACCAATTGTCATTCATAATCGTGATGCAACAGAAGATTGTGTGCGCATCTTGAAAGAAGAACATGCAGAAATTACGGGTGGAGTTATGCATTGTTATAGCGGAAGTGTAGAAATTGCAAAAGAGTGTATTAACATGAATTTCATGATTAGCTTAGGTGGTCCCGTTACTTTCAAAAATGCAAAAAAACCAAAAGAAGTTGCAACAGAAATTCCACTTGAGTATTTGATGATTGAAACGGATGCTCCTTACTTGGCACCTCACCCACATCGAGGTAAAAGAAATGAGCCATCTTTAGTACCGCTAGTAGCGGAAGAAATAGCGCGCCTAAAGGAAATATCGGTAGAAGAAGTAGCATCGGCAACAACTGCCAATGCCCACCGTTTTTATAAAATTACGAAATAAAATGCAAGGTCGCCTCCCTTACTTCGGATAGGAAAACTTGCTTAGTTGTCAAAATTAGGTAAAAACCTTAGGTGTTGACAGCTAAAAAGAAGGTCTATATAATCCAACGAGTGATAAGGAGGCGTTTTTCATGACAAAAAATTCCATGAAAAACCTGTTCTCAAGATCATTGAGGAATAAGCAAACAGTGATGATGGTATTACCAATCGCACTAGTAATTGCTTTCGTAGCTTCGAATTTATTCGAAAGTACAAATACAGCCGTGGTAAACGGTGATCATCGAGAAGTTACAGCACAAAACAATATTGTTGGTGTTAAAGCATCTGACAATGATATAATACAAACCTCAGTGAATACGAATTTTAAAACTAATAATACAAATTCGTATGAACAGGCATTAAATTTAACCATCCAAGGTGATGGTAGCAACAAGATAGCAGGAACCACTTCGACTACGGTCGCTGACTTTTTAAAGCAACCAATAGTTGAGTCAGGCGAGATAGGACGCGCTCAACAAAATACTAAGGCGCTAGCTAAAACACCTAACACAACGGCTTTTGATGATGTTCGAGTACAAAAAGTCACCGATGTGGTGGAAGGCTCTAAAGGCTCCACAACTGACGTTAGTAACATGAAAATTACACAAGTTAGCAAAGCCAAAACCTATAAAACTAAAGGTCGTCTTAATTTACGAAAAGGTGCAAGCACAAAATATAAAGTGCTTCTGACGATTCCTAAAGGTAAAAAAGTGACGTACAAAGGCAAAAAAGGCTCTTGGTATAAGGTGAAATATAAAAGTAAAACGGGTTATGTTTCATCAAAATATTTAACATCAATTAAAAAAGTTTCAAAACCTAAGACACCATCTCGTTCAGATGAGCCGTCTAGTGGTCGAACTATGTATGTAACAGCTACAGCTTACACTGCTTTCTGTAATGGTTGTTCTGGTAAAACCGCTACAGGTATCGACTTACGCAAGAATCCAAATATAAAAGTAATTGCTGTTGATCCTAAGGTTATTAAATTAGGTTCTAAAGTTTGGGTAGAAGATTACGGTTATGCGGTTGCTGGGGATACTGGCGGCGCAATTAAAGGCAACAAGATCGATGTCTTTATTTCAAATAAGCAATCTGTTTATAATTGGGGTCGCAAAAGAGTTAAAATAAAGGTATTAAACTAATACATGTCGTTTAACATATAGATATGAAAAGCTTTCCTTGCAATTGTAGGGAAAGCTTTTTTTATAGGGACAGTCTTACTGATTGAAAACGAGCCTTCTTACTTAAGCTACTGTACAATATAAGTAATATAGCAGTAAAATAGTCAAAGGACGTTTTAGAAAAGAGGATAAGGTATCCGTGGAAATAAAAGAATTTATTGTGGTTGAAGGAAAAGATGATACGACAGCAATTAAACGGGCTGTTCATGCAGATACAATCGAAACGAACGGTTCTGCTATTTCAGAGGAAGTTCTACGACGAATTCAACATGCCCAAGAAAAAAGGGGAGTTATCGTCTTTACGGATCCGGATTATCCAGGGAGACGTATTCGGGCAATTATTGAACAAAGAGTGCCAGATGTAAAACATGCGTTTTTGCCGAAAAAGAAAACTATTGCTAAAAACGGAAAAAGTCTTGGTATAGAACATGCAAAAGACGGTGATATCCGTTATGCCCTCTCAAACGTTTATACACCTAGAGTGGCATCAGAGGACGTGCAGATTATCACATTAGATGATTTAATCGTAGCTCAACTACTGTCACATCCTAATGCGAAGGCACGTAGAGAACGTTTAGGTGAGTTATTAAATATAGGTTCAACTAACGGCAAACAATTGCACAAGCGATTACAAATGTTTCAAATAACTTTAGAGCAATTCGGTGAAGCGATTGCACAGATAAATCAGGAGGAACAAAATGCATAAAGATATTGCAACGCCTTTACGCACGCAAGAGATTTTAAAGAAATATGGTTTTTCATTCAAAAAAAGTTTAGGGCAAAATTTTTTAATTGACCCTAATATTCTTCGTAACATTGTGAGCTACGCTGATTTAACAGAAGATAGTGTGGCAATTGAGGTTGGTCCAGGTATAGGTGCTCTGACAGAGCATTTAGCTCGCTCTGCAGGCCAGGTTGTATCATTTGAGATTGATCAACGTTTATTACCAGTTCTAGAAGATACATTAAGCCCATATGATAATGTGAAAGTTGTTCATTCGGATATTTTAAAAGCGAATGTAGCTGAGGAGTTAAGTTCGGAGTTTGCGAAGTATAAAGACATTATGGTAGTAGCAAATTTACCTTATTACGTAACAACTCCAATTTTACTAAAATTATTAATGGAAAAATTACCTATACGCGGTATGGTTGTGATGATGCAAAAAGAAGTGGCAGATCGTATTTCTGCAAATCCTGGTACAAAGGCGTATGGTTCACTTTCGATTGCTATCCAATATTATATGAAGGCTGAAGTAGTGATGACTGTACCGAAAACTGTCTTCATGCCACAGCCGAATGTAGATTCAGCTGTTATTCGCCTAACTCGTCATGCAGAGCCACCAGTGCATGTAATCGATGAAGAATTCTTATTTGAAGTATCGAGAAGTTCTTTTGCGCAACGTCGTAAAACAATATTAAATAACTTACAATCGCAGTTACCAAAAGGTAAAGAAAAGAAAGAAAAAATTCTGGAAGCACTAGCTGAGTGTGGTATTGATCCAACTCGCCGTGGTGAAACTTTGTCTATTATTGAGTTTGGTCAATTGGCTGATGCACTTTATCCTACCTTCCGTCAATAAACGTTTCTGTTACATTCTTAGCACACTCGTAAAAAAAATATAGATTTTCGAATAAAAAACAATTGACATCACTAAGATGGATTGATAAAATAATTTATTTAACTTGACGAATTAAACATCCTCATGTATAATGGTTTATAGTGAGGTGTAAGCGAAAATGCCAAAAACTTTAGCCGACATTAAGAAGTCGTTAGATTGTCATTTGGGTAGACGTTTGCAATTAAAAGCAAACGGTGGTCGCAAGAAAACGGTTGAGCGCGCTGGAATATTACGTGAAACATATCGCGCAGTATTTGTAGTTGATCTTGATCAAGATGAAAACGCCTTTGAGCGAGTTTCTTACAGCTACACAGATATTTTAACAGAAGCAGTAGAGATTACATTTGACGATGACATCAAAGAATTGGTCATTGCCAAGTAAGTGCATTTATAATCGAATATTTTTTTTCGGACACTTGTAACGTATTCTTTGCGTAAGAATATTTTATGAGTGTTTTTGTTTTTTTATTGAACATACTATAACAGTCAGTCATCTAAGGAGGAATTTCGAATGGCGAGAAAACGTATCATGTCGGATCGTTTGAAAGAAGAAATCGCAAAAGACCTTGGATTTTACGATGTAGTAGAGCGAGAAGGATGGGGCGGGATCAAATCACGAGATGCCGGTAATATGGTCAAAAGAGCAATCGAAATGGCACAACAGCAATTAGCTGAAGAAGCAAAAACAAAGTAGATTGATGATTGTCCAAAATTGATGAACTGACAATTGGCTGCCTCACAGCTTGAGCTTTCAACTGTGAGGTAGCTTTTCGTTTTTAATATAAAGGTTTATAGGCATAAAAATCTCCCGATTGGAAAGGTAGAAGCTTATTTACAAAGGTCTTCCTGTGGTAGAATAATAATCAGTGAAAAAAGCACGAATAATAGAATCGCTTTTTGTATAAAAACCTGCTAGGAAGGGGGCAGCGTTATGCTTTACGTAAAAGCACCTGCCAAGATTAATTTAACATTAGATGTACTCTACAAACGTCCCGATGGTTATCATGAAGTAGAGATGATTATGACAACGGTTGATCTCGCTGATAGAGTCGGCCTTAGAAGTAGAAAAGATGGGCTTATTAAAATTCATTCGACAGATCGCTTTGTACCTGATGATCAAAGAAACCTAGCTTATCAAGCAGCTAAGTTATTAAAAGATACATACAATATAGATAAGGGTGTATCTATTACTATTGATAAACATATTCCAGTAGCAGCTGGACTAGCTGGAGGTAGTAGCGATGCTGCCGCAACTTTGAAAGGTTTAAATACATTATGGAATTTAAACCTAACTATGGATGAAATCGCAGAATTAGGAGCTAAAATTGGTTCTGATGTATCTTTTTGTGTTTACGGTGGCACTGCACTTGCAACAGGTCGAGGAGAGCGTATACAGGCGATTTCAGCGCCTCCAAGTTGCTGGGTAGTATTAGCTAAGCCAACTATTGGTGTCTCAACAGCGGCTGTTTATGGTGGTTTAAACATGGATGATGTTGTCCATCCGAATACACAACAGATGATTCAAGCCATTGAAGAGGATGATTATGAATTACTTTGTGATACTGTAGGGAATGTACTAGAAACGGTTACATTAAAATTACATCCAGAAGTAGCAGTGATTAAAGAACAAATGAAGCGTTTTGGAGCGGATGCCGTATTAATGAGTGGTAGCGGTCCAACGGTGTTTGGCCTCGTGCAGAATGAGGCTCGTGTAAGTCGTATTTACAATGGATTAAGAGGCTTTTGTGATGAAGTATATGCAATTCGTATGCTTGGAGATCGCGATTCCCTTGATTAAATACGTATAATTGTGGTATTTTTTGTATAAATCATTCGTGTTCAGGAGAGGATTTCATGAAATGGAAGCGTAGCGAACGTCTTGTAGACATGACGCATTATTTATTGGAGCATCCACAGCAGTTGATCCCTCTAACGTTTTTCGCAGAATTGTATCAATCGGCCAAATCTTCTATTAGTGAGGATTTATCGATTGTTAAAGATACATTTGAGGAAAGAGGGATTGGCCTTCTTGTGACTGTTCCAGGAGCTGCTGGGGGAGTGAAATATATTCCTAAAATGCCAGAAGAGGCTGTTAAAGAAGTTATGCAAGAGCTCTTAAAAGAGTTAAGTCATTCAGATCGACTATTGCCAGGTGGATACTTATTTATGACAGATTTACTCGGTAATCCCGAATTAATGAATCGCGTCGGAAAAGTATTTGCTTCGGCATTTTGCGATAAAGAAATTGATGTTATTATGACAGTTGCAACAAAAGGTATTTCAATTGCCCATGCTATTGCGAGACATTTGAATGTACCTGTAGTTGTAGTACGTCGTGATAACAAGGTAACAGAAGGCTCCACTGTAAGTATTAACTATGTATCTGGATCGTCGCGTCGTATTCAAACGATGGTGCTATCAAAGCGTAGCATGCAAAGTGGCCAACGTGTACTTATTACAGACGACTTTATGAAAGTTGGCGGTACAATGAATGGCATGAAAAACTTGCTAGAAGAATTCGACTGTACACTAGCTGGCATCGCTGTGTTAGTAGAGGCAGAACATCTAGACGAGCGCTTAGTAGATGATTATTATTCACTTGTAAAATTAAAAGAAGTGAATGAAAAGGATCGTACAATTGCTTTAAGTGAGGGAAACTATTTTTAGAAGGGTGGAAATGAAAGATGGAAGTAGTAGCAACAAAAAATGCGCCAGCTGCAATTGGCCCATACGTACAAGGTATGATTTTAAATAATGTTTTTTATAGCTCAGGTCAAATTCCTTTAACACCAGCCGGAGAGTTTGTAGATGGTGACATCACTGAACAAACAAACCAAGTTTTTGAGAATCTAAAAGCAGTTCTTAAAGAAGCGGGCACTTCTTTAGAAAAAGTAGTTAAAACAACAGTATTTATCGCAGATATGAATGACTTCGTAGCGATGAATGAAGTTTATGCTGCACACTTCGGAGAGCATAAACCTGCTCGTACAACAGTAGAAGTTGCGCGTCTACCTAAAGATGCAAAAGTAGAAATTGAAGTCATTGCAGTAATTGACTAAGTAAAGAGTAGTTTTAAGAAACGATGAAATATAAAAAGACTATCAATGAGCTAGTAAGCTTATTGATAGTCTTTTTTTTGTCTATAATCATTTTGTTTGTAAAAATTGGACGTAATAGATATGTGAATTAAAGACAATTAGTAACTAATGTACAATAGGATTGTAAACATTCTAAATTTTTAAAAAATAAATAAGGAAAAAGAAGGAATCTATAAATTTACATAGAATAAAGTAGATAGAGTCATTTTGGCATCTTAGATGAGAGGTGGTGAGAGAATGGAAGTTACAGATGTAAGATTACGTCGTGTACAAACTGATGGACGTATGCGCGCCATTGCTTCCATCACACTTGACAACGAATTTGTAGTGCATGATATTCGAGTCATTGATGGTAACGCAGGGCTATTCGTAGCAATGCCTAGTAAGCGCACTCCAGACGGAGAATTTCGTGATATTGCACATCCGATTAATTCTGGAACTCGTACGAAGATTCAAGAAGCTGTACTTAAGGCTTATGAAGAGTCGAGTGATGAAGATGCGACGGTTTATGAAGAACACCAAGAAATTCAATAACCCGTAAATTTAGAGCCTATTCATATTGAATGGGCTCTTTTTTGTATATATCAAACCTTTTCGTTTGCTAGTTTAGTAAATAGAGGAGTGGGAATCTGAAACATACAAAGGTAAGAAATAATTGATAGATTTACATACTGGTAATATTACAAAATGGGAAATTATATGAAAGAGTTAGTATCAAAAATTCCTCGTTTTTGAGCTTTACACTTAATTTATTTCTTAGGCATATATATAAAGGAGTAAAGGGGACAGATTAGGAAAGTTTATTTGAATGTGGCTTTTTATTGGGAGGCTGTTAATTAAAAAGTTTGTTTTTACTTAAAAGTATAGCTACTGGAATTTTTTTATAAAAAAACAAAAGATTTTAATAATAAATTGTTTGTCATAGTTTTGTCAAGTGAGGAAGTCTTGAAAATTAACTAAATTTGCTTTATAGTCAAAAGAGAAAATCAGCTAAAATGGAGGACTTGCGAAATGACGAATGTTTATGCCGTTATACTGGCTGCTGGCCAAGGTACGCGTATGAAGTCCAAATTATATAAAGTTCTTCATCCGGTTTGTGGAAAACCAATGGTTGAACATGTAGTTGATCATATTCAAACATTAGATGTAGAACGTATAGTAACAATCGTAGGTTATGGTGCCGAAAAGGTAAAGGAACAACTTGGTGAAAAAAGTGAGTATGTATTACAAGCTGAACAGCTTGGTACTGCACATGCAGTTCAACAGGTGGAACCGATCCTTGGAGAATTAGAAGGCACAACGATTGTTATTTGTGGGGATACACCTTTAATTCGCCCCGAAACAATGAAAGCGTTGTTCGAGCATCATGAGTCAAATCATGCAAAAGCAACAATTTTAACTGCTATCGCTGAAGACCCTACTGGCTATGGTCGAATTCTTCGCTCTAAAGATCAACAGGTTGCTCAAATTGTTGAACAAAAAGATGCAACACCTGAACAACGACAAGTAAAAGAAATCAACACTGGCACATATTGCTTTGATAATAAAGCGTTATTTGCTGCGTTGAAACTTGTGAAAAATGATAATGCACAAGGTGAATACTATTTACCTGACGTCATTGAAATTTTACAAAAACAAGGTGAAGTAGTTGCAGCATATGTAACTGAAAACTTTGCTGAAACGCTTGGTGTTAACGACCGTATTGCTTTATCTCAAGCTGAAGAAACAATGCGTGCTAGAATTAACGAACAACATATGCGTAATGGGGTGACGATTATTAACCCTAATAACACATATATAAGTGTTGATGCACAAATTGGTCGAGACACAGTCATCCAACCTGGAGTTATCATTGAAGGTGCTTCTAGCATCGGAGAAGATTGCATCATTGGTCCAAATAGCCAAATTCAAAATAGTCGTATTGGAAATCGTACGACTGTCCATTCTTCTGTAATACGTGAAAGCGTCATCGGTGAGGATACAGCTGTTGGTCCATTTGCGCATATCCGTCCAGATTCTGATCTGGGCGATCATGTGAAAATTGGAAACTTCGTTGAAGTGAAGAAAACAAAGATAGATAATGGTAGTAAAGTGTCTCACCTATCGTACTTAGGAGATGCTGAAGTAGGTACTGAGGTCAATATAGGTTGCGGTACTATTACTGTCAATTATGATGGTAAAAACAAGTTTAAAACAGTGATTGAAGATAATGCTTTTGTGGGTTGTAACTCTAATTTAGTTGCACCCGTAACGGTAGGAAAAGGCTCATTTGTAGCAGCTGGCTCAACAATTACAAAAGACATACCCGCTGACGCACTAGCAATTGCACGTTCTAGACAAGAAAACAAAGATAATTATGTTACCAAACTAAAATTAAAATAATTAAAATTACCAGGAGGCCATCATGCCGTATCAATATGCCAACTCAAAGTTAAAAATCTTTTCATTAAACTCGAATATACCATTAGCTGAAGAAATTGCTAAAGAAGTAGGTGTCGAGCTAGGAAAATGCTCCGTTAAACATTTCAGTGACGGAGAAATTCAAATTAATATTGAGGAAAGTATTCGTGGTTGTGACGTATTTATCGTACAGTCTACTTCAGCTCCAGTAAACGAAAACTTAATGGAATTACTTATTATGGTTGATGCCGTGAAACGTGCTTCAGCGCGCACAGTAAACGTAGTATTACCTTACTATGGTTATGCTCGCCAAGATCGTAAAGCACGTGCACGTGAACCAATCACGGCTAAATTAGTGGCTAACTTACTAGAAACTGCAGGAGCTACTCGTGCAATCGTTCTTGACTTGCATGCTCCACAAATTCAAGGTTTCTTCGACATCTTAATGGATCACTTAATCGGTGTACCGCTATTATCTGATCATTTCAAAGCAAAAGGCTTCAAATCAGAAGACGTTGTTATCGTATCACCAGACCACGGTGGTGTAACACGTGCACGTAAAATGGCTGATCGCTTAAAAGCTCCAATAGCTATAATCGATAAACGTCGTCCACGTCCAAACGTTGCAGAAGTTATGAATATTGTTGGTAGTGTTGATGGTAAAGTTGCAATCTTAATCGATGATATTATTGATACGGCAGGTACAATTACAATTGGTGCTGACGCGTTAGTTAAAGCAGGCGCTAAAGAAGTTTACGCTTGCTGTACACACCCTGTATTATCAGGGCCAGCTATCGAGCGCATTGATAACTCTGTAATAAAAGAATTAGTGATTACAAACTCTATCCAATTACCGGATGAGAAAAAATCACCGAAAATTAAACAACTATCTGTTGCAACTTTATTAGCTGATGCAATTGTAAGAATCTACGAGAACAAATCAGTAAGTACTTTATTCGATTAATAATGGTAAATGTTTGAATTCCTAGCCAACAGGGTACATATATTAATGTGACTATGTTAACTAGGAAGGGAGACATGTATCTATATGAGTACTGTAGTTCATGCAAAAAAGCGTAAGGTTGAAAATCATTCTGCACTAACTGAACTTCGACAAAGAGGTTTTGTGCCAGCTGTGGTATATGGTTATAAAACAGAGGCAACTCCGATTACGATTAATGCAAGAGAGTATGAAAAAGCATTACGTTTAGATGGTAAAAACTCCATAGTAACATTAGAAATTGATGGTAAAAAATTAAATGCCGTATTAAATGAAGCTCAAAAATGTGCATTGAAGGGAACATTAGTTCACTTAGATTTTTTAGTGGTTAATATGTCTGATGCTTTAGAAGTAAGTGTACCAGTAAATCTAACTGGCGATTCAGTAGGAGTAAAAGAAGGCGGCATTCTCCAACAACCTAATCGTGAAGTAACAGTTAAGGTAAAACCATCAGATATTCCAGAATCAATAGAGGTTGATATTTCAACTTTAGAAATAGGTGACACTTTAGCTGTTGGTGATATTCGTAGCACGTCAACATTCGAAATTCTGGATACGGATGACTTTCTTCTTGTTACAGTATCTGCGCCTACAGTTGAGGTTGAGTCAACAGAAGTTGATGAAAAAGCAACTTCTGAAGAGATTATCGGTGCTAGATAAAATAAATTTCAAAAAAAGGGCTTACCATCTATAGATAACGATGGTAAGCCTTTTTCTTTACCCTTGCTACTATTTATTTGAAAAAATGTAGTCTTTAGGTCTTCTTCTTGTTGAGGGTAGGAACAACTTTTGCTATATTACGTCTAATGTAATGGTATTGACATGTTATTGTAATAATAGATGAAATGGTGTATCGTAAATGATTAAATTGTAGAAATGTGAGGTAAATAGGATGGAGAAAGTAAGAAAGCTTTGGAATCATACTGTAACGTATGTGGGTATGCGGACGATTTATTACTTGGCGATTCTCATTTTACTCGTTCTCTTATATGGTTTTCATGATATGAATGCCGGTCCATTCATATATACAGAATTTTAAAGTGAGGAGGGTTTACATTGAATATACTTTCGGCTATTCAAAATATAGCCTTAGATAATGAAGATTCTATCGCATTTCAGAATGGAGATGCGACATTAAGTTACGGAGATTTATGGAAACAGTCAGAATCATTAGCCACGTATTTAACCACATTAAATCTCCCGAATAAAGCACCTATTATAGTATATGGTCATATGGCACCCATGATGGTTAGCTCCTTTTTAGGAGTAGTAAAATCAGGTCACCCATATATTCCGGTAGATGTATCAATTCCAAAAGAACGCATTCAAAAAATTATAGAGTGCTCAGGTGCAGCTTTTCTCATTGAAACAGAGAATCTAGAAAGAGATTCACTTCAGCAGTCATCAATTCCGTATATGTCTGAAGGTCAATTAGCAAATATAGTTGCTGAACACTCCAATGGATCATCAACATCTACTTGGGTGAAAGAGAATGATAACTTTTATATTATTTATACTTCAGGTAGTACAGGAAATCCTAAAGGCGTTCAAATTTCAGCTCGAAATTTAGAGAGCTTTGTTAGTTGGATGCATGAAGATTTCCCGATAACAGAGGGCAAGGTATTTTTAAATCAAGCACCATTTTCATTTGATTTGTCGGTAATGGACCTTTATCCTGCACTAACGACAGGTGCTACATTATTCGCAATTACAAAAGAGATGATAGCAAACCCTAAGATTTTATTTGAGCAATTAGCACAGTCAAAAACAAATGTTTGGACATCTACGCCATCATTCGTACAAATGTGTTTAATGAATCCTGAATTTACTAGTGAGATGCTGCCATCATTAAATACGTTCCTGTTTTGTGGGGAAGTATTGCCGACAGAAGTTGCAAATAAGTTATTGAAATTGTTCCCGGACGCACGGATTTTCAATACATATGGACCAACAGAGGCAACAGTAGCAGTTTCAGCAATAGAAGTAACCGAAGAATTATTAAATGATCATATTTCTTTACCAATAGGTTATATAAAAGGTGATACTCAAATGCTTATTATAGATGAGGATGATCAAATATTACCTGATGGTGAAAAAGGTGAAATGATTATTGTTGGACCGAGTGTTAGTAAAGGATATTTAGGAGAAGAAACACTAACTGAAAAGGCCTTTTTTGAATATAAAGGACAACAAGCGTATCGAACAGGTGATGTTGGATATCAGAAAAAAGGATTACATTTTTATAGTGGGCGTGCAGATTTCCAAGTGAAAGTTCATGGCTATAGAATGGAAATCGAAGAGATCGAAAACAATTTATTGCAATGCCAGTATGTAGATTCATGTGTAGTTGTACCAGTTTATAAAAATGAAGCTATTGATTTTTTAGCAGCATATATCGTGCCTAAAGAACATTCTTTTGAAAAAGAATATCAATTATCGAGCGCTATAAAAAAAGAACTAGCAAAAAGTTTACCAGCATATATGATTCCGAGAAAATTTAATTATTGTGATCAGTTACCTATGACATCTAATGGTAAAATAAATCGAAAACAATTAATAGCTGAGGTTATGGTATGATTCCATATGGCTCGTTTATATTTTTCTTTTTAATTGGTATTCTTCTTTTACCTACTATCGTTCTTGGGTTATTAGGTAAATCATCAAAAATTTATAATATGCTTGTGTCTATTGTTGTATTGGCCGTCATCTTTGGTAATTCAAAGACCGGTGCAATATCTATTATTTTGTTTACGATTTTTCAAATTGTTTTAATTAAAGGTTACCATCATTATAGAAAAGAACGTAATAATACAGTTGTATTTTGTATGATGGTTATATTAGCGATATTACCATTAGTGCTTGTGAAAGTACTACCATTACTCGGTTTGAATCATGTATTTGGATTCCTGGGTGTTTCTTATATTACATTTAAGTCCGTACAGATAGTTATTGAAACACGAGACGGCATGATGAAGAAGCAGACACTACCGATCGGTGAGCTTATTTACTTCCTACTATTTTTCCCGACTGTATCATCAGGTCCAATTGATCGTTGGAGAAGATTTGAAAAGGATGTTAATAAGACCTTTTCAAAAGAGGAGTATAAAGAGCTTTTATATTTAGGGATTAATAGTATTTTCCGAGGGTTTTTATACAAATTTATTTTAGCATTTTTAATTTACAACAAAATTCTTGTTTACTTACCAGATCACGCAACATATATTCATTCTCCATTTTGGGCTAATGTAGCGTATATGTATACTTACAGCTTTTATCTATTTTTCGACTTTGCGGGTTACAGTGCCTTTGCTATAGGGGTCAGCTACTTGATGGGAGTTAAAACACCAGAAAACTTCAACATGCCATTCATTAGTAAAAATATTAAAGACTTTTGGAATCGTTGGCATATGAGTCTATCATTTTGGTTTAGAGACTATGTATATATGCGTTTTGTATTTTGGATGACGAAGAAAAAGTGGATTAAAAATCGCTATACAGTTTCTAATATTGGTTATTTCCTATTATTCTTCATCATGGGTGTTTGGCATGGATTAGAATGGCATTTTATTATTTATGGCTTGTACCAAGCAGCCCTAATCATTGGATATGACTTCTTCGATCGATGGAATCGAAAACATAAACTATGGCCGAAAAATAAATTTACACATGTTATATCCGTGTTTATAACATTTAACTTTATTTGCTTTGGATTTTATATTTTCTCTGGACAACTATTTAAATAATAAGGAGTTAGATTAAGATGGAAAAACAAAAAGTATATGAATTATTAGCAGAGGTATGTCAGGAAGATGTTGTTGTTGAACAACCTGATATCGATTTATTTGAAGAAGGTTTACTAGATTCGTTTGGTATCATTACGTTTCTAGTTGAAGTAGAAGAGAAGTTTGGTATTTCAGTTTCAATTACAGAGTTTACGCGCGAGGAGTGGAATACACCGAATCGTATCGCAGAGCAGTTAGCTGAGCGTGTATGAGAAAGTATGCCTTCTTACCGCTCTTCATTGCGGTAATTCTGTTTTTAATATTTTTATTTATACCGAATAAATGGCTTGGGTTTTTAATCTCAGATAAAGATGTAGAACATGCGAAAACAGCTCTGAATCCTCTAATGTTCCAAGGGGAGTATTTCCAAAATCGTTTACTACAAGAGCCGAACATGTTCCCGATATATGGATCGTCTGAGTTGAATCGCTTTGATCCGTTCCATCCATATAACTATTTTAAAGCGAATGATGAAGGCTTTACGACATATTTATATGGCCGTGGTGGTACACAATCGATTCATCATTTTTTGAACTTTGCTGCGCAAGAGGAAAATTTAAAAAATAAGAAATTAGTATTTATTATTTCACCGCAATGGTTTACAGAAACAGGCGTTGATGAGTTCCATTTCTCACCTAACTATTCAATGTTGCAGTCTTACGATTTAGCGTTAAATAATAAGATGGACCCTCAGTTGAAGAAAAAAGCTATGGAGCGTCTTTTGCAGTTTGATAGTGTACAAAGAGACTTTGTTTTATCAACAATTTATGAAAATGAAGTAACAGATGGTGCAAAATATCCGATAAAAGCAACTTTAGCAAAACCAGTGGCTTTAATAAATAAAAAGTTAATGGAGAAAAAAGATTTGTATTACTCCATCATGGCAAAGCCGCGTGAAAAATTGCATGCAAATCCAGAAATGGTTGCGGGAAAATCTTTTGAGCAGTTGACGAAGTATGCAGATGAATATGGTGGTCAGCGGATTACAACAAATAATTTATCTATTAACGATAAATATTATAAAAAGAAAATAGAGTTTAAGTTAGATGAACTTAAAGGCTTCCGTAAACACGAAAGCTATACAGAGTCGCCTGAGTATAAAGATTTTCAAATGGTCTTGGATGTATTAAAGGATACTGGTGCTAAGCCAATGTTCGTATCTATTCCTGTGAATGGGAAATGGTATGATTATGCAGGCTTCCCACAAGACCGTCGACAAGAATATTATGCGAAAATTAATAAGCAGGTGCAAAGTGCTGGTTTCCCGCTTGTTGACTTTACTGGTTACGAGTACGAGCCACATTTTATTAGTGATACAATTCATATTTCTTGGAAAGGTTGGGTATATCTCGACCGAGAAATGGCCGATTATTGGAAACAATAGTCGAATAGAGAAAATCGCTTTATCATTTTATGATAGAGCGATTTTTTTCTTAGGAAAAAGTCGAAAAACCACTAATAATTGCATTTTTTCATAATATCCAACGGTATGTGATAAAATAGCATGGATTAGGCAGAAAAGGAAGATGCTATTATGAAACTAATAATTGGTCTCGGCAATCCGGGCAAAACATATGAACATACACATCACAATGTCGGTTTTGATACCATCGACATATTAGCAGCTAAATGGGGCGTATCATTAAATCAATCAAAATTTAATGGTATGTACGGTACTATTCATCGTCCAGAAGGTAAAGTCATGCTATTGAAGCCGCTTACGTATATGAATATTTCTGGTGAATGTGTGGGTCCGATCATGGATTATTTTGATATCGATGTAGAGGATATCATTGTTATTTATGATGATTTAGATTTGGATAAAGGAAAATTACGTTTGCGTCAAAAAGGCAGTGCGGGCGGTCATAACGGTATAAAATCATTAATCCAGCATTTAGGTACTCAAAACTTTAACCGTATTCGTATTGGTATTAGCCGCCCACCTGCTGGTATGAAGGTTTCGGATTATGTTCTTGCAAGATTTTCGAAGGAAGACCAGCCTGTAATGCAAGATGCTTTTGAAAAAGCGGCGGATGCTTGTGAGTATGCACTGAACAAGCCGTTTATAGATGTTATGAATCAATTTAATTAATGAATGAGCATAAATTGCTATGTGACTGTCTATACTTTTTATAAAGGAGGGCATGTTGCATATGGCAATTCATTATCGCTGTCGGCACTGTGAAACTGAGGTTGGGCTACTGCCTTTCGATTCAGAGGAAAGTGTCCGCAAGTTACATCAATTAAATGAAGAAGAGGCAGAACAATACATTCATAAAGACCATAATGGAGATACAACGGTCGATTGTATTTGTGAACACTGTGAAGAATCTTTAAAACAATTTCCAGACTATTACGCGTTAAAAAAATGGCTACAATAACGAAAGATGCTTTGGCGCGCTATGCGTCCAAGGCCTTTTTCTGTATAGGAATGAAAAGAAATATGAAATAGATAGACTATTTACTCGTAAAATATAGATAGAGCAAATAGTTTCATTATATTTTTTGAAGGAAGGAGGGCTTCATTTGGAGATATTACGTAAATTGTTCTCTCAAGATATGCATATAACAAAATTATTGGAAGATTTGCAGCAAAATAATGGTCCTCAGTTAATTACGGGCCTTTCTGGGAGTGCGCGTCCAGCTTTTTTAGATACGATTTATGGGGCGATAGAAAAACCGGTGTATATCATCTCGCCAAATCTATTGCAAGCGCAGAAAATGTATGATGATTTAGTGAAGTTAATGGGTGAGGAGCTTGTGCATTATTATCCAGCTGATGAATTTATTGCAGCTGATATGTCGATAGCAAGTCCTGAGTTAAGAGCGCAACGAATTGAAACAATTGACCATATGTTACATGAACAAAAGGGAATTTACATTATTCCAGTAGCAGGTCTACGTAAAATGATGTCTCCAAAAGAGCAATGGCTTGATTTACGTCTTCAAACGGCAATTGGTGACGATGTCGATGTAGAAGCTTGGTTGAATCAGCTTATTGTAATGGGCTATACACGTGGTCAGATGGTGACAACACCAGGAGAATTTGCATTACGTGGTGGTATTTTAGATATTTATCCACCTTATATGGAAGTGCCAGTGCGTATTGAATTGTTTGATACAGAAGTAGATTCAATCCGGACATTTTCAGCTGATGATCAGCGTTCAATTGATAAACTACAAGATGTACGAATTCTGCCTGCGACAGAATTCGTTTTAACGCAAGCCGATAGAGTAATACTGGCTGGAAAACTAGAGAATGCGTTGGCAGAAAGTTTACGTAAAGTGAAAGCGCAAGATGTTAAAGAAGCACTCTATCAAAATATCCAAGCAGATATTGAAATGCTAAAGCAAGGTAACTTACCTGATTACGCCAATAAGTATGGCTCGCTTTTATATGATAAGCCATCTTATTTAGGCGATTATTTTGCCCAAAATGCTCTCGTTGTATTTGATGAATTAGGCAGAGTTCAAGAAGTAATGGATGCGTGGGAGAAAGAAGAGAAAGAATGGTTCTTGAGCCTTCTAGAGGAAGGGAAAATGGTGCATGCCGTGAAACCTTCATATTCACTAAAAGAAATTTTAGCGATGCTAAAACAACCGAAGCTATTCTTTGCCCTATTTACGCGTGCATTTTCTGGTGTGCAGTTTAAGAAAACTACAAGTTTTTCATGCAAACCAATGCAACATTTCCATGCACAAATACCTTTATTGAAAAATGAGATGGAGCGATGGGAGCAAGGGAAATTTACGGTGCTCTTTGTGGCGGAAGGTAAAGATCGTCTACGAAAAATGCAAACAGTGCTGGATGATTACGATATTCATATACAACTGGGGGAACCGAATGGAGCGGGTGTTTATGCAATTGAAGGTGCATTGACAGCTGGCTTTGAACTCCCGTTACAGCGTTTAGCGATTGTTACGGAAGAGGAACTCTTTAAACAAAAGCAAAAAAAGAAATCGCGCCCTAAAAAAATGACAAATGCCGAGCGTATAAAAAGTTATACAGAAATCAAACCAGGAGATTATGTCGTTCATATTCACCATGGTATTGGGAAATATATCGGTATCGAAACTTTAGAAGTAAAAGGGTCACATAAAGATTATTTGCACGTCCGCTACCGAGCAGATGATAAACTATTCGTACCAGTCGATCAAATTGATTTAATCCAAAAATATGTTGCTTCTGAAGACCGTGAACCGAAGCTACATAAACTAGGTGGAGCAGAGTGGAAACGTGCGAAAAGTAAAGTTTCATCTGCGGTACAAGATATTGCCGATGATTTAATCAAACTATATGCAAAACGTGAAGCTGAAAAAGGTTTTGCCTTTACTCCAGATGGCGATGAACAACGCACCTTTGAAGCGGCATTTCCATATGAGGAGACGGAAGATCAATTACGTTCTATTCGTGAAGTCAAACACGATATGGAACGTGAGCGCCCAATGGATAGACTTGTCTGTGGTGATGTTGGTTATGGTAAAACTGAGGTTGCCATTCGTGCAGCCTTTAAAGCAATTATGGATGGGAAGCAAGTAGCTTTCCTTGTACCTACAACCATTTTAGCTCAGCAACATTATGAAACGATGGTAGAACGTTTCCAAGAGCAGGCAGTTTCTATTGGTTTACTTAGTCGCTTCCGTACAAAAAAACAGCAAGCAGAAACACTAAAAGGATTAAAAGACGGCACGATAGATGTTGTTGTGGGTACGCATCGTCTCTTATCTAAAGATGTGGTGTATCGTGACTTAGGATTACTCGTAGTCGATGAAGAACAACGATTTGGTGTGACGCATAAAGAAAAGATCAAACAATTAAAAACGAACGTTGATGTATTAACGTTAACAGCAACACCAATACCTCGTACATTGCATATGTCGATGGTTGGTGTTCGTGATTTATCTGTTATAGAAACACCACCTGCAAATCGCTTCCCAGTCCAAACGTATGTCATGGAGCATAGTGGTGCGCTGGTGCGTGAAGCTATTGAGCGTGAAATGTCACGCGGTGGGCAAACGTTTTATTTATATAATCGTGTTGAAGATATGGCGAAAAAGGTGCAAGAGATTCAAGAGCTCGTACCTGAAGCGCGTGTTGGCTTTGCACATGGCCAAATGACTGAGTCTGAGCTAGAATCTGTTATTCTTGGATTTTTGGATGGAGATTATGATGTGTTAGTCACGACGACAATTATTGAAACAGGTATGGATATTCCTAATGTGAATACATTAATTGTACACAATGCGGATCGTATGGGTTTATCACAGCTTTATCAATTACGAGGACGTGTTGGGCGTTCCAATCGAGTAGCCTACGCTTATTTCATGTATCAACGTGATAAAGTACTGACAGAGGTAGCTGAGCAACGTTTGCAAGCGATCAAAGAATTTACTGAACTTGGCTCTGGATTTAAAATTGCCATGCGTGATTTATCAATTCGGGGTGCAGGAAATTTACTTGGGTCTCAACAACACGGCTTTATCGATTCTGTCGGATTTGACTTGTACTCACAAATGCTTGAAGAAGCAATAGAAGAACGACGTAGTGGTACGAAAAAAGAAGATATACCTGAAATTGAAATAATTTTACCGTATGACGCATACATTCCAGATCAATTTATTCCAGATGGCTATCAAAAAATTCAAATGTATAAACGTGTAAAAGCGATGGAAAATGAAAATGACTATCTTGAAATCATTGATGAATTGCAAGATCGATTTGGTGATATACCTTTTGAAACCGAACGTTTATTACGTATTGCGCGAATGAAAGTTTGGGCGAAAGAAGCAGGGGTCACTTCAATTAAGGAAACGAATAAAGTGATTACTATTCAAATTTCAGAGCAGGGTACAGCGAATATAGATGGCGCGAAAGTTGTCTCAGAATCATTGAAGTTCGGGCGGGCTGTGGGCTTCCGGATGGATGGGCAACAGCTATTACTTACAATAGATGAACGCAAAACGGATAAACAATTACCGTTTGATATTTTAGAAGAAATTATGAAACTTTTGCCGACTGCAAAAAGGGAAGAATCTGCACCTGTTGCAGAGTAATACCCTTTTTGCATAGATTCCCCATTTGTGAACCATACTAGGACAAGTATAACTATATTTTGTCGAAAGTGAGGCAACACGAATGAAAGCAACTGGCATTGTACGACGTATTGATGATTTAGGGCGCGTCGTTATCCCAAAAGAAATAAGAAGGACTTTACGCATTCGTGAAGGCGACCCGTTAGAAATTTTCACGGATCGCGAAGGGGAAGTTATTTTAAAGAAATATTCACCTATTAGCGAATTGAGTGACTTTGCTACTTCGTATGTAGAAACGTTATATGAAACGTTGGGTACTGCTGCTTTAATTAGTGATCGAGATGAAATGATTGCTGTAGCAGGTGTATCAAAGAAGGATTATGTTAATAGACAACTATCGTCATTTGCTGAAGAAAGTATTATGCAACGATCCATTCTTGTAGAGAAGCATGAAAGCTCTGTAGAGTTAGTTCCAGGTCAAGTTGAGCAAATAAAATCTTACTGTGTGGCACCAATTATCGTGTCAGGTGACCCAATTGGCGCTGTTTATATATTGTCAAAGGTACACTTTATTGGCGACTCGGAGCAAAAAGTAGCTGAAACTGCAGCTCACTTTCTTGCGAAGCAAATGCTTGATTAACATGAAAAAAGTCTTCCTCGCAAAAGCGAGGAAGACTTTTTTATTTTATCGTTTTAATATTAGGAGGATGTATATTTGTTGAAAAATTAAGCAACTTCATTAAATCATTGGTATTTGATTCATTATGAATAGGGGCCTGTTTTGTGGTATCTTCCCGCATTTCGGAAATTAATATTTTAGTGCCATCTTCTTTGACGAGATACTGGCGTACATAACCATTTTCTTTTTCAGTTATAACTTGATTTTTTTTGGATTTTGATTTTAATGCAGCATAGATATATGAGCTTTGTAGTATATGTGGCTGATTAAATTTCGCCGCGTTATGAAATGTTTTGATATTCGTGACATTCATCTTCAAAGTAATCTCTCCTCTATACTCTTTAATTAAGGATTTTATCGGATTCTTTTACTGAAATTGAACTAAAAGTCACTTATTTATAATCCATTACTATATAAAGAAATGATTCTCTAATAAGTATAGTCCTTGGGATATACGTTAACCTGCTTTTTATGGATATGCATCAATATGCTATACTGATGACATTTAGATTATTATGGATTTTAGTGAACGATGTATAGGAATGAGGATTTGAAATGCCTGAGAAGTGGGGAATGAAGGTATATGTGAAGGGAGTCGCGTTATTAACGCTTGCTGCTCTTTTTGTCAAAGTACTGAGCATGTTGTACCGAGTCCCTTTCCAAAATTTAGTGGGGGACCAGGGGTTTTATATTTATCAACAAGTGTATCCATTTGTAGCAATTTTCGTTGTTTGGACCTCGAGTGGTTTTGCTGTCGCTATTTCTAAAATTCTTGCTGAGGCTGAAGAGCGTGATGAAGAATGGCGTAAAGAATTATTACGAGTGGTATTTTATTATTTAAGTTTCTTATCCATCCTTTTCTTCGTAATTTTATTTGGTGGCGCTGATCTATTCGCAAAATGGATGGGAGATCCGGAATTGGCTTCCCTTTTACGTACAGGAGCGTTTGTTACGTTATGTATGCCAGCAATTGCTGTTTATAAAGGGTTCTTCCAAGCGCGCGGTATGATGACTCCAGTTGCCTATGCACAAGTGGTAGAACAAACTGTACGTGTCCTTGTAATCTTAGGTGGCACATGGCTTGTGATGACGACAACCTCTTCCCTTTATCAAGCTGGACAAATGGCTATGGCAGGCACTGTTGTTGGTGAATTGGCAGGTATTATTTTATTGTGGATATATTATAAAAAGGTTAAGCAGAGGGACAAAATAGTTGTAAGGAAAAAGATATCCATATTTCCTGTAGTAAGGGAATTGACAGTTTTAAGTATTACGGTCAGCATGAGTGGACTTTTACTATTGTTTTTTCAACTAGTTGATTCATTTACTGTTTTTGAAACTCTTACGAAGAGTGGCGTACCAACCATTGAGGCAATGGAAACGAAGGGGATTTATGATAGAGGGCAGCCACTTGTACAAGTAGGACTTGTCATCGCGACATCGCTATCCCTTGCCATTGTACCTCTTGTTGCTCATACATCAAAAAAGGACAATGGGCGAAGAACTGAACGGTTTATTCAACTGACCTATCGCACATCCTTGTTATTTGGTTTTGCTGCGACGCTTGGTTTAATGCTTGTTATGCCTTATGTAAATGAGATGCTATTTGAAACACGTGAATTATCTAACGTACTAATAGTATTTGTGGCGCAAATTATATGGCTGTCGCTTATTTTAACATTAACAGCTATGCTTCAAGGGTTAGGGAAATTAAAAATACCGACTTTAATATTAATAGTGGGCTTTATAGTTAAAGTGATTTGTAATGAGTTGTTTATTATAAGATGGGGTATCATAGGCGCGGTGTATGCTAGTAATTTAGGTTTAATATGTTCAGCTATTGGGTTGATCTATTATTTTAAAAAAATTAGACCAATTCGCTTCGCACCTTCACGTTTTTATATATGCACGGGATTTGCTTCAGTCGTCATGATAGCTTTTGTGGTGTTTTGGAGTTATTTTGCTGAGCAGATGCTCTTTGCATCTTTATCTTCCCGATTGAATGCTGCGTTGACTGGTAGTTCAGCAGCGTTGATAGGAGCCTTTGTCTTTTTGACAATCATTGCAAAGTATAGAGTTCTAACAAGTAGGGATTGGTTTTTACTACCGTTCGGGCGCAGAATGGCTAGTTATCAATTATGGCTTCAAAGAAAGAAATAAGGATAGGTGGAAAAATTATGCATCAATTAACAATAATCGGTCTCGGAGCTAGTGACTTTGAGCAATTACAAATAGGTGTTTATCGCAAGCTACAGCAGGCTAAGAAAATATATGTACGAACGATAGACCACCCAGTATTAAATGAGTTAGCAACTGAAGGGGTCGAATTTGAAAGCTTTGATCATGTTTATGAAAAGCACGATGATTTTCGACCAGTTTATGAAGAAATTGTAGCAACTCTTTTAAGTTACGTGGAGAAAGAAGATATAATGTACGCAGTACCTGGACATCCACTCGTAGCAGAGTTAACTGTTCAACTTTTAATCGAAGCTGAAAAAGAAGGGAAAGTAAAACTGAATATTGAGGGAGGTCAAAGTTTCCTAGATCCAATCTTTGGCGCATTACGTATCGACCCAATCGATGGCTTCCAACTGGTAGATGGAACAACTTTCTCAGCACATGAAGTGAATATGAAGCAACATCTATTAATTGCACAAGTGTATGATACTTTTAGTGCTTCAGAAGTAAAACTGACTTTGATGGAAAAATACAGTGAGGATTATCCAGTTACAATTGTTACTGCAGCAGGCTCAAAAGATGAAAAGCTACGTACAGTTCCTTTATACGAATTGGACCGTGCAGCCGAAATTGATAACTTAACAACTGTCTACGTACCTCCAGTAACGAATCGTGATGAAGCCCTTCGTGAATGGTCGACTTTCCGTGAGATTATTTCAACATTACGTGGCCCTAATGGTTGTCCTTGGGATCAACAGCAAACGCACGAAAGTTTGAAAAGATATATGCTAGAGGAAGTGCATGAGTTCTTACAAACGATCGATGAGCAAGATGATGAGCATTTGATTGAAGAACTTGGCGACGTTCTACTACAAGTATTTTTACACGCACAAATCGGTGAAGATGAAGGATTCTTCAACCTTGAAGATATATTAGAAGCTATAAGCACAAAGATGATTCGTCGACATCCTCACGTATTTAGTGATGCTACTGTAGATAGTGTGGAAGAAGTAAATGCTAACTGGGAGAAAATTAAAAGTAAAGAAAATGTTAATGGTGAGATATCGGAACCTTTATTGAAGGGTGAGTACCGCGCAACATCTTCCCTACAAACGTCTTATAACTATCAAAGACGAGCGGCAAAAGTTGGATTTGAGTGGCCTTCGGCAGATGGTGTGTGGGAAAAATTCTCCGAAGAATGGAAGGAATTCCGAGCTGAGGTAACGAATGGAACGAATGAAACACGTCTCGATGAATTTGGCGATGTGCTATTTACATTAGTGAATATCGCACGTGTCTATAAAATTTCAGCTGAAGATGCCATGCTCCATGCTAACAGAAAATTTGCTAGTCGCTTTGGGTATGTTGAAGCTCAAGTAATGGCTGGAAAAAAGGATTTTAAAGCGTATACGTTTGAAGAGCTAGATGCCTTTTGGAACGAGGCAAAATTACAGGGAGGGAATAAAATATGAGATTAGATAAATTTTTGAAAGTATCGCGTTTGATTAAGCGTCGTACATTAGCAAAAGAGGTTGCTGATCAAGGTCGTATTACAATTAATGGTAAGGTAGTGAAGGCAAGTACTGCTGTAAAAGCAGGTGATGAGCTCGCAATCCGCTTCGGTCAAAAAGTAGTAACAGCGCGTGTTGAAGAGTTGAAAGATACAGTGAAAAAAGAAGACGCTGCAAGAATGTTTACTATTTTAAAAGAAGAAAAATTAGAGAAGATTGAACCGCAATTTATCGATGATGAGAACTAGCTGGTTTTGAGAGAAGATGTTGCTTATAGAGAAGAGTATATTAAGCATTGATCTATGTTTTATTTGAATGATCTTATATGAGGTTGCCCTGAAAATTAGTATGCGCTAAATTTTAGGACAACCTTTTTAATTACAATTCCAAGCTAATTCTTCAAAGTATCACTGACCAGTAAATATGATAGGGTAGAAGTTACAAATTATTAATGGATAAGAATATCTTATATAAGGATCCATAGAAATGAGCAGCTATATGCAGTAATGCATCATTATAGGGATTTCTTCTATCTATGTGAAGAGTGAATGTTGTAAGTTCTAACGTTAAAATTGTATAGAAGTACCTGCAAATCGGTAAGGAAAAACTATCTATAAACAAATTTCTGAATGGAAATTAGCAGTTTTATCATAAAGGGTTTGTCCGCAGCATATAGTTTAAAGACAGGACAAGGGAGGGGAATCATTGACGTTACAGCCGGATAATGCAACGTACACAATTCCAACAGGGGATCATTTGCTAACGGTCAGAAATCGCAAACGAATGGATGTCACTTCGGTGAAATCAATCGAGCGCTTTGATCAAGAAGAGTTTTTAGTGCACACTTCGCAAGGACATTTACTCATCAGAGGTGAGGAATTACGTATTGTCCATTTGGATGTAGATAAGGGTTTATTGACACTTGAAGGAACAGTGAAGACGCTACAGTATGATGACGAAGACAACGGCTTGTCTAAAAGCTTCCTTCATAAAATATTTGGATGACCTTAACAGCGCAATTTCTCAGCCTTCTCGTCATGATTGCTAGTGGAATTGTAGGAGCAGCATGTATAGACCTTGTACGTACGATTAAATATTATGCACCGCCGCGGTCATTCAGAAGAAAAGGCTATATTGCGTTAGAGTTGATAACTTGGCTTATACTCGGTATAGCTAGTTTTTATTTACTATTTAAAGTGCGAGCTGGTGAATGGCGTATTGTTGATCCAATAGCACAGCTCGCAGGTTTTTATTGTTATCAATTATACTTCCAATCGGTATTTCGCTTTGGAGGTCGTCTAATATACATCATTTTGCTTAGGCCATTATGGTTGATTTTTAATTTTTTCGTTTCGATCATAAGGTGGATAATCCGCGCCCTAATGCGTGTTGTAAGGCTCCTGCTGTTACCATTTAGGCCATTGGTTAAAAAAACTAAACAGTTAAGACTTAAAAAAAAAGGGTAAATTCGCTATAATGGAGAATACACATACAATAACAACTAAGAAGCTAGAAGTATTATTAATTGGGGAGGGATAACGAGGATGAATAATCGTAACAAAAAAGCTAGTGGGGAAAATTCAGTTGCTGCCATTCGTCGAGAATACATCGAGTCCATAGAACGGCAGGAAAAGAAAAAAAGAGCCATGAAAATACGTCTTTATCGAAGACTGGCGCTTTTCGCAATCGCGTTTGTTCTCGTTATGGGGTCCCTAATATTTACATTAATAAATCAAAAGAAGACGCTCGCTATTAAAGAACAAAAAAAAATCGAGCTAACCCAAAAACTTTCAGACGCCCAAGACCAACAAGAGGAATTGGAAATTCAAATTTCGAAGCTAAATGACGATAATTATATCGCCAAACTAGCACGTAAAGAACTTTTCCTTTCTGAAAAAGGTGAAATCATTTTCTCAATTCCAGAAAATACTGAAAAAGATGAGAAAAATGGGAAATCGAAAGAGTAGTCTTATTGACACTCTTTTTTTGTTGGCTATAATTAGAAGTGAGAATCTAACCTTTTTTTAAGATTCATAAATTGATTACATGACTTACAAAGTCGCTTTATTTAATAAGGAGGAGCATTTTTTTTATGTCAATTGAAGTAGGCAGCAAGGTACAAGGTAAGATAACAGGTATCACAAATTTTGGAGCATTCGTAGAGCTGCCAAATGGCTCAACAGGTCTGGTGCACATTAGTGAGGTTGCAGACAATTATGTAAAAGACATCAACGAACATTTGAAAGTTGGAGAAATGGTTGAGGTTAAAGTAATGAATGTCGAAGCGGATGGCAAAATTGGTTTGTCTATTCGAAAAGCAAAACCTCAAGCAGAACGACCAGAGCGTCCTCAGCGCCCACGTCATAATAATCGTTCAAATGATCGCAATGATAATCGTCATCAACCGAAGGAAAATTTTGAACAGAAAATGGCACGTTTCTTAAAAGACAGTGAAGATCGTCTTGCAACATTAAAACGCGCTACAGAATCTAAACGTGGTGGCCGTGGCGCAAGAAGAGGGTAACTTGCTGGCTATTTTAATCGTAGAAAAAGTGTGAAATAGATTTTTGAGCAATCCAAGTACTTCGTGGATTGCTTTTTTATTGTTTATACCTGACGAATTGTACTATTAAATGCAATACGAACAAACTAAAATTCGCCAATAACGACACCTCTGCAGATGATTTGCCACTTATATTTATATATCGTACTTAATTTGACAAACAAAAAAGCAACTTTCTTATGATAAGAAAGTTGCTTATTATGATGACCCCTACGGGATTCGAACCCGTGTTACCGCCGTGAAAGGGCGGTGTCTTAACCGCTTGACCAAGGGGCCAAAAAAATATTGGCACAGATGGCCTAAATGAAAAAAATTATGGCGGCAGAGGGGATCGAACCCCCGACCTCACGGGTATGAACCGTACGCTCTAGCCAGCTGAGCTACGCCGCCGTTCTAAACAACATAATAAATAATACAAGATAAAGTATGTAAGTGTCAAGCTGTTTTATGAAAATATTTTCTTAAAAAAAGCAATTTCTCGTCGAAAAGTTTTTTTTCATGAAAACACAAAAAGACAAACTTTCTGGAATATTCAGTCTATAATGATGGCAATGTTCAGGAGGAGGTTGTTTTATGAAGATGTGGCATGAAGGAATAGCGCAAAATCAAGCAATTAAGAATACATGGGCAAGTGTAGCTAAGAGAAAATACCGAATATGGCTATCTGTTTTGTTTTTATTTTGTTCCTTTTACTTATCTCAAGCCGTGTTATTTGAAGCAACGGTACCATTCTTCCTACCAATTGCAGCAATTGCATTTACTAGATATCCAAGGTGGATGAGTTGGACATTAGTAGGGGGATTATGTGGAAGTCTTACATTAGGTTTCGGGCAAACAACAATTCATGTATTGGAATTGTTGTTTTTATTACTCCTTTTAAAAACCCCTTTTAAACGATTGCCACTTCCTGTAATAGTCGGATTTAGTATTTTGACGGTTCAAATAGTTTGGCAATATATTTCGTACAGTGGGCATCCTCCAATTCTTGTATGGCTATACGTCGGATATGAAGGTGTACTAGCTATCTTTATGACACTTTTTTTGGGTCTCATTTTCTTACCGATGCATCAGTTAATGACGGCCAAATGGTCTTTTGAGCGACTCGGTGCAGCATTGATCGTAGGCGCTGTGGTATTAACGGCTATGGATGGTGTTGTACTTAGCTTCTTATCAGTATCGCGTATTGCCATGCATTTACTCATACTTGTATCAGCATTAGTTGGTGGTGTCACATTAGCGACGGCTGTTGCAGTACTAACCGGTATGATACTTAGTTTATCTCAATTATCTTTTAGTGGAATGATGGCGGTTTACGCGGTAACAGGGTTATTTGCAGGAGTTTGTAAAAATGTTGGTAGGTTTTGGATTGCCACAGGTGGCATAATGGCTAGCGTCTTTTTTGCATTGTATGATGCGACACTACCACTTGATTACACATTTTTTATGTCTATTGCATTTGCTACATTACTATTTTTTATCTTCCCACAGAAATGGGTTTTGTATTGGCAAAATCAACTATATCCAAATAGGGATGAAGTACTTTTAGAAAGGCAGAAGTGGTTAACGGAAAGGCTCAATACAAAGCTTGAAGATTTTCATCACTTCGTAGATTTTATGAAAGAGCTTGTACATGACCGTTTTGGGAATGTGAATAAACATGTAGCGGAAGAGAGGCAAGAGCAGCCGCTCGCAGTTTGCCAATCTTGTTTTAAGTATGACAAGTGTTGGAGCAATAGTAAAAGTGAGATGCCAGACCTAACGCAGAGATGGCTTGATGCAAGTGCTACTGCAAATGCAGCTACAAGGCTACAGCTTGATGAGAAGATTCGTTATAAATGTGTGAAGTCCGCTCCATTTTTGTCAGCGCTTGAGGAAAAAGTTTCGAAAAAACAACTTAGTGGTCAGTTTTACCACGGCCGTAAGATGATTGCTTTGCAATTGAGAGATATGTGTCAGCATATCGATATGGTGATGAATGATATGACGGGAGAAGCAGTGTCTTTTCAACATAAAGAGGACGAGCTATCAGAAGAGCTAAAGCTTGCTGGTATCGAACATTTTCAAGTAGATATTTTATCAAATGAGGCAGGTAATCGAAAAATTGTTTGCTGTTTACCAGAGAAAAAGGCTATGTGGGAAACAGATCAAACATTAGCAGAACGCTTAGTATTACCTATTCTACAAAGTGTGTTTAATGAGCCGTTTGAAATCGCGCGAACTGCTATGAAGGACAGTCCGTATCCACATTTACAGATGACCTTCCAATCTTCGGTTCGTTTCCATATGTCTTATGATGTATATACGTCTTCGAAGCAGAATACGATTTACTCTGGTGATTCACACGCCGTTTTTCCACTTCATCAAGGGCTTACGGCCGTTATGTTATCAGACGGAATGGGACATAGTAAAAAGGCGCATCAGGAGAGCAGACGTCTCATTCGATTAATGCGTGAATGCATGCATCATCAAATGGCACCCGAAACAGCGATGCATACATTGCATTATGTCATGTCTTTGAAAAATGATAGTGATATGTACGCGACAATGGATTTTGCGCTTGTTGATTTACAAGTAGGAACCTTATGGTCTTGGAAAGCAGGAAGTATGGCAACTTATTTAGTACGAGGGGAAAAGTGTATTCGACTAGAGAGTAAGAGTGAGCCAGTAGGATTTTTAACATCCTTTTCAGTAGAAGCAGATCAAGTGTCGCTAAAGGCAGGAGATATTATTTTTATGTGTACTGATGGTCTGTTCTTTGAAAATAAGCCTTGGGAAGAGCAAGAAAGTAAACTGATTCGCCATTTACGCGAGCTAGAGAATTGTCCAGCTGAGGAAATGTGTGCATCTATTGTTCGTGCGTTTCGAGGTCCGGATGTACCGAATGATGATTGTACACTCGTCGCAATCCGCATTGAACACAAAATATCGAATTGGTCTTTATTTAAACCATCTTCGGCGGCTATTTCTGAGCAAAGAATGGTAAGATAGTGAATGAGGTGAGAAGATGGAACAACTCGAACAAAAAGCTTATCAATACATGAAACAGTATCATTTATGTAATGAAGGTGACCGTCTTCTCGTAGCTTGTTCGGGAGGTGCTGATTCAATGGCACTTCTGCATTTTTTGTATAAAGAGAAAGACCGTCTGGGTGTCTCTGTTGCAGCAATTCATGTGAATCATATGTTGCGTGGGGAAGATGCTGAGGGGGATCGTCGATTTGTTGAAGCTTTTTGCCAAGAACGAGAGATTCCTGTTTATGCTATTGACATACCTATTCCTGAAATTTTACAACATGAGAAAGGGAATCTACAGGCTATATGCCGTAGAGAGCGTTATAATTATTTCGAGAAAATCATGTTAGAAAGTTCAAGTACGCATCTTGTTGTTGCTCATCATGCAGATGATCAAGTAGAAAGTGTCATAATGGCGCTTACAAGAGGCACAAGTGCTTCTGGTCTAACGGGTATTAAAAGAGAGCGTCCATTTGCAAACGGGCATCTAATACGTCCATTTTTAGCAGTCACAAAGAATGACATTCATACTTATTTACAACGAAATGAACAGGCTTATCGAGAAGATTCTAGTAACAAAAAGGATTCTTATACACGTAATCGAATTCGCCATCATGTTGTGCCGTTATTAGAAGGTGAAAATCCACGTGTTGCTGATGCAGTTCGTCAGTATACCGAGAAGGCACAAGCAGATGAAGATTTATTGCAAAGTTTAGCGCACGATGCTTTTCATGAAGTTGTGGCTAAAATAGATGAAGATTCATGGAGAATTTGCATAAAAGCATTCCAAAATAAGCCACTCGCTTTACAAAGAAGAATCATTCTACTACTATTAAAATATCTATATAAAGATACAACCATTGTACAAAGTTATACACTGTGGAACTCTATTCTCGAACAGACTTCATCGACGGCTGGAAATGCAATTTTGCATTTACCAAAAGGTGTTGTAGCAATTCGTCAATATGATGAGCTAATTATCAAGAAAAAACAAATTTTAAGTGTAGAAAAGTCGCCTTTAATGGTTACGCTTAATGCATGGACGAATTTGACGAACAATTTGCGTGTATACATAGGAAAGCTATCTGATGAAAGGCCATCTGATACTACCCCGTCCGCAAAGACGTATTTTTTTCAAATTGAACTGCTGTCATTGCCGTTATATGTCCGAACGAGAATGAATGGAGACCGCATCAATTTACTTGGTTTGAATCAGCATAAGCGCATATCTCGTATTTTTATTGACGAGAAGGTACCAATGGCACTTAGAGATGAATGGCCAGTTATTGTTACGCAAGAAGATGAGGTCATTGCACTTCCTGGTCTTCGTATAGGTAATTGTTTTTCTTATTGCGAACGATCTACTGATGATGCGTTCTTCATCGTAGATCAACAAACTTTGTAGTGTCTATATACAATCAAGGAGGAACTAAGATGCTTCAAAAAGACATCGAAAAAGTATTAATTTCAGAGGAAGATTTACAAATTAAAATTCGTGAGATTGGGGAATCCTTAACGGAGGAATATCAAGAGAAGTTTCCTTTAATGATTGGTGTACTAAAGGGTGCAATGCCATTCATGGCTGACTTAATGAAACGAATCGACACTTACGTTGAAGTAGATTTTATGGATGTAACTAGTTACGGTAATGCTACTGTATCTTCTGGTGAAGTGAAAATCGTTAAAGACTTAAACACAAGTGTTGAAGGTCGCGACATTTTAATTGTAGAAGATATTATTGATAGTGGTCTAACGCTAAGCTACTTAGTAGACCTTTTCAAATATCGCAAAGCAAAATCAATTAAAATCGTTACATTATTAGACAAACCAACTGGTCGCAAAGTAGACTTAAAAGCTGATTTTGTAGGTTTTGAAGTACCAGATGCATTTGTTGTAGGATATGGATTAGATTACGCAGAAAAATACCGTAACTTACCATACATTGGGGTGCTAAAGAAAGAAGTTTATTCATTTTAATAACAATGTTAAAATTTTGACAATTTTACATTGAAACTTCTTTTTGCAAATGCTTTTCGTTGTACGCCTTAATGTTCATATGTTAAGATTTACTATAGTTTTTCTGTTTACCTTGTGAGGAGGCTGGGGATGAATCGAATATTTCGATACACCATATTATATTTATTAATTTTCCTCGTGATCATCGGGATTTTTGGTACGTTTAATAACTCGAACCAACCGACGAAAGAAATACAGTATCACGAGTTTATAACAGCACTAGATAAAGGCAAAGTAACCCGTGCGGAGTTACAGCCTGACAAATTGGTTTATGTCGTTAAAGGTGAATTAGAGGGTTACAAAAAAGGTGAATCTTTTGTAACAAATGTACCTCGTGATAACCAAGCAGTAATGGATAAAATTGATGCTGCGGCAAAAAACAACTCGAAAATCAACTTTTTACCTGCTCCTGAAACGAGCGGATGGATTCAGTTCTTTACTGGGATTATTCCATTCATCATCATCTTTATCCTGTTCTTCTTCTTATTGAATCAGGCACAAGGTGGCGGTAATCGTGTAATGAGCTTCGGGAAAAGTAAAGCTAAGCTGTATGACGATCAGAAGAAAAAAGTTCGTTTTACAGATGTAGCTGGTGCCGACGAAGAAAAACAAGAGCTTGTTGAAGTAGTGGACTTCTTAAAAGATCCTACTAAATTCAATGATATTGGAGCGCGTATTCCGAAAGGGATTCTACTTGTAGGACCTCCTGGTACTGGTAAAACTTTACTAGCACGTGCGGTAGCCGGTGAAGCTGGTGTACCATTCTTCTCTATTAGTGGTTCTGACTTCGTTGAAATGTTTGTTGGTGTGGGGGCTTCACGTGTTCGTGATTTATTCGAAAACGCGAAGAAAAACGCACCATGTATCATATTCATCGATGAAATTGATGCAGTTGGTCGCCAACGTGGCGCAGGCTTAGGTGGCGGTCATGATGAACGCGAACAAACATTAAACCAATTACTTGTTGAAATGGATGGTTTCGGTGAAAACGAAGGTATTATTATCGTCGCTGCAACGAACCGTCCGGACATTCTAGATCCTGCATTATTACGTCCAGGTCGTTTTGACCGTCAAATTACTGTTGGGCGCCCAGATGTAAAAGGTCGTGAAGCTGTTCTTAAAGTACACGCTCGTAAAAAACCTTTAGATGAATCAGTGGACTTAAAAGCAATTGCTCAACGTACACCGGGATTCTCTGGTGCGGATTTAGAAAACTTATTAAACGAAGCTGCGCTTGTCGCTGCTCGTACGAATAAGAAGAAAATTGACATGGGAGATATCGATGAAGCAACTGACCGTGTAATTGCTGGTGTTGCTAAAACGAGTCGTGTCATTTCACAAAAAGAACGTAATATTGTTGCATACCATGAAGCAGGACACGTTGTTATTGGATTAATATTAGATGAAGCTGAAAAAGTTCATAAAGTAACAATTGTACCTCGTGGTCAAGCTGGCGGTTACGCTGTAATGCTTCCAAAAGAAGATCGTTACTTCATGACAAAACCGGAACTTCTTGATAAAGTAGCAGGTTTACTTGGTGGACGTGTAGCTGAAGATATCGTCTTTGGTGAAGTTTCAACAGGAGCTCATAATGACTTCCAACGTGTAACTAGTATTATTCGCTCAATGGTTACTGAATACGGTATGAGTGATAAACTTGGTCAATTGCAATTTGGTTCAAGCCAAGGAGGCAACGTCTTCTTAGGTCGAGATATCAATTCTGAACAAAACTATTCAGATAAAATTGCTTACGAAATTGATCAAGAGATGCAAAGCATGGTAAAAGAGCAATATGACCGTACAAAACGTATTCTTACTGAAAATCGTGATCTTCTAAATTTAATTGCTACAACTTTACTTGAAGTTGAAACATTAGATGCAGAACAGATTCAACATCTAAAAGAGCACGGAACATTGCCAGACAGACCTTATAACCAAAGTAATGGTAAAAAGGCTGATCTAGTAATTGAAAGTAATGAATCTAAAAATGTAACTTTAGTTAAAGAAGAAAAGCTTGATGTGTTTGGAACTGCTGATCCAACGTCAAGTGACCTACCTACTGAAAAGCAGGATGGAACATCAAATGATGGTATTCAAGAAGAACGAAAATAATAGCTATTAAATTAGAAGCTGATTGACCTTTGCTCTCGCATAAGGCAATCGGCTTCTTTTATTAGTTCTATATATGGTATGATTCTTTCAGAAAACTGTATGTAAGTGAGGCTAGGTTCGATGATTTTAGTAATGGATACAGGGAATACAAATATTTCCCTTGGTATATTTAATGATGACAAACTTATGCATCATTGGCGTATGGAGACTGACCCGCATAAGACAGAAGATGAATATGCAATGCAGGTTAAATCGTTATTTACACATGTAGATTTATCTTTTGATGATATAGATGGTATTATTATTTCCTCAGTAGTGCCTCCGATAATGTTTTCATTAGAGGCAATGTGTCGAAAGTATTTTTCGCTAGAGCCTTTGATTGTTGGGCCAGGTGTGAAGACGGGTCTGAATATCAAATATGAAAATCCTAGAGAAGTTGGTGCTGATCGTATCGTGAATGCTGTAGCTGCACTTCATGAGTATGAATCGCCACTGATTATTGTGGATTTCGGTACGGCAACAACCTATTGTTATTTGAATGATAAAGGTGACTATATGGGTGGGGCGATTGCACCGGGAATTAATATTTCTACAGAAGCGTTATTTGCACGGGCTTCTAAATTGCCGCGTGTTGAAATTATGCGACCGGGTAATGTTATTGGAAAGAATACGGTATCTGCTATGCAATCCGGTATCGTTTATGGTTATGTTGGACAAGTAGAAGGTATCGTTAGTCGAATAAAGATGCAGAGTAAGAAGGAACCGCTTGTAATTGCAACTGGTGGACTTGCTTCATTAATTGCGAAAGAATCCACAATTATCGATATTGTTGATCCGTTTTTAACTTTAAAGGGATTGCGTATAATATATAAGAGAAATCAATAAGAAAAGAGGAATATTAGAGTGGGAGATTATTTAGTAAGAGCATTAGGATTTAATAATAGTGTACGTGCATTTGCGGTGAGTACTACTGAAACGGTTGGGGAAGCGCAACGTCGTCATGATACTTGGCCTACAACTTCTGCGGCACTTGGTCGTACAATGACTGCAT
The DNA here is from genome assembly GCF_038006425.1 of Viridibacillus sp. FSL E2-0187. Lineage (NCBI taxonomy): Bacteria > Bacillati > Bacillota > Bacilli > Caryophanales > Caryophanaceae > Viridibacillus > Viridibacillus sp. FSL E2-0187. The sequence goes on from NZ_JBBOVG010000002.1 coordinate 281,576, forward strand.
CAGTGATGATGGGTGCTATGTTAAAAGGTGAAGATAAAATCACTGTTAAAGTTGAAGGTAATGGACCAATTGGTTCGATGATCGTAGATGCGAATGCAAAAGGTGAAGTTCGTGGTTATGTTACAAATCCGCATGTAGAATTTGATTTGAACCCACAAGGAAAACTGGATGTTCGCCGTGCTGTTGGTACCGAGGGAGCATTAACAGTTGTAAAAGACTTAGGCTTACGTGATTTCTTCTCTGGACAAGTGCCGATTGTTTCTGGGGAAATTGCAGAAGACTTCACATATTATTTTGCTACATCTGAACAGGTACCTTCATCAGTAGGTCTTGGTGTATTAGTAAATACAGATGATTCTATTCTGGCGGCTGGTGGATTTATCATACAACTGTTACCTGGTGTAGATGATGAAACGATTACGCAAATTGAAAATCAATTATCGAAAATCGAACCGGTTTCTAAAATGATTCAAAAAGGGTTAACTCCTGAAGAAATCTTAAAAGCTGTGTTAGGTGAAGATAATGTTCAAATGCTAGATACATTACCGGTGAAATTTGAATGTAACTGTTCCAAAGAGCGTTTTGGTGCGGCGATCATTAGTTTAGGCGAAAAAGAAATTCGTGATATGATCGAAGAAGATGGAAAAGCAGAGGCGCATTGTCACTTCTGTCAAGAAAAGTACCAATACTCAAAAGAAGAATTAGAAGGATTCATAACAGAAATTAATTCTTAAAATGTTAGTAAATCTATTCTGAAGAATGTAATTTAAGTTAGTCTGTATCTTAATTAAATGCCTAAACATTTATATTGTGAAGACATATTGATACATGTTAAAGACTTTTAAAATAATGATATCTAGACTACTCTACACATACTAATTGTAGAGTAGTCTTTTTTATTTTACATGAGTGGAATGAATATACACGTCTATAAGGAATAATCTTTAGGGTTTATTGGGTGGGATTTGTTACTTAGGAATATAGTTTATATTTTTAGTAGAGTAAATAGTTTTTTGTTTGACAAACATAACCAATAGGTTGTAAAATTAAGATAATTTAAAACCTATAAAATTACTAGGAATTAGGAGTGAGTAAAAGATGAGTAGATTAGTTAATTCAGTAACAGATTTAATTGGTAAAACACCAATCGTGAAATTGAATAATGTTACAGGGCCAAATGACGGTAATGTTTACGTTAAACTAGAATACTTTAACCCGGGCAGTAGTGTTAAAGATCGTATTGCTTTAGCGATGATTGAAGCTGCTGAAAAAGCGGGTAAGTTAAAAGAAGGAAGCACATTAATTGAGCCGACAAGTGGTAATACTGGTATTGGTCTTGCAATGGTAGCAGCTGCTAAAGGATACAAAGCGGTGTTAGTAATGCCTGATACAATGAGTATGGAACGTCGCAATTTACTACGTGCTTACGGAGCGGATCTTGTTTTAACACCTGGCGCTGAAGGGATGAAAGGTGCAATTGCAAAGGCGAATGAGCTTTCTGAACAAAATGGCTGGTTTGTTCCTCAACAATTTGAAAATCCTTCAAACGCTGAAGTTCACCGTTTAACAACTGGTCCAGAAATAGTTGAAGCATTTGATGGTTTAAATCTTGATGCATTTATTGCGGGTGTTGGTACTGGTGGTACAATTACAGGTGTAGGAGAAGTATTAAAAGAAAGATATTCTGAAATTGAAATTATCGCAGTAGAACCAAAAGATTCTCAAGTTTTGGCTGGGGCACAACCGGGACCTCATAAAATTCAAGGGATCGGAGCAGGTTTTGTTCCTAAAGTGTTGAATACGGAAATCTATACTTCGATCTTCCCGGTAGAAAATGACGCTGCATTTGATACAGCGCGTAAAATTGCTAAAGAAGAAGGCGTATTAGGTGGTATTTCTTCTGGTGCAGCTATTTTCGCAGCAATCGAAACAGCAAAACGTCTTGGCAAAGGTAAAAACGTTTTAGCTATTCTTCCATCGAATGGTGAAAGATACTTAAGTACGCCACTTTACCACTTTGACGACTAATTCAACTTCATTAAATTCTAAGCGGGGCATTTATGTGCTCCGTTTTTTTATTTTTGTCTAAATTTTCTCTAGAACTTTGCTCTCTGACTTTCATTTTCATATACTGTTAGATGTTGGTGCAATTTTAAAAACAAAATTTGTGAAATTAAAATATAGATTTAATTAATTGGAGGAAGAGTTCTTGAGCTTATCGTTAATCAATTACCCATCTTTTTCGATGGACAAGCAGTCATTCTTTTATGCGTTTAAGGAACTTGTAAAAAGTGAGCAATATCATTTGCTATTAGAGAGTGGCCGCGGTGGGCAGCAGTCAGTGGCAGGGTGGAACCCAATGGCTGTAGTACGTTCGACAGATGATGGAATACTTATTTCTTGGCGTGATGGACAAGAAGAGACACGGGTAGGGGAATCGCTGCATTTGTTGGAAGATTTAATAGCAGAATATAAATTGCCTGCTAATGTAGATTTTCCGGATTTTCAGGGTGGTGCAGCAGGATTTATCTCATATGATTATGCACGAAAAATAGAGAACCTACCAAATCTAGCAGAGGATGATCTGCAAATACCTGATTTATATTTTTATCTATTTGATGAATGGGCTGTATTTGATGTAGTAGAGGAACAAGTTCATTTGATGAAGCTATCATCTAGCAATGTAAATCTTGAACAACGTGCGCGCGATTGGCAACATGCTGTAGAAAGTGGTCTGAAATCGCAGATGTTTGCGGAGGGAGCTGCTACTGATGTTGTGCATGATGTAACAAAGCTACAAGTATCACTATCGTCAGATGTTTTTGAAGAGGCTGTCCATAAAGTGCAAAATTATATTGCGCAAGGTGATGTGTTCCAAGTGAATCTTTCTGTTAGACAAGCAAAAGAGCTTGGTGCAGAACCTATGCAAATGTATGAGGCGCTACGTTCGTTTAATCCTTCTCCGTATATGGCATTTATCCATTCCCCTGAATTTGCAGTTGTTTCAGGTTCTCCTGAATTACTTGTGAAGAAAAAAGGGCGGGAGCTTTCAACTCGACCGATAGCTGGGACTCGTCCGAGAGGGAAGGATTTCGTTGAAGATGAACGATTGGCACAGGAATTAATTGATAATGAAAAGGAGCGCGCTGAACATGTTATGCTCGTTGATCTAGAGCGTAATGATTTAGGTCGTGTCTCAAAATATGGAAGCGTTGAAGTAAATGAGTTTATGGTGATTGAGAGATATTCGCACGTTATGCATATTGTTTCAAATGTAAGAGGCATTGTAGACGAAAATTGTTCAAATGCAGATGTTGTAAGAGCGCTATTCCCTGGTGGCACAATAACAGGTGCACCTAAAATTCGTACGATGGAAATTATTGAGGAGCTGGAAACGGTTCGTCGGGGATTATACACAGGGTCAATCGGTTGGTTAGGATACAATGGTGATTTAGAACTTAACATCGTCATCCGTACGGCTTTTATTAAAGAAGAGGTGGCATATATACAAGCGGGTGCAGGTATCGTGATAGATTCTATTCCTGCAAATGAATATATTGAATCGCTAAACAAGGCAAAAGCTTTATGGCAAGCGAAGGCGATGGCGGAGGAGTGTAACGTATGATTTTAATGATTGATAACTACGATTCATTTACCTATAATCTTGTGCAATATTTTGGTGAATTTGGACAAGAGCTTATTGTGAAAAGAAATGATGAGCTAACAGTGCAGGAGATTGAAAAACTTTCGCCTGCTATGATTGTCATCTCTCCTGGACCTTGTAGTCCAAATGAAGCTGGTAGAAGTTTAGAAATCATTGCTCATTTTGCGGGGAGCATTCCGATTTTTGGTGTCTGTTTAGGGCATCAAGCGATTGCTCAAGTATTTGGTGGGAAGGTTATTCGTGCAAAACGATTAATGCATGGTAAAACGTCGCCTGTACAGCATGATAGTAAAGGTGTAAATAGAGGGCTACCAAATCCGTTTCAAGCAACGCGTTATCATTCATTAATTGTTGAACGTGAAACTTTACCTGACTGCCTAGAAATTACTTCGTCGACAGCAGAAGGTGAGATTATGGGGATTCGTCATAAGGATTATCCGATTGAAGGTGTTCAGTACCATCCGGAATCGATTATGACAGAGGATGGTAAGAAGATATTAAAGAACTTTATTGAGTGCTATTGCGAGGTTACTGAAGGAAGTGGTAACTAATGTGGTGTTGGATGAACGGGGAGTATGTGCAGAGTGAGGATTTAAGGATTTCGCCATTTGATCACGGCTTTTTGTATGGATTAGGATTTTTTGAAACATTTCGTACGTATGACGGGGATGTATTTCTATGGGAAGATCATTGTAAAAGGCTGCAACGAGCATTAGATGATTACCATATCATTTTACCTTATAGCTTTGATGAATTGTTAGCAGTTATTCGTGAGTTGGATAAACGTTGTGATGGAGAAGATGGTTATTTTCGTTTGAATGTTTCGGCGGGGGTGCATGATATTGGATTAAAACCAACAAGTTATACTGAACCGACTGTTATTGTATTCCGTAAGCCTTTACCTAAAATGGTGAGAGGGGAAGAGAAATCAGCGGTATGGTTGAATACAGAACGCAATTCACCGGAGCAATCAATCCGCCATAAATCCCATCATTATGCGAATAATGTAATAGCTCGATTTGAAGTACCATCTTTAGCAGAGTTGGAAGGTTTTTTTGTGAATGGAGATGGCTTTGTAGCGGAAGGTATTACGTCAAATATTTTTTGGGTGACGGATGGTAAGGTATACACACCTTCTATTGAAACAGGTATTTTACCAGGCGTTACGCGAGGGCAAGTGATGCAGCAAATTACTGTTTTAGAAGGATTCTATACTCGAGAGCAGTTAGAACAAGCGGATGAATGCTTTATAACAACTTCTATTCAAGAGCTTATCCCAATCCGTTCTTTACAAGGTAAAAATTTCCTAGGAAATAACGGGCCGGTTTACAAAGCTCTTCATGAGCAGTATGTTAAAAGCATAAATGATGTGAAAGGGAGATCTTGATGAACCTAGACAATTACACAACACCATTAACTATCGACGGGCATATACTCGACTTCCATAAAGAGACATTTGTGATGGGGATATTAAATGTAACACCAGACTCTTTTTCAGATGGCGGAAAATATAATGATTTAGAAGCAGCGGTAGCTCAAGCAAAGCAAATGGTCGCTGATGGTGCAAAGATTATTGATATCGGCGGCGAATCAACTCGCCCTGGACATACTCAAATCTCAGTCAAAGAAGAATTATCTCGTGTTATACCTATTATTAAAGAGCTTCGTAAAGAGGTACATGTATTAATCTCAATTGATACATATAAAGCAGAAGTAGCAAGACAAGCTGTTTTAGCAGGAGCACATATAATTAATGATATTTGGGGAGCTAAGTACGACCCTGAAATTGCTAGTGTGGCTGCAGAATTAAATGTACCAATTATTTTAATGCATAACCGCGAAAATGAAGAATACGGGGTAAACTTTTGGGAGGTAGCCAAAGCTGATTTAGAAAAGAGTTTGCAAATCGCCAAAGCTGCTGGGGTACCTGATGCACATATTTGGCTAGACCCAGGGATTGGATTTGCGAAATCGCACCATGAAAATATATTGATGATGCAATCTTTACCGCAATTAGTAGAGATGGGTTATCCTGTATTACTTGCGACGTCTCGCAAAAGAATAATTGGAAATGTCTTAGACCTCCCTGTTACAGAACGGGTGGAAGGTACGGGTGCTACAGTCTGCTTTGGAATCGATAAAGGTTGCCATATGGTACGTGTACATGATGTTAAGGAAATCACCCGTATGACAAAAATGATGGATGTCTTATTAGATAAACAACCAAATGTAGAATGATAAGGTTTAGTTTAAAGTAATATTTCTAATTATGAAGTGGAGTGTTAACTATGGATTATATCCATGTAAAAGATATGGAGTTTTATGGCTATCATGGTGTATTGGCTGCCGAAACCGCTATTGGTCAGCGCTTTAGGGTGTCGATAACACTAGCGGTAGATTTACATCAAGCTGGTGAGACAGACGAGCTTGAATATACGGTGAACTACGCGGAAGTTTATATGATTTGTAAAGAAATAGTTGAAGGTGAACCATATAAATTAATCGAAGCTGTAGCAGAGCAAATTGCGACACGCATTCTGGCTACATATGAGGGACGAGTAAAAGGGTTGCGTGTTGAAATGATTAAACCTGACCCACCGATTCCAGGTCATTACCGGGAAGTATCTGTAGAGTTGACAAGAGGTGAGTTTCAATGAACGAAGCCTTTATTTCTCTAGGCTCAAATATAGGAGACCGGTTGCGAACTTTGCAACATGCAGTCAAGTTACTAACTGAGCATCCAGAAGTGGAAGTTGTTGCTGTGTCTTCTGTATATGAGACTGATCCTGTTGGTTTTGCAGACCAGGATGCATTCCTTAATATAGTTGTGCAAATTCGCACTTCGTTGAATCCAGAAAAAACACTTGAATTGTGCCAAACAATCGAGAACGAGTTAAAGCGTGTTCGCGTAATCCGTTGGGGTCCAAGAACTATAGACCTTGACATTTTGCTTTATAATTACGAGAAAATTGAAACAGAGACACTAATTGTTCCGCATCCTAGAATGCATGAACGTGCTTTTGTTCTTGTACCATTATTGGAAATCGCTCCAGATCTCATTTATCCTAAAACAAACGAAGCGTTGCAATCAATGCTATCTAGTGTTGGGAAAGAAGGCGTACGACAATGGAAAACGATCGCTGGGGTAGAAGAATTCGTGCATTTCGAAAACTAAAAAGAATTCAGCAGGTCGAATTTGCGAAAAAAATTGGTATCTCTACTTCTATTTTAGGTAAAATTGAACGTGGAGACCGTTTGCCAACAGAAGAACAGTTACAAATCATAGCGGCAGCGCTTGATATAAATATGGACGAATTAAAAGGTGGAGAATAAGCTCCGACCATAATACTATTAACCAAACAGAGACGGCATTAGAATTAAGAACATTACTTAATACTGTAGTACAAGAATTTGAAGAACGAGAAGCAGCAGAAAAAGCTATCCATATTATTTAACAAATCTCCGAGTCGTCGCCTTTGAAGTGACGGCTTTTTTCTTTAGGAGCTAAAGGATTATGAAGTATTTACTAGTAAATGATGATAAAGACGTGAATCGTCAAGCAAAATTGTGTACAATAAGTACATTATGGACTGCATAGCGGAACAAAAAATGAGGAGTGAATATCGTGTCTGAAGAATTAAATGACCAAATTTTGGTGAGACGCCAAAAGATGGCTTCTATTAGAGAAAACGGCTTAGATCCATTCGGTGCCCGTTTTGAACGTACGCATTTATCAAACGAAATTAAAGAACAGTATGTGGATTTTACTAAAGAACAATTAGAAGAAGATTTACATGAAGTTGTAATCGCGGGTCGTATTATGACAAAACGCGGTAAAGGTAAAGCTGGTTTCGCGCATATTCAAGATTTAGGTGGACAAGTACAAATTTATGTTCGAAAAGATGCTATTGGTGAAGAAGCATACGAATTGTTTAAGCAAGCAGACCTAGGAGACATCGTAGGTATTCGCGGTAATGTTTTCCGCACTCAGGTAGGAGAACTTTCTGTTAAAGCATTAGAATTTACTTTCCTAACTAAATCATTACGCCCAATGCCAGAGAAATTCCATGGCTTAAAAGATGTAGAGCAACGTTATCGTCAACGTTACTTAGATTTAATGACAAGTGAAGAAAGTAAACAAACTTTCATTACTCGTTCAAAAATTATTCAGGCCATCCGCCGTTACTTAGATGGCAATGGTTACCTTGAAGTAGAAACACCAATGCTACACACAATTGCGGGTGGAGCAGCAGCTCGTCCATTCATTACGCATCATAATTCATTAGATATGGAATTATATATGCGTATCGCTATTGAACTACACCTAAAGCGATTAATCGTTGGTGGGCTTGAAAAAGTATATGAAATTGGTCGTGTATTCCGTAATGAAGGTATGTCAACGCGCCATAACCCAGAATTCACTATGATTGAATTATACGAAGCATACGCTGACTACCGTGATATCATGGCTCTTACAGAGAATTTAATATCTCACGTAGCACAAGAAGTTTTAGGTACAACTGATGTTCAATATGGCGATGATGTTATAAGTTTAGCGCCGGGTTGGACTCGTCTGCACATGGTAGATGCAGTTAAAGAAGCAACGGGTGTAGACTTCTGGGCTCCGATGTCAAAAGAAGAAGCGCGAGCACATGCAAAAGAACACGGTGTTGAAATTAAAGATTCTATGGAAGTAGGTCATATTATTAATGAATTCTTCGAACAAAAAATAGAAGAAACATTAGTTCAGCCTACATTTATCTATGGTCATCCAGTGGAAATTTCTCCATTAGCTAAGAAGAACCCTGAAGACGAGCGATTCACAGATCGTTTTGAATTATTCATTGTACGTCGTGAGCATGCAAATGCCTTTACTGAATTAAATGATCCAATTGATCAACGTGAACGCTTTGAAGCACAGCTTGCTGAAAAAGAAGCAGGTAATGATGAAGCGCACGAAATGGATGATGACTTCATTGAAGCATTAGAATATGGTATGCCGCCAACAGGTGGATTAGGTATCGGTATCGATCGCTTAATCATGTTGTTAACGAATTCACAAACTATACGTGATGTATTATTATTCCCTACAATGCGTCCGCGTGATTAAATACTAAGGTTTTCTTATAAAAAGACTCTAGTTAGTACTAGAGTCTTTTTTTATTTGCGTTCTATTAGAGTGGTTAGCTTTTTGTTTGAAAATTACTAAGAAGTTCATTACAATAGAAGACAAGCTATTTTTGTAAGTACCTAATGCTAACTAATAAATAAGGTTTTAATTTTTTTAAAAAAGGGGTTGCGTTGGAATTAATATAGTGATATATTAATTGAGTTGCTAATTTAGCTAACAAAACGATTTGAAGATAACTTAAAAAAGTTGTTGACACTGAGTGGATGATTTGATAAGATATAAAAGTTGCTGACAAACAAGCAACTACGACAATTTCGAAACAACGATTTGAAAATAACTCAAAAAAGTTGTTGACAACGAAATGTTATTACGATATAATGTTAAATGTCGCTAATGAAGTGGCGAACATAATGAACCTTGAAAACTGAACATGCAAGACGTTAATCAATAAATGTTTTGGACATCAACTTGTTGGTGGATCAAAACAAAAATAGATATCATCTTCGGATGATACGCTAGCAAAGCTAATGAGCTTTCAAACTACTTTTATGGAGAGTTTGATCCTGGCTCAGGACGAACGCTGGCGGCGTGCCTAATACATGCAAGTCGAGCGAATGATGAAGAAGCTTGCTTCTTCTGATTTAGCGGCGGACGGGTGAGTAACACGTGGGCAACCTACCTAGTAGATTGGGATAACTCCGGGAAACCGGGGCTAATACCGAATAATCCATTTTGTCACATGGCAAAATGCTGAAAGGCGGTTTCGGCTGTCACTACTAGATGGGCCCGCGGTGCATTAGCTAGTTGGTGGGGTAATGGCCTACCAAGGCAACGATGCATAGCCGACCTGAGAGGGTGATCGGCCACATTGGGACTGAGACACGGCCCAAACTCCTACGGGAGGCAGCAGTAGGGAATCTTCCACAATGGACGAAAGTCTGATGGAGCAACGCCGCGTGAGTGATGAAGGTTTTCGGATCGTAAAACTCTGTTGTAAGGGAAGAACAAGTACGTTAGTAACTGAACGTACCTTGACGGTACCTTATTAGAAAGCCACGGCTAACTACGTGCCAGCAGCCGCGGTAATACGTAGGTGGCAAGCGTTGTCCGGATTTATTGGGCGTAAAGCGCGCGCAGGTGGTTTCTTAAGTCTGATGTGAAAGCCCACGGCTCAACCGTGGAGGGTCATTGGAAACTGGGAGACTTGAGTGCAGAAGAGGAAAGTGGAATTCCAAGTGTAGCGGTGAAATGCGTAGAGATTTGGAGGAACACCAGTGGCGAAGGCGACTTTCTGGTCTGTAACTGACACTGAGGCGCGAAAGCGTGGGGAGCAAACAGGATTAGATACCCTGGTAGTCCACGCCGTAAACGATGAGTGCTAAGTGTTAGGGGGTTTCCGCCCCTTAGTGCTGCAGCTAACGCATTAAGCACTCCGCCTGGGGAGTACGGCCGCAAGGTTGAAACTCAAAGGAATTGACGGGGGCCCGCACAAGCGGTGGAGCATGTGGTTTAATTCGAAGCAACGCGAAGAACCTTACCAGGTCTTGACATCCCAATGACCGCTCTAGAGATAGAGTTTTCCCTTCGGGGACATTGGTGACAGGTGGTGCATGGTTGTCGTCAGCTCGTGTCGTGAGATGTTGGGTTAAGTCCCGCAACGAGCGCAACCCTTGATCTTAGTTGCCATCATTTAGTTGGGCACTCTAAGGTGACTGCCGGTGACAAACCGGAGGAAGGTGGGGATGACGTCAAATCATCATGCCCCTTATGACCTGGGCTACACACGTGCTACAATGGACGATACAAAGAGTCGCTAACTCGCGAGGGTATGCTAATCTCATAAAATCGTTCTCAGTTCGGATTGTAGGCTGCAACTCGCCTACATGAAGCCGGAATCGCTAGTAATCGTGGATCAGCATGCCACGGTGAATACGTTCCCGGGCCTTGTACACACCGCCCGTCACACCACGAGAGTTTGTAACACCCGAAGTCGGTGAGGTAACCTTTATGGGGCCAGCCGCCGAAGGTGGGATAGATGATTGGGGTGAAGTCGTAACAAGGTAGCCGTATCGGAAGGTGCGGCTGGATCACCTCCTTTCTAAGGATAATTACGGAAACAGATCTTGGATCTGTCGATTAACGTCTTGCGTTCAGTTTTGAAGGCTCATTGTAAAATGATCTTCAAAACCTTGTTCTTTGAAAACTGGATAAAACGACATTGAAGCAAATTAAGTAACACATTTTTTATTATTAAGTTTTTTAGGCTTAATAACTAACTTTTAGGTTAAGTTATTAAGGGCGCATGGCGGATGCCTTGGCACTAGGAGCCGAAGAAGGACGGCACTAACACCGATATGCTTCGGGGAGCTGTAAGTGAGCTTTGATCCGGAGATTTCCGAATGGGGGAACCCACTGTTCGTAATGGAGCAGTATCTTGACGTGAATACATAGCGTCTTGATGGCAGACCCAGGGAACTGAAACATCTAAGTACCTGGAGGAAGAGAAAGAAAAATCGATTCCCTGAGTAGCGGCGAGCGAAACGGGAATAGCCCAAACCAAGAGGCTTGCCTCTTGGGGTTGTAGGACACTCTATATGGAGTTACAAAGGAATGAGTTAAACGAAGCGGTCTGGAAAGGCCCGCCAGAGCAGGTAACAGCCCTGTAGTTGAAAGTTCATTCTCTCTTGAGTGTATCCTGAGTACGGCGGAACACGTGAAATTCCGTCGGAATCTGGGAGGACCATCTCCCAAGGCTAAATACTACCTAGTGACCGATAGTGAACCAGTACCGTGAGGGAAAGGTGAAAAGCACCCCGGAAGGGGAGTGAAATAGATCCTGAAACCATGTGCCTACAAGTAGTTAGAGCCCGTTAATGGGTGATAGCGTGCCTTTTGTAGAATGAACCGGCGAGTTACGATTACATGCGAGGTTAAGTTTTAGAAGACGGAGCCGTAGCGAAAGCGAGTCTGAATAGGGCGAATGAGTATGTGGTTGTAGACCCGAAACCAGGTGATCTACCCATGTCCAGGGTGAAGGTAAGGTAACACTTACTGGAGGCCCGAACCCACGTACGTTGAAAAGTGCGGGGATGAGGTGTGGGTAGCGGAGAAATTCCAATCGAACCTGGAGATAGCTGGTTCTCTCCGAAATAGCTTTAGGGCTAGCCTCGTGATAGAGAATCCTGGAGGTAGAGCACTGTTTGAACTAGGGGTCCATCCCGGATTACCGAATTCAGACAAACTCCGAATGCCAGTGATTTATGCACGGGAGTCAGACTGCGAGTGATAAGATCCGTAGTCAAAAGGGAAACAGCCCAGACCACCAGCTAAGGTCCCAAAGTAATTGTTAAGTGGAAAAGGATGTGACGTTGCTTAGACAACCAGGATGTTGGCTCAGAAGCAGCCATCATTTAAAGAGTGCGTAATAGCTCACTGGTCGAGTGACGCTGCGCCGAAAATGTATCGGGGCTAAACAATTCACCGAAGCTGTGGATGGACATCTTAGATGTCCGTGGTAGGAGAGCGTTCTAAGTGCTGTGAAGTCAGACCGGAAGGACTGGTGGAGCGCTTAGAAGTGAGAATGCCGGTATGAGTAGCGAAAGACGGGTGAGAATCCCGTCCACCGAATGACTAAGGTTTCCTGAGGAAGGCTCGTCCGCTCAGGGTTAGTCGGGACCTAAGCCGAGGCCGATAGGCGTAGGCGATGGACAACAGGTTGATATTCCTGTACCACCTATTTACCATTTGAGCAATGGGGGGACGCAGTAGGATAGGGTAAGCATGCTGTTGGTTATGCATGTTCAAGCAGTGAGGCGTGAAATGAGGCAAATCCCATTTCTATAACGTTGAGCTGTGATGACGAGGACGTATGTCCGGAGTTCCTGATTTCACACTGCCAAGAAAAGCCTCTAGCGAGGTAAAAGGTGCCCGTACCGCAAACCGACACAGGTAGTCGAGGAGAGAATCCTAAGGTGTGCGAGAGAACTCTCGTTAAGGAACTCGGCAAAATGACCCCGTAACTTCGGGAGAAGGGGTGCTCTAGTAGGGTGAAAGCCCGAGAGAGCCGCAGTGAATAGGCCCAGGCGACTGTTTAGCAAAAACACAGGTCTCTGCAAAACCGTAAGGTGACGTATAGGGGCTGACGCCTGCCCGGTGCTGGAAGGTTAAGAGGAGTGCTTAGCGCAAGCGAAGGTGCGAATTGAAGCCCCAGTAAACGGCGGCCGTAACTATAACGGTCCTAAGGTAGCGAAATTCCTTGTCGGGTAAGTTCCGACCCGCACGAAAGGCGTAACGATCTGGGCACTGTCTCAACGAGAGACTCGGTGAAATTATAGTACCTGTGAAGATGCAGGTTACCCGCGACAGGACGGAAAGACCCCGTGGAGCTTTACTGTAGCCTGATATTGAATTTTGATACATCTTGTACAGGATAGGTAGGAGCCAGAGATTCCGGAGCGCCAGCTTCGGAGGAGGCGTTGGTGGGATACTACCCTAGATGTATTGAACTTCTAACCCATGCCCCTTAGCGGGGTAGGAGACAGTGTCAGGCGGGCAGTTTGACTGGGGCGGTCGCCTCCTAAAGAGTAACGGAGGCGCCCAAAGGTTCCCTCAGAATGGTTGGAAATCATTCGTAGAGTGTAAAGGCATAAGGGAGCTTGACTGCGAGACCTACAAGTCGAGCAGGGTCGAAAGACGGGCTTAGTGATCCGGTGGTTCCGCATGGAAGGGCCATCGCTCAACGGATAAAAGCTACCCCGGGGATAACAGGCTTATCTCCCCCAAGAGTCCACATCGACGGGGAGGTTTGGCACCTCGATGTCGGCTCATCGCATCCTGGGGCTGTAGTCGGTCCCAAGGGTTGGGCTGTTCGCCCATTAAAGCGGTACGCGAGCTGGGTTCAGAACGTCGTGAGACAGTTCGGTCCCTATCCGTCGTGGGCGTAGGAAATTTGAGAGGAGCTGTCCTTAGTACGAGAGGACCGGGATGGACACACCGCTGGTGTACCAGTTGTTCTGCCAAGGGCATCGCTGGGTAGCTATGTGTGGACGGGATAAGTGCTGAAAGCATCTAAGCATGAAGCCCCCCTCAAGATGAGATTTCCCATTACGCAAGTAAGTAAGATCCCTCAAAGACGATGAGGTAGATAGGTTCGAGGTGGAAGTGTGGCGACATACGGAGCTGACGAATACTAATAGATCGAGGACTTAACCAAATTTTACTTAACTAACTTCAATGTAATTTATCCAGTTTTGAGAGAACAAGAAAAACTTTTTAAAAAAGTTAAAAAAACACTTGCTTTTAAAGAAGCGAAGTGATATAATAATTCTTGTCTTAAAAATAGTCTAGTGACGATAGCAAAGAGGTCACACCCGTTCCCATGCCGAACACGGAAGTTAAGCTCTTTAGCGCCGATGGTAGTTGGGGGTTTCCCCCTGTGAGAGTAGGACGTTGCTAGGCGAACAATATGGAGGATTAGCTCAGCTGGGAGAGCACCTGCCTTACAAGCAGGGGGTCGGCGGTTCGATCCCGTCATCCTCCACCATTTTTAATAAACATTGCCGGTGTAGCTCAGTTGGTAGAGCAACTGACTTGTAATCAGTAGGTCGAGGGTTCGACTCCTTTCGCCGGCACCATTCATTTCATATGAGCCATTAGCTCAGTTGGTAGAGCATCTGACTTTTAATCAGAGGGTCGTAGGTTCGAATCCTACATGGCTCACCATTTTAAAAAAACATTATATGCGGGTGTGGCGGAACTGGCAGACGCACTAGACTTAGGATCTAGCGCCGCAAGGCGTGGGGGTTCGACTCCCTTCACCCGCACCATAATTTTTAAGTTTATCAGCATATTGCGGAAGTAGTTCAGTGGTAGAACACCACCTTGCCAAGGTGGGGGTCGCGAGTTCGAACCTCGTCTTCCGCTCCAAAATATGCCGGGGTGGCGGAACTGGCAGACGCACAGGACTTAAAATCCTGCGGTAGGTGACTACCGTACCGGTTCGATTCCGGTCCTCGGCACCATTTCTTTTAATTTAATACAAGTGATAATATATGCGCCCGTAGCTCAATTGGATAGAGCGTCTGACTACGGATCAGAAGGTTGTGGATTCGACTTCTGCCGGGCGCGCCATTAACGGGAAGTAGCTCAGCTTGGTAGAGCACTTGGTTTGGGACCAAGGGGTCGCAGGTTCGAATCCTGTCTTCCCGACCATTATTACTTATACCCACACGGGGCCTTAGCTCAGCTGGGAGAGCGCCTGCCTTGCACGCAGGAGGTCAGCGGTTCGATCCCGCTAGGCTCCACCATATATATCTTATGAACCTTGAAAACTGAACATGCAAGACGTTAATCAATAAATGTTTTTGAACATCAACTCTGTTGGTGGATCAAAACAAAAATAGATATCATCTTTGGATGATACGCTAGCAAAGCTAATGAGCTTTCAAACTACTTTTATGGAGAGTTTGATCCTGGCTCAGGACGAACGCTGGCGGCGTGCCTAATACATGCAAGTCGAGCGAATGATGAAGAAGCTTGCTTCTTCTGATTTAGCGGCGGACGGGTGAGTAACACGTGGGCAACCTACCTAGTAGATTGGGATAACTCCGGGAAACCGGGGCTAATACCGAATAATCCATTTTGTCACATGGCAAAATGCTGAAAGGCGGTTTCGGCTGTCACTACTAGATGGGCCCGCGGTGCATTAGCTAGTTGGTGGGGTAATGGCCTACCAAGGCAACGATGCATAGCCGACCTGAGAGGGTGATCGGCCACATTGGGACTGAGACACGGCCCAAACTCCTACGGGAGGCAGCAGTAGGGAATCTTCCACAATGGACGAAAGTCTGATGGAGCAACGCCGCGTGAGTGATGAAGGTTTTCGGATCGTAAAACTCTGTTGTAAGGGAAGAACAAGTACGTTAGTAACTGAACGTACCTTGACGGTACCTTATTAGAAAGCCACGGCTAACTACGTGCCAGCAGCCGCGGTAATACGTAGGTGGCAAGCGTTGTCCGGATTTATTGGGCGTAAAGCGCGCGCAGGTGGTTTCTTAAGTCTGATGTGAAAGCCCACGGCTCAACCGTGGAGGGTCATTGGAAACTGGGAGACTTGAGTGCAGAAGAGGAAAGTGGAATTCCAAGTGTAGCGGTGAAATGCGTAGAGATTTGGAGGAACACCAGTGGCGAAGGCGACTTTCTGGTCTGTAACTGACACTGAGGCGCGAAAGCGTGGGGAGCAAACAGGATTAGATACCCTGGTAGTCCACGCCGTAAACGATGAGTGCTAAGTGTTAGGGGGTTTCCGCCCCTTAGTGCTGCAGCTAACGCATTAAGCACTCCGCCTGGGGAGTACGGCCGCAAGGTTGAAACTCAAAGGAATTGACGGGGGCCCGCACAAGCGGTGGAGCATGTGGTTTAATTCGAAGCAACGCGAAGAACCTTACCAGGTCTTGACATCCCAATGACCGCTCTAGAGATAGAGTTTTCCCTTCGGGGACATTGGTGACAGGTGGTGCATGGTTGTCGTCAGCTCGTGTCGTGAGATGTTGGGTTAAGTCCCGCAACGAGCGCAACCCTTGATCTTAGTTGCCATCATTTAGTTGGGCACTCTAAGGTGACTGCCGGTGACAAACCGGAGGAAGGTGGGGATGACGTCAAATCATCATGCCCCTTATGACCTGGGCTACACACGTGCTACAATGGACGATACAAAGAGTCGCTAACTCGCGAGGGTATGCTAATCTCATAAAATCGTTCTCAGTTCGGATTGTAGGCTGCAACTCGCCTACATGAAGCCGGAATCGCTAGTAATCGTGGATCAGCATGCCACGGTGAATACGTTCCCGGGCCTTGTACACACCGCCCGTCACACCACGAGAGTTTGTAACACCCGAAGTCGGTGAGGTAACCTTTATGGGGCCAGCCGCCGAAGGTGGGATAGATGATTGGGGTGAAGTCGTAACAAGGTAGCCGTATCGGAAGGTGCGGCTGGATCACCTCCTTTCTAAGGATAATTACGGAAACAGATCTTGGATCTGTCGATTAACGTCTTGCGTTCAGTTTTGAAGGTTTATAAAAACCTTATATTTTTCCGAAAAAGGGGCCTATAGCTCAGCTGGTTAGAGCGCACGCCTGATAAGCGTGAGGTCGATGGTTCGAGTCCATTTAGGCCCACCATTTTTCTTTTTTGGGGCCTTAGCTCAGCTGGGAGAGCGCCTGCCTTGCACGCAGGAGGTCAGCGGTTCGATCCCGCTAGGCTCCACCAATATTGTTCTTTGAAAACTGGATAAAACGACATTGAAGCAAATTAAGTAACACATTTTTTATTATTAAGTTTTTTAGGCTTAATAACTAACTTTTAGGTTAAGTTATTAAGGGCGCATGGCGGATGCCTTGGCACTAGGAGCCGAAGAAGGACGGCACTAACACCGATATGCTTCGGGGAGCTGTAAGTGAGCTTTGATCCGGAGATTTCCGAATGGGGGAACCCACTGTTCGTAATGGAGCAGTATCTTGACGTGAATACATAGCGTCTTGATGGCAGACCCAGGGAACTGAAACATCTAAGTACCTGGAGGAAGAGAAAGAAAAATCGATTCCCTGAGTAGCGGCGAGCGAAACGGGAATAGCCCAAACCAAGAGGCTTGCCTCTTGGGGTTGTAGGACACTCTATATGGAGTTACAAAGGAATGAGTTAAACGAAGCGGTCTGGAAAGGCCCGCCAGAGCAGGTAACAGCCCTGTAGTTGAAAGTTCATTCTCTCTTGAGTGTATCCTGAGTACGGCGGAACACGTGAAATTCCGTCGGAATCTGGGAGGACCATCTCCCAAGGCTAAATACTACCTAGTGACCGATAGTGAACCAGTACCGTGAGGGAAAGGTGAAAAGCACCCCGGAAGGGGAGTGAAATAGATCCTGAAACCATGTGCCTACAAGTAGTTAGAGCCCGTTAATGGGTGATAGCGTGCCTTTTGTAGAATGAACCGGCGAGTTACGATTACATGCGAGGTTAAGTTTTAGAAGACGGAGCCGTAGCGAAAGCGAGTCTGAATAGGGCGAATGAGTATGTGGTTGTAGACCCGAAACCAGGTGATCTACCCATGTCCAGGGTGAAGGTAAGGTAACACTTACTGGAGGCCCGAACCCACGTACGTTGAAAAGTGCGGGGATGAGGTGTGGGTAGCGGAGAAATTCCAATCGAACCTGGAGATAGCTGGTTCTCTCCGAAATAGCTTTAGGGCTAGCCTCGTGATAGAGAATCCTGGAGGTAGAGCACTGTTTGAACTAGGGGTCCATCCCGGATTACCGAATTCAGACAAACTCCGAATGCCAGTGATTTATGCACGGGAGTCAGACTGCGAGTGATAAGATCCGTAGTCAAAAGGGAAACAGCCCAGACCACCAGCTAAGGTCCCAAAGTAATTGTTAAGTGGAAAAGGATGTGACGTTGCTTAGACAACCAGGATGTTGGCTCAGAAGCAGCCATCATTTAAAGAGTGCGTAATAGCTCACTGGTCGAGTGACGCTGCGCCGAAAATGTATCGGGGCTAAACAATTCACCGAAGCTGTGGATGGACATCTTAGATGTCCGTGGTAGGAGAGCGTTCTAAGTGCTGTGAAGTCAGACCGGAAGGACTGGTGGAGCGCTTAGAAGTGAGAATGCCGGTATGAGTAGCGAAAGACGGGTGAGAATCCCGTCCACCGAATGACTAAGGTTTCCTGAGGAAGGCTCGTCCGCTCAGGGTTAGTCGGGACCTAAGCCGAGGCCGATAGGCGTAGGCGATGGACAACAGGTTGATATTCCTGTACCACCTATTTACCATTTGAGCAATGGGGGGACGCAGTAGGATAGGGTAAGCATGCTGTTGGTTATGCATGTTCAAGCAGTGAGGCGTGAAATGAGGCAAATCCCATTTCTATAACGTTGAGCTGTGATGACGAGGACGTATGTCCGGAGTTCCTGATTTCACACTGCCAAGAAAAGCCTCTAGCGAGGTAAAAGGTGCCCGTACCGCAAACCGACACAGGTAGTCGAGGAGAGAATCCTAAGGTGTGCGAGAGAACTCTCGTTAAGGAACTCGGCAAAATGACCCCGTAACTTCGGGAGAAGGGGTGCTCTAGTAGGGTGAAAGCCCGAGAGAGCCGCAGTGAATAGGCCCAGGCGACTGTTTAGCAAAAACACAGGTCTCTGCAAAACCGTAAGGTGACGTATAGGGGCTGACGCCTGCCCGGTGCTGGAAGGTTAAGAGGAGTGCTTAGCGCAAGCGAAGGTGCGAATTGAAGCCCCAGTAAACGGCGGCCGTAACTATAACGGTCCTAAGGTAGCGAAATTCCTTGTCGGGTAAGTTCCGACCCGCACGAAAGGCGTAACGATCTGGGCACTGTCTCAACGAGAGACTCGGTGAAATTATAGTACCTGTGAAGATGCAGGTTACCCGCGACAGGACGGAAAGACCCCGTGGAGCTTTACTGTAGCCTGATATTGAATTTTGATACATCTTGTACAGGATAGGTAGGAGCCAGAGATTCCGGAGCGCCAGCTTCGGAGGAGGCGTTGGTGGGATACTACCCTAGATGTATTGAACTTCTAACCCATGCCCCTTAGCGGGGTAGGAGACAGTGTCAGGCGGGCAGTTTGACTGGGGCGGTCGCCTCCTAAAGAGTAACGGAGGCGCCCAAAGGTTCCCTCAGAATGGTTGGAAATCATTCGTAGAGTGTAAAGGCATAAGGGAGCTTGACTGCGAGACCTACAAGTCGAGCAGGGTCGAAAGACGGGCTTAGTGATCCGGTGGTTCCGCATGGAAGGGCCATCGCTCAACGGATAAAAGCTACCCCGGGGATAACAGGCTTATCTCCCCCAAGAGTCCACATCGACGGGGAGGTTTGGCACCTCGATGTCGGCTCATCGCATCCTGGGGCTGTAGTCGGTCCCAAGGGTTGGGCTGTTCGCCCATTAAAGCGGTACGCGAGCTGGGTTCAGAACGTCGTGAGACAGTTCGGTCCCTATCCGTCGTGGGCGTAGGAAATTTGAGAGGAGCTGTCCTTAGTACGAGAGGACCGGGATGGACACACCGCTGGTGTACCAGTTGTTCTGCCAAGGGCATCGCTGGGTAGCTATGTGTGGACGGGATAAGTGCTGAAAGCATCTAAGCATGAAGCCCCCCTCAAGATGAGATTTCCCATTACGCAAGTAAGTAAGATCCCTCAAAGACGATGAGGTAGATAGGTTCGAGGTGGAAGTGTGGCGACATACGGAGCTGACGAATACTAATAGATCGAGGACTTAACCAAATTTTACTTAACTAACTTCAATGTAATTTATCCAGTTTTGAGAGAACAAGTTCTCTAAATAGTCTAGTGATGATGGCAAAGAGGTCACACCCGTTCCCATGCCGAACACGGAAGTTAAGCTCTTTAGCGCCGATGGTAGTTGGGGGTTTCCCCCTGTGAGAGTAGGACGTTGCTAGGCACATTAAAGCACAGCTGATTTAATCAGTTGTGCTTTTTTATATAGAAAATAGTTATAATAAATGTGGAAATCAAGGGTTATATTATGACTATTGTATTTAAAGGTTATAACAATCGATATGGGGAGTTATTTGGCAAGTATTAATTCACTGAAGAACCGATGAAATTTCCTTAATCGTCATTAGTCTCATTTGAGTTGTGTAAAACGGAAATAGATTTGCATCCAATTATTGCAATTTATAATGGGGGAATAGTAAGCTTCTTTGTTTTGCATAATATATTGGGTGTAAAGCCATACTTAAATAACTCCAAAATAATTTTATTTGGCTCTTGATCAACTGATATCTGTATCTTAGAAAAGGTTATGCAAAAAGTATACTATCTCAATTATAGATGTATATTAAAAAAATATAACTTATTCAATAGTTCTAGCAGTTAATGTTGGAAAAATAGTTGCACTGGAATTTTAAAGGAAAGTGGAATTTGTGTATAAAGGCATAAGAATTCTAATTGAAAATAGTCCATCAATGGTTATGAGATTTTCATTGTAATAGCCTTTAGGAGCATAATTGATATATGTTGGTAGTCTTACATTAGATTCTGATTAAAACGCTTTAAAACGCTTAAATAGGGCTTTTATGATAGTTAGAGTTACTGTAATAAAATATAGGTATATTTAAGTGCAAAAAAATTAAAACTTTTTTCCTTAAATAGCTTGAAATGTTTTAATATGCTGTTATAATAATATTTGTGTTCCACAAAAGTAACATCTAAAGAAGCGATAATATTATTGTTCCGAAGTAGCTCAGTGGTAGAGCAATCGGCTGTTAACCGATCGGTCGTAGGTTCGAGTCCTACCTTCGGAGCCATTTTTTTGTCTATGCTTCCATAGCTCAGCAGGTAGAGTGCTTCCATGGTAAGGAAGAGGTCACCGGTTCGAGCCCGGTTGGAAGCTTTCTATTATTTATCAAGAAGTAGAAATATATTGAATTTTGTTTAGTAAGATGAAATTTTTAATATTTTTTAAATAAAGTATTGCTTTTTTATTTAAAGGATGTTAATATAATTCTTGTCCTGTTTTAAGCAGTACAGCATTAATGGCCCCTTGGTCAAGCGGTTAAGACACCGCCCTTTCACGGCGGTAACACGGGTTCGAATCCCGTAGGGGTCACCATTTTTAAAAATTATTTTAGATATCCATGGAGGATTAGCTCAGCTGGGAGAGCACCTGCCTTACAAGCAGGGGGTCGGCGGTTCGATCCCGTCATCCTCCACCATATTTTTTTGTCGGAGGGGTAGCGAAGAGGCTAAACGCGGCGGACTGTAAATCCGCTCCTTCGGGTTCGGCGGTTCGAATCCGTCCCCCTCCACCATTTTTTATATAAAACATTCATTATTCATTGTTGGGGTATAGCCAAGCGGTAAGGCAACGGATTTTGATTCCGTCATGCCCTGGTTCGAATCCAGGTACCCCAGCCATTTTTAATTTTATGAGCCATTAGCTCAGTTGGTAGAGCATCTGACTTTTAATCAGAGGGTCGTAGGTTCGAATCCTACATGGCTCACTTTCATATAAAATTTCAACCTCTTTCTACACTTTGTAGAAAGAGGTTTTTTGTAGTTAATAGTATAAAAAATAAGGGATACCCCCTATACTCTCTAAGGAGCATTTTTAGTAGAGTGCGTAACTTTGTACAACTACTGATAAATTCAATTTAAAGGATAGTGCATTATCTACTTTAGTTACAAAGTGGTTCTATATTTAAGTGTTTGATTTTTTGTATAAATATTCAGAATTTTGTGGGGTTGAGCCAACATGATTGTAGCATTTACAATATAGGTAATTCACAAAGGGGGAATAAAATAATGCATAAATTAAATATTTCATTAATAGGTGTACCAATGGATCTTGGTCAAACACGTCGTGGGGTTGATATGGGGCCAAGTGCAATCCGATATGCGGGCGCTGTAGAAAGATTAGAAGCAATGGGTTATGAAGTGATAGATGAGGGGGATATTCAGATTGGGGTATCTGAGCGTGAAGTATCAGCCGATACAAATTTACGAAATTTATCAGCTGTAACTGAAGCCAGTACAAATCTTGCGAATAAAGTACATGATGTCGTTTCACAAAATCACTTTCCACTTGTACTAGGTGGGGACCATAGTATTGCAATAGGTACACTTGCAGGACTATCAGATCATTATGAGAACCTAGGAGTTATTTGGTATGACGCGCATGCCGATTTGAATACAGGTGATACTTCACCATCGGGTAATATTCATGGTATGCCACTAGCTGTAAGTATTGGGCTCGGCCATGAAAAACTTGTAAACATTCGTGACTATGCTCCAAAAGTGAAACCTGAAAATATAGTTATTATTGGTGCTCGCTCGGTGGATCCAGGTGAACGTGAATTAATAAAAGAAAAAGGTATCAAAGTGTACACGATGCATGAAATTGACAGAGTGGGGATGACTAAAGTTATTCAAGATGCAATTATTTACTTAAGAGGAAAATGTGTTGATGGATTGCATTTGTCATTGGATCTAGATGGAATCGATCCGCTTTATACGCCGGGTGTTGGGACACCTGTTCTAGGCGGTATTACATATCGTGAGAGCCATTTAGCGATGGAGATGTTATATGAATCAGAAATGATTACCTCCGCTGAATTTGTAGAAGTAAATCCAATCCTAGATGAGAGAAACAAAACAGCAGATGTAGCAGTTGCTTTAATGGGATCGTTATTAGGCGAAAAATTAATGTAATGTAAAGGGACGGGAATACCCGTCCTTTTATAATTGCCGAAAAGTGTAGGGTTTTTGAAAAATGGGAACTTATTGATAAGTAATTAAGTCTTGAATAGAAGAGTTTATTATGAATTTGGATCATTTTTACTTACATATTTGTTATAATTATGGAAGGAAGGTTTTTTGTAGTTATAAAAAAACTTTCGAAAAAATGAAACTTACACTATAAGCGACTCGTATATAGAATAGCAGCCGCATGGGCGGAGGGAAATCACGATGGACGCATTAATCAACAAGAGAATAAAACAAGTGCTGAAAGGCGATCAAAGTGCGTATTCTGATATTGTGAGCCTCTACCAGCAAAAGCTGTACCAAGTTTGTTATCGCATGCTTGGCAATCGACATGAAGCGGAAGATATAGCGCAGGAGGCATTTGTTCGTGCGTATATTAATCTTCACACTTTTGATTTGAATCGAAAATTTTCGACTTGGCTGTACCGTATAGCGACGAATTTATGTATAGACCGTATAAGGAAGAAGAAACCGGACTATTACTTAGATGCGCAAGTTGCTGGAACGGACGGTCTAGATATGTATTCTCAAATTTCCTCCTCAGATAGGCTACCTGAGGAAGAAGTAGAAAGAATGGAGCTGCAGGAGCGAATTCAATATGAAATTAGCCAGTTGCCAGACAAATATCGAACAGTCATTGTCTTAAAGTATATAGAGGAATTGCCATTGCAGGAGATTAGCGAGATTTTGGATATGCCACTTGGGACAGTCAAAACTCGAATTCACAGAGGGCGTGAAGCTCTGAGAAAGCAATTAGGCAATCTGTAGGAGGGATTTCACTATGAATGCGTGTCCAAAACATATTGGTGAATACATGCATGAATATTTAGATGGTGATATTAGTCGTGAACATGAAATCGAGCTAAAAGCACATTTGCAAAGCTGTGATAACTGTCGACAACATATGCAGGAGCTAAATAGCACAATTGCCTTTGTCAAAAGTGCTGCCGTCGTTTCAGTACCTCTGGATTTCAAGCAAAACGTTATGATTCGTCTACCTAAAGGAAGATCAGGAGCCGGTGTCCAAAGATGGCTACGTCGTCATCCTATATTCGTTGCAGCAGCAATGTTTTGTATTTTAATGAGCGCCTCACTTCTTACAGGCTTTAATGATAATAAGGAATTTTCTGTGACCAAACAGCCAAACTTAGTTGTAGAGGGGCAAACAGTCATCGTACCTGAAGGGAAGACTGTGACAGGTGATATCGTAGTCAAGAATGGAGATATCCTTGTAGAAGGTTCGGTAGATGGTAATATCACTGTAATTAATGGTCAATATATGGCTTCAACAGCAAATGTCACAGGTCAAATAGATGAGATTAATCAAGCATTTGAATGGCTTTGGTATAAAATTAAAAATGGTGGAAAAGAAATACTTTCATTTTTAGGCAAAAACGAATAGAACAAATGAAAAAGTCTACTGTTTGAGGTAGACTTTTCTGTTTCATCTCAGCAAGTAAAGTAAGAGTTGTGCTATACTGAACACATATGCACTCGCTAGAAAAGTGGGGGATCCACATGTCTTTTATTAATGAAATTTCACAATTTACCGACAATGTATGGATTAGAATGTTGATGAACATTCTGGACATTCTTTTAGTATGGTTTGTTATTTATAAAATTTTAACTTTAATAAGAGGAACAAAAGCTGTCCAATTATTAAAGGGAATATTCGTCATCATTATTATTCGTATAATTACTGTATATGCTGGCCTTAATACACTGGGATGGATGATGGAACAGGTTATCAATTTTGGTTTCCTCGCTATTATTATCATATTCCAACCAGAGTTACGTCGAGCACTTGAACAGCTTGGCCGTGGTAAGCTATTTGCACGTAGTAATTTACAAGAAGATGAAGAGCGTACACGCTTAGTAAGCGCGATGTCAAAATCCGTTAGTTATATGGCGAAGCGACGTATTGGAGCGCTTGTTTCAATCGAACGCGAAACAGGGTTGAATGATTATATAGAAACAGGGATTCCGATGTTCTCTGAAATCTCGTCTGAATTACTGATTAATATCTTCATACCTAATACACCATTACATGATGGAGCGGTAATCGTTCAAAAGAACAGGATTGCGGCTGCAGCTTGTTATTTACCATTATCAGAAAGTCCATTTATCTCGAAAGAATTAGGTACACGTCATAGAGCCGCTATTGGTATCAGTGAAGTGACTGATGCCATAACAATTATTGTATCAGAAGAAACGGGAGCAATTAGTTTAACGGTGAATGGAGATTTACACCGTGACCTTTCAATTGAAGAATTTGAAGCACGTTTACGTAAAGCGTGGTTTGGCCCCGAGCAAGAAGCAACAAATACCTCTAAGTGGAGCTGGAGGGGGAATAAAAAATGATGGATAAATGGATTGAAAGCCCATGGTTTTTAAGAATTACAGCCCTGACATTAGCCATGCTCCTATTCTTTACGGTTCAGCCAAAAGAAAAAGATAATTCCAATGGTTTCTCATCAGGGACACAAGCAGACGTGCTTCATAATGTACCCGTACAGGTTTACTATGATGATGAGAGTTTAATCGTTACAGGAGTTCCAAAAACCGTAGATGTTACGATCAAGGGTCCGATGGCTATCGTCCTACAAACGAAAGCAGTGAGTGATTATACTGTATTCGTGGATTTACGTAAGCAAACAATTGGGGAACATAAAGTAACTATTCAACATGAAAATTTTTCTGATAAATTATCAGTACAAATGGACCCATCTACAATTGATATTTCAATTGAAGAAAGGGTAACAAGAACATTTAAAATCGATCCGGAAATTAATGAAAGACTGCTGGCAGAAGACTATTTCGTGAAAAGTATGACAGCGAATCCTAATACGGTAACAGTTACTGGCGCTAAAAGTGCAGTAGATAGCATAAGCTATGTAAAAGCGACAGTTACTGGTGAGCAAGGACTAAAGAGTTCGTTTGAACAAGAAGCGAATGTCAAAATACTAGACCGTGATATGAATAAATTAGATGTCCAAGTGAAGCCAGCAAAGATTAAAGTGAATGTTGACATTGGGGAGTATACTAAGGAAGTACCTGTCGTCTTAAATCAAAAAGGGACACCAGGTAAAGATATCACGATAAAGTCATTGACGCCTATAACGAGCAAGATGACTTTATTCGGATCAAAAGCTGCTCTTGATAAAATGGAACAACTTAATGTTGATGTGGATGTATCTAAAATCAAAAACTCTGGTATCTTTAAAATAGGTATTGATAAGCCAGAAGGCATTTCACGGTTGTCTGAAGACAGCATTAAAGTCCAAGCTGTAGTTGAGAAAAATGAATCGAATACTAATGAAGAAGACGTAATTAAAGATGAAGAAAAAGAGACTGATCAGGAAGAGACTTCATCAACTATAGGTTCAAAAGAATTTAAGAATGTAGCTGTTGACGTTCGAAACCTAGATGAGGATTATAGTAGTAATTTTATTACACCTAAGAACGGTTTAGTTACATTAACTGTTCAGGGTGATGAAAAAGAGTTAGCAAATCTAGATATCAATGATTTCGATTTATATATTGAAGCAGCAGATAAGCACAATGGCAATCATAAGCTACCTATTCAAGTTGACGGACCAAGAAATTTGACCTGGTCACTTTCTAATAACATCGCCAATCTTCGAATAGAACGAATATCTTAAACGAATTTGATTGAAGGATCGTAGATAGTTTTGAAGGAGAGAACAAAATGGGTAAATATTTCGGTACAGACGGCGTCCGCGGAGTCGCCAATAGTGAGCTGACGCCTGAGTTAGCATTTAAACTCGGTCGCTTCGGCGGATACGTTTTAACGAAAGAAGCCACAGGACGTCCAAAAGTATTAATTGGTCGTGATACACGTATATCTGGACAAATGCTTGAAGGAGCACTTGTAGCCGGCTTGCTGTCAGTAGGAGCAGAGGTAATGCGCCTTGGTGTCATTAGCACACCTGGAGTGGCTTATTTAACACGTGTTATGAGTGGTCAAGCAGGAGTTATGATATCAGCATCTCATAACCCAGTCGCAGATAATGGTATTAAATTCTTCGGTCCAGATGGTTTTAAGCTTACTGACGAACAAGAAACTGAAATTGAAGCCTTATTAGACCAAGAACAAGATGATCTACCGCGCCCAACAGGTGGTGACTTAGGATCATTAAGTGACTATTTAGAAGGCGGTCAAAAGTACATTCAATACTTGAAACAGACAGTGGAAGAAGAGTTTACAGGTATTCATATTGCATTAGATTGTGCACATGGTGCAACATCTTCACTTGCAGCTCACTTATTTGCAGACTTAGAAGCAGATCTATCAACAATGGGCGCTTCACCAAACGGCTTAAACATAAACGAAGGTGTAGGTTCTACACATCCTGAAGAACTAGCTAAAATGGTTGTTGAAAAAGGCGCAGATGTTGGACTTGCATTTGATGGTGATGGTGACCGACTAATCGCTGTCGATGAAAAGGGTAATATCATTGACGGAGATCAAATCATGTATATTTGTGCTAAACACTTCCAGGGAAAAGGACGTTTAAACAAAGATACAGTTGTCTCTACGGTTATGAGTAACATGGGCTTCTATAAAGGTTTAGAAGAGCATGGTATGCAAAGTATCCAAACTGCAGTAGGTGACCGTTATGTTGTAGAAGCTATGCGCGAAGGGGATTATAACTTGGGCGGAGAGCAATCAGGGCATATAGTTTTCCTGGATTACAACACAACAGGTGATGGCTTATTAACAGGGTTACAACTTGTTAATGCAATGAAATCAACAGGTAAAACATTATCTGAGCTAGCAGCAGAGATGACGATTTTCCCTCAAAAGTTAATTAATATTCGAGTAACAGATAAATACGCTGTTACAGAAAATGAAAAAGTGGCAGCAGTAATTGCTGAAGTAGAGCAAGAAATGAATGGTAATGGTCGTATCCTTGTAAGACCATCAGGAACTGAACCATTAGTTCGAGTAATGGTTGAAGCATCAACAACTGAAAACTGTGCAGCTTATGCAGAACGAATTGCGGCTGTTGTAAAAGAAGAAATGGGATTAACTGAATAATAGAAGATTAGGGCAAGCATATTTCAAAATGCTTGCCCTTTTTGTATTTTAAATCATACGCAATTAACTAACTTCTTAACCTCATAACTCGAAGTTTATGAATGGAGTTATGTATAATGTTAAATTCGTAGTCCAATCATCAGATTACGTTGAAATTAAATGTTAATGTTTAATTTACTCCAAATGTGGAATAGTTTTAGTGTAGGGTTGATAATGTACCCTTATTCAACAAACAACTTAGGAGTGATTGGAAATGGCAAAAGTAGCAACAGTCATAACGAATATGTTTGAAGATGTGGAATTTACGGATCCTGCAAAAGCTATGAGAGACGCTGGACATGAAGTATTTACAATTGAAAATGAAGCAGGTAATCAAGTAGAAGGTAAGCATGGTGAAAAGGTGAAAATTGATTACGCCATTGATGATGTGAAATCAGAAGATTTTGATGCATTATTTATTCCAGGTGGATTTTCACCGGATTTGCTAAGAGCTGATGATCGATTCGTCAATTTTACAAAAGCGTTTATGGACGCAAGAAAACCTGTATTTGCAATTTGTCATGGTCCACAATTATTGATATCTTCGAAGACTTTAGATGGCCGTGGAGCAACTGGCTATAAATCTATTCGTGTAGATATGGAAAATGCGGGAGCTATTTATAAAGATGAGGAAGTATTCGTATGCCAAAATCAATTGGTAACAAGTCGAACACCTGATGACATTCCAGCATTCAATAGAGAATTACTAAAATTATTGAATAAATAATAATAAATCAACCGTTAATGTATATACTTTAACGGTTGATTTTAATAAAAATGGGGAACAAAAAATGCAATTTGAACGTATAATATAGTGGGAAATATTATTTTCCCTTGTAAACCTTTTCAAAGCATGTTTCTGATTGACTATGAATAGTGATTTAAGTATGATGAAGTTGCTGCTGTATAAAGAGATAATCTTTATACTAAAATAGTAGCTGCGCAGAAGGAGGAATCAAAAGTAGCGCATAAAACAAAGGAAAACAATTATAGCGCCAGCGCTGAAGAAATTGGACGACATAGATCTTCAGCAGACGAGGTGGAGGAGTATCGAAAGTTTCGGCGGATGCCTCCCGATCGCCATTGCCCGATCGAAATTTTGTTTATAAAACGTTTGAGTAATCGAACGGACAAAGAAGCAAAATGGCAAAGACACAGCAGCATAAGAACGTTTCCCCGACTTCTTAGGAAGACGAGGTATTCTTTCTTGCGGCTAATTTTGCAAACTTCGGAGGAATTTAATATGTGTGGAATTGTTGGATATATCGGCTTTTTGGATGCGAAAGAAATCCTTTTAAAAGGCCTTGAGAAATTAGAATACCGTGGATACGACTCTTCAGGTATAGCACTTCGTAATGAAGCTGGGATTACAGTCTTTAAAGAAAAGGGACGTATCGCTGACTTACGCGCAGTAGTAGAAGAAGATGTTTTAGCTAACACAGGAATTGGTCATACGCGCTGGGCAACTCATGGCGTGCCAAACCAACTAAATGCGCATCCACATCAAAGTGCATCAGGTAGGTTTACACTTGTGCATAACGGTGTTATTGAAAATTATCATTTATTACAAGAAGAATTTTTACAAGGCGTGGATATGAAATCTGATACAGATACAGAGGTTATTGTGCAGTTAGTTGAAAAGTTTGTGATTGATGGGATGACTACAGAAGAAGCATTCCGTCACACTTTAGCTTTACTACACGGTTCATATGCTATTGCTTTACTTGATGCAGCGGAAGAAGAAACAATCTTCGTCGCTAAAAACAAAAGTCCATTACTTGTAGGAATGGGTGAAGGTTTTAACGTCGTTGCATCTGATGCTATGGCAATGCTACAAGTAACAGATCAATTTGTAGAACTGCATGACAAAGAAATCGTAATCGTACGAAAAGAAGCTATGACGATTAAAAATCTAGATGGCACAGTAATAGAACGTGCCCCATATACAGCTGAGTTAGATATGAGTGACATTGAAAAGGGCACATATCCTCACTACATGTTGAAAGAAATCGATGAACAACCAAGTGTTGTCCGTAAAATCATTCAAGCTTATGAAAATGAACAAGGTGAACTTGCTATCGATCCTGCAATTGCAGAAGCATTGCATGAAGCAGACCGCCTTTATATTATTGCAGCAGGCACAAGTTATCACGCTGGTTTAGTAGGTAAAGAATACTTCGAGAAAATCGCACGTATTCCAGTTGAAGTGCATATCTCAAGCGAATTTGGCTACAATATGCCACTACTATCTGAAAAACCGTTATTCATTTTCATTACACAATCTGGTGAAACAGCAGATAGCCGCCAAGTATTAGTGAAAATTAAAGAGCTTGGTTATCCAACGTTAACACTTACAAACGTACCTGGTTCGACATTGTCACGAGAAGCAGATTATACAATGCTATTGCACGCTGGCCCAGAAATTGCTGTAGCCTCTACTAAAGCATATGTAGCTCAAGTAGCAGTACTAGCAATTGCGGCATATGTAGAAGCAAAATCTCAAGGGATAGCAGTAAAATTGGATCTGAAAAAAGAGTTAGCTATAGTGGCGAATGCAATTCAGTCAATCGTTGATTCTAAAGAAGTCTTTGAATTTGCATCTAAAGACTATTTGTCAACAACACGTAATGCATTTTTCATCGGTCGTAATATGGACTACTGCGTTAGTGTAGAAGGCGCATTGAAATTAAAAGAAATCTCATATATCCAAGCAGAAGGTTTTGCTGGAGGAGAACTAAAACATGGCACAATAGCTCTTATTGAAGAAGGCACTCCAGTAATAGCACTGGTTACACAAAAATCGGTAAGCCTGAACATCCGTGGTAACGTAAAAGAAGTCACAGCACGTGGTGCCAACCCATGTATCATTTCTATGGAAGGCATGGAACAAGAGGGCGACGCTATTGTCCTGCCACAAGTACACCCATTACTAACACCACTTATGTCAGTAGTGCCATTACAGCTTATAAGCTACTATGCGGCACTATACCGTGGTTGCGATGTAGATAAACCACGTAACTTGGCTAAGTCGGTAACGGTTGAGTAGGGAATAACTATTTTAAGAATAAAATCTAGATTTGTAATAAAGTCGTATCGTTTGTAAAAAAGATGTACTGTTTAAAACAAAGTTATACCGTTTTACCCCTTTGGATTTTTTATCTAAAGGGGTATTTTGTTGTAAGAGGGCTAACTTAATTAAGTAGTTAAGTGTAAACTGAATTTATAGAAATAATTGAATGATATATGGAAGTTTGTGAACAAATGTACTTAAACTAAAGGGGATATGCACTAATGAAAAATATTTTTAATCATATGCATACAGCAGAAGTTTTAAAGCGTATTGACAAATTGAGTTCAAATTCACAACCACAATGGGGAAAAATGGATGTGGCCCAAATGCTAGCGCATTGTTCATCTTTCCAAGACATTGCGATGGGAAATTCTTTTCCACCAAGGAGTTGGTTAGGAATAATAGTAGGGAGGTTTGCAAAACAAATCGTTTACAATGACAAAACATTACCCCGTAATATGTCTACTATTCCAACCATTTTGATTGCAGATGATAGAGAATTTGATGCAGAGAAAGAAAAGCTTAAACAAAAAATTATCACATTCCAAAAAAACGGACCAGAGAAGTGCACAACTCACCCGCATCCTTTTTTTGGGAAACTCACTTCTGAGCAATGGGGGAAAGGAATATACAAGCACCTTGACCATCATTTTAAACAGTTTGGAGTTTAAACATTGAAAAGCAAAATGAAATGATGTGCATCGCTAGTTAGTTGAATAAGGATTACTGAAATGATCAAACTTTTTTATACAAGCCAAACTTAAATCGGCTGGATAAGAATCCATTTTGATTAATCTTTTAATCAAAAGTCCTGTGTTGATATGCAGGGCTTTTTTTTATTAAACAATTGGGCACGTTTGTTGAGTTAACGTGCGTTCTTTGCTATTTTTAGCGTGCACACAAACACTATAAATAATAGTTTATAGAAATACAAATTAAATTATTTAAAATTACTAATTTCAAAAATTTAGGAGGTTTTTAACAGGAAGGATAGAATAGTATAAACTTAGAGAAGTTTAGGAGATCTTTTCAACTTCACCTTTGTTTTTTAAATAGTTTATTTGGGGGCTGCCTATGTGGAAAATATTAAAGACCTTTTTTGTCATAGAGAAATCAAATAAAAAAAATATTTTCTCGTGTCTTTTCGTGGCAGTATTTGTTTTTAGTTTGATTTTTTTTGTGAAAAATATGGATATAGGAAATTCAATAAAAGAGAAGTCCGATGAATATCAATCACTTTCTACAGCATTGGGTAAATTTCAAAATATAGATGCTACTGATAGTGGGAATGGTAGTGACTTGTATAAGAACTTAGTACGTCAGCAACAACTTGTAGCTAAGCAAAAGATGACAATACAAATGAATCTACCGAATGTGTTTTTGGATACAGCGATAGACCTTGCAAATTTAAAAGCTAAAGCATTTGATATGGAGGGATATGATGATGTTGCGAATTATCTACCTTCAAAAATAGACAACCAATTGGATAGTGTATTTTATCAATATATAAAGAAAATAGGAATGCCATTATCCATAGATTCATTATCGTACTTTCAATTTCTTGCGTATCTGTTTGGTGTGTTAGGTTCATTTTGGTTTATTTTCATGAGTATTTATTCGTGTGGAACCATGATAGAAGAATTCCAACATACGTCTTTACTTAAGGGGTATCCTATAACGTTTGATAAGTATGTATTAGCTAAATGTATTTCATCAATGCTAATAGTAGGTGTATTTCTTCTGGAGTTATTTGTGTGTAGCCTGCCATTGGTTTACTTTGAGGGATTAGGAAACCCTTCATATCCTATTGCTATCTTTAATGGTATTTTCGAAGTTTATCCAATTTACAAATACATAGGTATATCTATACTTTATATGATCTGTATTTCCATTTTTACAATTCTGTTATCAATAATTTTAAATGTTCTATTGAAGAATATGTATTTGACGCTGTTTTTAGAATTGTTATTGTTTATTTTCCCTATGCTATTTCCCAACATGATAAGTCTTGTGCCATTTAATCCATTTAATTATATGAATTTCCCTAGTTTATTGAATGGTCAGACTATTGAGCTTGCAAAACCAGTTGTCTTAAATAGTACACATGGCCTTATTTATATTGGAATGAGTATTGCCATAATGATGGTTTCTGTGAAGTTATTTTTGACTACTGGGAGACTAAAAAAGATATAGGGGAGTGAGATAATGTGGGCATATTTTAAGTTTGAATTTTTTCAGTTTATTAAAAATAAGAAGAACATCGCAATTTATGTTATTCTACTTTACTTCGCGTGCTATTACGCACTAAAAATAGTCCCGACATATAACCCTATTGAAAAAGTAGATGTAAGTGAAATTGAGGCACGGTATCTACCGAGAGCAGAATTTCTAAAAAACGTTGAAATTGATAAAGGGACACACTATTTAACAAGTTTTGGTGTTGCAATATATTCTGAATGGAATGAATATGATAAAGCAAGATTAGACGCTCTAAAAAAGCACAATCTGAAAGAGTATGCTGAGGCTACATCTAAGTGGTACAAGTATTCTGATGAGATGATTTACCCAAATGAAATGGGTGTCCTCAACTACAATCCTGGGTATTACACATATGGAAATAATTACGCAGTGATGGACGGGCATTATGCGTATTTATATTCTGCAAGTCGATACAAAGGATATACAGAAGGGAAATCAAATTTATCTTTAAATGTTTTCGAGGAAAGGACAGCGTTACAAACATTGCAACGTCTACTACACTCTTACCTGCCATTAATTCTCATAGTTAGCTGTATTCTCTTTACAGCGGATATCGTGTTGAAGGATCGACGGAATCCTACATTGTTACAAGGTTTGCCACTTTCAGATTGGAGAAAGTTAATTATTAAGGGAGGGGTTTCCTTACTGGGAAGCATCTTAACAATTATCCCGCTTTCTGTAGGTTTATTGATAATTGGTAGTCGAAATGGATTTGGTGATTTTGAACTACCAGTTCCGATTTATTTATCTGATGAAGGACTATTTTCAAATATAATGATGTGGCAATATTTTGTTCAAAACATGCTCTTCATTTTTTTCTGGTTTTTATTTATCATTTCTTTGCTCCTACTTGTAAGTATTACGTTAAAAAATGAGTTTGCAAATATATTAGTAGGTAGTATGTTTGTTATTGCTGAATTTATCTACTTTGAAAGAGGGCTTGGTGCCGTTAGGAATATTCAGTGGTATCCAACGAGTTATGTTCAGGTAGGACAGGTTATATCAGGCTATCGGAACTATCTTTATGGATCCGAAGTACTTACATTTGGAAGCGGGCTTACCGTAATGGGATTATGCACGTGTATTTTTCTGTTCTTTACTTTCTTAATTAGTAATCAAAAAAAGTTTAAATTACTTTAGTTGATAGAGATGGAGAGAAGATATGATTGAATTAAAAAATATTGGTGTTCAGTTTTCAGGTAGAGACATTTTAAAAGATGTTTCAGTGATGTTCAATGCAGGAGAAATTATTGGTTTAGTAGCTCCTAATGGGACGGGAAAATCAACTCTTATGAATGTCATCATGAATTATATCAATCCAAATAGAGGGAAGGTCATTTTAAATACTGAGTTAGAATATACGAATAAAAAGAACGAAGTAATAATCCATCAACTAGTATCCATGATGCCTGATCAAAGTGATTTATATAATTATATATCTGGAAAAGAGCACTTGAAAATTTATTCCTCAATGTGGAATAGTAATCCAAAGTTGATTGAAAGTACGATAAAAGAATTGGGAATGGCATCATATATAAATAAGAATACAGGGACGTATTCTTTGGGAATGCGCCAAAGACTTTGTTTTGCGATGCAAATTGTATCAGATACCCAAGTCATGCTTATGGACGAAGTGATGAATGGATTGGACCCTACTCATGTCGAACTTATTTCGCAAATACTAGTTAAAAAGAAGTCTGAAGGAAAAACGGTTATTGTAGCTTCCCATTTATTAGAGAATTTAGAGAAATATGCGGATCGTATTTTCTTTATGAAAAATGGAGAGTTAATACTTGTTAATGCCATATCTCCAGGATTTGAAGAAAGAGAAATCACAACCGTTCGAATAGCAGAAATGACTGATAGGATAAAGGAAGAGATTTCAAAAGAGTTTCCAGAAACAAAAGTACGATCATTGCCAAATGGCGCTACTTTACTAGATGTCCGTGGATATGATTCGGGGGAATTGGGAAATATTTTGGGATTTCTTAAAGAAAATCAAATAACAGAGTTTAGTTTTGGGAAAGTAACATTAAATGATATGTATTCAATGTATTATCAAGAAGGATGAGGTTATATGGAATTTAAACTTTTATAAAAATACCCCTTTGGATAGAGTTATCTAAAGGGGTATTTTTATATTTAAGAGAAAAATTTTTTTCATTTATTCACTTAGCTTCGTTCACTGTTAAAGCAGGCCGCGTTAGTGAAAATATCGCACATAGTAAAGCTATAATTACAATTGCTCCTCCAACAGGTGCTGTACTTGTGACGGTACCCGTTTGTTCTAGTACAATACCACCGATTGCAGATCCTAAAGAAATCCCTATTTGTAAGGCCGAATTGTTAAAGCTTTGCTGTATATCAGAAGTATTAGGATTAGTTTGAATAAGGTAATTTTGTTGAGGTGGAGCAAGACTCCAACTTAGTGCACCCCATATCATCATGACCACTATGAATAGGAAAAGCGAAATAGTTGAGTAAGGGAGCAAAAATAATACTAAGGCGAAGGAGCCAATAACTAGTAAAATACTTTTAGGTGCCCCTAGCCAATCTCCAAGTGCTCCCCCAAATGCCCCGCCACATACTGCTGAAATACCAAACAGTAAATAACAAATGCTGATCCAGTATTGGTTAAGATTTAAAGTGGATTCTAAGAAAGGAGTGAAATAAGCATAAATTGTGTAATGTCCTGCTAAAGTGAACATTGTTGCAAGATGTGCACTAGCAATTTTAAAACTTCCAAGTGCCTTTAGTTGCACAGATAGCGGCTTAACATCTCCTTTTGTAGGTATCGGTTCTAAAAATGTGTGAATGAGAATCATAGATCCGATTGATAAGAAACCAATCCCAAGAAATATTACTCGCCAACCAAAAGCATTGCTAATCAAAATACCAAGAGGTACTCCTAAAACAAGTGAAGAACTAATCCCCATATAAATAACGCCTATAGCTTTAGCTCTATGAGCAGGCGAAACAATCTTCGCTGTAATAGTTAACGATAGTACAATGATTAATGCAGTGCTCATTGCAGTTATAACCCTTGAAACCATTATTAAAGAGAAGTTAGGACTAAAATAAGTCATCAAATTTCCAATGAAAAATATAAATAGTGCAATAAGATACAAACGTTTCCTTTCAATTCTTGCAGTTAGTGTAAGAAGTATAGGCCCAGAAATAGCGAAAACAAGTGCAAATACGCTAATAAGCTGTCCTGCGGTACCAAGGGTCACATTTAAATCATCTGCGATAATTGGTAATATTCCACCTACAATTAATTCAACGAGTCCTACTGCGACAGTAGAAGCTGCGAGTATAAAAACTTTAAAATTCATTATAAAATTCTCCTTTTCCTACTAGATTGATAAAATAGAATACTTAGCTATTGACGGTGAAAAGTACTAACGAATTACTTTTCAGCTATACTCATCAATTTCAAATTGTTATTATATTTACCTGCGAATTGGTCGTCACCTAATATTGGAAAACAAAAAAACTCCTGACTACAAAAAATGAAAAGACATTTTCTGTAATCAGGAGTTTACGGTTCCTGGTAGAGACCCTCAAGCCGTATTATTGAGGTTATACATATAATTTCAATTAATTTCTAAGAAAATTTATCTGTTTTTCAGATTATCACACTAGTTGTTATTACTCAAGCATAAATTTCACATCATTCGACACGAGTATTGATAATAACATTAGAAAATTGCGCTAAATAAGGATGTTTCCATTCCAAATCTGACAAGTATGCTACGAGCTTTCTGTTCATTAAGAATAAAATATGCTTTTGCTGAGCACCTTTATTGAACTAACGATTCTTGTTAGTTTAACGAATGTTTACTTCCGATGTATTCAGTTTGTAAATTTGTATTTTTACTATGATTAGTATGAAAGCAAGGAGTGAAAATGCAATACCAACCCAGATTAAATTATGTATTCCAAAGTGAGAGATAAACCAACCACTGATAGTAGTTCCAATGGCAATACCAAGATTGGAAAATGAGACAAACAAGCTATTTCCGAATTCCGGAGCTTCTCTTGCCTCTGTCGTTAACCATGCTTGACTGACAATAAGCCCTCCAGAATGCACAGCCCCCCAAATGAATACGAT
Source organism: Viridibacillus sp. FSL E2-0187 (assembly GCF_038006425.1). Taxonomy (NCBI): domain Bacteria; kingdom Bacillati; phylum Bacillota; class Bacilli; order Caryophanales; family Caryophanaceae; genus Viridibacillus; species Viridibacillus sp. FSL E2-0187. The sequence continues at coordinate 319,210 of NZ_JBBOVG010000002.1, forward strand.
CACAACCATCGGAATGGAAAAAGAACCGAGATAATAAGTAAATAAGTATATTACTACAAATAGTAGAGGGAACATGATAACGGTCTTTGTAATACTTTTGTGTAAAAAACCTCCAAATAAAAAATTCCCGAAAATCATAATTGTACCAAAGGCCATCAGCATGATGCTAATCCATGACCCGTTCATATGAGTCACTTGGCTTAGATATTCGGCAAAATAGCTGTACACAGAAAACATAGCTGCAAATATAAAAATAACTGTTACGATATTTAGCCACAATTGGGGCTTGCTTAATATCCCAAGCTGCTTACCATAAGACAATTTGTCCTTAACAGGCATGGAGGGAAGCCAAGACAGTATTCCTATGAAAGCAATTATACTAACAACGGCTCCAAATAGAAAACCCGCTTCTAGTGAAATCTTTTCTGCGAGATAAGAAGTCAAAGGAACACCAAATGCAAATCCGACCGTTATTCCAGAGAAAACTTTTGTAACTGCTTTGCTACTTTTTTCCGGAGAGACAAGTTTAGCTGCTGTCACGAGGGCAACTGAAAAAAATACAGGGTGAAAAATAGCAGGGATAATGCGGAAAACTAACATCACATCGAACATAGTTGTGTAGGCATAAACAATATTTGAAATTGCAAAAATAAAAACGGAAGTTAATAGAATGACTTTACGGTTAATACCAGAAGCAAGTAATGTCAGGAATGGACCTGAAATGGCAACGACTAAAGAAAATATACTTACAAGCAATCCGGCTTGTGAAGTCGAGATATTAAATTTTTCAGTAATCTGTGGAAGTACACCTATAATACCCATTTCTGTGGTAATAATGCCGAATACGCCTAAAGCTAGAATAATGATAAGCAACGGGTTAATTTTTTTCATTTTAAATGTAATCCTCCATCCATATATACATATCTGTATTTGTAGATATGTTAAAGTAAAAAAAGACCCCCTTCCTTTTATAGTTTCTTTTTGATGTACTCGGAAAATTCTTGTATAGTTTTTTCGTTCCGACGATAGTACGTCCACTTTCCAATTCGCTCAGATTCCAACAAGCCAGCTTTTTGCATAGTCAATAAATAACTGGAAATAACAGATTGTGCAAGTCCTGCTTTAGCTTGAATATCTCCTACGCATACACCAATTTGGAAATTGAGGTTTTGTTCTAAATAAGGTTTTTCATCAAAGAATTCCTCTGGACTTTTTAACCACAACATAATTTGACTACGAGTTTCATTAGATAAAGCTTTATAAATCAATAAAGGTTCCATGTATTTCATTATATCTATTTTTATAGATTTGTAAATATAAAAAAGAAATTGGGAAAGAAGTAGTAAATCGAATAAGACCTCATTATATGTGCGTGAAAACTTGGAATCATATTGACGTATTCTATGAAGCAATAGAACAGCATGAATTTTTAAAAAAATGTAGTGATAGGAATTCGATAAAAAAAACGATTGCTCAAGGGCAAATATAGCGTTTTCGTATATGTTCTTTATCGATTGACTTGCTCCAGTACAAACATAAAATAAAAACCTCTGCTCAATTAAATGTTAGCAGAGGTTTTATTATATCTTTTTATCGCATTAGAGAAGGGAGAGTATTTCTGAAATCTACCAACCTTCAATCTAGTTACTTTATTTAATACTAGGTAATAACTTATTTAACACTATCGCTACTATTGCCGCTGTTGCAACAGGTGAGCCAAATAAATATTGTACTGTAGTTGGCAAAGAATATAAGAAATCGTCAGGAAGTAGTGTTAACGCTAATGTTAAAATCATTGGTACAGCAATCACGTACATTTCCTTTTCACCAATTCGCTCATTTTTCATTACTTGTAAACCGCTAATTGCAATAATGCCACAAACGATAACGAATACACCACCGATTACGGCTGATGGAATGGCAGAAATTAATGCCGCTAATTTACCTGAAAATCCGAACAATACAAACCAAGCTCCGGCAGCCACAAAGACACGACGGCTTGCAATACCTGTGATAGAAATTACACCTGCATTCGTTGAGTATCCAGTTACAGGAGTTGAACCTAATAATGAAGCGATGAGACAGCCAATTCCTTCTCCGATAACTCCACGATTAATTTGTTTATCTGTTAATGGTTTATCGATTACATTACTTACAGCAAACCAAGTACCCGTTGTTTCAGCCATTAAAACAATATAAATAATAACCATTGTAATAATTGCAGAAATATTAAAAGTGAAACCGAAATCTGCAAAAGGGATTTGAGGCATGCTAAACCATTTTGCTTGTGAAACTGCGGATAAATCTAATACACCCATAAATTTAGCAGCAACACTACCTGCGATTAATGCAATAATCACAGAAGTAATACGGAAAACGCGACCTTTCTTACGGAAGAAAGAACCTAGCATAACACAAATAATTAGTACTACAGCAGATATAAGAGCTAAATAGATGTTTTGGTTGATCGTAGCTCCTGCCCCGTTATAGATATTATCACTTAAACCAACAGGCATTAATGAAAGGCCGACGACGAAGATAATTGTACCTCCGACAATTGGTGGAATGAAAGCTTTCACAATCTTATTGAAGACTCCAGTAAAGCCTAAAATGATTACTAAAATAGCCCCGATTAAACTTGCTCCTAACACCGAACTCCAACCTAGATCACCACCGCCACTTGCGGCATAAATACCAACAATTGCACCAAGCGGAACATAAGATGGGCCTTGGGCAATAGGTAGTTTCATACAGAAATAAGTTTGGACAATCGTTGCGATTCCTGCTGCTATAAAAGTCGATTGAATCAAAGCTGTTGACTGCCCCGATTGTAGACCGATTAACATGGCAATCAGGAAAGGTACTACATAGACGTCCATAGCCATTACATGTTGTAAACCTAGTAGGGCTGATTGCCCGAGTGATACTTTTTCATCGGGTAAAACGGTTAAATGCGGGGTATTGATTTTATCTTTAGCTAGCTTATTATTTTGCGTTTCCACTAAGATGCACACCTCAAAATTTTAAGTTTGTCTAATGCTTTCATTCCACAAATAATATTTCTATTTAAAATCTAATTATATTTCAGATTACTTTGTTCTTTCGTGAACTTTGTTTCCTTGAACCCAGACTTCACTAATGTTTTCTGGTCGAACAAGATACATAATCTTTTGGAAGATATCGTTTAAATCTTCATTCACATCAAAAATCGGTAGTTTTGCAGATGCTATTTTCGTATCGATGATTTGTGCATCCCAAGTATAGTTTTCTTCTAGGCGGCCTATAGGTAAGCTTAAACTTTCACCACCACCAGCAGTTGCTAAATAGAATGCTTCATTAATCGTGATACGTGAATTTGGTACACCGCGCGTTTCAGCTGGAAGCGACGTATCAACGCCATCCTCTAACATTCTAGACGACATGACAGCTTGTCTAGCGTTATCGAATAGACTTGGTGAAAAACCGCCAGAAACATCAGAACCTAAACCGATATCTACACCTTTTGAATGTAAATGAGCGATTGGAATGACGCTGTTAGCGAAATAAGCATTGGAGATTGGACAATGACCTACGGCAGTTCCTGTCTCAGCAAATAACTCTGCATCTTCATCATTTAAGAAATTACTATGTGCCATTACGGATTTATCGCCTAATAGACCGAAATCATGTAAGGCAAAGGCATCATTCTTTTTGAATCGGTCTTGTACATAACCATGTTCCCAATCACTTTCGCTGCAGTGAGATTGAACATGAGTATCGTACTTAGCAGCTAATTCTCCTAAACCTTTTAAAGCACCATCTGTACAGCTTGGTATAAAGCGTGGTGTCACAACAGGGTAAACACCTTGTTTTGTTGATTTTGCTAACTCTTTAACAGCTAAGATAAATTCTTCTGTGTCTGCTAAAGCTGTTTGTGTATCTGCATCACGATAAAAATCTGGATTTTGTTCTGGATCATCCATGACAACTTTACCAACTAGACCTCGTTGACCTTTTTTAGAACAAATTTCAGCTAGTAATAAGCTCGCTTCTTTATGAACAGTTGCAAAGTATAGTGATGTAGTTGTGCCATTAGCAAGTAGGGTACTGACTAAATCTTCATAAACCTCCTTTGCAAAATTTAAATCCGAAAACTTAGATTCGATTGGGAAGGTATATTTGTTCAACCAGTCATATAGAGGAATATCTAATGCAGTGCCAGATTGTGCCCATTGCGGTGCATGAACGTGTAAATCGATAAAACCAGGTAAGAAATACTGACCATCAGCTAATTGATGAAAGTTTTCTTTACCTTGATATGTATCTAGTAAAGTTTGATAATCGATATGTTCTGGTGCAACGACTTTTTCAATCATGCCGTCAGCATTAATGAAAAATAGATAATCTTTTAAAATTTGTACTTCTTTTGGTGACGTGCTAGAAAAAGCAGTCCCTTTAAAAATTTGCGTATATTCACTCATTAAAATCACCTTAATGTTCGTATTTTATTAATTATAACGATTATTATAGGGCATTTGGAGTGCTAAGTCTATAAAAAAGCGAATATATTAAAAATGAATCTATTGAATCTAGATGATAAATTACTCTGTTTTAGATAATAAATACTTTTTTGTAAATGGATTTAAAAATTCCCCCCCATAAATATTTGTGAGCTAATAAAACTTATTTAGCGTAGTGATACGAATATAAACAAAAAAGGCAATTCTTAAATCCTTAAAATTGCATATCTAACGCTCATTTCGATATGATAAACTCGTAGAACGTATTTTAGAATAGGAGTGAAGAAGATGTATCGTAAAGTAGAAGATTTCCTTGAAGATTGGACTGCCTCTTCAGCAAACGCATTGAGTGTATTTAAAGCATTGACGAATGACAAGCTAGGTCAAAGTATTGTAGAGGGGCATAGTACACTTGGATGGTTGGCTTGGCATTTAGTCGGTGCTGGAGCTGCATTTGGCCATTTTGCAGGACTTCAGATACCAGGACCTGGTCGTGATCAAGAAGCACCTACAGAAGTAACTGAAATAGTTGATGCTTACGAGCAAGTAATAGAGGCTTATAAAGTAGAAGCAGCAAAATTAACGGATGAAGCATTACTTGAAGAAGTTAATGGTTTCGGGGGACCGATTGCACGCGGTAAACTATTACGTGCAGTAATTGACCATCAAACACATCACCTTGGTCAAATGACAGTACTATTACGCCAAGCGGGATTAACAGTGCCAGGTGTAATGGGACCTACAAAAGAAATGCAAGCATAAAATCAATTTTTTGATGCAAAAGCTCACCTATTTTGGTGGGCTTTTATTGTACTTTTTATGAATATGATATCATTTTGAGAATGAAGCTGTAAAAAACACCTTTCATTAGATATTAAAGTTGCCTTACTAATAGTTTAACTATTAAAATAGGATAGATAAGCATGGTTTCTTATTCTATGTGTACTTTATCTTGTTTTATAGTTTATTCACCGATCAAACTCTTCCGCAATCTTCATCCTATGAAATGGCCTATCTTCTAAGTAGGCACAATTTGCAATACCTCCTGTAACAACACCTGTCAGATAGATATTATGGACATCTTTGTTATATGCAACTTAATTAATAGAATAGAGTTTTTTGTGTTGGTCATGGGTTGGTTTATACCTGTAAAACGGTTAACGCGTTTACCTGTCAATTTATTCCTTAACCTATATATAGGTGAGGGGTTTTTTGGAGAGGAATTTTTTATTATGAGGTGAGTTAAATGAAAAAGAAATTATTTAGTGTGTTAGTTTTAGTTGTTTTTATGTCTTCTTTTATGTTGGTTGGCTGTAATTTATTTAAATCCAATCCTTCAGATGGAGAAAGTAAAGAAGTACATGGAGAGAAAAAGGACGAGCTTGTGTTGGCATTTGACTCTGAGCCAGAGGCTGGCTTTGATCCAACGACTGGATGGGGACGATATGGTTCACCGCTGTTCCAAAGTACGCTTTTAAAAAGAGATGACAAACTTAAGATCGTGAATGATCTGGCAACAAGTTATAAAGTTAGTGAAGATGGTAAGGTTTGGACGGTGAAAATGCGTGAAGATGTGAAGTTTTCAGATGGTGAGCCACTAACTGCAGCCGATGTTGTTTTTACATTTGAAACAGCTATTAACAATGGATCCGTTGTAGATCTTAATGGAATGTCTAAAGTAGAAGCAGTGGATGATTATACAGTGAAATTCACATTAAAAGAACCGCAATCAACGTTTGTAAACTCTTTGGTTGCAACAGGAATTGTACCAAAACATGCATACGGAAAAGACTATGCTGAAAATCCAATAGGTTCTGGTCCTTTTCAACTCGTACAATGGGATAAGGGGCAGCAAGTTATTGTAAAGGCTAATCCGGAATACTATGATAAAAAGCCGAATTTTAAACAGATAACGTTTTTATTTTTAAATGAAGATGCTGCATTTGCTGCTGCACAAGCAGGGACTGTAGATCTAGCGTATATACCTGCAGCGTTTAGTAAGCAAAAGGTGAAAGGTATGAGGCTAGAAACAATACAAACAGTAGATAACCGGGGCATTGTTTTCCCGTTTGTAAAATCAGGTGATGTAAATGAAGCTGGTTTACCGATCGGCAATGATGTAACAGCAGATCCAGCTATTCGTCATGCTATAAATATTGGAGTAGATCGACAAGCGCTTGTAGACGGAGTGCTAGAAGGACATGGTACGCCAGCATTTACATCAGTAGATGGCCTTCCTTGGTGGAATTCTGAAACAGTGATTAAAGATGCTGATATGGATAGTGCCAAGAAGTTGTTAAGTGATGCTGGATGGAAAGATACAGATGGAGATGGAATTCTTGAGAAGGGTGCTTTAAAAGCTGAGTTCACACTGTATTACTTAGCGAATGATGCAATTAGACAATCACTTGCTATTTCTGTGGCTGATATGATGAAACCATTAGGAATTAATATCAAATTAGAAGGCGGGAGCTGGGACTTGATTGCTAAGAAAATGTATTCGAATCCTGTTCTAATGGGATGGGGCAGTCATGATCCGCATGAAATGTACAATATTTATAGTAGTGAGTCTGCTGGAATAGAGTATTACAATACAGGTTATTATCAAAATAAAACGGTAGATGAATATTTTGAAAAAGCCCTTAGCTCGAAAAGTGAAAAAGAAGCAATTGAGTTTTGGAAAAAAGCTCAATGGGATGGCACAACTGGTTTAAGTGCAAAAGGTGATGCTCCTTGGGCGTGGTTAGTAAATATTAATCACTTATACCTGGTGAAAGATGGACTTGATATCGGAGATCAAAGAATCCATGTTCATGGCCATGGCTGGCCTGCTACAGACAACATCGTTGATTGGAAATGGACGAAATAATCGTGCATAAATCTAAAGGTAGAAAGCTTGGATTATTTATATTGATGAAAGGTGTACGAATGGCTACGTTATTGGTAGCCATTTGTTTTATTTCCTTTTTATTAGTAAAAAACTCTCCGATTGATCCAATTCAAGCCTACATTGGTGCTGATATGTTGAAAGTGGGTCCTGAGCAACGAGAGAAGATTGCTGAGTACTGGGGGTTAGATCAACCAGTTATGGTGCAATTTTTAAGTTGGGGTTCTGCTGTACTAAAAGGTGATTTAGGGACTTCGATGATTTTTAGAAGACCTGTAAGTGAAATTATTGGTGAACGATTTTTAAATTCCCTAATTCTTATGCTAGCGGCCTGGCTGTTATCAGGTGTTATTGGCTTTGTCATGGGTGTTGTAGCGGCTATGAAAAAAGGAACTTGGATTGACAGGATGATTAAGTGGTACTGTTTCACGCTAGCTTCGACTCCTACTTTCTGGATGGGACTTCTAATTCTTATCGTTTTTGCAGTATGGCTAGGTTGGTTTCCAGTTGGAATGGGGGTGCCGGCTGGGGTACTTTCAGAAAATGTTACCATGGTCGATCGAATCCAGCATCTAATTCTTCCAGTACTGACACTTAGTATATTAGGCGTTGCTAATGTAGCGCTTCATACTCGCCAGAAGCTAATAGATGTTCTTGCTAGTGACTATGTATTGTTTGCAAGAGCGAGGGGCGAGCAAGGTTTTGTCTTGTTTTGGAGACATGGATTACGCAATGTTGCTTTGCCTGCAATTACCTTACAATTTGCTGCTTTTAGTGAATTATTTGGTGGAGCAGTATTGGCAGAGCAAGTGTTTTCTTATCCCGGTTTAGGACAAGCTACGGTAGAGGCAGGGCTTAGAGGGGACGTTCCTCTTTTATTGGGATTAGTTATATTTAGTACGATATTTGTTTTTGTAGGGAATTTGCTTGCTGATTTGAGTTATCAAGTATTAGATCCGAGAATGAGAGAGGTGAGGAAGTAATGATTCCAAGCCTGAAAAATACGAATAAGAGATTTCCACTGAATCTAAAACAACGGACGTTCTTTAAAATCCTAATTTCAATTGTCTTTTTAGTCATTGTTATATTGGGTGGTGTTTTACTTGATGAGGGGAGAATTATAACCAATTTGAATGAACGGAATTCTGCTCCTTCGCTAAATCATCTTTTTGGTACGGATTGGTTAGGGAGAGATATGTTTACGCGAACGGTAATGGGACTTTCTTTAAGTATAGGAGTTGGCTTAATTGGAGCAATTGGAAGTACTTTGATTGCTCTATTCCTTGGTATGGCGGCAGCAACAATGGGGAAAATGGCAGATCGTCTAATTTCATGGATCATTGATCTATTTCTAAGTGTCCCACATCTTGTAACCCTAATCCTTATTGCATTTACATTAGGTGGAGGATTTAAAGGAATTGTCATTGGATTAACCTTAACTCATTGGCCAAGTCTAGCTCGAGTCATTCGGGCAGAAGTTATGCAGGTTCGTTCCGCAGAATTTGTTCAAGTTTCTCAGAAGATGGGGAAATCCAGGTGGTGGATTGCATTACATCATATCCTTCCGCATATTGCACCGCAACTCTTAATTGGCTTTATGTTACTTTTCCCTCATGTTATTTTACATGAGGCTGCAGTTACATTTTTAGGCTTAGGATTATCACCACATGAGCCAGCCATAGGGATTATCTTATCAGAATCAATGAAGTATTTATCTTCAGGTATGTGGTGGCTTGCCTTCTTCCCAGGGCTTTGTCTATTGATTGTCGTGAGAACATTTGATCAAATTGGAGAAAATCTTAGATTGCTCATGACTCGGACGCATGATTAATCATAAATACTACGTGTAATATTAAGAGGAGTTAACAAATGTCTATTCTTGAAGTAGAAAATTTATCAGTATCTTTTAAACAATATACAGATGGATTTAAAGAGATAAATCATAAGGTGATTTCAAGTTTAAATGTAACTCTTGAAGCAGGCAAAATTTTAGCAGTTGTAGGTGCGAGTGGATCGGGGAAAAGTTTACTTGCACATGCCATTCTTGGAATACTTCCGAGCAATGCGAATTTTAGTGGCATCATTAAATATGAAGGTGAGGAATTAACACCTACTCGCCAAACTGCTTTAAGGGGGAAAGAAATCGCTCTTGTTCCACAATCAGTAAATTTTTTAGATCCCCTTATGCGTGTTGGAAGTCAGGTGCGTACTTCCGTTAAAAATGGGGATGCAGTATCGGCCCAACGTAAGGTTTTTGAACGTTATCATCTTGGAAAAGAAGTTGAAGATATGTATCCGTTTCAACTTTCAGGAGGGATGGCAAGGAGAACGCTTTTATCAACGGCTATGGTAAGTGATGCAAAGGTAATTATTGCAGATGAACCAACTCCAGGACTGGATCCTATTGTTATAAAAGAAGCATTAGATAACTTTAGAGAATTTGCCGATAACGGTTGTGCTGTTATGTTGATCACACACGATATTGAATCAGCTCTTCAAATTGCAGATAAAATTGCCGTGTTTTATGCAGGGACTACGGTAGAGGTAGCACCTGTAGAGGACTTTGTAGATAAAGGCGAGGCAATACGTCATCCTTATACTAAGGCATTGTGGAGAGCGTTACCTCAAAATGAATTTATACCAATTCCAGGTTCGCAACCGCATCCGAGTTCATTGCCACCAGGATGTTTGTTTGCACCACGTTGTGAAATGGCAACAGCTGAATGTCGACAAGCACCACCTAAAATGAGAGAACTTCGTGATGGAATGGTGAGGTGTATTCATGCAACTTGAAGCAAGGAACATAGGGTTTAGATATGGTGATGGTCCCTGGTTATTTCAAGGAGTCAATTTAACATTAGAACCGGGGGAGATTGTTGGTATCACAGGGCCAAGTGGACGTGGTAAAACTACTCTTTGCCGAATATTAGCTGGTTTTGAATCACCTATTGAAGGCGCTGTGTATTTTAATGGAGCTCCATTACCAAAGAACGGATACCATCCTGTTCAAATGGTCCTTCAACATCCAGAAAAAGCGATTAATCCACGGTGGAAAATGCATAAAATTCTTAATGAAGGTTATCAACCTGATAAAGAGTTGTTAGATATACTAGGAATTGAGCAAGAATGGCTATCACGCTGGCCGCATGAATTATCTGGGGGAGAGTTACAAAGGTTTTGCGTTGCAAGAGCACTGGGACCGAATACTCGTTATCTCATTGCAGATGAAATGACAACAATGTTAGATGCAAACACACAAGCTCAGATTTGGCATGCTGTAATTGAAATTGCTAAAAAGAGAGATATGGGAATAATTGTTGTTACACATGAATCTAATCTAATGCAAAGACTTTGCCATCGTGTGATTGATTTCAATAAAGGATAATAGAAAAGGAGGCCTCTTTATTGGAGACCTCCTTTTTTGATGGCATCATTTATAGTAAACAACATTTATAACTAATTGTTTTCTTTAATATCGTCTTCTTGTTCTGCCACTTTTTCATGGATTTCTGATTCAATTGCCTGAACAAGGTCATCTTCAAGCTTATGCTTAGGCTGAGGATGAAACCATTGAATTTCACCTTCGTGTACAAAGCCTTTGAATTCTTCTCCCTGCACTTGCAACGAAAATTGCTGCCGTTCATGTATACGGTCTTCAAATGCGGGTTTTATTTCAAGGTCTTTAATTTCTTTAGAAACACCATATTGCCTCATTAATGAGTGTATGGTTCTTTCAATGATTTCTATTTTATCTTCACCAATCATTTGCTTCGGATGAGGGTGGAGCCAGTGAATCTCACCTTCATGAAAATGTCCCTTAAATTCATCCCCTTGAACTTTGAAGGTAAATGCATGCCGTTCGTGGACACGATTCTCAAACACAGTTTCAACTTCAAAGTTTTCTAGTTCAGGTTTTGCATTCTTATTTTCAGGCATAAGTAATCCCCTCTCACGTAAGTTTCTATTTTTATTTTTTCTCTAGATTACTTTTGATATTCGGTACTTATAGAGTGAGTGCGATATCTAAGTATTCTATTCGTTTTATTATATAGGCTTTAATTGAGACTGTTGTTGAAAAGTGTACAGTTTGGGAGAATCCGATTTTATCTGCACAACTAGACACTTTAGGTTGTGAAGCTTTTATAGATATCGTATTGATGAATATGAAATTATCTTACCATATCTTTTAAAAGGAATAAATTACGCCAATTAGGTTAGTACTTCCGTAAAGAACTAGGAGTATGATTAGTCCACTTTTCACTAATGATTTTATGGCAGTTATTAAAGATTCGTTCAATTAGCTGGGTTGAATTCGCTAAAATTCTAATACTGAAGCCAGGTATAGCTAGTCTAGAAATCCCTATTTTAAAATCCGCTTCCTCCATTTGAATTGTTTCATAAAGTTCATCAAGGAGGGCGTTATCCGTATTTTCACTGACTGCAACCATAGAGCCTAAGTGAGTATATCCTTCCATAAAACCAAGCCCAGACAGGTTTTGATTGTTTGGAGTTAACTTAATATGATCAAACATACCAAGTTTCCCGTCTAAATAAATCTCAGTAACTAATTGAATGGTATCATAGCTGAATTTTCCACCGCTCGGAGACCATCCAGGGGTAAGAATATCTGTATAGAGAAATGTTGCACCATTTTCCATATGAATTACATTCTTCTGCTTATAACGAGCATTTTCATATGCAATCAATGGATCTGGAAGGTATTCTAAGTAACTTCCTTTTTTTAATGAAATAGTTGTTTCCTGATAAGCAAGGCTTTTCGGCGTTTTATATACTTTTGTTGCAGATTGCGTTGTTAGTGTTACCATTGCACCTTCGTTGGCTGATATCTCCATCTTGTATCGATCACCGTCTAAATAACCACCGCCGGGATTTAAAAGGTAATAGCAAACCTGTCCTGAATTATCGTGGTAAATCGGTCGCATAACTTTAAGTGCACCTTGGAAATATACATTCTTAGCGACAGTTTTCCCTTTTCGTTCTTCCAGGTCTAGAGATAAAACACCAGTCCAGTCTGTCATATTAATCTAAACCTTTTAAGAAAGCGTGTTTCTTAATCCAGTCAATTACTTCAGGAAGACCTTCATCGTTTTTTAGGTTAGTGAAAACGAAAGGTTTGTCACCGCGGAATACTTTTGTATCTTTCGCCATTACTTCAAGGCTGGCACCAACATGTGGAGCAAGATCCGTTTTATTAATGATGAACAAATCGGATTTAATCATTCCTTGTCCACCTTTACGAGGGATTTTCTCTCCTTGTGCAACATCAATAATATAAATAGAAAAGTCAACTAGTTCAGGACTAAAAGTAGCAGCTAGATTGTCGCCACCGCTTTCAACAAAAATAAGTTCAACGTCTGGATGACGTTCTACTAATTCATCGATGGCAGCGAAGTTCATAGAAGCATCTTCTCGAATAGCAGTGTGAGGACAGCCACCAGTTTCTACACCGATAATACGGTCTTCAGGCAGAACACCATTTTGAATTAAAAATTTTGCATCTTCTTTTGTATAAATATCATTTGTAACTACTGCCATTTTTATTTCGTTTTCAAGATGGCGTGTTAATTTTTCTACAAGCATTGTTTTACCTGCACCAACAGGTCCACCAACGCCAATTTTAATTGGTTCCATTAAAACACTTCCTTTTATTATTCGTTATTAAACCTTTAAGACATGAAAATACGAATATTGACACGTTCGTGATTCATTTGAGAAAGTTCTATTCCTGGAGAAACAATCCCGAAATCATCTTCTGTTAATTGCATGATACGATCAACTGCACTAGTTATTTCAGGTATAAACTTGTGAGAAATAGTTTGTCCTGCTGTTTGCCCAAGTGGTATAGCTCGTACCGCATTTTGTACTTGACTAGAAATAGCAGAGTACAAATAGTACTGAATCGCTTCGGACTTTGATACTCCAAGTCCATGAGCCACCATTGAAAAGACGATGGCAGGGTGACCAAACGAATTTTTATTTTTAATTTCTTCTTTGTATAGGGCAAGGACAGGCATTTCATAAAGAGAGTCTGTCAGTTGTAGCATTCTCTTTCCTATCATTTGAGTACCTTCTCGCGTTTCTCTCGGTAAGTTTTGAACAGTTAAGAGACGGTCAAGTTTCCAAATCTTATGGATGTCATCTTCTATAAGTGCTTCATAAGCGAGACGACAAGCAAGTCCATCAGAGTAAATGAGTTGCTCATGTAAATACACTTTAAGCCACTCGAAAAATGATTCCTGATCATGTACTTTATCTTCTTGTATATAACTCTCCAATCCAAAAGAATGACTGAAGGCTCCAGTAGGAAAATTAGAGTCACATAACTGGAATAAAGAAAGGATTTTGCTAGTCATGACTATGGCCTATATGACGGAAGGCTTGTTTTACTTTACGATCTTCTCGTTTAAAAGGAATACCTAGTTCTTGAAGTAACTCCTCAACTAAATAATCGTATTGAACCAACATGTCATTTCCCTCAAATTGAGCTGGTAAGTGACGATTACCAAGTTGGTGAGCAATAGTTCCCATCTCTTTAATATCCCTAGGACTGATGACAAGTAGATCATCGGATAAAACATCTATCACGATCATGTTTTTTTCGTCCATATACAAGACATCACCAGCGACAAGGTCACGAGGTGCTTTTAAGCGAATGCCAAGTTCGTTGCCATGATCTGTTTTAACACGTTGGATACGCTTCATTAAATGTGCGCTTTCCAAGTAGACTTTCTCCATATGGCGTTTTTTTATGTCATTTGGATCCATCTGTTCTAAGTTTGTTACGATTTCTTCAATTATCATTATTTTCCACCTCAGAATAAGAAATAGCGTTGCGCCATAGGTACCGTATCAACCGGGTCACAAGTCAGCAACACTCCGTTTACTTTTACTTCATATGTTTGTGGATCCACTGTAATATTTGGTGTTTCAGAATTTAATTTCATATCTTTTTTAGTTAACGTACGAATTCCGCCAACTGGGAGAATGATTTTATTAAGTCCAAGTTTTTCATGAACACCGTCATCAAATGCTGCTTGAGAAATGAAGGTTGCCGAACTTTTAGCTAAAGCTTTACCATGTTGAGCATACATAGGGCGGTAAATATATGGCTGTGGAGTTGGAATAGAAGCATTCGCATCTCCCATTAGTCCAGTAACAGCAAGTCCATTTTTAAGAACCATTTCGGGTTTCACACCAAAGAACCTCGGAGACCATAGTACTAAATCGGCCATTTTGCCAACTTCAATAGACCCTACATGTTCTGATATCCCATGTGTAATGGCCGGATTAATCGTATATTTAGCGATATAGCGTTTTGCTCGGTTGTTATCAGCGTGCTTGCTATCGCCTGATAGAAGTCCTCTTTGTTTTTTCATTTTGTCAGCTACTTGCCATGTGCGTAGAACGACTTCGCCGACACGCCCCATCGCCTGAGCATCGGAACTAACCATACTAAATACACCCATGTCGTGTAGGATATCTTCAGCTGCAATTGTTTCTCTTCTAATTCTAGAATCTGCAAAAGCAATGTCTTCCGGAACGGAAGGATTTAAATGATGGCAAACCATGACCATATCAAGATGTTCGTCGATAGTATTTATAGTATAAGGGAGGGTGGGGTTCGTTGATGATGGCAGAATGTTATGATAACCTGCCGATTTGATTAAATCTGGTGCATGACCACCGCCAGCGCCTTCAGTGTGATACATGTGAAGAACTCTGTCTTTTACAGCAGCCATAGTGTTTTCCATAAAACCACTTTCATTTAACGTATCTGCATGAAGTGCAACTTGAATGTCATATTCATCTGCTACTCTTAATGCGTAGTCGAGCGATGAACCAGTAGCACCCCAGTCTTCATGAACTTTTAAGCCAATCACACCAGCTCGAACTTGCTCAGTTAAAGGATCAATTGATGCGGCATGTCCTTTACCTGTAAACCCAACGTTTATAGGAAGACCTTCAGCAGCTTCTAACATACGGTGAATATTCCATTCACCCGGAGTAACCGTAGTAGCTTTAGAACCTGCAGCAGGACCTGTACCGCCACCGATTAGTGTTGTTGTTCCAGATGTTAACGCAATTTGTACTTGTTCGGGATTTATAAAGTGAACGTGTGTATCAATGGCACCAGCTGTAACAATTAAACCTTCGCCAGCAATTATTTCTGTTGATGCGCCAATGATAATATCTACATTATCCATAACAAGAGGATTACCACTCTTACCTATACCGAAAATCTTGCCATCACGGATAGCTAAATCGGCTTTACAAATACCTGTGTAATCTAAAATAATAACGTTTGTTATAACTGTATCCGCAACACCTTCTGCACGGGTTGCAAGAGGGTGTTGCCCCATGCCATCTCGAATGACCTTTCCGCCTCCAAAGACAACTTCTTCTCCGTAAGAAGTGTAATCTTTTTCGATTTGAATAAACAAATCTGTATCCGCAAGACGGACTGAGTCACCAGTAGTTGGTCCGTACATTTCAGCATATTGTTTTCGGGACATTTTAAAACTCATGATGCATCCTCACTTTCTAATTTGCCGTCTACTTTATTATTAAATCCATATATACGGCGTTCTCCTGCAAAATCAATAAGTGGTATTTCTTTTTCATCTCCGGGTTCGAAACGAACTGCCGCTCCAGCAGGAACATTCAATCTCTTGCCGTATGCTTCATTTCTATTAAATTGGAGTGCGTCATTTACTTCATAGAAGTGGAAATGTGACCCGACTTGAATAGGGCGGTCACCTGTGTTGATGACATTAACAGTAACTACCTCGCTGCCTTCATTACAGATAATCTCTTCTTCTTTTAAAATATATTCTCCTGGTCTCATATAGCAACCCTCCTTTTATCGTATTGGACTGTGGACAGTTACCAATTTAGTTCCGTCTGGAAAAGTTGCTTCAACCTGAATGTCATCGATCATTTCAGGGACTCCATCCATAACATCGTCTTGAGTTAAAATGGTAGCACCGTATTCCATTAGTTCTGCAACAGTCTTTCCATCCCTTGCCCCTTCCAGTACTTCATACGTAATAAGGGCAACAGATTCCGGATGATTTAATTTTAGACCTCTGTCCTTCCGACGCCTTGCAAGGTCAGCTGCCACTACTATCATAAGTTTGTCAATTTCGCGCGGCAATAAATGCATAGTTCAAACCTCCTAGTATAGATTTCAAATAATACAACTGTTTTTATTTGAAAGAAAGGTGAAGATTAACTTAAAAATAAAATAAATCTTTATATGTTTATTTTCTCCAAAAGCCCAGTAATTAAACCTTTCTAAAGAATTTTAACATACAAATAATTTGAGATGAAGTTTAACGCAATGCTTTTGGAACTAAAAATTAGGTTGATCGGGTTAATCGTCAATTAAAAATGATTTTAGGTTAGATATATGAATTCATACCTATATAAATATAAGGAAATATATATAGGTTTTAGGAGATATTAGCCTCATTGAAATGACTCTATCTGAGCTTTGTATAATTTTATAGTTGTAGATTGATACTAATTTTATTACAAAATACAATAACGATGTAACCATACTGAGATTACATTGAAATATCGCTGACATATTAAGTACGTAAAATATTACGTTAGAGAGGGGTTATCTGTATGAAAAAAATAATAGGTATAATAAGCATATTTGTGGTATTAGGTGTGGTTATATCAGTAGGCTATTATGGTTATGGGAAGTATAAAGAAACATTGGACTATAAAGGTAAAGTAGCTAAAGGTATTGAAATAACGATGAAAAATAAAATGCTAAGAGCTCAGGCTGGTAAGGAAGAATTATATTTAGAAACATTTAATAAAGGTGATTACACGTTAAAAAAACCTTATATCGTGCAAAATCCGTACGATATAGCCCCTTTGACTGCTCTAGTCATGTTCAACACAGAGCAACCAACAAAAGTATCTATTACTATAAAAGGACGAACAGAACAAACTGATATTACGCACCAATTTGAGGAATTTGAAAAGGTACATAGTATACCGGTGCTAGGTTTGTTAAGTGATACAAATAACGAAATGGTTATAACTGCTACTACGAAAGATGGTGCTGAAACATCAAGTACTATTCATATTCAAACGGAAGCATTACCATCGTACATAGGCAAGGTTGATATTAAGACACTAAATAAAAAAACCGTAGATATTGGTGAAGGCGAATTAACCTTCGTTGTACCAAGCACCAAGTATCCATTTGCTTTTGACGAAAGTGGAGATATTCGATGGTATAGTTCGAAGTATAACAGCCACATATTTAAAGAACTTAAAAATGGACATATATTATTTTTAACAAAAGAATCTATTCGCTCTAGAACTTATTCTGTATTAGTCGAAATGGATTATATGGGTAAGCTTTATCATGTCTATGATTTTAATAAGGCAAATGCTGCAAAAGAGGGAACTTCAAAGGAAAATGAAACAAAGGAATCATCAATGGTGCATCACGATGCAATTGAGCTTCCTAATGGTAATTTACTATTAACGGTAAATGATGATTCACAATATGTAGAAGATACGATGATTGAAGTAAATCGTGAAACTGGAGATATTGAGAAAGTGATTGATTTAAAAGAGATATTACCATTATCTTTCTACGAAAATTACCGTAATAATAAACGATCTGATGGAAAAGCTGACTGGTTCCACCAAAATTCAGTTGTCTATGATGAATCCGATGATAGCATTGTTATTTCAGGACGTAATCAGGATACTGTAATGAAGTTAGATTATAAAACAAACAAGATTAAATGGATCTTAGCTGCTGATGAAAATTGGCCTGCCGATTATCAAAAATATGTATTAAAAGAAATTGGTGATGTGAAATTTAATGCGGGGCAACATACAGCGACAATCATCCCAGATCAGGATAATAATGCTGATACAATAGATATTTTACTTTATGATAACAATGTTGTTGTGAATCGTGGAGATAAAGCTCTTTCTAAAAAATACAGTCGCGCTGCACAATATCGTATTAATGAAAAAGATAAAACTGTAGAAGAGGTTTGGTCATTTGGTGAACAATTTGGAGAAGCATACTTCACCAATATTGTAGGAAGTACTAGGTGGCTAGAAGATTCTTCGCATCGACTAATTAACTTTGGATTTTTAGATGGTGATACAAGAAGTAGTATTTTTGAAGTAAGTGAAACTGGTGATGTTGCGATGGAAGCTAATATTACTGGATTTCCAAAAGGGGCAAGGGCATATCGCGCTGAACGTTTAGATTTATATAATAAAAATTGGGAGTATTCATTAAATAAGAATGGGTTCTTCATAAAAGCGTATAAAAAAATCTTAGAATAAAAAAGATGGTTATTAAAAACTGTGAGATCAATTCTCACAGTTTTTTTGTGTTAAAAGAATAGAATAGCATTTAACATACGCACCAAATTGAAGGGCGGTAGTATTGTAAAAGAGGATTATGTTGAATCGATAACGAAATATAAAATGTAGCATAATTTAATTCATATAGATTTTTAACCTCACAATAGGAAGAGACAATTATGAATGAACAGTGGAAAATAACTTAAGGGAGAAGGTTTTACTATTGAAGCAAGCATTACTAGTGATTGATGCGCAACAAGAATTAATTGATGGTAACGAAAAAGAACAAAGTGTATTGAATAAAGAAAATCTGTTAGATAGAATCAATTCAATTATAGATAAGGCGATAGATTCGAATGCATTGGTCGTTTTTATAAGAGATAAAGATGTTGCTCAAGGTGAAGGTAAAGGATTTCAAATTCATAAAGAAATTAAAGTACCCGCTACTTCAAAGGTATTTGATAAGAAGGCTACAAATTCGTTTTATGGAACGCCATTACTGGCATTTTTAAAAGATCATGAAATAGAGCACATTGTTATTATGGGATGTAAAACTGAACATTGCATTGATACAGCTGTTAGAACTGCAACAATAAATCATTTCGATGTTACTTTAGTAGAAGATGGTCATTCAACAACAGATTCTTCAACTTTATCCGCTGAAAAGATAATAAATCACCATAACGAAATACTTCACGGTCATTACAATGTAGACAATTTCTCTGTTGTTAGAAATAGTAACGAAAATCTGTTTCAACCAACCCATAACAATTATAGATAAAAACTTAAGTTCAATTTCTGCTCGTATGGAATAAGGAGAAAAAAGGTGGAGGTATCATTATGTACGGAGTAATTAATTTTGAGGTATTTTTAATTACAGGAATTTTATTAAATTTAATTCCGGGTGCAGATACTATGTATATAGTAGGGAGAAGTATTTCTCAAGGGCGAAATGCAGGTGTGTATTCTGTATTAGGCATTTGTAGTGGATCCTTAATCCATACTTTGTTAGTTGCTTTTGGTTTATCAATCATACTTACAAAATCACTTATTCTATTTAATATTATCAAAATAGTCGGTGTAATTTATTTAGTCTATCTAGGTATTAAAATGTTACTTGATAAAACAAATTTAAGCTTAGATTCTTCAGGGTCTAATAAACAAAACAAAAGAAAAATATATATACAAGGGCTTTTGACAAGTCTTACAAACCCTAAAGTTGCTTTATTTTTCATCGCGTTTCTTCCGCAATTTATTGATACAAAGGCTGCTGGTCCTATACCATTTATCATTTTAGGACTCACATTTACATTCACTGGTTTAGTATGGTGTCTATTTATTGCTTATTTTTCTTCATTTATTTCCCGAAAAATAAGAGGCAGCGAAAGAATGGGAACGTATTTGAACAAAATTACAGGCATAATCTTTATCGGAATGGGTTTGAAATTGCTTCAGACAAAGTCACCTCAATAAATTTATTGTAAATTATAGTTAATGTTTTTAAATCAAGTATCCATTTCGGTATGGATGCTTTTTTAGTGTTTAGAGTAAAATGTTTGGGAGAAGTAAAGGGTAACGAGAAATATAAAATGAAAACAATTGAGATTACCCTTGATTAAATAATTTAATAATCTTTCAAAAGTAAGAATCCACTTCGATTAATTTTGAAGTGGATTTATTTTTATTTATTGCCTAATAATTTTTATCTAAAAAACATAAATTATAATATTGCGAAAACTAATCTAATTAGTTATTATAGAAATATGATTAGTTTTTTAGAAAAGGAGCTTGATAAATGATGAGAGTTACGAAAGTTGGAACAGTATTTCAATTATCTTTTATGCCAAGAATATTTCCGGTTAATTGTTATTTAGTGGAGGAAGAAAATGAACTTACATTGATTGATGCAGCCCTACCTTTCAGCACAAAGGGGATAATAGATGCTGCCAAGAGTATAGGCAAACCGATTACAAGAATTGTACTTACCCATGCACACAATGATCATATAGGTGCACTAGATGCGTTAAAAGAATTATTGCCAAATGCTCAAGTAAGCATTTCTTCTAGGGATGCTCTATTATTGGATGGAAATTCCACTTTGTTACCGAGTGAAAAAAACACACCAATTCGTGGTGGGGTTCCAAAGAACATAAAAACCAAACCTGATTTATTATTAGAAGATGGAGATCGTATAGGTTCATTAGAAGTGATCGCCACTCCAGGCCATACACCAGGTTCCATAACTCTTTTTGATACACGTAATCGTAGTCTAATTGCAGGTGATGCTCTCATTACTAGAGGCAAAGTGGTAGTGTCAGGTTTAATGAATCCTTTATTTCCTTTCCCAGCTTTAGCTACATGGGATAAACACATTGCTCTTGAAAGTGCAAAAAAATTAATTAATTATAAACCAAGTCTACTTGCTGTGGGGCATGGCAATATGCTAGAGCAACCTCGGACTAAAATGGAGCAAGCAATAGCTGCAGCAGAATTGAAATTTTAATAAACTAAATAGGAAGTGACATTAAAATGACTCGTCGTATGAAATTAGATTTATCAATTATTTTAGAAAAAACAACAGAACTAGTTGATGAGAATGGGGTAGATAAACTTTCACTAGGATCGTTAGCAGAGAAATTGGGGGTACGACCACCTTCTTTGTATAATCATTTTGAAGGATTAAATGGATTGAAGCAGAAGTTAGCCATACATGGTGTTGAAAAACTACATGAATATATGCTGCAAGCAGCAGTAGGAAAAGCAGGTGATGATGCAGTACGTGCAGTTAGTGCGGCATATATTCAATTTGTCAGAACCCATCCTGGGCTGTATGACGCAAGCAATCGTTTTGCTGATACTAACGATATAGAATTACAGCGTGCCCAGGAGTCAGTCGTAAAGCTGGTTGTGCAAGTATTACAAGCCTACAATTTAAACGATGAAACGGCGATTCATATGGTTAGAGGATTGCGAAGTATTTTACATGGATTTACATCTATTGAACATATGGGTGGCTTTGGAATGCCACTTGATATTGATGAAAGTTTTTTAATTCTTATCAATACTTTTATAGAGGGAATTCATTCTATTATAAGTAAGCGGGATAATGATCTACAAAATGACATCTAAACAGGAGAGGTTATTTCCAAAGAGTAGTATGCTCACACTGCTCTTTATGGAATAATTTAAGTACTTCTACATTGAAAAGTTTTATGTAGCTTTGGATAGGGTTTGCTACAATGATTTGCTCAAAAGATAGATGCAGATACTTTTAGGATGTTAAGGAAAAGGTTGTGTATCAAAAAAAATTAAATAAGGGGTAAACAAGATGAATGGTATGCAAGCAAACTCAACATTTACATTAACAGAAGCTAGTGAAAAGCCCTTCAGTGAATTTGAAGGTGGACCTAAACTTACAAAAGGAAATTTCAAAATGGCCTATGTAGGCGAACTTCAAGGTAAAAGTATTTTACAAGAGCTAAAATGTTATTTGGCTGATGGTTACGCTACGGTTTTTGGTTTTGAACAGTTCACAGGAAGTTTAGGTGCTCGCTCAGGAACCTTCTTATTAGAACATGTCGGTAAATTTGAAAATGGTGTACTTACATCAAAACGCAAAATTGTGATAGGTTCAGGAACTGGAGATTTAATTGGTCTCAAAGGTGAGGTGAATTTCCAGACTGGTAGCGCTGAACAGTTCGCAATTACATTAGAATACCGCTTTGAATGAGGATCTCTATTTGAAATTTCCCTTAAAGCAATTTTTTACATGTTTCTATAAATTTTGTTACGAGTGGGCTTTGTTTCTCATTTTTTCTTGTACATATAGCAATTTTATGTGTCACGTGGATACCTTGGACGTAAACTCTAGCTAATTGATTATTTTCTACATAATCACGTACAACAAGAGATGAAATAAAATTAGCACCGTAACCAGCCATTACTGAACGAATAGTTTCATTTAATCCGTTAAATTGCAAAGCGACTTTTGGTGGCTTCACTTGGTAGGTGTGACATAATGCAAAAAGGTGATCTCTCATTGAGCTACCTTCTTCACGCATAATAAAGGGTTCCTTAACCATTTCACCTAAAGAAATGCTCTGATTGGCATATGGGTGTTGAGGTGAAACAACAAACCAAAGCTCATCTTCAAATAATTCTTCCCATTCTACTTCCGCTGGTCTTTCTGATATGCCGCCACCATAAATAGCAACATCTGCTTTGTATTGCTTTAGTTGCTCAAAGGCTTCTTTAGTATTTGTTGTTGTTATGATTAAATTGATATCTTCATTTGCAGATTTAAAATTTGCTGCCCATTTAGGAATTAAGAAATTAGCAGGTAGATAGGTAGCTGCTATATGAATTGTCCCTGTTTTGGCAAGGCGATAGTCTTCAATGAATGATTCGATATGTCCTTCAAATGAAAAAAAACTCTTAGCTTTTTCAGCTAACTCCTCTCCAAATTCCGTTAAAACTACACCTCTTCCCTGTTGCTTGAATAAAGGAATACCTATTTCATATTCGAATTTTTTAATCTGGCTAGAAACGGCAGGTTGACTGATTCGCATTAATTCAGCTGCTTTAGTGAAACTGCCAGTCTGTGCGACTTGGTGAAACAATCTAAGTCCGTGTATATTCATATATCCCTCCAACTCATAAATAAAATTTATAGATATGTAAAAATAATATATTTTTTTTATGGTTTCTTCTAACATACACTAAATCTGTAAGCATGAAAATATGAATAGGAAATGGGGTAAAAATTATGGGGAATGACATGGTTTGGAATGAAGTGGATGAGTATTTTATTGAAAAACTAATACCATTTGATTCAACTCTGGAATGTGTTCTACATGTTAATAAAGAAGCGGGCTTACCTGAAATCGATGTAGCACCAACTCAAGGGAAGTTATTATATTTATTAGCTAAGATTAAAGGGGCAAAGAATATATTAGAAATTGGTACACTTGGTGGATACAGCACTATATGGCTTGCACGCGCATTACCTGAAAACGGAAAAGTTTATACGCTAGAGGCGGAGGAAGAACATGCAAAAATAGCGGAACGGAATTTTAAGCAAGCAGGGTGTCAGGATAAAGTAGAAGTAATTGTAGGTAAGGCACTTGATACATTGCCAAACATAAAAGAAAAAGGAATAGCCCCATTTGACTTAATCTTCATTGATGCAGATAAACCCAATAATCCGCATTACTTAAAATGGGCATTAGAGCTAGCTATGCCAGGGGCAATTATTATTGCGGATAATGTAGTGCGTGATGGAGAGGTAATTAACGAGACAAGCGAAGATGAACGAGTACAGGGCATACGCCAATTTATAAGCTTATTAGAAAACGAACCA
The DNA here is from genome assembly GCF_038006425.1 of Viridibacillus sp. FSL E2-0187. Taxonomy (NCBI): domain Bacteria; kingdom Bacillati; phylum Bacillota; class Bacilli; order Caryophanales; family Caryophanaceae; genus Viridibacillus; species Viridibacillus sp. FSL E2-0187. The sequence goes on from NZ_JBBOVG010000002.1 coordinate 343,331, forward strand.
AGAATTGAGTCTACGGCAATTCAAACAGTAGGATCTAAAGGGTATGATGGTTTTGTTATTAGTGTTGTAAAATAAGCGATAATTTTTAGTATGGATTGATCGAGCTGAGCATCAATCAGTATTCTTTATCTACAGTTTTTGTAACGTCTTTTGTGTTGTAGTATTTTATTTAGTGCACTTTAGAAAAGAAAATGTTCAAGGGGATCAGTAGAGGTTAATGAGGTATTTAGAAGACAAATTAAGGCGACATTTCTTTATATTGAAGAAAATGTCGCCTTTAGATTTGCAATTATTATCAATCTTACATTTTAAATTTGTTAACCAAATCCTGCAATTCAACTGCAAGATTAGACAATGATTTTGTAGAAGATGAGACTTCTTGCATCGCTGCTAATTGTTCTTCGGTTGTAGCAGCAACTCTTTGAGAATGCTCAGAAGCTTCTTTTGTAGCATGTGAATTATTGACGACTGTAGCAGCAACTTCTTGAGCACTAGCGGACATTTCCTCTACAGTAGCAGCCATATCGGTTACTTTTTCTTTCATAATTTCTAGCTCACCGACAATTTCCTTAAAGCTTGTATCGGTTTTGCTAACAATATTTAGACCATCTTGTACTTCAACTTTAACATGGTTCATGGACTCTGTTGAGCGAGACATGTTAAGTTGGATATCTTTTATTAAATTTGAGATTTGCTTAGAAGACCTCTGAGATTGTTCTGCAAGTTTGCGAACTTCCTCTGCAACAACAGCGAATCCTTTTCCATGTTCGCCAGCACGCGCGGCTTCGATAGCGGCGTTTAAAGCTAGTAAATTTGTTTGATCTGCGATATCAGTAATTACTTTAGAAATTTCGCCAATCTCATTTGAACTTGAATCAAGTAATCGCAGCACATCGCCACTTTCATTTACTTTTTGATTGATTGAATTAATTTGTTGTACTGTTTGTTCAACGTAGAGATTACCTTGTTGTGCCTGAGTCGTTATCATTGTGCTGGCTTCGGAAATTTCTGAAGCATTTTCGGCTAGATTTTGAATGGCTAACGTTACTTCTTCAAGTGATTGTGCACTTTCTTGTAGGCTGTTAGTGCTTTCTTCTGAGCCGTTTGCGATAAGCTGAATTGAATTTGTTATTTCTTCTGTTGCTTTGCTTGTTTCATCAGCGATAGCCGTTAATTGTTCTGATGATGCTGCCACATGTTCTGTCGATTGATTGATTTGACTTAGAAGCTCCTTCATAGTAGATTTCATAGTATTAAAATCATTCGTTAATAGACCAATCTCGTCATTTGTAGTAACTTTTACATCGTCCCCAGAAAAATCACCAGAAGCTGTTCGATTTAGTTCGTGGCTAATTTGAATAACTGGCTTCGTTAATCTTCTAGAGAAAAAGTAGGCAGCGATAATTCCTATGATTACAGCTAAACCTCCAATAATGCCAGTTGTAATCGCCACTTTTGAGGCACCATCATTAAATTCCTTTTCAAATGATTTTGCGGCAACTGTCCATCCCCAATTAGGTTCTTTCTGAGCATAAGCTATATTTCCTTCAATTTTATTGGTTTTTGCATTCATCCATTTGTAAGTAAAATAACCGCCTTTTTCTCCAGCCTCTAAAAGTTCTTTCCCGATGAATACACCGTCTTCTGTTTCTGTATTCATGAGTTCGGCACCTTCGTTTCGAGGATCCATCACGTTAACAGCGTTCTCGTCGACAGCATAAACAAAACCGTTACCTCTAATCGTATGTTCTTCTTTAATTGGGCGTATATTGTCGGCGTCTTTTTTTCCGTATAATTCAACTCTTAATTTTTCTTGAGCTTCCTCCAGTGTCAGGTTTCCTGCTTCAACTTCCTGATTTAATAGAGCGATCATAGCAATAACCATATTTGTGCTTTGCTGTAGTTCCTCTTTACCAGAAGCAGTTAATTCCTTTTTTGAAGTAGAGTATGTACTGATCCCAATGGTTATTGTAGGAATAATCAATAGAAGAGTGCAAAGTATTATTAATTTTCTTTTAAGTGATATTTTGACTTTTTTCATGGTTCATCTCCGATAATATTTTTTCTTTTACCTATATGTATATCGTGTTAATTTTTATAATAATAAGAGCAATTTTCAAATAGTATTGACATTTTTTATAATCCTAAAAAAATTTTGAAGGTTCTCTAGATAAATTGAATAGAGCGACTTATTACAGCAATTATTTGGGCATTTTTGCAACATAAATTTTTCTTAAGTATGCGAAAGCAAGGAATAATCAATTAAAAATAGCGCAACCTAACCTTACTGACATATAAAAAGGAGGAATTTAATTGAGTAAAATTTTACAACTATCTATGGTGGTACTACTTATGGGTTCTTTAGCTGCATGTGGGACGAGCAAGACTTCAAATGAAACGACCACAGATGAAACAGTTAAAGAGGAAACGACGAACAAAGGAAATGAAACCGTTAAGGAAGAGGAAACAACAACAGAAAAAACACCGACTAATAATGAACATAAATTAGAGTTGGCAGATGACGTTGCAGATAAAATTGCTGAAATGAAGGAAGTAGAAAAAGCAAATGTTATTGTAACGAATAAAAATGCTTATGTAGCGGTTACGTTGAAAAAGGGCGTAAACGGTGACAAAGCTGTTGAGGATAAGATTGCAGACCAAGCAAGAGCTGCAAATGCTGATTTCAAAAATGTATATGTGTCGTTGAATCCTGATTTTGTTAAAGAAATGACTCAATATGGAGAAAAAATCAGAGCGAATGAGCCGATTGAAGGATTCTTTGAAGAATTTTCAAACACGGTAAAAAGAGTATTCCCTGATGCTCGTTAAGTATAGCTGCAAGGAAGTAGTTTAACGAATCACAAGTACTTAGAGCTTGTTTTGATGCTTCTATTCAAAACAAGCTTTTTCTTTTTGAAATGTAAAGTGGAAACCAAAAACCTTTGAGTACATGGAAATAATCTATAAACTAATCTGTTGACAATGTAAAAAATCTCTGTTAAATTTATCTTAAATTCAAGATAAATGAATTCGAGATAATTAGTATTCTTCGAAAGGAGAAAAATATGATGCAAATAAATAATAATCTCAAAGCACTGACAGTATTACTAAGAGCATCACAGTCTGTTCAAGATGTTGTGAGAAAAGACATGCAACAGTATGGTTTAAATCAAACCGAATTTGCAGTCTTAGAATTGCTTTATCATAAGGGTGAACAGCCTATACAACATATTGGTAAAAAAATTTTAATTGCAAGTAGTAGTATTACTTATGTTGTAGATAAATTAGAGAAAAAAGAGTTAGTACGTCGAAGAGCTTGCCCTAATGACCGTCGAGTAACTTATGCAACGATTACTGAGTTAGGAAAAGTATTTATGGATAACACATTCCCTAAGCATGAAAAGAAAGTCAATACTATTTTTGAAGAACTATCAGAACAGGAATTAGAAGTTTTCATTGATCTTCTTAAGAGAATTGGGCTTCACGCAAAGGATATATAAATTTTTTTAATCATATATCTCGAAATCGAGATATATTGTGTAGATAAACTAAATACAATAATGGAGGAATATAATATGAACCATTTAAAAGGAATACATCACGTAACAGCTATCACAAGTAGTGCAGAAAAAAACTACGAATTTTTCACTTATGTTCTAGGAATGCGTTTAGTGAAAAAAACAGTTAACCAAGATGATATTCAAACGTATCATTTATTTTTTGCAGATGACAAAGGAAGTGCGGGAACAGATATGACATTCTTTGATTTCCCTGGCATTCCTAAAGGAGTACACGGTACAAATGAAATTTCAAAAACATCATTCCGTGTTCCTAGCGATACAGCGTTAGATTATTGGATAAAACGCTTTGATCGATTAGAAGTGGCACATACTGGTGTTGTTGAACAATTTGGCAAAAAGACTCTTTCTTTTGTAGATTTTGATGATCAGCGCTACCAACTAATTTCTGATGAGAACAATGAGGGAGTTTCTAGTGGTACACCATGGCAAGAGGGACCTGTCCCTCTAGAATATGCAATTACAGGATTAGGACCAATCTTTATTCGTATTGCTAATTTTGATTACTTTAAAGAAATGATGGAAAAGGCACTAGCATTTAAAGAAATTGCTCAAGAAGGATCATTCCATCTGTTTGAAGTTGGTGAGGGAGGTAACGGTGCTCAAGTTGTCGTCGAGTACAATACGATTCTTCCTCAAGCGCAACAAGGATATGGATCAGTTCACCACACTGCATTCCGAGTAGAAAATCGTTCTGTTCTAGAAGAATGGATTCATCGTATGGAAGGTTTCGGATTTAATACGTCAGGCTACGTTAATCGTCATTTCTTTGAGTCATTATATGTAAGAGTTGAACAAGGAATTTTATTTGAGTTTGCAACAGATGGTCCTGGCTTTATGGGAGATGAACCGTATGAAACACTTGGAGAAAAGTTATCGTTACCTCCATTTTTAGAACCAAAACGTGAGCAAATCGAAAAACTAGTTCGGCCAATTGATACAGTAAGAAGCACAAAAGAATTTATTAAAGAGTAGTAGAAAGATGCAACTATTTATTTTATGAGGTGAAAGAATTGGGTTTTATTGATAAGTTATTTGGAAAAGCTAGTAAAAATACAGAAGAAAATTTAGGAGGAAACAAAATGTTGAAAATAGGTATTGTTTTAGGAAGTACACGTGAAGGTCGAGTAAGTCCACAAGTAGGAGAATGGGTGAAAAGTCTTGCTGATCAACGTGGAGATGCAGAATATGAAATCATTGATATCGCAGATTTTAAATTACCGTTTTTAGGAGATCCAAATGGTGATACTCAAGGAATAAACGGTTGGTCGGAGAAAATTAATGGCTGTGATGGATTCGTATTTATCGTGCAAGAATACAATCACAGTATTACAGGCGCATTAAAAAATGCATTGGATTTACTACGTGCTGAGTGGAACAACAAAGCGGCAGGTATCGTAAGTTATGGTTCAGTAGGCGGGGCGCGCGCAGCAGAACATTTACGCGGAATTCTTGGAGAATTATTAGTTGCAGATGTTCGTGTCCATCCTGCATTATCATTATTTACTGATTTTGAAAACGGTAGTGTTTTCAAACCAGCCGACGTTCAAGCGGCTTCTGTTAATGATATGCTAGACCAAGTCATTGCTTGGAGTGGCGCATTAAAATCTTTACGTAAATAAAAGAAATGATAGCAGTAAAAGGAGGGAATAAAAAAATTCTCTCCTTTTTTAATAACTAAAGTCAATCAAATGACGAGTTCAATTACTTGCTATATTATCACTTGCGTAGTAAAGTGATAATAAGAACAACGATTCGGAGGAAAACATATGCGTAATAATACAATCGGGTCATTAATCTGGCTGCGTTTAATGCGTTTTACGAATCAAAGTAATCAATTGTCGAATGACTTTTTAAAACGTTTTGATTTAACAACCGCTCAATTTGATGTACTAATGCAAATTCGTATATATCAGCCCCTTACACAAAGTGAATTAGCTGAGAAGGTAACAGTTACGCAAGGTGGCATTTCGCGTATGCTAGCACGGCTTGAAAAAGAAAATTACATTGTACGTAAACAAGATTGGAAAACGAAAACAATTAACCTGACTGCGAAAGCAGAAGCTATTTTAGATCAAGCAATGCCAGAGCAACTAGCATTTCAAACGTCATTTTTTGATGACGTACTAAACGATGAAGAACAAAAAACTTTATATAAGTTAATGACACGTGTTCATAAATACAGTCAAAAAAGAGAATTACCGCCTGAGTAATTTTTTTTACATCATCATTTGACTAGTCAAGTTAAGGGGAGGAACAACTTTGCATACAATTTCTGGACATCATCATATTTCGATGATTACAAAAAATGCTCAATTAAATAATCAATTTTATCAAAAAGTATTAGGGCTACGTAGAGTGAAGAAAACAGTTAATCAAGATGACCCCAGCATGTATCATCTTTTTTACGGAGATTTAACAGGTAGTGCTGGAACGGAGTTATCGTTCTTTGAAATGCCTATTGCGGGAAGAACAGTTCGCGGTACAAATGCAATTACACAAATTGGTTTACTTGTTCCATCATTTGAAAGTCTTGAGTATTGGCAAAGACGCTTTGAGCTATTGGATGTAAAGTATGGAGAAATTACAAGTTATGCCGGCAGAGATGCGTTACATTTCGAAGACTTTGAAGGCTTACGAATGATTCTAATAAATAATAATGGCGAAGAAGTCCCTGAAAAATGGTCAGAATGGCAAGATTCTATCGTAGAGCCAAAGCATCGAATTTTAGGGATGGGTACAGTAGAAATAACGGTACGATACTTAGAACGTTTAGCGAAAACTTTAAAGGATATGTTTGGCTACGTAGAAGTAACGCGTTCTGAAACAGAAGCAATATTCCAATCTAAGGCTGGACAGTCATTTGGAGAGATTATTATCAAACAACAGGAAGGGCCAAGTGAAAAACCAGGTAGAGGGAGCATTCATCATCTAGCAATACGTGCAAAAGACGAAAGTGAGTTGCGCTATTGGGATGAAGTTATAAAAGAACGAGGCTTCCATTCAACAGGGATTGTAGACCGTTTTTATTTCCAAAGCTTATACTTCCGCGAATCAAATGGGATATTAATTGAAATTGCGACAGATGGCCCTGGTTTCACTGCAGATTCGACTGTAGAAGAGCTCGGGGGAAAATTAGATTTACCACCGTTTTTAGAAGAAAAACGTTCAGAAATAGAAGCAAAGTTAGTACCAATTGATTAAAAGGAGCGAATGAAAATGGAACAGTATCGTATTGATAAAGATAAAGGAATAGAATTTGGTTTATATTCAATTGGGGATCATTTAATGAACCCTCATACAGGTACTTTGATAAGTGCTGAACAGCGTATTCATGAATTGATTGAAGCAAGCAAGTTAGCTGATGAAGCGGGACTTGATGTATTTGCAGTTGGTGAAAGTCATCAACAACATTTTACAACACAAGCACATACCGTTATTTTAGGTGCGATTGCTCAAGCAACAAAAAACATTAAAATTGCTAGTTCTGCAACAGTATTAAGTACTTCTGATCCTGTACGTGTATATGAAGACTTTGCCACACTAGATTTAATTTCAAAAGGGCGAGCAGAAATTGTTGCTGGTCGTGGTTCACGTGTTGGAGCATATAGTTTACTTGGATATGATGTCCGTGATTATGAAGAATTATTTGAAGAAAAAATGGAGCTTCTATTGAAGTTAAACAATGAGGATAAAGTAACGTGGGAAGGACAGTTCCGTGCACCACTAAAAAGTGCATCCATTTTACCGCAACCCGAGGGTGGGCATATGCCGATTTGGCGTGCAGTAGGTGGACCACCTGCTAGTGCAATTAAAGCTGGATATGCCGGTGTACCGATGATGCTGACAACTCTTGGTGGTCCTGCTATTAATTTTAAAGTTTCTGTTGATGCGTATAGAGAAGCAGCTGAGCGTAGTGGTTTTGATGCTGCGACGTTACCAATTGCTACAACTAGTCTTTTTTACACAGCTGAAAGTACTCAAGATGCACTTCGCGAGTACTATCCACACGCTAATTCAGGCATGCTTGCTTTACGTGGTGGTGGCTATCCAAAACAACAGTTTGCTCAATCGACTGATTATCGTGATGCATTAATGATTGGTAGCCCACAGCAAATTATTGAAAAAATGCTCTATCAATATGAATTATTTGGACAGCAGCGTTTCATGGCACAAATAGATTTTGGTGGCGTACCATTCGATAAGATTGCGAAGAACATTGAACTTATTGCAACGGAAATATTACCTGCCGTTAAGAAATATACAGCGAAAAAGTAAGGAGTGTATATGATGAAAATTGTAGGAATCGCAGGCTCAAATGTAGGGTCAAAAACAAGAACAGCTATGGATTATACACTTAAAATAGCTAGAGAAAAATATCCAGATGCAGAAGTAACATTAGTAGATCTTGCTGAATATGAAATGGTCTTTAGCGATGGACGAAATTATTGGGACTACGAAGGGGATACAAAATATGTAACGGAAACAATAATGGCGGCAGATGCAATTATTATTGGTACACCGACATTCCAAGCATCTATCCCAGCTACATTAAAAAATATCTTTGACTTACTTCCAGTTAATGCTTTCCGAGATAAGGTGGTAAGTATGCTTGTAACAGCGGGCACAGCAAAACATTATTTAATGTTGGAACAGCAGTTAAAACCAATATTAGCTTATATGAAAGCACATATCGTCCAAACATATGTATTTATAGAAGAAAAAGATTTCCATAGAAAAGAAATCGTGAATGATGATGTCCTTTTCCGTATAGAGCGTTTAGTAGATGACACAGTACAGCTTGTGGATGCATATGTAGAAATTCGTAAAGCAAAAGATGCAGAATATGATTTTTAATAAAGTTAATTGAATACTAAACAAAAGTACTTTAAATGAAATAATAAATTTTCGGAAGTCCCCTATAAAACATTAAGTGTTTTATAGGGGATTTCTTCTTTGGAAAGAGAATTTCATGCCTTCATATATTTTATTGATATCCGATTGAACTGAGGTGCTGTAGCCATTAACTACTTTAATGAAGATAGTGATGCATAGGGGACAAAGAAACTTGTAGAAGCAGGAGGAGTTCGCTGTCTCTTGCTACCAGTCAAATGATTGTTAGTTTTTAGAAATAAAATATATAATGAAGGGAGAATAAGGAGGTTTTTTATTTTGCAAAATTTCACTTTTTGGAATCCTACGAAACTAATTTTTGGACAAGGGCAATTAGAGCAGTTAAAAACTGAAGTTCCAAAATTCGGTAAAAAGGTATTAGTTGTTTATGGAGGCGGAAGTATTAAGCGTAATGGCCTGTATGACAATGTAATGAATATGTTAAATGAAATTGGCTCAGAGGTTTTTGAGTTATCTGGAGTAGAACCAAACCCTCGACTTTCAACAGCTAGAAAAGGAATTGAGATTTGTAAAGCTGAGAACATTGATTTCATTTTAGCAGTAGGTGGCGGAAGTGTAATTGATTGTACGAAGCTTATTGCTGCAGGTGCAAAATATGACGGTGATGCATGGGATTTAGTAGTTAAAAAAGCATTTGCAACAGAAGCACTTCCATTCGGAACAGTATTAACTCTTGCTGCAACAGGATCTGAAATGAACGCTGGCTCTGTTATTACGAATTGGGAAACAAACGAAAAATATGGTTGGGGAAGTGCAGTGACATTCCCACAATTTTCAATTTTAGATCCTGTTAATACGTATACTGTTCCGAAAGATCAAACGATTTACGGAATGGTAGATATGATGTCACATGTGTTAGAACATTATTTCCATCTTGAAGAAAACACTCTTTTCCAAGATCGTATGTGTGAATCACTACTGTTAACGGTTATCGAAACTGCACCAAAGCTGTTAAATGATCTTGAAAATTATGAGTATCGTTCAACGATTTTATATAACGGTACTATGGCGTTAAATGGTATTTTAAATATGGGCTATCGTGGAGACTGGGCTTCGCATAATCTTGAGCATGCTGTTTCTGCAGTTTATGATATTCCACATGGTGGTGGACTTGCGATTCTATTCCCTCATTGGATGGAACACAATTTAAAAGTCAAACCAGCTCGCTTTAAACAATTAGCTGTAAGAGTATTTGGTGTTGACCCTGAAGGGAAAACTGATGAAGAAGCAGGGTTAGAAGGTATTCAAAAACTTCGCGAATTCTGGAACAGCATTGGTGCCCCATCACGACTAGCTGATTATGATATTGATGATAGCAAACTAGAAGTTATGGCAGATAAAGCTATGATTTATGGTGAATTCGGTAATTTTACAAAACTGAATAAAGAAGATGTAATGGATATTTATCGCGCATCATTGTAATGATAGAGAATTAGATTTTATATATTGAGCCATTGAGGGAATTATCTCTCAATGGCTCTTTTTTTATTTCTCACCATTATAGATGAATAGTGAAAACATCTTTAACCTTACTTACGAAGAATACTATCTTAAGATATAATAATGGATACCGAAATAATAGATTGATGATTCTAAAAAATCTGGTAAAAACATTTGGAACATTGTCAAAAGTAAAAGGAGATACAGGGATGCAGAGAGAATCACGTGCAAAAACAGCATTATTAATTACATTTGTGGTCATCGCTTGGGGAATGTGTTGGCCGATATACAAAATGGCTCTTAATTATACACCGCCTTTGTTATATGCAGGAATGCGTACATTATTTGGTGGTATTCTATTAGCCGGAATGTTATTACCACAATGGCGCAAAATCGAATGGAAAAGAAATTGGAAAGTTTATGTGATAGTTGGCTTGTTAAATACCGTTATATTTAATGGTGTTCAAACTGTTGGTCTACAATATTTACCATCAGGTTTATATTCCGTTATTGTTTATTTACAACCAGTATTAGTGCCAATTCTAGCTTGGATGTGGCTTAGCGAAACATTATCTGCCATTAAAGTAGTGGGGCTTGTTATAGGTTTCTTAGGAGTAGCTGCAGTATCGTTGGATGGTTTTACAGGTAATGTATCATTATTCGGTATAATGTTAGCGCTTATTACCGGTATTGGCTGGGCAATTGGCGTAGTTTATGTAAAAAAAACAAGTTCACAAGTACATGGGTTATGGCTTGTTGCACTCCAAAGTATCATGGGTGGAACAATTTTAAGTATGGGTGGTATAGCAACAGAACATATTTCAGATATAACATGGAATATTAGTTATATTAGTTGTTTATTATTTGGAGCAGTTATCGCAGTCCCAGGTGCTACGGCAGCATATTTCTATTTAATGAGTTCTGGTGAATCAAGCAAAGTAGCTTCTTTTACATTCTTAGTACCGTTAATTGCAGTTGTTATTGGTACACTGTTCTTAAACGAACCATTTACATATTCATTATTGTTAGGATTATTATTGATTTTAATAAGTATTTATTTAATTAATCGTCCTGAAGCAGGTTTTTCTTTTGTGCGGCGTGTAGAGCATAAGCATTTATAAAGTGTGGTTTTAATTAATATAGTAAACATTGCCTCAAATTGTGGATACTTAGTAATCCCTTTTTGAGGTTTTTATATGGAATTAAATAATCAAATACAACAGGGACATATGTCCTTTTCGAAATAAGTGTATTTGTTTTTTAATAGAGAGGACAGTTTGAATGGAGGAATGAAATATGCGAGGAGTGCTATTTGCGTTTTTAGGTGGAGCCTTTATTACGCTGCAGGGGGTAGCTAATGCGCGGATTAGCCAAGATATTGGCACTTGGCAAACTGCTACAATAACGCAACTAACAGGATTTATCATGGCTTTGTTGATCTTCCTCTTTGTCCGAGATGGAAACTTGCAAATGTTCAAGAAAGTGAAACCCTACTATTTGATTGGTGGAGCGTTTGCAGCCATAATTATTTTTAGTAACATTTCTGCCATTCATCGAATTGGTGTTACGTTAACTATATCAGCAGTACTCATTGCACAGCTTGGATTAACTTTTATTATTGATATTAAAGGTTTGTTTGGTATGGTAAAGCAACAGATGAAGTTACCACAATTTATCGGTATTGGAATGATGGTAGTGGGAGTAATTATTCTAGGTTTATAAGGAACGTTTAGAATGACTAAGATGAAAGTATAGGAGGTGGACATGATTCATGAAGAAAATAGAGAATCATGAGCAACTCAATAACTATTTAAAAGAGTATCAATTAGAGTCTATATTCAATAAATCTTTGATAGAGCATTTAGCGTTGTATAGTTTCGAACAGGGTGAGGATATTTGTTCACAGGGAGATACATCACAATACCTTTATATACTTGTAAAAGGGAAAATCAAAATTTTCACTAGCTCTTCGGAAGGTAGAAAATTAATACTTTCTTTTAAGACGCCACTTTATCTAATTGGCGATATTGAATACGTTCAAGATATAGATATTATTAATACAGTTGAAGCTGTTTCACCTGTTATTATGATTGGTATTCAATATCAATGGCTAAAAAAATTCGGGAGTGAATATACGCCATTACTGCGATTTTTACTCGAAACCGTCACAAGGAAATTTTATATAAAATCCAATTTTTTAAGCTTCAATTTACTATATCCAGTAGAAGTCAGATTAGCTAGTTATTTATTGTCCATTTCTTTTTATGATTCTGATGCAAATAATGATAGTGGATTAAGTATAAATCGATTAAGGGATGTAGCGGATTTAATCGGAACGAGTTATAGGCATCTAAATCGAGTTATCCAGCAATTATGCGCTGAGGGGCTGATTGAACGTACGAAAGAGTCAATCATCGTGATAAATCGTGACGCATTGAGTACGCTTGCCAATCACAATATTTATGAATGAATTAAATATAGAGGGGAGTAGCTACGATGGTTGTCGGATTAATATTAGCGCTTGTAGCAGGTTCATTAGTTGGTTTGCAAAATATTTTTAATAGCAAAGTGAATGAACATACAGGCTCTTGGGCTTCAACGACATTGGTGTTAGGAATGGGGTTTTTAGCATCACTAACGATGGGACTAATTATTGAAGGTGTAAACTTATTTAATATACAAAATATGCAGCTATGGTATTGGTTCAGCGGGCTAATAGGTGTCGGAGTTGTTACCTGCATTTTGAATGGTATCAAATCTCTTGGTCCGACATACGCGATTTCAATTGTACTAACATCACAACTTAGCTTTGCATTATTATGGGACTCACTAGGTTGGTTCGGTCTAGAGCAAGTTCCTTTTACATTCCAGCAGTTACTAGGCGTTCTAGTCATAGCTGGTGGTATCATTGTATATAAATTTGGTGGTAGAACAGTAGAGACGGGGGAGCAATTTTGAAAAAATATCAGACATTATTATTTGATGTAGATGATACGTTATTAGACTTCGGAGCAGCGGAGAAAGAGGCGTTATACTTACTTTTTAAAGATCAAAAATTACCTTTAACGAAAGAGATTGAAGAGCGATATAAAGAAATTAATCAAGTTCTTTGGAGTTCTTTTGAAAATGGCGAAATTGATCGTGATGAGGTAGTAAACACGCGCTTTGCTCTTCTATTCAAGGAATATGGTAAAGAAGTGGATGGAGCCTTATTAGAAAGGAATTATCGAATTCATTTAGAAGAAGGACATCAGCTTATAGAGGGGGCATTGGAATTAATCACAGGCCTACAAGACAAATATAATTTATATATAGTGACGAACGGTGTTTCCAAAACACAGGACAAGCGCCTAAGAGCTTCAGGATTACATACGTTATTTAAGGATATTTTCGTTTCAGAAGATACAGGTTTTCAAAAACCGATGAAGGAATACTTTGATTACGTCTTTGCACGAATTCCAAACTTGGTGAAAGAAAATACTTTAATTATCGGGGATTCTCTAAGTTCGGATATTAAAGGTGGACAGTTAGCAAATATTGATACATGTTGGTTTAATCCACATATGAAGTTAAATAATACTGAAATTATGCCAACGTATCAGATTCAAAATCTTGATGAGTTATATCAAATACTAGATAGTAAATAAAAAAGGGTTAGAGCGCTCGAAAATACAGCCTTAAAGCTGAAAAATCGGGCGTTTTTATGTGCATAAAAATGGGGATGTGAGAGGATTATAGAAGAGAGAATAAATGATAATTCTCTTTGGTGAAAACGGGAATTGAATGAATGCTTGTAAATCTGAAAGGACTATGACAGTATATAAGCATGCAAGCCACAACTTATATAATTTTAATATGTCAAACTCGTAATAGCTATGTTTGCAGAGCACTATAAATCTCTATAGTGGAAAGTGGACTAAAAAGAACGGAGGAAAAACACGATGTTAGATTTACCAAATTGCCCGAAATGTAATTCAGAATACACTTATGAAGATGGCAGTCTTTTTGTCTGCCCAGAATGTGCACATGAATGGACTTTAGAATCTGAAGAGAGTGAAGATACAAAAGTCATCAAGGATGCTAATGGAAATGTCTTAAACGATGGTGATTCGGTTACTGTTATTAAGGACCTTAAAGTAAAAGGTAGCTCTTCTGTTTTGAAGATAGGTACAAAAGTAAAGAGCATTCGCTTAGTTGAAGGCGATCATAATATTGATTGTAAAATTGATGGTTTTGGAGCAATGAAATTAAAATCGGAATTCGTTAAAAAGATTTAATATCAGATTTCGTATTGGAGAATTCATTTTGAGTAGTAATTTATCAAAATGAGTTCTTTTTTATTTCACTGAGTTAAATAATTTTGAAAGACAACAAATGCAGGCATAGCTACGTTAAGGGCCCATTACTTATTAGCACCAACATAACTCGTCCTTTATTCGTTGCCTTTTTCGGAGATTATCCATTTTTAACTTAATTGTAGGAAGACTTATCAGCAATCTGGACACGTTCCCTCTTATTTTTAAATTTGGGGCTTACCAAAATGATTTTGCGGATTCTTTATTAGAACCAAATCATGAGCATTTCGTAAAGAGGGACGCTTATGATTATGAAACTATAGAATCAGCTCATATCAAATTAATCTACATGATGTTCAATAAACTCAAAAAAATCGGGAGTTCGTATTTCTTGCAAATAACTTAATTTCTCTAGAATCTTCATACTGATCTCTTGTTCCAAATCTTCTCGCTCTTGCATACGAGTGTTAATCAAACTTTTCTTAATAGCAGGTCTAAAGATTTCTAGTAAGCGCTCTAGATCTTTGTTTTCTACTTCATACAAGATTTGATTTTCCATTAAGTTCCCCCATTTCTTTCTAAAAATCTATCTAAAGAGCATTGAAAAAGCATAGTATTTTGTGTAAAAAATGATTGCTATTTAAAGTAGATTATCACTATAACAAACGTGAATTGAATAAGTAATTCTCCATTTTATTTTTCCTATTTGCATGCATTTCTTAATTTTTTTAAAGCAGCTTGATGGTTATATGAGATAGTTTGTTCTGATTCGTTTAATATTTTTGCTATTTGTTTATTGTTAAAATTGTGAATGTAGATTAATTCCAAAATACGTAATTGCTTGTTTGACAGCAACTTCATCTTTGAATTTAGATGAGCATTAGCAATATAGTCACTAATATTTTTTTGTTTTTGTTGAAAATTAATAAAAGTTGTATCCTCATCAGTAGACATTAGAAGATCCATTAATAGGTGTTTTTCCTGGGCGATGGATTCTTCAGTTACGCCGGGAATAGGAAGGTTTTTTTTATAATAGTTACGTAATTTTTTATCAAATTCAATTGCAGAAAAGTGGATAGTTTTTGAGATATAAGAAATTAGAATAATGTTTTTATAATATCTGCGAAAGGATGCATTTAGTTGTTCGATACTATCTTTATCCATGTCATTGATTGCCTTATTAAAAATACGTTGGTTATCACCACTTTTTAAGAATTCTTTCATAATAGGTTGTTTCATCATAGCATCATATTTCTTGAAAAATTCTTCTTCTCTAACTGTCATCATCTACACTCCTCCTTTCATGCGAAAGAGAAATATAAAGCAAATTGATCGAGAAATAGTATTATGAATTTTAGAATTTTTAGGGAGCAAAAGTGGTGTTTGAATTATTATTTACACTACTAGTTTATGGGTTAATTTAGTAATTATGTTAATTTTAACGATATCACATAAGTTTGAAATGAAAATGTATCTTTTTTATCATTTTTAGCGAAAAACGCATATCATTATTAAAAATGAATAACGATTTTTAGTAATGGGACTTCCCGCTTTTTATAAAAAAATTACTAGATAGTATATTTCTACTACTAAATTACATTGAAAGGGTCATAATTTTTCTGTTTTGCCCTTTTACATCATGAATTGTCTAGTAATCGTCGATGTTGTTTTCATATATTATGACCCTTTCCATAATCATGGCCTGATTAGTTAAGACAAGAGATTCTATTGTTTAATTCACCCTTTTTTTTTCTGAACAATTACTTCACGGAGATAGTCTAATCCAACTGTTAATCGCTCTAGTTTTTTTTCAAAACGTATTAAAAGAT
The DNA here is from genome assembly GCF_038006425.1 of Viridibacillus sp. FSL E2-0187. Lineage (NCBI taxonomy): Bacteria > Bacillati > Bacillota > Bacilli > Caryophanales > Caryophanaceae > Viridibacillus > Viridibacillus sp. FSL E2-0187. The sequence goes on from NZ_JBBOVG010000002.1 coordinate 359,387, forward strand.
ATATTGTCATTACAATTGGAAATCCAAAATTTGAGATTAAATAAACCCAATCTGCATCGGTTCCCATATTAACCCCTCCTAGTTTAATTGGATAAAGCCATTACCCACTTGACTGATAGGAAAATCCATTTTTCTTGAATGACTACTAAAATATCTTTCTATTTGTGATGGGAGTAGCATTTGATCATATTTTTGTATGAGATTTAAAACTAGTGCAACTGCTCCAGAAGCGTGTGGAGCTGCCATTGAAGTACCGGTTAATTTCACGTATTGCCCATTTAAATGAGTAGATAAAATTTCTTCACCGGGTGCCATGAATTTTAGGTTTAGATTAGTATGAGAAAAGACAGAAGGAACTAAATCATTATTTACAGATCCTATCGAAAGTGTTTCTTCATAAAAAGCCGGATATGAAATTTCGTATGTTTCAGAATCACCATCACCGCCATTCCCAGCTGCAGCAACAATAATAATACCTGCGTCATATACATTTTTAATCGCTTTATATAATTCGTTTGTATGTGTAGGACCGCCTAATGACATATTAATCACACTTACTTTCTCACCATTAGGACCTGTCCACTTCATTGCATAATCCAAAGCTTCAATTAATTGGTCATAAGAACCAGCCCCTCTTTTATCTAATACCTTTAGGATGAGTAAGTTACATTTAGGTGCTACACCTATAACACCCACGCCATTATTTCTAGCTCCTATAATCCCAGCAACATGTGTACCGTGGCCATTATGATCTTCAAAAATGCTTGGCTCACCATTATCATCATCTGTAAAATTATATCCGCCGATAATGGAGTCTGTTAAATCAGGGTGATGTGTGGCAATACCCGTATCTAGAATGGCCACAACGACTCCACTACCTTCGGAAGCCTCTGACCAAACTTCTCTTGCTTTGATGAGATCTACTCCAGGAGGAACAATTTCTGAATCATTATAAAATGATAAAATTTTGTATTTTCCTAATTCAATTTTCGGCATATTACCCATCCTTTTCATATTAGTTTTTTGTACAAAAGAAATTCCCTCGACGCTTGGCAAATCATAATGAATACAGCAATGTCTCGACCAATATTTCCTAGGCAATGTTTAATTTGTTTCTTTGAATTCCTCCTTTATTATCCGTTATATTCTATAAAGAGGTATTTAGAATAAATTATCAAAATAGTTAATCAATTTAGTTCTAATATCACTATAGCAAAAGTAAAATTGGATGCTTACATAGAATGTCCAGGAAATTTAGGGGGGATAGGAGAAAATAAAGTGCGCGATCTTCGTTTTACTTGGGATAAATGTAGAGATTCTATTTTGATAAATTAATTTCCAAGTAGATTCTTTTCTTGAATAATATACAAGTTGTCAGGTGTTTTATATAATTGAATGTAATTATATGTAATTAGTTAGGATGGTGAGGATCAATGGAACCTAAATGGCTTCAATGGGCGAAACAGCTTCAATCTATCGCACAGGCGGGGTTAACTTATTCAAAGGATGTCTACGATTTGGAAAGGTTTGAGCTAATAAGGGAAATTAGCGTAGAAATGCTGTCGTATCAAACAGGAATTGATAAGACGAGAATAAAGGATTCATTTGCAAATGAAACTGGTTATGCCACTCCGAAGGTAGATATAAGGGCAGTCATTTTTCAAGATAATAAATTATTAATGGTTAAAGAAAATGCTGATGGTGATTGGGCACTACCAGGGGGATGGGCTGACATTGGACTGACGCCAAGTGAAGTTGCAGTAAAAGAAGTAAAAGAAGAATCAGGGTTTGATGTAAAGGCAGTTAAATTATTAGGCGTACTAGATAAGAAATGTCATCCACATCCGCCGTCTCTTTATCATGTTTATAAAATGTTTATTCAATGTGAAATAATTGGAGGAGAACCAATGCAGGGTATTGAAACCAATGCAGTGGCGTTTTTCTCTGAAAATGAGTTGCCATCTTTATCAAAAGCCCGGAATACACAATCTCAAATTGAATGGATATTTAAAAGTCTAAATAATCCACAAGAACCCGTTTATTTAGATTAATTTATATAATAGTAATTTAATAATTAATCAAGTGGATTAAAAATAACTAGTAAATAAAATTGTTTTATAGCAAATGGATGAGGTGATTCGATGCAGCAATTATTTGTTGGTAAAATGAATATCGATTTTGCAAGGGAAATTTTAAGTTGGAGATATGAAGCACCATATGATTTTTACAACAATGATTTAGATACAGATTCATTAAATGAGATGCTAGAAAATCCATATTATTCAATAGCAGATGCTAATGGACAATTGGTTGGTTTTTATTGTATTGGACATTCAGCGCAAGTACCAATTGGTTCTCTATTTGGTGCCTATGAAGAGGAAAGAGTTGATATTGGTATAGGAATGAAGCCTGGATTAACAGGTAAAGGGAATGGTTATTCCTTCTTTGCATTCATACTTAACCATATTCAAAATACAAATTTTTTACCATTACGTTTAACTGTTGCTAAATTTAATCATAGGGCTATTCATTTGTATGAAAAACTTGGCTTTACTAAGTTGATGGAATTTAGTAACGACTCAACAGATTTTATCGTAATGAATAAGCAGGGGAATCTATAATGGTTAAGGAAATGGAAAATAGTCAAAAATTATCTCGGTTCTTTAAAGAAATGACTATATTATAAAAGGAGTAATTTCAATGGATAAGGAAAAATTACAAGAAATTTGTGAACGATTACCAGGTGTAACGCATGATTATCAATTGGATTGGCTAGCGGATCGTTATCATGTAGGTGGTAAGATGTTTGCAATGTTAGGTGGAGATGCTGAAAGAAAGCCCATCATAACTTTAAAATGTGAGCCTAATCGGGCTGTAGAGTTACGAGAGACTTACAAGAGCATTGTTCCAGGGTATTATATGAATAAAACGCACTGGAATTCATTATACTTGGAATCAGATTTAACTATTGATATATTCGAAAATTTAATTGTACATTCGTATAATTTAGTTTTTGAGAAATTAACTAAAAAAGCACAAAAAGAAATTGTTGCAGAATAACATATAAAGCACTTTAATAATAAATCTAATTGGTACTTTGACTTCCATACATTCAAACCGTAAAATAAATTATTACGGGAACCGAAAAATATTGGATGTTAGAGGGTAGAGTAATTTGAAAGAGGGCCAGTCGAGAAAGGCACAGCGCAATTTGTACACCTTTCTAGTGAGTAAGATGTTGACGTCACTTGGTTTTGGCGTATTTAATTTTGGAATGAGTTTATACATATTATCAGTTACGGGTTCAGCACTTAGCTTTGCAACGAATATTCTATTTAATGTACTCCCGCGTGCTTTAGCAGCACCAGTTGCGGGGTATGTGGCGGATCGTTTCCCAAAGAAGCGTGTTGTTATAACGAGTATGGTTGGTATTAGTTTGTCAGTGGGTATTTTGATTGTTTATACGTTGATGTACGGAATATCAGTACCTGCCATATATACAATTACGGCGATATTTTCTACATTCGGAGCGTTTAATGGGATTGCTTTTTCAAGCTCTATACCGAATTTAGTCGGTAAGGAACGTTTACAGAAGGCGGTTTCTTTTAATCAGGTGTCGCATTCTATCGGAGCAATTGGTGGGCCATCTATTGGAGGCATGTTATTTGGATTTGTCTCAATGGAAGTGTTCCTGATGACGATGTTTATAGCCTATGTCATCGCGTTATGTTTAGAAGCTACAATGGACTTTACATTGTTTGAAGTACCTGTGAAGAAGAGAAAAGAATCGATGGTAGCGAGTATGAAGGAAGGATTCCAGTATTTACGTACAAAGCCACTTGTGCAAACGTTATTGATGACCACACTATGGATGAATTTTTTCTTTTCTGCCGTTAGTGTGGGGCTCGTATTTATCTTAGTTGAAAAGTTAAGTATACCATCAACTCAAGTAGGTATTATTCAAGGGGCTGGAGCGATTGGTATGCTTGTCGTTTCTATTTATTTATCTACTCGCAGCGATTTGAAATCACCTTTGCATTTTGTAAAGCGTGCTGCATTTATGATGTGTGCAGTTGTTGCTAGTATTACAATTCCTTTATTTATGAATTTTAATGGTATTAGCACTTTCATTTTTTATATGGTGTTAATGATTTTGTTTTCAGCAATGGGTGTTTGTGCGAATACGCCGATTGGTATAGTGCTTCAAAGATCGATCGATGATGAATACCGTGGCCGAGTATTTGGTATTATCGAAACGTTATCGGTTGGTACAGGTCCTATTGGTGCATTAATTTTTGGTGCGTTATTTGATTATGTCGATGCTAAAGTAATTTTACTTTGTGTGAGTATTGCATTGACGCTATGTATTACATATCTCATGAGAAAATCTAATATTGGTGTTCCTGGGAATGAGCTTGTTTAGTATTGATTAATTGAAAAGTTAGAGGTTATTTAATAAACGTACCAAAATAGGCGAGTAAACTAGAATAGTTTGTTTTCAGTTTGAAGTGGCTTCTCATTGAGAAAAGTCACTTTTTATTTGTGAAAAAATATTTATTTACTTTTCTAAAACTTGGGAGTAATATTACATCAGTTTCAAATTTCTAAATCGCTGAAGTGAAACACGGGGGACCCATTTTCGTGGATTGCAATGTAATCCTAGGGGTGAATCCTTTAAAGAAGGTAGGGCTACTCAAGGCCCGAATCCGACAGCTAACCTCGTAAGCGTTATATGAGAAGGAAGGTGGAGCTTGTTAGACAGAAATCCTAATGTCTACAGGTCTATTTGTTGATGACCTGTAGGCTTTTTTTATTCTCTAAAAGTAAAAAATCCTCTAGATTGGGTGAGAAAAATGAAAGCCTCATTGAAAAGAATGTTGATTGGTAGACCTTTGAAATCGACTGAATTGGGTGAACAAAGGTTAAATAAAACGAAAGCGTTGGCGATCCTTTCTTCAGATGCTTTATCTTCTGTAGCGTATGGTCCTGAGCAAATATTGATCGTTTTAGTGACAGTGGGAGCAGCTGCGCTATGGTATTCGATACCCATTGCGTTTGGCGTCATCATTCTTTTAACAGCACTTATACTGTCATATCGCCAAATTATTTATGCCTATCCTCATGGGGGAGGGGCTTATGTTGTATCGAGGGAAAATCTCGGGGTTAATCCAGGTCTTGTTGCTGGTGGTTCATTATTAGTCGATTATATATTGACGGTGGCTGTTAGTGTATCTGCTGGAACAGATGCTATAACATCAGCACTACCAGGCCTCCATGATTATAATGTAGAGATCGCAATTGTATTCGTTATCTTACTAACGATTTTGAATTTAAGAGGCGTGACGGAATCAGCTTCTGTTTTAGCATATCCAGTGTACTTATTTGTGTTAGCGTTATTTATCTTGATTGGCGTAGGAATCTATAATGTTGTGACAGGTAATGTTCCATCGAATTTGCATACATCAATTGGTACCCCTGTCGCAGGGCTGAGCTTGTTTATTTTATTGAAAGCTTTTGCTTCAGGTAGTTCTGCTTTAACTGGTGTCGAGGCCATTTCGAATGCCATTCCAAATTTTAAAGAACCTGCACCTGTAAATGCTGCAAAAACTTTAATGGCAATGGGTGGTTTACTAGCGATTTTATTTTCGGGTATTGTTTTCCTAGCTTTTTATTACGGTATCACACCGAGCGCGACATCAACTGTTGTATCCCAAATCGCTGAAGTAAGCTTTGGGCGTAATCTGGTCTATTACTTCATTCAAGGAACAACAGCGTTAATATTAGTTCTTGCTGCAAATACAGGGTATTCTGCGTTTCCTCTACTAGCTGTAAATCTATCAAAAGATAAATTTATTCCTAGAATGTTTCAAATAAGAGGAGATCGTTTAGGATATTCTAATGGAATTATTTTATTGAGTTTGGCAGCAATTCTATTAATCATCGTATTTAATGGTACTACTGAGAATTTAATTCCTTTATATGCTGTTGGGGTTTTTATACCTTTCACATTGTCTCAAACGGGAATGATTGTGAAATGGATAAGAGAAAAACCTCAAGGCTGGGTAACAAAACTAATCATCAACTCGGTTGGAGCGGTGATATCATTTGTTGTAACAATTGTATTTTTCGTGACAAAGTTACCTGCTGTATGGCCAGTGTTTATTTTCTTACCAATCATTATCTTTGCTTTCCACCGTATAAAAAAACATTACGATTCGGTGGGACCGCAGCTTAGATTAATAGCTGATGAAGAAATTCCACCAATCGAAGGTAATGTTATTATTGTTCCTGTCGCAGGTATTACGAAGGTTGTAAGAAATTCATTAAATTATGCCAAATCGTTGTCTGCTGATCAAATTATTGCAGTATATATTGCATTTGAAAGAGAGGATACGAGAAAGTTTGAGGAACAGTGGAAGAAGTGGCAACCCGATGTGAAGTTGGTGACATTGTACTCTCCTTATCGCAGTATTGTGCAACCATTAACGAAATTCATAGACAAAGCTGAAAGACTTGCGAGCAAGTCGAACTATCAAGTCTCTGTCATTATTCCACAATTTTTACCTAAGAAAGGTTGGCAAAATATTCTCCACAATCAGTCGAGTCTGTTAATACACACCTCTTTACTGTATCGGAGAAATGTAGTTCTCATCACAGTTCCATATCATTTGCAAAAATAAAAGAGGGTTTTATAAAGTTTTACTGAATATATAATACAAAGAAAATCCTTATCCTTATAGCTTAAATGAATTAAAGTCCTGTATTTAATTACAGGGCTTTAATTTTATTTGTAAAAAAAAAGTCTAAAGATAAAAAAGGAGAAATTATGATTATTTTAATTAATGGCGCCTTTGGTGTTGGGAAAACAAGTGTTGCTGAACAATTGCATGAGAATTTAGAAGAGAGTATTATTTTTGATCCAGAAGTAGTGGGATTTATGCTCAGACATATGTTACCAAATGATATAAAAGAAAAAGAGGCTCCTAGTGGAGATTTTCAGGATTTTATTTTATGGAGAAAATTATTTGTCGAAACAGCCAGATGTCTTCATGAGCAGTATGGGAAGGCGTTGATTATTCCAATGACTATTAGGAATTTTGAATACTTCACTGAAATCATGAATGGCTTATATAAAGTAGATAAAGAAGTGTATCATTTCTGCTTAACAGCTACTAAAGAGACAATTCATAAACGTTTGTTAGAACGAGGAGAAGTTATAGGAGATTGGTGTTTTCGGCAGACAGATAAATGTTTAGCAGCATACGAAAACAATGACTTTTCGCATTATATTAATACGGAGAACAAAGGTTTAACTGAAATAATCAAGGACCTTGTTGAGAATTTAAATTAATGTTTATATATGAAAATGAATTGGCAAAGGGCGGTTTCCATGAATATTCAAGGTATAAATCACCTCTTATTTTCGGTTTCAAATTTAGAAAAATCCATTGAATTTTATCAAAATGTATTTGATGCAAAGTTATTAGTAAAAGGGCGCTCTACAGCATATTTTGATGTTGGTGGTATGTGGGTAGCATTAAATGTAGAAGAAGATATATCCCGCAATGAAATACACCAGTCCTATACTCACATAGCATTCACAATAAAAGATTCGGATTTCGATGAAATGTATGAAAGCTTAGCAATTTAAATGTAAATATACTATCTGGTAGACTAAGAGATCAACGAGATAAGAAATCTATCTATTTTACAGATTTAGATGGTCACAAGTTCGAATTTCATACAGGTACATTACAAGACAGAATGGATTATTACATACAGGATAAAAAGCATATGGAATTTTTTAATGACAGTAAACCAGAATAGGGAGGGGAGATGCTGAGATGACAACAGATGTTTACTTTGTAAGGCATGCGCATTCAGTGTATACACCGGATGAATTAACACGACCTTTATCAGAAAAAGGGCTAAGAGATGCCAAACACATTTTAGAAAAGCTTAAATTGAAGAAAATTGATACATTCATATCTAGCCCATATAGAAGAGCCATTCAAACAATTGAACCTCTAGCAAGATACAATAAAGCTGAAATTAAACTAAATGAGACTTTTCAAGAGCGTAAGCTAGCTCAAGGAGAAGTAAAGGATTTTACTGCAGCAATAACAAAAGTTTGGCAAGAACCAGATTTCACATTTGATGGTGGAGAATCCAATCTTAAAGCTCAAGCCAGAGGTATAGAAGGTTTAATGGATGTTTTACATACCTATCAAAATCGTAATATTGTGATTGGAACACATGGGAATTTGATGGTGTTAATCATGAATTACTTTGATGGAAAATATGATTTTACATTTTGGAAAGAGCTACAAATGCCAGATATTTATAAGTTGTCATTTGATGGTGTGAATTTAATGAAGATAGAACATATTTATTAGAGGGAGATTAGTAGATGAAAATAATCGATACGACTGAATATTTTTTAGAAAATTACAATCCAACGATTAGCTTTTTAAAAGGATACTACGAAAAGTTTCCTAAAGTATTTCAAGAGTATTTTTTGTATCACTGCAAAGATACAGAAGTACGTCATTTACAATCGATTAGTAAATATGAAAATGATTTCAAACGTATTAGATTAGTTAGAGAAACAATCGTTCCAATTATTGAAAGAGTAGAATTAAGCTATAAAGAAAAATATGACGTGGAGTATCCATTGGATGTAAAATTATTGATTGGTGGATATGGTTCTAATGCTTATACATATAGAGAAATTATTCCTGATATTAGTTTTGCGCTTGAGAAATTATCTCCAGAAATTAATCATTTAGAATATATTGTGGCACACGAGTTTGGCCATGCTACACACAATATTATTTCAGATAAGAACAAAATCGATTGGACAATTATCGATTGGGGTAGCCCCCTCACTTGGTTAAACCAAGAAGGCGCCGCTACGCATTTGTCTCGCCAGGCTGTACCAAATCTATTGCCACACCAGTATTTTTCTTATGATGAGGATGGGTTAGAATGGTTATTGTTTGCTCAGTTAAATTTTGATGACATAAAAAAGGCTTTTCGTGAAGATTATCAAAAATTAAACTCCAAGGAATTGTTTCGCGAGTGGTTTTCTATTAACGGTGGGAAGAGATTCGAACACACGCGCCTTGCGTACTTTTTAGCTGATAATTTCTTTCAAAAGCAAGTAGTTAATTTAGGAGAAATTGGAGCAATTACTGCGTGGGGAAGAGATAATTTTAAACAAATGGTTGAGCAATGGTTAAATGAATTATAATGAAGTAATCGCAGGAATATCATGTAATCCGACATCTAAGTCACCTACCAATGTTCGAATGGTAGGTGGCTTTTTAATTTCTGCTGCAGGTGTTTCAGTGTTCATGGCATAATGTACACAGTGACAAATGAGGGGAATTAATGGAGGATGTTATGGATTTAAAGCAAATTTTAATTGATTGGGTATCGATGCCTATAATAGAACGTAAAACTCTAATTGCTGAGCAGGGCGACGAGTTGTTATCCAATATGTTACAGGAAATAGGTTCTGTCGATGCAGAATTACGTGATCAACTGATTTATAGAACTTTTATGGAGATGCTTGGGGAGCATTTACTCTCACACGAGCAAATGCAATATTTGTATAAAGAGATTGTATCGGAACAATATTTGTTTTTCCAAATTGGTGACGAACAGACTGATACAGTATTAACCCGTTCTTTTTCGGCGTTGTTGTTGACAGGTATTTTAACAACAGATGCAGAATTAAAATTCTTACCTAATGAAGCATTGTCTACATATCTAGAAAAAAGCGGTCATTATTTACAAAAGGAACGTGATGTTCGAGGGTTTTTAGATGGTAAGGGATGGGCACACAGTATTGCTCATGGAGCTGATTTAGCTGCCGCAACGGTTCGTCATCCTGCCTTTGAATTGCGTATGGCACCACCGATACTGCAAGCAATTAAAGCATGCCTATGGAAAAATGCCGTCTATATAGATGATGAAGAAGAGCGTTTAATCATTGTGATAGAAGAAATGGTGAGAAAAGGTGTTTCAGAAGAAGTACTCATTGAATGGGCTGAGCAAGTTTTTGATAAGCTAGATCATCATCTATATAGCATAGGGTATGATCCATCGTATTTTAAAGCAAGAACTTGTACACTTCATTTTATGAAAACATTATATTTTGCATTGAAAATTAATAAGAGTATGCCTAAATTAGAAGGTGTTGTATATATGCAAATCGCTAAACATTTTAAATTAGGTTAATTAGGAAGGATTATTTAACTATTTTATAAATTGTGTAAGAAAGTTTGAATTTTGCTATATAGGGAACGGTACATACTAGTTGGGGAAAATATTCAAAACGTATTTTCAACTAGGAGGGTGCAGAGTAATAATGAATAGTAAAAAAAGTTTAATAGGAATACTATTACTAGTTTTTGCATTAACATTAGCTGCGTGTACTGGTAATAATGAAAAAACAGATAAGAAGATAAATGATAAAGAAATGAATATGGACCATTCTGTATCAGCGGAAATACCAGCTGATTTAAAAGAAGAGGAAAATCCAAAATATAAAGTTGGAAGTAAAGTGATTATCGAAACAAGTCATATGGATGGGATGAAGGGTGCAGAAGCCATAATAGTAGGAGCTTTTAATACAAATGTCTATGCTATTTCATATACGCCTACAAATGGTGAGGAAAAAGTGAAGAATCATAAGTGGCTTATTCAACAAGAAATTGTTGATTCGGGTGATAAATTACTAAAACCTGGTACAGAAGTTAAGATAATGGCTTCACATATGGAAGGCATGTATGGTGCTGCTGCCAAAATCGACTCTGCAGAACCAACAACTGTATATATGGTTAATTACAAACCTACTACGGGTGGTAAAGCAGTGGAAAATCATAAGTGGTTAACAGAGAATGAAATAAAAGCTAAATAATATTTGCCCTTTAGATTGCTAAATCTGAAGGGTATTTTTTATTTAGGTAGAATAATAATTCTAAGACTTACAAAGTAGAGGAAGTGAAAATTATAATATGTATTTACTACTTTCGATTTTTTACACCTCTATAGATTGTTAAAGTTAAACTCAAAAAAGGGGAAGTTTATATAGAGTATTAGAATCTAAATGATTCTGCAGAAATTATTAAAGAAGTTAAGACTTTCTATAAAATTCGAATCGCTATTTGAGTGTTGAGATGCAAGTCATGCATCTTATAGCTTATAGAAGGACGGGGGATGAATGAGCGCATTAAAAAGAGGAGCAGCATTAATAGGGTGTATATGGTTACTTGGTGCTTGTAGTATTGCAGAAAAAGCTATTGATAAACCGATTGAACAGCAAGTTACGTTTACAGGAAAAAATATGATGAAATACCCTAAGTTAACCGCAAGGGAAGAAACTATATTAGATAGAACTACGGAACAATATCTTATTTATGAATACCAAATAGATAAATCTTACAATCACTTAAGATTATGGGTAGAGGCATATGAAAAGGGGAAGTTAGCCGATTCAGAAGTGTTACTCCTTAACTCTGAAGTAAAAGGTAGTGGTACCATCATTATGAATACAATTAAAAAAACTGAATCCAATGCAGAAAATATATTAAGTTTGAGTGTAACCTCTGGTAATGGAAGTAACTCAAGTAGTATAAGAACTCAGCTTCCAAAAATGCCATCCGAACCGACTTTTACGGTATGGAAAAGTACAATTGCAGCTGAGAAAAATATTGAGTCTGAAATGATTTTAGGTTATATGATTCATGGATATTCTAATGAAACAGAACCTCACAATTATGAGGAAATTAGCGAGAATCCCCAAAAATTGATTAAAGAGCTATCGGCTAATAAAGAAGTTTATATATTAAAAAGTAAATTTATAAAAAAGTAAAATGACAGTGAAAAGGAGACACGGTAATGAACCGTGTCTCCTTATTTAAGTTGTTCTTAATGTTGTGTTTAATGTTGTTCTTAATGTTAACTGGCCATTTTTCATTTCATAAATTTTATCGCAATAAGATAAGATACTTTCATCGTGTGTTACCATCACAGCTGCTTTATTTTTTTCCTTTACCTCTTTTGCAATGAGTGCAACGATTTCGCTACTACGCTCAGAATCAAGGCTAGCAGTTGGCTCATCAGCAAGAATAATATCAGGATTGTTCATTAATGAACGTGCAATCGCGACACGTTGTTTTTCACCACCAGATAGATGCTGTACATATTGATTTGCGCGATGATCAAGACCAACTGACTTTAACAGTTCATCTGCTCTCTGTTGTGTTTCTTTATTCCAAGAGCCTGCAAGATCAGCTACTAATTTAAGCTGATCTTTTACTTTTAAATAAGGAACTAGATTAGAAGCTTGGAATATATAGCCGATTGAACGTAAGCGTACTTCTGCTTTTTGTTTGTCATTATAGTTTGCTATATTCTCACCGTTAACGATCAATTCACCGCCATCTGGGCTCAGAAGTGCGCCTGCAATAGATAGTACTGTACTTTTACCTGAACCTGATGGACCGAGTATAGCAATAAGCTCACCTTTAATTGCTTGGAAATTGAGGTCGTGTAAAATCTCAACTTCCTGTTCACCGTCTTGAAATACTTTACGAATATTTTTTAATTCTAATGGAATTTTAGTCATTATTCTGCCCTCCCCATAGCTTGTAAAGGATCCGCTTTTACAATGCTAGCACTTGAAAGTAACGCACCGAAAATCGACACGATAAATAAAACACCAGAGTATATAAGGATTAGACCAAAGTCAAAGACGAATGGAATACCCTTTGGCATAATAGCTTGCAAGATTGCTGCAAAACCGATTGCTGCACCAATACTTACAATGGATAGGATAATTACTTGGATAATTGTAGAACCAATGAGGAAATTATTTTTTGCCCCAATTGCTTTTAAGACACCAAATTGGTTAACTTTTTGAATCGTCATAATATAGAAGAAGGCTGTTAAAACGAATACTGCTATTACGATTAGAAATGCCAACATCATGAATAATGATTTTTGTTCAGCATCGTAACCAGGTATTCCTTTAATAACATCGCCTTTTTCTGCCCAAACCCCATCTTTTATAGTAGATGAAACTTCTTCTTGTAAATCTTTATTAGCATCCTTTATAACAATCGTGTTATAAGATACTTTTTGTTTTGATGGAAAAAGGTTTTCCCAGTTTTCTTTGTTTACAAAAGCTACTGGAGTATGACTGAACGTTTGCTTCTCGGTAAAACCAACTACTGTATAAGTAATATCTGAGTTTTCTTCGTATAATTTATCGCCGATTTCAATTCCTTGTTTTTTTAACGAGTCATCGGCAACAATTGTTGGCCCTTTAGATGATTTAATAGTTGAGCCTTCAGTCACTTTAGGCATTAGGAAGCTATTTGGGTCAATTCCCATCATGCTTACATCGACTTTTTTATCTGAGTTTACTTCCTTTAAAGAAAGCATTTGTAGACCGACTGTTTGTAAGTTTTTATTGTCTTTTATATCCGATAATACTTTTTCATCAAAGCGAGAGCGATCGAGGCGATTGTCTGCATCTTTGTCTAAGTAAAATGCATGTGCATTCATGTTCTGAATAGAAGATGCGTTATCTGATGACAAACCGTTAGCCAATCCGCTAATGATAAACACCAACGCCGCAACGAAAAACATGATAAAACCGATCAATGAATATCTAAGCTTGAAAAACCGAATTTCTTTTAATGAAAGAGAAAACATATCTACTTCATCCTCCTGTTCTTGGTTACATTCATAATGTACATCTTGAATATGAACGGAAGATGAATAAGAAATTACAAAAAAAGTCAGTTATTATTTATGGAGAAGTCCACAAGATAATAACTGACAATATTATTGAATGGGTAATGTCACAGAAAAGATCGTACCTTTATTTTCTTCACTTATAACATTTATTTTCCCATTATGCAATTTGATGATGGATGAAACGATGGATAAACCAAGTCCAGAGCCTTCAACAGAATGGGTTCTTGAAGTATCTACGCGGTAGAACCGATCGAATATCCTATCAATTTCATTCTCTGATAAACCTATCCCTTTATCCTGGAAAGTGACGATAATGGATGAATCTTTTTTTGCTATTGCTATATCAATGCTACCATTTTCTTTATTGTACTTTATCGCATTCGTTAAGAGGTTGTCCCATACGGTGTTGAGTAGTAAAGGGTCGCCTACTATTTCGAAATCTGGTAGAGAATAACTAAGCATAATTCCTTTTTCTCCAACAGCCCATTGATACTGGCGGACAAGTTCTTTAAGTTGCTCTGCTATATTGAATGATTTTTTCTTCATAATATCCTCATTCTGATCTAAAGATGAGAGGAGTAGTAGTTGCTTAGTTAGAGTAGAGAGTCTTTCAATTTCCCCATTTATAACTGTAATATACTTTTCTTTATCTTCTGATGGCAGTTCATCTTTTCCCAATAAGTTTGTATATCCTTTGATATTCGAAAGTGGAGACTGGATATCATGGGAAATATTTGAGATGAATTCTTTTCGAATATCATCAAATTGTTCTAATTGGTTTGCCATATGAGAGAAGCTATTCGCTAGCTTTCCTAATTCATCACTGCGATTTATATCGAGTTCTACATTAAATTTCCCTTCGGCTAACGAGTTCGTCGCTTTTGTTAATTTAGTAATAGGATTTACTAAATATTTTGTACTGATGATTACCATTAAAATACTTAGTATTATTGTTGATGCAAATAGCCAACCAAATAAAATATGCATCTCATTGAAAAGGAGTTTTATGTCTGGTCTAAGGAAGAGTGCATATTGTTTGTTATCATGTGTTAATGGTACTCCAATCGTATTTCTCAATTCATTTGCAAAAAAACCAGTGACAAATGTTTCTTGTGGGAAATGAAGAAGTCCGTGATAAACCTCATTATTTAATACTTGATCAATTGTAGAATTTGGCAATTCCTTCACGCGAAAATCTGCACCAAAATAAGTACCTTTTCGAGATGTATCAACCAAGTATAGTTGATAACCGATGAATGACAGATTTTCGAGATAGTCCTTCAAGTCAGTGGTCGGATGTTTTTCGGCAAATTCAGCAATATCTAAAGCAATTTGTGTATTCTTTGCATCGTTAAATGGTTTTAGCTTTTGTTGATAATAAGTGTTGGATATAAAGAATGATAGCATGCCACTTAGGAGCATAATGCCAATCGTCAACATAATGAATTTAAAGTAGAGGGATCTCATATACTTTTGTCCTCCAATAAGTAACCGATCCCGCGTACAGTCTTAATATGAATGGTATCTGTTAGATCTGAAAATCGCTCACGTAGCCGTTTAATATGAACATCGACCGTACGATCATCACCTGCAAAGTCTAATCCCCAAACTTGTTCAATTAAATGCTCCCTAGAAAATACTTGTTTAGGATGAGACATTAAAAAATACATCAATTCAAATTCTTTCAATGGTAAAAATATTGTGCGATTACCAATTTGCACTTCATAATTTGATTTATTTATTGAGATGTCACCTAGACGAACAACAGAATTCTCGACTTGTTTATCGTAACGGCGTAATAATGCCTTAATACGAAATAATAATTCTTGTGGTTCAAATGGCTTTACAAGATAATCATCTGTACCGGAGTCATAGCCTTTTTCCTTATCGGTAATTTGGTTTTTAGCAGTTAGTAAGATAACAGGAATGTCATACTGCTGGCGTATTTCTTTTGTTAAAGAATAGCCATCCATATAGGGCATCATTACATCGATAATTGCTAAATCACAGAGTATTCCTTTAAGAATGCGCAATGCTTCCACACCATCACTTGCTTTATATACATGGTATCCAGCATCTTGTAAATGCACCTCTACCAAATTTAGAATATTAACATCATCATCCACAATTAAAATGCTGGTCATTTATTTAGCCCCTCCAATTAATAACGGTACCTTTGTCTAATAATCATATATTACTTTAGTAAATAATTGAAATCACAAGATGAGGTCATCAATTTTTGTTGACATGAAACCAAATGGTTGTATATAATTTCGATACGAAACCAAATGGTTATATATTTATGATAGGAAAAGGAGAATATCAATGACAAACAATAAGCAAGAGACATTACAAGATATAAAACAAACAGTACTCGTAAATGCACCGATTCAAAAGGTGTGGGATTATGTATCGACGGCAGAAGGAATTGAAGCTTGGTTTATGCCAAATAATTTTAAATTGGAAAAAGGATATGAGTTCCAAGTGCAATCTCCGTTTGGACCTTCACCTTGTAAAGTAATCGAGATCAATGAACCAAATCGCTTATCTTTTGAATGGGATATTGATGGCTGGGTTGTGACTTTCATTTTAAAAGCATTAGGGGAGAAAACCGAATTTACGCTTATTCACGGTGGATGGAAGTATGCAGATACTATTGTAACGAAAGCACAACAGCCAAGCTCTATTATTCGAGATACCATGGAACAAGGTTGGGTTGGAATTGTTCAGCATAAATTCAAACAAGTGGTTGAAGGCTAAGTATGTCAGCTGAAGAAAAGTATGATGTGTTCCAAGCAATTGCTGATCCAACGCGCAGAGAAGTATTACATTTATTAGCTACAAAGGAACGATCCATTGCAGAAATTACTATGCATTTTGATATGAGTCGTACAGCAATAGCAAAGCATCTTCATGTACTTGCAGATGCGGAGCTTGTACGTGGTACAAAAGTGGGTAGAGAGAAAATCTTTATGCTGCAACCAGAACCATTAACAGAATTGAAGCAATGGCTAGCCTTCTATGAGCAGTTTTGGAATAACAAGTTAACAAAATTGAAGTATGTTGTAGAAAATGAGACTATGACAGATACAGAGTAGTTGTTAAATGTAATAACTATTCAACTGATAGTAACAGTAGCGAAAGGGTGGTAAAAATGACAAAAGTGACGCCATTTTTAATGTTTCAAGGGAATGCTGAGGAAGCCATGAATTATTATGTTTCTTTAATTCCAGATTCAAAAGTTTTACATATTACCCGTTATGGGGCTAATGAAACTGGAACTGAAGGTAGTGTAATGAAAGCTGCATTTTCATTGAAAGGTCAGGAGATTTTGTGCATTGATAGTAATATAAAACATGATTTTACATTTACGCCATCATTTTCTCTTTATATTACTTGTGATTCAGAGAAGGAAATAGATTATTTATACGGCAAGTTATCTGATGGAGGAAGTGAGTTAATGCCATTAGGTAATTATGGCTTTAGCAAAAAGTTCGGTTGGCTTGCTGATCAATTTGGTGTCTCTTGGCAACTTACATTTGAGTGATTTAATAATGAGTTAAAAATTTCTTTAATAGGTATCAAAATTTTCAAAGAAAAAAGGTTTTGCCCCAAGATTGAGGTGGGGCAAAACCTTTTCTTTGTATTAAGCTTGTAAAAGTGCTTTATCTTTTCGACCGTGTAGAAAATAATATAGAACAATTGAAATTAAGATGACTATTACCATTGAAAGAAATAGGTGGCGATAGCCAAATACAGGTACTAGGAAGCCGAGTAAATAAGGGCCTACACCGAGACCAAAATCGTAAAATATAAAATAAGTGGATGTTGCTAATCCTAATCGATGATTCGGTGTAACTTTAATCGCAAGTGCTTGGGCAATGGAATTAAAGTTACCATAGCCTAGACCGATTAATGCTGCAGCTAAAAGCAGAATAATACCTGAGCTTGCTTGACTGAATAATGTCATGCCGATTGCGAAGATAATTAGACTTGGATAGACGATTATGTTGGCACCTTTAGTATCCATTAAGCGTCCAGTAAATGGTCTTGAGAGTAATATAACAATGGCATAAATAAGGAAGAAGTAACTACCTGCAGTGACTAGATTAATAGACTCTGAATAAAATGATAAGAATGACATAACTCCTGAATAACTAAATCCGATGACTAGAGCTACGAATGAGATAGGAACTGCTTTCGTTTCTATAAAGTTTGAAAGTTTAAATCCTGAATTAGAAGCTTTTTCGGTTTGTGAAGATTTAGTCGCTACTTGTTGTGGTACTTTTACTAGTAAGAAAGTAGCTAAGCAGATGAAAGATAACCCTAAATTGATTAAGAAAATCATATAGAAATCTGGGAAGATTTGAGTGAGTAAAATACCAACAAATGGTCCTACTGCCGTTGCCATAATGGCGCTCATACTATAATAACCAATACCCTCACCACGTCGTGTAGGAGGAATTAGTTGGGCAATAATTGTACCTGTTGCAGTACTTGCAATCCCAACAGAGAGCCCATGAAGGAAACGGTTTGCTAGTAAAAGTGGTAGATTAAATGCACCAAAGTACAATGCTGTAGTAGCTGAAAAAGCAATTAGTCCGATTAATAATGTTTTTTTACTACCTACGTCGCCAATGATTCGGCCAGTAACTAGACGACCCATTAAGGTACCAATAATGAAAATACTAGATACTAAACCGGCCATGCTAGTTGAAGCGTTAAATTCTGATTTTGCAAATGATGCAATAGTGACCATCAACATGAAAAAAATTAATGTAATTAAAAAGTTAATTAATGAAACAATGATAAAATCTTTTGTCCATAGTTTTTCTTTAGACATTCGTCATTCGCATCTCCTATTTTAATAGATTATTTCTTACCGTCTCGAGGACTTTACTAACAATGATTTGCTCTTCTACACTTATGCCTTCTAATGCATCAAGCTGAAATTGTTCTATTGTTACTTGTACATCTTTACACACATCGTGCCCAAATGAAGTTAACTGTACTTTTTTTTCACGTTTATCCTTACCTGGTACGGTAGTTACATAATCAAGTTCAATTAATTTTTGAATCATTCTAGTAGTAGTTGGTTTTTCTACATTCAAGGAATTAGAAATTTCAACAAGAGTAAGTGATTTTTCACTAATGAGTAATCGTAGGATAGCCCATTGAGAGCTATAAAGTTGATGGCTCGCCAAATAAACGTTCAATTTATTAATGAAAGGGCGGTACATCATTCGGTATTCATGGAAAAAAGATTGATGTGGTTGCATGTCGAAATATCCTCCATATAGTTAGTTAGGTTAAGTAACTATTAAAATACTAAACCTTTTTTAACCATTTGTCTAGAAAAGGTTAAAAAAAGTACAAAAAAATGCCCAGACTTTTTAAGGCCTAGGCATTTATCTATAGTTTTACACTTTAAACTCTTGAATCATGTCTTGTAATTCTTGAGCATTTGTACTTAAATCTTCAGCAACTGAGTTAACTTGGTTCATCGAAGTAGTTTGTTCTTCAATAGATGAAGAGATTAATTTTATATTATCCGATGAATCTGATGCTCCGCTTGCAATTTCAGTAACAGATGCGGAAACTTGTTCAGCACTAGCGGAAATTTCTTCTGATGTAGCGGAAATTTCCTCTACTTGGACAGTGATTGATTCAATAGCAGAAGATATAGTTTTGAAAGCTACTCCTGCTTCGCCAATAACTAGAACACCATCTTGTACAGAGGTTAGACCTTCACTCACAGCGGAAGCAACGTTTTTAGTGTCAGTTTGAATTTCTTCAGTAAGTGTTACAATTTGAATCGCCGACTTTTTCGACTCTTCTGCAAGTTTACGAACCTCATCTGCTACAACAGCAAAGCCTTTACCATGTTCGCCTGCACGAGCTGCTTCGATTGCTGCATTTAGTGCAAGTAAATTTGTTTGGTCTGTAATATCCGTAATAACATGTGTAATGGCGCTAATCTCTTCAGACTGTTTGCTTAATTTTCCAGTTAGCTCAGCGATTAAATTAGTAGAGTTAGAGATGATTTGCATCTGATTTTGCGCAACATCGATTGTTTCTACACCATCTTTTGCAGTCGTAGTCATATTAACGGTATTTTGATGTAATGTTTGGGTTGCTTCAGCTATACGCTGAACACCAGCTGCTGTTTCATCCATTGCTACAGCACTTTCTTTCGCTGCCGAAGCAGAAATAGAAGCGATATCTGCAGTTTGGTGGATACGTATTGCTACTTCGCTCCCAGCTGCAGTAATTTCCTCAGTACTAGCTGACAATTCCTGTGAAGAAGCAGAGAGATGCTCACTGTTTGTTTGAATATTATGGATGAGGCCTCGCAAATTGACCTTCATATTGTTGAAGACGTTTGCCAATGTACCAATTTCATCTTTAGATTTGTATGTAATATCCGATTGAGATAGATCACCCGTTGCAATAATCTCAGCAGATTGAACTACTGCTTTTAATGGCTTTGTTATCGACTTTCTAACAAAGCTAATGAAAAATACACCTAGAACTAAGCTAACTATTAGAGCAGCTATGGAACTCCATAGAGATTGCTTAAGAAGAGCCTTTAATCCATCGCCGGTAATTTGTAACTTCTCTTTTTGGTACTGAATGATTTTGTTAGATGATTCTAGAAGATCTTTGCTTGCGCTCGTAGCTGTTGTATCAACGATTTGGATTGCAGCGTCTTTATTACCGTTATCAAATTCTTTCAATGCACTTGCTACTGCAATATTAAAATCATCATTAAATTTAGTCGTTTCTTTTAAATAGCCTTTCATTTCCTCGGAACGAGATATTTGAGATAATTCAGCAATTTTATCGCTAACTAAGTTTTGATAAGTATGTAAATTATCAAGTCTTACGTCAATGTCTTGTATGAAATATGAACGCAAAGAAGAGTCTTGCATTGCTAGACCAAATTGGATATCTTTTGTGATTTCTATTTGAACAAAACGGTGATCAATTGCTTCCTCAACTTGTGATTGGATTTTAGAATATTGATAGTAAGATAAAACAATTATTAAAGCTAATAAACCAACAAGATTGAGAAATCCTATATTTAATTTTTTGCCGACGGACATATCCTGGAACCTTCTCCCTTTTTTAGATTTAATATAATAATTACTTTGATGGAAAAACAATGAATAGTCAACAAGTATTAGTCTAAAAGATATAAAGTATAGGGAATTGTAATTAGTTTATTGTCATATTCTTTTATCGTTTTAAAAGTCTTAATTTGAAGTAGTTGCTTTAAAAATTCCTTCTTTCTACGAAAAATGCTACTCTTATTTGTAGGGAATATTCTAAAAATTAACGAGAGTGGGATATAATATGTCTATAGATAATGGGAATCGTGTGTTACCTTTTGAACAAGTTGTGAACTTCAGAGATATGGGGGGATACCCTGCGGCAGATGGTCGCAAAGTGAAGTACGGAGTATTTTACCGCTCGGGCGAGTTACATAAGATGACTACAGCTGACCATGAACTTTTTAAAACTTTAGGAATTAAAACGGTTTTCGATTATCGAGATGATAAAGAGGCAGAAGCGAAGCCTGATCCCCTGTTAGAAAATGTACACAATGAGCGAATTCCTGCTAAAGGTGATGTAGGGTTTAAAATGCCAACTTCTTCTTTGAAGGAAATGGATAATCGAGCGTTTCTACAAACTGTTAATGCAGACGTATTTACGGAGCTCTATGGACATTTACCGTTGGATAATCCATCGTATAAGCGTTTAATGGACATTATCCAGGATCCTGAAAATCTTGGATTATTACATCATTGTGCGGTAGGGAAGGATCGCACAGGTGTGGGTGGAGCACTTATTTTACTTGTCTTAGGTGTAGATGAAGACGTTGTAATGCAGGATTATTTAATAACAAATGATTGTATGAAGCCAGTACAAGATGCGATGATTCCTATGTTATCGCAACATTTAAATTCAGAACAATTACAGCATTTTGGTGATATTATGAGTGCTAAAGAGAGATATTTACAAGCTACTTTTGATGCCATTAAAAAGCGTTATGGAAATTATAGTACATTTTTTGAAAAAGAATTTGGGCTGACAGAGGTAAAAAGGAAGGCAATACAAGAATATTGTTTGGAATAATTTTATAAAGTAAACTTAAAACTCTC
Organism: Viridibacillus sp. FSL E2-0187; assembly: GCF_038006425.1. NCBI lineage: Bacteria > Bacillati > Bacillota > Bacilli > Caryophanales > Caryophanaceae > Viridibacillus > Viridibacillus sp. FSL E2-0187. The sequence goes on from NZ_JBBOVG010000002.1 coordinate 381,325, forward strand.
TATTACCGGGAAATTAATAAGGTAATAGAGAGTTTTAATATTTTTAGATTTTAAATTTATGAACGGCGCGGTGCAGTGTTTCTGCCATTTGAGCATTTACTTGGTCTACAGATGTAACAATGTTCTCAAAAGCTTCACCTTCATTTTCGAATGTTGTTGCACTGTCTTTTAAGTTGCCATAGCTGATAGCGGTTGATTCAGAGGTGTCTGATGAATCGGTTTGAATTGTTTCAATACGAGTTCTAGATAAATTAATAGTAATTATATTATATATATCTTCTGTGTTTTAAAACTAGTAATAACTGAATAAAGGTTAAAAATATGATAAATGGTATGATATAAATTAATTAACATAATATTAAAATTATAGGAAAGGTTGTAATGTTATGAATATAGCGGCAATGTTCAAGATGACTATTGCGATGGCGTTATTCGGTTCTATCGGTTTTTTTACAGTGAATACAGGAATTCCAGCAGAGGAGCTAGTATTCGTCCGCTGTATTTGTGCGACATTATTTTTAGGAGGAATATGGTTTTTTACTGGCGGTCATAAAACAGAACAGTGGTCACGTAAGGAAATAATCCAGACACTTATTTGTGGTGTGTTTTTAGTATTAAACTGGGTGTTTTTATTTAAAGCATTTCAAGACATGTCTATTTCAGTAGCTATTACGATTTATAATTTAGCGCCTATTTTTGTGTTGATTATGGGGAGTTTATTTTTAAAGGAAAAAATGACAGTTCAAGCGATCTTAGCCGTTATTGTATGTTTCCTTGGTAGTATTTTTATTATCGGATTAGATCAGTTTACATCTTTTAAAGCATTGTTCACTTCAGGGTTTGTCTGGGCCATGTTGTCTGCAATTTGTTACGCATTAACGATGTTTGTAGGAAAGGGCATAACTCACTTAAGTGCCTATGCAATGACGTTTGTACAGACAGCGGTTGGGATTGTCATTTTATTACCGTTTATGGATTATGGGGTATTTGAAGGACTGACAACTTCAAATTGGATGTACATTTTAGGGACGGGGTTAATACATACTGGCTTTGTTTATTATTTATTTTTTGATAGCTTACGCAAGTTGCCGACAATTGTGGTGTCTGCATTAGTTTTTGTTGATCCAGTTGTTGCAATTTTATTGGATATTGCAATTTTAGATTTCCGACCTACTTTGATACAAACTGCTGGAATAGTACTTATTTTCGCAGGTATTATTTATACGCTAGTTAAGCCAAGTAAGAAGATTGCTGAATTGTCACAAGTATAAAAAGAGCTGTCCCAGGTTATATGGGACAGCTCTTTTGAGTCTTAGACTTCTTTTATCATTAATACATGTTCAATACCTGCATCTAGGAAAATATCAGATGCCACGTGATAGCCTAATTTTTCATAGAAACCTTGTGCTTGAACTTGGCCATCCAATTTCACTTTAGAAGCACCTAATTCTTTTGAAGCGATATCCTCTAAAGCTTGAATAATAACTCTGCCTAATCCAAGTTTACGATATTCTTCAAGAATAGCGACACGTTGTATTTTGCCAACACCTTCAACTAAGCGGATACGGCCAGTGCCGACTGCTTGATCTTCATCATCTGTAACAAGAATATGGTGGCATTCTCCGCCAAGATGGTCGAATTGATCGATTTCCTCTTCAGCAGGTACTTTTTGTTCCTCTACAAATACTTTAACTCGAATATCAAATGCTTTTTGCAAGTCTTCTTGTGTTGTGATTTTGTGCGTTTTCATTATAATTCAGCTCCTCTACTTTTCTATTCAGAAATTGGGTTAGTTCTATAAGTTATTTTAACAGGTGCTGTGTTAAGAATCTCTATTAATTGTTCTGCCATGTATGAGGAGGAGTGTTGAAACCCCTCCTTCACCCACTCTATCATCATGCCTAAAATAGCATATGAAGTATAACTGGCAAGTAAATTATTATCTATTTTATTATTAGTGTTAGTATATATATTCGAAAGATCTTCTAGAGCTAGTCTTTTCAACTCTATACAAATTCTATTTTGAAAGCCATATAAAACATTTGATTTAACTATAAGCGTGTAGAAACTTGAGTGTTTTTCAACATGTTCGAAAATTTTCACAGCAGATGAATTGAGTTCTCTAATTACAAATTTTTTTACTTGTTTATACGGTTCACGATAGGAAATAATTAAATCTGCCACAACATCCTCAATAATCTCATTCAATAGCTCTTCTTTGTAATGATAATGTTTATAGAAGGTACCGCGGTTGAGATCTGCAAGTTGTACAATATCAGTAATAGTGATAGCTTTGAAATCCTTATTTTGCATTAAAGAAAGTAAGGATTCTTTTAATGCTATTTTAGATTTAATAATTCGTTTATCAACTATAGAATTTTTTGTAGACATAAACGTGCCTCCGCTGTTCAATATTTTAGATTAATGAACAAATACCTAATCAACTGTTGCTTATTCAACAAAAGTCCTGTGATTTGCTGATTGAATGGCGTATCTAAACCACATTATACTATAAATAGATGAGGTGTATTAAACATCTGTTGATTACTATAATAGTAGGGGGAAGTCTATATGAAACTTCAAGGACAGGTTGCAGTTGTAACAGGAGCTGCTTCAGGGATGGGTAAAGCAATTGCGACTTTATATGCACAAGAGGGAGCAAAGGTAATCGTATCAGATATTAATGCAGAAGCTGCGGATGTAGCGGTTGCGGAAATTAAAGCTAATGGTGGGGAAGCAACAGCAGTAGTGGCAAATGTAGCTAAAGAAGAAGATATTCAGAACTTAATCGATACAACAGTGAGCCTTTATGGAACAGTTGATATTCTTGTAAATAATGCTGGAATAATGGACAATTTCGAAGCAGCAGCTGATATTGAAGATAATCAATGGGAGAGAATTTTTGCTATTAATACAACGAGCGTAATGCGTGCGACACGTAAAGTTTTACCTATTTTCTTAGAAAAGAAAAAGGGAACAATTGTAAATGTCGCGTCGGCAGGTGGCTTAAACGGAACTCGCGCAGGAGCAGCTTATACAGCTTCCAAACATGCAGTTGTTGGTTTCACGAAAAATACGGCGTTCATGTATGCAAATGATGGAATTCGCTGTAATGCGATTGCACCGGGAGCAGTAGAAACAAATATTAATAGTTCAATGACGAACATTAATGAATTTGGTGTTGGACGAGCAATGTCAGGATTAAATATTAACCCACGAGTTGGTCAACCGGATGAAATTGCAAAAGTAGCATTATTCTTAGGATCTGAGGACTCTAGCTTTGTAAATGGAACAGTAATTGTTGCAGATGCAGGTTGGACAGCTTACTAATATATAGAAATAAGACACCGTTTCCTAATAGAAACGGTGTCTTATTTAGTCTTGACCGACAATGGTACTTCTTCTATCAAGTAAGGTAACATCTCTCCACACACCATTTAACTGACCAAAGCGTTCGCGTACGCCAACCTCCCTGAAGCCGAATTTCTGATGTAGATGTATGCTCGAGGCATTCTCAGAGAAAATTTGTGCCTGGATTGTCCAAATACCACTCTTTTCACTTTCTTCGATACATTTTTTTAATAGCTTAGTACCAACGCCCATTCCTTGAGCACGATTACTAATATATATGCTATCCTCTGTCACACCTTTGTGGAATGTATTATTGGAAAAGGGGCTAAGTGCAATCCATCCAACAATTTCTCCATCCACACGTGCGACAAAACGACATTCATTTAAATGTCCAGCGTCCCATTGCTCCCATGTAGGAGGAGTGGTGCGAAATGTTGCATTACCGCCTTCAATCCCTTCAATAAAAATAGCTCTAACTTGGTCCCAATCGGTGGGTTTCATTGCATCAATCATCACTTGTTCTGCCATATGGTTGCCTCATTTATAATAGATTTCAATGCTTGAAAATATTATATTCCATAAAGCGCAGAAAAAGTTTAATTATCTGAAAATATATTAAGAAACGAGTTTTAGTCCGACTGCTGCACTTAGCACCATCGTAATGAAAACAATACGTTTCCAATCTTTTGATTCACCAAAAAAGAAAATCCCAATCAATGCTCCGCCAGATGCGCCGATTCCTGTCCAGATAGCATAGGCAGTGCCCATAGGAATTGTATTCATAGCATACGATAGACAAGAAAAGCTAATTGTAAAGCCAGCGATTAGGCTTAACATAATAGTTGCTTTCTTTTCATACTGCCATTTGTTCATCATTGCTACTCCGAAAACCTCACAAAATCCTGCTACAATTAACGCGATCCAAGCCATTATTCTGCCTCCTCTTTTTTATCATCTGTGACAATCTTCAATCCCATCACACCGATAAGCAATAAAATAATGAGTAAAATTTTCGAGATTTTAAATGGCTCATCGAAAAACAAAATGCCTGTAATGACAGTTCCAGCAGTACCAAGTCCTACAAAAACGGCATATACCGTGCCAACAGGAAGATAACGTCCTGCTACTAGTAATAAATAAAAGGTAAAGACTATGGCAAACGCAGTACCTCCCCAAGTCCAAACATCATATGAGTGTTTTAATCCGATAACCCATAACACTTCAAAAACAGACGCAACAATTACAATTAACCAATGTTTGTTCAACTCATTCATCCTTTCTAATTTTCGATAAAAAAAGCCCAAGAGATACTGAATTATCAGTAGTCTCCCAGGCTTTTATCCTTCCGTGGCATAGCTATATAGCTATGAGATTTCTCTCGGACCAGGCTAGCAATATGCTACGGAACCCTAGAAATCATTGTTGTATCAAGTTAATTAAATTGTAATAAAAAGGGGCGGGAAATTCAAGTGAGAAGGTTATTAATCGAGATAACCGCGTTCACCAAATGGTTCTAATTTAGCAATCCATTGCTCTTCAAGTTTTGCTAATTCTCTCTTCGTATCGAAGAATCCTTCTTCTTTTTTCTTCAACACTTCAAGAATTTCAATTTCAAATGAAGTTTCACCAAATTTGTTCCAATCTGCTTGTAGAGCCTTATTAGTATGGTTATTCATCTTCAGCATAAATTGTACACCATTTAATCTCTTTAAATTATTTGTACTGCCGATATAGATTTTTTTATTTGCTGTGTTAGTAATTTTATAAACACCTGATTGGATAGGGGTTTCTTTATAAAGTTGTTTGAGTTCTTTTTGACGGTCCACTATTAACTACCTGCTTTCTTTATTTTTTAATCCAATATGCACTGCCATCTGCTTTACGATCTAAAAAGCCATATTCGATTAAATAGCGACGAATCATAGCATAGTCGTCATGGATTGGCATGAGAATAGCATTAATTTCTTTTTCTGTATAAGTACTTTCCATCTCAAAGCGATTTGTAATTTCACGTAGGATAATAAGTTTTTGTTTTTCCTTTTTCGGAAAGCGTAACAAAGGTCCATTTGTGCCTTCAGGGAAAAGTTTATTTAAAACTTCATCCTGCTCTTTGTTGGTGATATTATAACGGTCATCAACCATCGTAGCAGTTTTGTGTACAGGTACGAATGTAGGTGCATTCATATCTTTTTCTTTTAATAGCTCCATCATGACTAAAAACGTTTTTGCTTGGCGTTCCTTTTCCTTTAAGGCAAATCGATGATGACGGATTGTAGAGGCACTACCGATTTCTAATTCTTGCTGTACTTCAGCATCAGTTTTCCCTGCATAAAATAGACCTAATAAATTGCTTTGATGCTCAGTGAGGCCGGTCATCTTTTTATTAAGTCCGATTAAATATGCAAAAACAGATTGATGTGTTTCTTTAATATGCATTTGCATATATTTCTCTGCTTCATACAGTACGTCATTTTGAGGATAAATAATTCCCTTTTCTATTTTTTCTCCACAAAGAAGGCAAGTGTAACAATGTGCATCTTCTGAATAGCCCTTTTTTAGTTGATCGATTGATGCATTCCAAAATAGTTCTGAGTTCTCCATATTTAAACACCTTCAATTCTTGATTTTTATTTTTAAACTTTTATATATAATGTTTGTTTATTTATAAACATATTACATAATCGTTTGTTATTTGTCAATGATTAACAATCTGATTATAATGGAGAGAATAGATAAGGATAATTATGTTAAAACGATTCAAAATGCAGATGGAGAAGATGTGGAAGGCGAGAGCTTCTCGTTAATATTTTAGTAATTAGCTTCTAAACTGAAGTGTTGATAAGAAATGAACGATTTAAGTTGAACCATTAAAAAATTGATTTGGGAGTGAAATAATATGCTTTTACATACAAATGTTAGCGGTGAAGGAGAAACTATTGTTTTTTTACATACAGGTTTGCAAACGGGGAAATTAGATTTCGAATATCAACAAGCATTTTTTAATAAGAATTATAAAGTTATATCTCCTGATTTAAGAGGCCATGGGCAATCCACATCGAATGATTTTACTAACTATTTTAATGTATCAGCAAAAGACCTATTAGAAACTTTTGATCACTTAGGGTTAGATCGGGTTCACCTGGTAGGTGCTTCATTGGGCGCAATTGTTGCGACTGTTTTTGCTAAATTATATCCAGAAAGGTTATCCTCATTAATTATTTCGGGCATAACTCCTGAAAAACCAGAAAATTGGTTATCGTTGCACGAACAGGATGTTGCATTTCAATCACAGCTTTTACAGAATGAAGAAACTTTAGCTTACTTTAACTCAATACATACATCTGATTGGCTTCAAATGATTTATTTGGTTCGTGATGTGAATTGGTACCCATTTGAAATAACGAGAGAGTTAGCTTATTTAAATTGCCCCACACTACATTTAGCAGGTGAAGGTCAGATAAATGAAGTGAAGGGTGCAATTAACTATGCACAAAAGAATAAAAATATTCATCCAGCAATCATTCCGTTTGCAGCTCATCTAGTTCATAATGAACAGCCAGAAGTTTATACAATTTTGATGGAACAGTTTTTGACGAAAATAAAAAAGGCGCTAAAATAGCGCCTTTTTTAGCCCTTAATCTGAATCTGATAATCTTCAAACCAAGTATGAATTTGCGCTAAATAGGCGAGAAGCTGAGGACCGGCCATTAATTGCCCAAACCAAGGGACTTTAAATGAAGTGCCACCGGATTCTATGAGGCTATCTAGACGTTTACGGTCAAAGAATTCATGTAGGATTGAGTTTTTATCTTGGAGAATTTCTTTAAGCCATTGTTGGACACCAGCTGTGTAAGCAGGGTGATATGTTTTTGGATATGGATTCTTTTGTCGATAGAGCACTTCTTTTGGCAAAAGCTCTTCCATTGCCTTTCGCAAAAGGCCTTTTTCCATATTACCTGTTGATTTCATTTCCCAGGGAATATTCCACATATATTCAACGAGGCGATGGTCTGCAAACGGAACTCGCACTTCAAGACCCGCACCCATACTCATACGGTCCTTGCGCTCTAATAATGTCGTCATAAACCAAATCATGTTGAGATAGAACAATTCACGTCGTTTTGCGTCTTCTGGTGCTTCTCCGTCAAGTCGAGGTGTTTCGGCAATTGATACTTCATAGGCATTTTGCATATAGTCTGGGATATTAAGCTTTTGCTGCCACTCAGTGCGTAGAACAGATTCTCGTTCATCAATTGATCGAATCCATGGGAAGCTGGAGAAAGACTGTTTAAACCAAGGATAACCTCCAAATATTTCATCTGCACATTCACCTGACAAACCAACAGTGAAGTCTTTTTTAACTACTTTTGCAAACCATAATAATGATGAGTCCACATCAGCCATACCTGGAACATCACGTACATGCACTGCTTCTTTCAAATAATCAATGAGCTCTTGTTGTGTAATTATTTCTGAATGATGTACGGTTTTAAACGTTTCGGTCATTTTTTGAATCCAGAAAGCATCTGTGGAGACTTGAAAATCATTCGATTCAAAAAACTTAGCATTATCTTCGTAATCTATGGAATAGGTATGAAGAGCTTCTTTACCATCTTTTTTATATTTATTTGCTGCTATTGCTGTAATGATACTGGAATCTAATCCTCCTGATAAGAAAGTACATAGGGGAACATCGGAAACGAGTTGTCGCTCCACTGCATCTGTCACAAGGTCACGCACATTGGTCACGGTCTGTTCAAAGGAATCTGTATGCTCTGAACTTTTAACATTCCAGTATCGCCAAATACGAAGACCGCTTTTCGTAAAAGTAAGCGCGTGAGCAGGACGTAATTCATGTATATTGTTGAATATTCCTTTGCCTGGAGTACGAGAAGGTCCCAGACTAAAAACATCAGCGAGTCCATCGTGTTTAATGATTGGTTGAATATCTGGGTGTGCAAGTAGAGCTTTTATTTCAGAGCCAAATAATAAGCCACTGTTTTGTTCTGTATAAAAAAGTGGTTTTACGCCAAGTCGATCTCGCGCAATGAAGAGCTTTTCAGAATTATCATCCCAAATAGCAAAGGCGAAGATTCCATTTAGATGATCGACACATTGTTCCTGCCATTCAATATAGCTTATTAGTAAAACTTCAGTATCTGAGTTAGATGAAAAGTGGTAGCCGCGCTTTTGTAGTTCACGACGCAATTCGTCTGTATTATAGAGTTCTCCATTATAGGCCATTGTGTAGTTAGTGCCGTTTTTTGAGCGGGTCATTGGTTGCTCGCCACCACTTGGATCGATGACGATGAGCCTTTGATGTCCAAATGCTGCATGTGTTTCAGTCCAAATATTTTCTGCATCTGGGCCCCGTTTTTTTAATGTTTTAGTCATGGTATGTAAAACATTTTGATGCAATCGTAAATCCTTTTTGAAATTTACCCATCCTGTGATACCACACATCATTTCACATCCTCTGCTTCTAGTCGTTACATAATGTATGCAAACTGGGCGGAGGATGTGCGTGTGTTATTGTTCTTTTTCTTTCATATGTTCAATATGCTTTGCACCCCACGCTTGCATTGTTGTTAAAATAGGCTGGAGTGTCATCCCATATTCGGTGATTTGATATTCTACTTTTGGAGGTACTTGTGGGTATACCGTACGTGTTAGGATATCTTGTTCTTCTAATTCACGTAGATGCATTGTGAGCATTCGTTGAGTGATATCTGGAATGAGTTTTTTTAATTCATTAAATCTAAGTGCTTCGCCATGTAATAAGTGATCTAAAATAATAGGTTTCCATTTGCCGACAATCATGTTTAGGGCAACGACCATTTGGCATTGACTCGGATTTTTTTGTCCGTTTAACATGTGTAACCTCCCATTAGTATCCTTTTTGATACTATGTTTAATTAATGTGCCTACTTACAATTAGTAACTAGATACATCATAATTGAATTTGGTTAAGAAATATACATTAATTGGAGGATTTAAAGTGACTAAAAAAGATTTTGCAACAGCTGTAGAGGAACGTCGTAGCATATATGTAATTAATAATGAAGCAATCGTATCTGATGAACGTATTCAAGAAATTGTTGAACATGCAGTAAAACATACCCCATCTTCATTTAATTCTCAAACAGCTCGTGCAGTTGTTTTGTTAGGTGAGCAACATTCAAAATTATGGAGTATCACGACTGAAACTTTGCGCCAAGTTGTACCGGCTAATGATTTTTCACCAACTGAAGAAAAAATGAACATGTTCGGTGCAGGTTATGGTACTGTGCTATTTTTTGAAGACCAATCTATTGTAAAAGGCTTGCAAGAGAAATTCCCTTCATATGCTGATAACTTCCCAATTTGGTCTTTACAATCATCAGGTATGGTGCAATATGTAGTATGGACTGCATTAGAACAAGAAGGTTTTGGTGCCTCATTACAACATTACAATCCATTAATTGATGATGAAGTGAAAAGCGAGTGGAATATTCCTTTAGATTGGAAATTACTTGCTGAAATGCCTTTCGGTAAACCGGTTGTTGCAGCTGGGGAAAAACAATTTTCCCCTGTTGAAGACCGAGTGAAAGTCTTTAAATAAATTATAGATTTTAAAGCTGCTCCTAATTACGAATTCGGAGCAGCTTTTTTGTTGTTTATGCGAATCAAGTACTCTATAAAAGTTCTACTCAATTAATTAGAAATTTCCCCTTTGGCGTGATATCTGAAAATCAGTTAATATAGAGTAGTTGTAGTTTAATATGAAAGGAAGTAGATTATGAGTCAAAATCGTAATCAAAATATAGAAGAGATTAGTACAGCTAAATTGATGTGGCAACTTACTCGCCCACATACATTGACAGCGACATTCGTACCAGTCATTCTAGGGACAGTGCTTGCTGTGTTTGATGTAAGAATAGACTTGCTATTATTTGTAGCAATGCTTGTGTGCTGTTTAGCACTACAGATTGCAACAAATTTATTCAATGAATACTATGATTTCAAACGTGGATTAGATACAGCTGATTCTGTAGGGATTGGTGGTGCCCTTGTACGGCACGGTACTAAACCTTCTACAGTACTAGCTTTTGCATTAGCGCTATATGGAGTTGCTGTTGTACTTGGTATTTTTATTTGTATGAATAGTAGTTGGTGGCTAGTAGCGATAGGTGCAGTAGGAATGGCAATCGGTTACTTATATACCGGTGGACCATACCCAATAGCATATACACCGCTTGGGGAACTGTTTGCAGGTCTTAGTATGGGGATTGGATTTGTATTAATTTCATACTTTATACAAGCTGGAACCGTTAGTATGACTAGTTTATTAGTGTCGATTCCACTAGGGATATTAGTTGGAGGCATTAATATGTCGAACAACATACGTGATATTAAGGAAGATACAATTGGTGGGCGTAAAACACTAGCTATTTTACTAGGACGTGAAAAGGCTGTAAATTTACTAGCGTTTTCATTTGTCGTGTCCTATGTATGGATAATTGTACTTGTTATTATTGGTACGGTTAGTCCATGGTTACTTGTTGTATTTATAAGTATTCCGAAACCAATACAGGCAATTAAGGCATTTAAAGAGGGTGTAAATGATCCTGCTAAGCAGGGGATTGCAATGAAATCGACTGCACTGACGAATACATTCTTTGGATTTTTATTGTCGGTAGGACTAGTATTAAGTTACTTATCCTAAATTAAAAACTGTCTAACAATCAATTGAGATTGTGGACAGTTTTTTTATGGGCATATTCAGTGCTTTTGTAATTGATGGGCAAACTTTGTTTCCTTTAGGCGAGCTGCAATAATACAACCAAACAAAGCACCGCTAACGCTTGATACAAGAAAAGCAGGCATAAAGAATAGAACCGTAAATGAAGTGCCCATTAAAATTTTGGCATATGGTACTGCCACCAATGAAGCGAGTATACCAGTACCAACAGCTTCTCCCACGGCCGCTAGCCATACTTTACCGTAATGCTTGTAGAGCATGCCTGCTAAAAAGGCTCCGATCATACTACCAGGAAATGCGAGTAATGAACCAGTGCCGGTTATTAGCCGAATAAGTCCTGCAAAAAATGCAATTAGAACAGCGGGGCCAGGTCCTAGCATTACAGCAGCTAGGACATTTACAGCATGTTGAATAGGATAAGCACGTGCAATACCTGCTGGAAATGATACAAAAACAGATCCTGCAACGGCAATAGTGACAAACATAGCTATTGCCGTTTTGCGTGAAGTCATGTAATTTTCGCCACCTGTTGTAAGACATGTAGTAATTGTCGTGTGGCTACAAATGGTTCTTCATGTGTTGCGATAGCAGAGATGAGCGAAACACCATCTGCTCCTGCTTTGATAACTGTTTGACAATTATCAATTGTGATACCACCAATACCAACAATAGGTAAGGAAGGATAAGTAACAGCCGTTTGTTCAATTAAAGTTGTACCAGCAGGGTAATTAGCATCTGGCTTGGAGGTAGTAGCGAAAACTGGTCCAATACCAACATAATCAGCACCTGCATTTATTGCAGCAGTCACCTCTGTTAATGAATGAGTGGAAACACCTAGAATTTTATTTAGACCAATCTTTTCTCGTACTGCATTAGCACTAGTGTCATCTTGGCCGACGTGCACACCATCTGCATCTAGAGCGATTGCTAAGTTTACATCGTCATTGACAATGAAAGGTATATGATATTTTTTACAAAGGGCTTGGCATGCTTTAGCAAAATTTAATTTATCTTCCCCGGTGAGTGCATTTTCTCCCTTTTCTCTGAATTGAAAGAGGGTAATGCCGCCACGAAGAGCTTCTTCTAAAACAACGAGCGGGTCGTGTTCTTCGACATTTTGACTCCCCATAATGAAATATAATTGAAGTTGTTCTCTATTCAATGATCATAACTTCCTTTCGAGACTTTTCTGAAATTTTACGATAGGCCCAATGATTTGTCGGGCCATGACCAGTGCCCAATTGTAGTCCATTCGCTATAGCGGCCTGTATAAAATATTTCGCATCGATTACTGCATCTGAAGCGGTGAAACCTTGTGCCAAACGAGCTGCAATAGCGGCTGAGAATGTACAGCCTGTACCGTGTGTATCTTTCGTGTCGATTCTTTCAGAACGCATAATGAATCGTTCACCTTTTGCTGATAAAAATAAATCCTCCGCATAATCTTTTGTATCGCGGTGCCCACCTTTTAAGACAACGGCTTTAGCACCCATTGTAATTAGCTGGTTTGCAGCATTCTCTACATCACTATCTGATCTAATTGTTAAACCTGTGAGTACTTCAGCTTCAGGAATATTAGGTGTAATAATGGTTGCGAGTGGTAGTAGCTCATTTTTCATCGAGTGAACAGCTTCATTTAATAGAAGTGATGCCCCGCCTTTTGCAATCATGACTGGATCAATGACGAGCATTGGAAGGTCATAACTTTTTAATGTTTTAGCTACTCCGTGGATGATTTCTGCTGAAAAAAGCATCCCAGTTTTAATAGCTCCTACTTTAAAGTCATCAAGGACAGCTTTGATTTGGCTGACTACATTGTTAACTTCTAAGGCATAAACGTCGTGAACACCTAGTGTATTTTGTGAAGTCACTGCTGTGATTGCAGACGTACCAAATGCACCAAGCTCTTGAAATGTTTTTAAATCGGCTTGGATACCTGCACCACCACCACTATCGGAACCTGCGATTGTCATAGCAACACTTGTCATATTTGAATATCCTCTTTTTCTACAATTTTAATATTGTCACGTAAATCTTCTGAAGTAAGAGAATATAAACTGTTAATCATTTCAACTGCAAATGTGCCCGGAGCATTGGCTGTTTTTGCAGCCCTTTCTCCAACTTGTTTGTAAAATGAGAGAGCATTAGCTGTTGCTTGCAAATGATGGCCTTCAGAAACAGCAAGAAATGCACCCGTCACCGCGCTAAGCAAGCACCCGGAGCCTGTAATTAGTGGCATTAAGTCATGCCCACCATCTATTTGAATTATCGTTTGGCCATCGGTTACGGAATCCTCAACACCAGTGACTGCAACAATACAGTTAAGCCGTTTAGCAACTTGTTTAGCAGTCAGTTGTACATCTATTTGACCTTCACCAGCATCAGCTCCCCTTGATTGCCATTCGATATTACCGAGTGTAGCAAGTTCACCTACATTACAGCGGATAGCCGTCACCTGGACTTCCTTTAAAATGGTTGTCACGGAGTTCCTACGAAACTCACTAGCACCTACGCCAACTGGGTCAAGAACAACGGGAATACCTTTTTTGTTGGCACTTTTACCGGCCTCAATGATGGATAAAACAGTTCCTTGATCAAGAGTACCGATGTTAAGAACTGTACAGTCTGCTAGAGCAGCCATGTCAGCTACTTCCTCGATTCCCTCTGCCATCATAGGGGAAGCACCTAGAGCGAGAAGACCATTAGCTTGGAAATTGGCAACAACGATATTGGCAATATTGTGGACTAGCGGTTTTTTGACACGTAACTTTTCAAGAAAATGTTGTTGACCCATTATTTAGTCAACTCCTTTTCGTAATACCCAATTGTCCATTGTTCTTTCGTCCATGCCATTTCCCAGAAATGCCATTCATAATAACTACTTTTACGGAAATGTTCTTTTAGTTGTTGAATACGTGCAGGAGGTAAGTCTTCGGCAAGTTCATTCATGCGATTAATTTGTTCTTCTACTAATTCTCCGAACCACTCAGAACCATATGTTTGAATCCATTTATCATAAATAGGGTGATTAGGTTTTGAATCTTTTAGGCGTTCACCGATTTCATAGTAAAGCCAGTAGCAAGGAAGTATTGCAGCAAGAGTATCTGCTAAATCACCATTGTTTGCAGAACGATACATATGAGATACATATTCATATGCTGTCGGTGCAGGCTCAAATGCCGTAAGCTCTTCATCTGTAATTTCTAACATAGTAAAAAATTGCTCATGAAGTGACAACTCAGCGATACATGTAGATTCAGCATGTTTGGCAAAACGTTGTGTAGTATGTAAATCATTTGCCTTTACTGCTCCTAGTGCTTGCACCTTTGCAAAGTGGGTTAAATAATAAGCATCTTGTTGTACGTAATATTGAAAAATATCGAGTGGCAAAGTACCTGCTGCTAATGATTTTACAAACGGATGTTGAAAGCTACCTTCCCATAAATCATTACATTCTTGTCTTACTTCTTCACAAAATGTCATCTTTATGCACCCCAAATTCTTTTGTTTTTGAAAACAAAAAGCCGCCCCTGATCTGTGTCAGTAGGCGGCGAGCAATCATTTTCAATAAAACAAAATAGACTGATAGCGCCACTTCCCTCCGCTGGTATGAGCCAGATCAGGTTCTAAGGGTCCGCAGCATTCTGCGTCTCAGCCAATTAAATGACTCCCCTAGTGGTTAAAAAGCGATTTAGTTTTCAACATCAATATAACATAATTATTGGAATTAGCAAGGTGCAATTAAGCAAAGTAAATAGATTGTAATAAATGGTATTAGGTCATAGAAATGAGCCGAATTCTATGTTAAGATACAAATTGTCTGAATTTTATAGTGGGAAGCAAGGTGTTTAGATGGGGGCAACAGCAACTGTGAAAGAGCCTGAAGTGAAATTAAATTTATTTCATTTAACTTGGCCGATTTTTTTAGAAGTATTTTTATTTATGTTAATGGGGCTTGCTGATACATTTATGCTGAGTGCATTGTCTGATGATGCAGTATCAGGAGTAGGAGCGGCCAATCAATATATTCATATAGCAATATTAATTTTAGAAGTAATAGGAAACGGAGCATCGATTGTTGTTGCTCAATATTTAGGGTCTAAGCGTTATTTGGAAGCAGCTAAAATTTCAGCACTAGCCGTTTCCTTGAATTTAGTTATTGGGTTAATAATGAGTGTCGCTTTCGTGATTTTCTCGAAAAATATTATGATTGCAATGAATTTACAAGGTGATGTTCTTGAGTACGCTAGTAAATATTTATTCATTGTTGGGGGAGCTATTTTCCTACAAGCAATCATCAACTCGTTAGCAGCGATTATTCGTGTGCATGGTTGGACTAAACAGACGATGTATGTATCACTTGGAATGAATATTTTTCACGTAATAGGAAACTATGTTTTGATTTTCGGTAAATTTGGCTTCCCTGAATTAGGAGTACAAGGTGCGGCAATTTCATCGGTCGTCAGCCGTGTTTTAGCTCTACTAGTATTCTTTTGGCTATTGTATCAAGCGCTAGAGGTACGTATTAAATTGCAATACTACGTGTCGTTATCAAAAGAATACATCGGTAAGATTTTACAAATTGGGCTACCATCTGCATTTGAGCAGGTGATGTACCAAGGCTGCCAAATTGTCTTCTTATACTATGTAACGTATTTAGGTGCAGAATCACTAGCAGCTCGGCAATATGCTTATAATATTTCAATGTTCACCTATTTATTTGCCATAGCAATTGGTACAGGAACTGCTATTATGGTTGGCCGATATGTTGGAGCTAATGAAAAGGATGCAGCGTATAAACAGTTATGGGTTAGCATAAGATGGGCGATTATATTCACATTAGTGATGGTCACAGTGGTCGTTATTTTCCGCTATCCATTGATGCGTCTATTTACTGATAATCCAGAGGTTATAAAAATTGGTGCGGCAGTGTTAGTGTGTAGTATTTTGTTAGAAACAGGACGTACATTTAATATTACGATTATTAATTCATTGCGTGCTTCAGGTGATGCCAAATATCCGTTAATCATTGGATTTTTCTCGATGGTTTGTATGAGCTTACCACTAGGTTATTTACTTGTATTCCAATTAGACATGGGTTTAATAGGTGTGTGGTTGGCAATTGCAGCAGATGAATGGTTCCGAGCTATTCTTGTTTTCTTTAGATGGAAAAGTCGCCGCTGGGAAAGATATGCTCTCGTTGCACCTGATAAAACGAAATAAATTGATTAGATGCGAATTTTGTAAGAAATATATTAGTATTTCTTGATATTTTAATCGCTGATGGCATAAGTCATCAGTGATTTTTTTTATTGTAAAAAGATTACTTACTGTTCGTAATAATTCCTATTATCAAGATGTTTATGCACGCCTCTTGATATTTTATCCTTAGCCAATCAACACTTTGTTTTGTATACTTGGTAAAGAAGATTAATGAACGAGGTGTTTGGCATGGCATTGCCGAGAAAAGTAGCGAGTGCTAATTATATGAGAGAGAATCAAGAGCTGTTCGCTTGTCCAATTTGTGGGGGTGAGATGACGGTGACGGATGATTGTAGTGTTGTTTGTGATAATAGACATTCTTTCGATATTGCAAAACAAGGCTATGTAAATTTCATGACACATGCTGCGACTTCAATGTATGGCAAAGATTTATTTGAAGCGCGTAAGCAGGTTATTGAAAGTGGATTGTATGCACCGATGCATACAGAGGTTTGTGATTTACTGAAGCAGATGAATACTAATGTTGCCGTATTAGATACAGGTTGCGGAGAAGGATCACATTTAGCAAGTATTAAAAATAAATTCGAGGAGCAATCTGATAACAGCTTTGTTGGAGTAGGTATTGATATCGCAAAAGAAGGAATTATTGCAGCAGGACGGAATTATAATGACATGATTTGGTGTGTCGGCGACCTAGCAAAAAGTCCGTATCAACAAGTGAGTTTTAATGCAATATTAAATATTTTATCACCTGCAAATTACACTGAGTTTAAACGACTTTTGAAGCCGAATGGGTTGGTTATTAAAGTTGTACCACAAAGTGGATATTTACAGCAATTACGTGCTTTATTCTTTGCAGATTCTGAAAAGGAATCTTATTCAAATGAACTTACTGTAGAGCGGTTCAAGGAGAATTTCCAAGAGGTTGAAGTAAAGCGTATTACACAAACAATAGCAATAAATCAGGAGTTGGTGCCTTTATTAATGCATATGACACCAATGGGCTGGCATCAAAAAAGTGATGATGTAACCACAAATTTAACTGAAATTACGATTGATTTAGATATATTAATTGGGAAAATGTAAAACCGTCCTCCGCCTTTATTAGCGGGGGATATTTTTATTTAGAAACTTTTTCCTTATATTAGACGTAATAGTAAAGAAGGAGTGGTTGGATGTATTTAAAGATTGAAGCGCCACAGCGCTGTATTTCGAGAGAAGCTGTAAAGGTTTGGCGTATGACTGAAACATTAACAAATACAGGGATTATAGCTGTACTTGGAGTCCTCTACTATTTACATATTCACTTTGAGTGGAAAGAATGGATTGGATGGATTGTCTTAGCGCTTATAGTAGCAACTTTCTTGACTGCAATTTGGGAAATCTTTTTTAAACCGAGTTTTATGCAAAAGTATTGGCGTTATGATGTAAATGAGGAATTTATTCAATTAAAGTATGGGGCTTTTAAAGAAGTTAATGAATTAGTTCCAATGACAAAGGTGCAGTCTGTAGAATTAATTCAAGGGCCGTTAATGCGCAAATACGATTTGTATTCAATTCAGATTGGTACTATGGGAACAGAACATGTAATCCCTGCCGTTTCTAAGAAAGAGGCATTTGAATTACGGGATCAAATTGCGCATTATGCAAAAATTAAGGAAGTGGAATGATGACGCAACCATTGAAAAGATTACATCCGCTTGTACTAATATTCGATCTGTATAAACTAGTTAAAAGTAATATAATCTTTTTTATATTTCTTTTTTTATTAAATATGGGTTCTGAAAAATGGTGGATTCAAACAGCGAAATGGATATTCTTGGGCTATGTTGTGATAATGCTTTTTTTAAGTATTGGTAAATGGATAACATATAGATATGTGATAAAGAATGATGCTTTCTATATTAAGTCGGGGATTTTTTCGAAAAGTGAGAGGACTATTCCATTTTTAAAAGTGCAGAATGTCCAACGCCAAACGACTGTTTTTCATAAAATTTTTAAAGTAACGTCATTAACTCTAGAAACAGCAACTGTTGGTGATGAAAGCTCCATTACATTTGACGTAATTTCTAGAGTAGAAGCAGAAAGTATAGAGAGCGCAGTTACAGAAACACGTGAACGGAAGGAAATTATTGAACAATCATCAGATGAGTTGTTTGAAGAGCAAGTTGTGGTTGTAGAACCAGAGAAGAAAGATAAAAAAGTGATCCATTTTACACCGACAAAAAAGGATTTGGTGAAGGCGTCTTTTACTTCACTTAGTTTTTTAATTTTAATTCCAATCATTTTTAAACTGGATGATGTTATTAAGCTCGATGTATTTAGAGATGAAGTGACGAATACTTTGAAATGGGGGTGGGCAATCTTAGCGGCTATATTAATGGGCGTACTACTTATTTCCATTGCGATTGGTATGGTTCATACCTTTATTAAGTATGGCAAGTATGAAATTTCATCGGATACTCAGAAGGTTTATATTAAAAAAGGTGTCTTAGATGAATCAATTTTTTCAATTCGCAAAGAGAAGATACAGGCTGTTGAGATTTCGCAATCTTTCATGAAGAGACTTCTCGGACTAGCTGAGGTAAAACTAATTAGTGCCGGAAACACTACAATTGGGGAGGTAGAGTCGAATACACTTTATCCATTTTTACCCGTGAGAAAGGCATATACATTGATAAGTGAGTTACTTCCAGATTATCAAGTAGTAGAAAGTATGCATGAATTGCCGAAAAAAGCATTTTGGATTCGTATGATTCGTCCAAGCTATATTTGGCTTATTGCAACGGCATTAATTTGGTATTTCAAGCCTTCATTGTGGTGGGTTTCTGTAGTATTACTTCTAATTATATATTCTTCACGCATATTAGATTATAAAAATAGCCGATATTTACTGAATCAGTCATTTATTCAAATGAAAACAGGTGGATTTTCTACTGTATTATTTATTACAAAACGTAGTCAAGTTATTGAAGTGAAGACAGAACGGTCGAAGTTGCAACGGTACTTCAAGTTAGCTTCAATTAAAACGGTAAACCGAGCAAAACCAGTGCTACATAAGGAGCTTCTTGATGTGCCTCATGAGGCTGCATCTGAGTTTTACAGCTGGTATGTAGATAGAACCAAAGAAGTCAAAATGCAATAAGTAGTTTTAATGCGCATAGAGTGGGAATAATGGAAGAAGAGGTGAATGATTATGAAATATGTAATTATTGGCGGGGATGCTGCGGGTATGAGCGCAGCTATGGAAATTGTACGTCGCGATAAACAAGCAGAAGTTACAACATTGGATAAGGGGCATATTTACTCTTATGGACAATGTGGTTTGCCCTATGTTATTTCTGGACGAATCCCATCGACAGACAATGTGATCGCACGGAGTGTAGAAACTTTTCGAACGAAATATGGTATTGATGCTAGAACAGGGCATAATGTAACAAATATCAATTCAGAGGCGAAAATAGTATCTGGTGTTGTGCTTGAGACGGATGAAAGCTTCCATATTCCATATGACCGTTTACTTATTGCTACGGGTGCTAACCCTATTTTCCCCGACTTTGAGGGTTATGAATTAGCTGGGATTCATACGTTAAAAACTATTCCTGATACAAAGGCTATTTTAAATGATTTGAATGATTCTGTTAAACAGGTAACCATCATTGGAGGTGGTTACATAGGTTTAGAAATGGCTGAAAGTTTAGTGGAACTTGGGAAAAAGGTACGTATTATTCAACGTGGTAATCAGTTAGCTAATATATTTGATCGAGATATGGCAGAGCTCATTCATGAAGAGGCAAGACAAAATGGGATTGAATTAATTTTCAATGAAGAAGTGAAAGGCTTTAAAGGAAAAGATCATGTGCAAACAGTTGTGACTGACAAGGGAGAGTATGAGACTGATTTTGTACTAGCAGCAATTGGTGTAAAACCTAATACAAACTTTCTTGATGGAACCGGTATGCACATGACTTCAAAGGGCGCGATTCTGGTAAATCCATATATGGAGACAAGTCTTGAAAACGTTTATGCCGCTGGCGATTGTGCTAGTCATTTTCATCGTATTAAGCAGAAGGATGATTATATCCCACTTGGCACTACTGCGAATAAACAAGGGCGTATTGCAGGTATGAATATGGCCGGTGGTGCAAATACGTTCAAGGGTATCGTAGGAACCTCTGTTGTGAAATTCTTTCATATAACTTTAGGTCGAACAGGATTATCTGAAAAAGAGGCAGTGGAGCTGGGATTCGACTACGAAGTTCATAAGCAAAAAGCGAAAGATATTGCTGGTTATTACCCTGGAAACCAGGAAATGCAATTGAAGCTTATCTATGAAAAAAAGACGCAGAAATTGTTTGGAGCACAGATTATCGGTGGAAATGGTGTAGATAAACGTATTGATGTTTTTGCTACAGCTCTTTATCACGAGATGACGCTGAATGATTTATTGGACTTGGATCTTGCTTATGCACCACCTTTTAACGGAGTTTGGGATCCGATTCAACAGATAGCAAAAAGAAAGTCATGAGATAAACAGTTGGTTTTAGTCCAACTTCTATATAAAGTGAAAATCCGTAGAGGCATTAAGCTTCTACGGATTTTCTTCGTGTTAATACTAGTATGAATTTTAAAAGGATGAGAAATGTGACAGCACCTGCTGTATCTAACATTACATCTTGAAAAGTAGCTGTTCGACCGGTTGTAAAATATTGATGAAGTTCATCAAGTGCCGCTAATGAAAATGTCAGAAGGGCTGCGGTGAATAGGCGGAATTTATGTTTAGGTAAAGCAATAAATATTGTTATCGCTATCAATCCGAACATGCCAAAATGTGCAGCTTTTCGGATTAAGAATTCTAAAAAGTAATAATAGCCGCGCTCGTCTACTGATACAATTATGCCCCAATAGGGAATTTCAAATAGGGATAATAGAGGTCTCAATGGTTCATTTGGAAACCACTCACGTAATGTTGGTACGATAGTTTGCTGCTCATAGCTCTGACTAGATGAGATGAAAATGACTAAGAGTAACATGAGTAATGGAATTAATTTTTTCATATAAGAACCATACCATAAATCGACAGGATTTTCAGTCGGCGTAATGAAAATGCTAATTATACTGTAACCTTTTGTAATCTTATGAAAGATGTTATGCTAAAAAAGCACTTAAATGATAAAGGACGTGTTAGAATGCCCGGACGTAATGAACCGTGTCCATGTGGTAGTGGTAAGAAATACAAAAAATGCTGTGAGAAGAAAGAAGCAGTCACAGTAGAAACTGTATACGCAGAAGAATTAGAACGAGTATTGCAAACATTTTATGATAAGTATCCGTTACGTAGCGACATTCCTGAGTTTGCTGAAGTAGCGAAGAAATGGCATGATGCAGTCGGCAAATATTTATTAGAAGATATGATTGAAGCCATTGCATTAGATGCATATTTCTTCCATGATAAAACGGATATTTGGCAAGGGTATTTGCAAAAAGTGAAAAAAGAAGTAGTACGCCCCTCGACTTTAACTGTATTAAACACTTGGGATCATCCAACAATGATGGTTGCTGAAGTAACAGCAATTGAAGAGAATTATATGGTGGTGCGAAATATTTTAACAGATGAAGTTGTACATTTGCGTCGTGAAAGTGACAAGCCTGTTCCTGTAGGCGTGCATGTGTTCTGCTTTATCTTGCCAGACGGCTCAAATAAAGAATCGCATTATTTAGCGGTATCAAGTATGATTTTCTTCCCGAAAGATCATCAAGCTGTATTCGGAAAATTAGCAGATACTTTTAAAGCACAATCGGCTTTAGACGAAGAAGCTTATTGGAAAGGAAATAGCCTAAGCTTCTGGAAAGAGCTAGGTGAAGCTGGCTTTGAAGGTGGAGAATTTACTGATTTTGAATCGGATGTATTTTTACGTGTTCTAGAGTTTTTAGAAGGCAAAGGACAAGACCCAAGACCAATTCTTGAAATTGTAGAAGATTATGTTGTAGAGCGCCAACCGAAAGCGCGTAAGGCTGTTGCAATTGCAGCAGGTGCCATTCGTTTTGGTGAAGAACAAAAATTATTTGAACCACTTGGAATGACAGTGAAAGAAATTGCTGAAAACTTTGAGGTTTCGCCATCTTCATTAAATAAATATTATAATGAGCTAACGACTTATTATACTGAAAAAAATAATTAACAAAAAAGCTACTTCAATTAATGAAGCAGCTCTAGACTGTAGACAACTCCGAAGAAATTTGGATTTATCTACAGTCTTTTTATTTTTATACAGGATAGATCGGTTGATTCGAAGCTTACTACTCGCTTTCCGCGGGCGAGCGCCGAGCCGCTTCTCCAAACCAATACAAACTACCTTCTAACTTTCTATATACTCATTCGTTTTGCAGATAAAGGTGGATTTCTAAAAGTGCAAAAAAAGTAAAAAGTTTGCATTCTTAAGAGGTCTGTTATAGCTTTAAAATATGAGAAGTATTGTCCAACCTTCAGGAGGTTTTAACAGATGAACACAAATCAACCTTTTACAGATGCAGAATTTGATCGTATTTTTGAAGAAAAGTCAGAAGAAATTAATGCCCAGCTGGATCGTGAAATTTTGATAGCCATGATTGGTGATGTAAACGCTGGGAAATCCTCAACAGTAAATAAATTAATGGGTGACGATGTGGCACCAGTGGGCGCAAATCCTGGTGAAACTCAGCATATCAAAAAGTATATATACAAAGATAAAATTGTTTTCGTCGATACTCCAGGGCTTGATGATATTAAAAGTGAGAACTCGGATTTAACGATGAATTTTTTCCATGAGGCAGATGTCGTGCTATTTTTCCTTAATGCAGCGGGAACAGTTCTTTCAGAAACGGAGCTTGCTTCACTAAAGAAAATAAGTGCGGTCAATAAAGACATTATTCTAGTACTTAACAAAATTGATGCAGCTGACGATATACCAAGCCTTGTGAAATATGTACAAGACCATACAAATTATCAGTATCCGGTGACACCGATTTCTTCTCGCACAGGTGAAAATATGTCCATGTTACAAGAAAAGGTGTTAGAGCTTTTGGAGGTCAAAAAAAAAGACATTTTAATGGCAGCTCATATGGCTGATAAGTCAGCTACTGCTAAAAAGTGGATTTTAGGAGCAGGCGCATCAGCAGCTGCAATTGGAGCAGTGCCAATTCCAGGAGCTGATTTCGTGCCATTAACAACTTTGCAAGTAGGTATGATGCTGAAGTTGTCTACCCTTTATGGAAAGCCTATCTCTAAAGATAAAGCTAAGGAAATGATTATCGCAACGATAGTTGGTAATGTTGGGAAAACAATATTCCGCCAAATAGTAAAATTCGTACCAGGAGCAGGCACTGTAGCTGGTGCGAGTGTGGCAGGTGGAATGACAATAGCACTCGGCTATGCGGTGAAATATGCGTATGAAAATGACATCGACGTCAATTCAAAAACACTTAAACCTTTATATGAAACGTTTTTAAAAGACCAAAAGAAAAAGTAATATTATATTCTGTGCCATAAACCTTACGAAGGATTTATAGCACAGTTTTTTGTTTTGTGTGGGAAATAATATAGAAAGAACAAGACCAACAATTATCGAATATTTCGCTCATCCTATTGTCACAAGCGTTGGATGATGAAAAGTGGGTTGAGTAGTTTTAAAAAATGATTATCTAAAGCGACTACTAGATTAATAGTATGACATTCTAGCAGTCGCTTTCTCATACAATAGTATGAAAGAGATTTCATCCAATTGGTGGTATAAAACACTAATGTTATTAACATATGATGGAAGTATCGATTGGAGGGAATGTGATGATTATCCAAAAAGTGAGCTTGTATAGCTCGAATTTAGAAGAAACGAAGAATTTTTATGTGGGTAAATTAGGCTTAGGACTTTTAAATGAAAGTATTAATAGTTTTGAAATAGCTGTTGGTACAAGTATTTTAGAATTTAAAGAATATGAAGGGGAAGGTATGCCATTCTATCATTTTGCACTCAATGTACCTGGTAATTTATTTCGAGAAGCTAAAACGTGGATTATGCAATTAGTATCCTTAAATAATGATGAAGAAGGAAATGATGACGTACATTTTGAATCAGCTAAAGCATTCTCATGCTATTTCGAAGATCCCTCAGGTAATATTGTAGAGCTGATTTCACGTTATGGCTCTTCTCCACAAACCAAACTAAATGAACCTTTTTCAGCAAAGAATCTATTAAATATTAGTGAAATAAATGTTACAACAGATGATGTTTTGAATGTTGGTAGTGAATTACAACTATATGGTATTGTCCTAACAGATGAGGAGCCATTAGAACCGAATGCTCTTAATTTTTTAGGTGAAAGGGAAGATGGTGCCTTTTTCTTATTAGCACCTACAAAAAGAATATGGTATTTTTCGACGAAAGAAGCAGTTAGTTATCCATTGATGATCCAGTTGAAAGATGGCCGATTTGTTGAGGTGAATGAAGATGGAAATGTTTCTATTGGAACAAAATAGTACTTTCAAAAAAAGGCTGCTCTAGCGGCTTTTTTATATTAAAGTAGATTATTCTGTGTTTAGTGTTAGAATATGTAAAAGTGTTTACGTAGGGGGTTATTATCATAGCTATTATTAAGCCAAAAAGATTAAAGGTTGGTAGTACAATCGGAATTATTGCGCCATCATCAGGAATAGCAGCTGATTGTCCCGGCCGTTTGCAAAGAGGAATTGAAGAGATTGAGAAGCTAGGCTATAAAGTAGTTGTTGGTGAGTATGCGAGGAATAGCGACGACTACATGGCTGGCACAGTAGATGAAAGATTGACTGATTTACATACGATGTTTAATAATCCAAAAATTGATGCGATTATTACGACAATTGGTGGAACTTGTTCACATCA
The DNA here is from genome assembly GCF_038006425.1 of Viridibacillus sp. FSL E2-0187. NCBI lineage: Bacteria > Bacillati > Bacillota > Bacilli > Caryophanales > Caryophanaceae > Viridibacillus > Viridibacillus sp. FSL E2-0187. The sequence goes on from NZ_JBBOVG010000002.1 coordinate 406,534, forward strand.
ACTTCTAGATAAAATTGATTATGAACTAATTAAAGATAATCCAAAAATATTTATGGGCTATAGTGATATTACAGCTTTGAATAGCGCTATTTATGAAAAAACAGGACTTGTTACATTTTTAGGACCAGCGATTTTACCTCAGTTCGGTGAATTCAATGGGTTGATGGACTATACATATAAGTATTTTCAAAATACTTTGGTTGAGGTAAATACTGTTGAGATTAACAGTTCATCATATCGTGTATTGGAATCATTATCTTGGGACAAAAAAGATACTAGGGAGCGTGTTAAAGAATCTAACGCTGGTATGCAAATTTTCAAGCAAGGAAAAGCGAAGGGCAAGATTATTGCAGGTAATGTTGGGGTTATGTTGCTTCTAGCAGGAACAGAATACTTTCCTAATGTGGATGGAGCAATTCTTTGCTTAGAAGATGATGAAGGAGAATGTCCAGAATCAATAGATCGTTATTTTACTCAACTCCGACATATGCGGGTATTTGATAAAATTTCTGCTTTAGTCATTGGTCGGTTCCATCCCTCGGTCGGTTTTGGAGATAATCACGATAATGGGTTACTCAACTCCATTTTACAAAGAGCTACAGAAGGATATGATTTCCCTATTGTTTACAATGCTGATTTTGGTCATACAGATCCGATGTTCATATTACCAAATGGTATTCAAGCTTCAATTCAAGCAAATGAAGACGGAATAGAATTTCGCTTTTTAGAAACAGCTGTACAATAAATGATTAGAAATAAGGGTGTATCAGTTGATTTATAAGAACAGATATATAAACAGAGTTTTTAATAGTGAAATAATAACATTCTTTCACTAGCAGATTCATATTTCTCATGGTACTATCGGTATAAATAAAACTGAAATTTTCAAATAAAGAGGCGAAGTAATTTGTTAAAAGGTTTACCATTATACATGGTGCTAATCGCTGTCGGCTCCCTTAGTATCACATTTGGTATGACGCGTAATTTACCTTTGACGATGCAATGGATATTACTTATTAGCGGCACGATTTTAAACATCATTAGCTTAATCGGACTTTTTATATTTTTGGCAAAGCAAGACTCGAATAAAAAAGCATAACTGCTAAGAAAGCTATCTCACTAATGGTGGGATAGTTTTTTATTTTTGGTAAAAAATGTTGATTGGATATATCGCAAAGTGATATAGTCGAAGTGTGGCATAGTTGGGGTAAAAAGAGTTGTCGCATGAATATAGAGTAAATCCCTTTTTCCTTCAAGAGATGGTGTTTTGAGACGTATTAGTTCTCATCAGGATAAATGGAGCAGTTTTGCAATTATTAGCGCATGGATACTATTGATTATTTTCATGCCATTTTGTTTAATGTTGTTTATGTTGGACTTTGAAGATTTGGCGCCTATTTGGTGGATGATTCCTATATCACTTATTATTTTAGCGGTTAGTAATATTAGGTTAAGTATCTTTTTAAAAAGGCAATTAAAGGATTTAGAAAAGAAATATTTTAATACATCGATCGATCAAGTGCAGGCAACAGGAAAGACGTTTAGAAAATGGAAGAATACTTGGGCATACTTTCCTAAAATATTAGAACGATGGTTAATGGAAATGGCGGCACAAGGTAATAGACTAGTAAAAGTAAATGGGAATTTCTTTATATTTGAAGAAGGGCAAAATGAAAAAGTCTCTTATTTTTGCGAAATGAGAAAACGTATAGAGCCTTCTTATTTCGATATGCATAAAGAAGCGGGTTGGCAACTAAAGCATAAAACAACACAACATTTCGGCTCCTTTGTAATTTGGGCAAAGCAATATAAAGAAGGGGAAACAATACCAACCCTAGGGCAGGATATTACTGAAGAGCGAAAGCAAACTTTCCGAACATACTTAAAGCGAATTGCATCATTGCTTTTTTTGACAGTATTAAATTTAATACATTTATTACTTCGTATTAAAGATTATAAATTTGGTGGCGACATTGGTGACAAAGTTGTTATAGGAATACTAGCAATAGTTGTACTGCTAAGCGTAGGTATATTAATAAGTATCTCCTATACGTATTTCTTTAAAGAACGGAAGCTTCATTAACATATGGCATGATATTTTATTTTGTTTCGGCAGTTATAATGTTTGTTATTTTTTTATACAATAGCCTAGTTACAAGCTATTCTTCAAAAAAAGGATAGCTTTTTTATTAAATACAGTACCTTGCATTGAACAATAGACATATGTTATAGTACTGTTTAATAAACAATAGTGAAAGGAGGAAGCTGTATGAACGTGCAATTTAAAAAGGGTGTCTTGAATTTATGTGTGTTAGCTTTACTTGAAAATCAAGATCGTTATGGATATGAGCTAGTGCAAGCTATTTCACATCAAATTGAAATTTCAGAGGGCTCTGTTTATCCATTGCTTCGCCGTCTCACGAAAGAAGGCTATTTTACCACTTATTTAAAGGAATCAACGGAAGGGCCGCCACGTAAGTATTACCAAATTACAAAGCAGGGTCTAATTTATCTAGAAGAATTACGTCAAGAATGGGATTCATTTATTGCTGGAGTAAATCATTTAATCCATGAGGGGGATGTAAAATGAATGAGGAACGGTATTTGCAAGCACTAGAAAAAGAGTTGGATTGTTTAAAACAAGAGGAAAGACAGGATATCATTCGCGATTTTCGCGAGTATTTTTCAAATGGACGTAGTGAAGGGAAAACTGATACTGCTATTATTGATGCCCTTGGGACTCCAGCACATATTGCTGAGGAATTATTAAAGGCTTATGGTGAAGAGGATATGAAGGTAACGGAGGAACAGCCTAAAGGGGAATACTTTACGAAAGTGAGTATAGAGGCTGATTTTGCAGACTTAGATATTATTCCATCACCTGATGATCGTGCATATGTTGATATGAAAGATCAATTGAGTAATAAGTTGATTACAATGGATATTGTCGGAGATACACTGAAAATAGTTATTAAAGAGAAGAAAAAATGGTTTGCATTTGGCATTATTTTAACATTTGGTAACGCGCCTAAAGTGACGATTAAATTACCTAAACGTATGTATGATATGATTCGAATTGATAACGATAATGGTGTAACGAGAGCGGAACAATTACATGCTATTTTAATGCATATTGAATCAGATAATGGTCGAATTATATTAACAGATAGTGCCTCTACAAACTTACATGTAGAAACTGACAATGGCCGAATTACATTAAAAGGTGTTCAATGTAAAACATTAACGGGTGAGACGGATAATGGCCGTATAGAGTTACATCATGTACAAACTGAGTCAGTTAAGGTTAAAACAGATAATGGTCGAATTGATATACAAGAAGTAACAGGTGCCATTGAAGCAGAAACAGATAATGGCCGTATTGAAGCTTTTATTCCTATTATCACTAAACCAATCTCCTTGGAAACGGACAACGGGAGCATTCAATTATACGTGAAAGAAAAGCCAGATAATGCCACGATTCAGACTAAAAAAGACATGGGTAAAAGTATAATTTTCGGTGAAAAAACAAAAAAAGTAATCTTGGGTAATGGTTTATTACCGATTTCTTTAAAAACAGATAATGGGAGCATTACCGTTGCGCTAAGATAATTTCTAGCCCCTTGTACATATTGTACAGGGGGTTTTATAGTAGTTAAAAATATATAAATGACAAAATATTTGCTAAAATAAGATTGGTAGAAATTTCATAAGGGGGAGAGATTATGAAGAAAATTTTAGTATTAGGCGGCACGCGTTTTTTTGGCAAAAGACTAGTTGAATTATTAGTAGAGGATGGTCATGATGTAACAATTGCTACGCGAGGAAATTTAGCAAATCCTTTTTGTGATAAGGTAAAACAAGTCACAGTAGATAGACTAAATGCCAAAGCGCTAAAATCAGCTGTAGGAAATGAACAATGGGATATCGTATACGATAATATTTGTTATTCACCAGATGATGCAGCTGTGGCTTGTGCTATCTTTGATAAAAATGTAGGTCATTATATTTTTACTTCAACATTATCAGTTTATTCAGCAGATGGGATAGCTAAAAAAGAAGAGGATTTTGATCCTTATACGCATCCAATTCAAATGGGAGATCAACATGCATTTTCATATAGCGAAGGGAAACGTTTATCAGAAGCTGTATTTTTTCAAAAAGCAACGTTCCCAGTAACAGCAGTCCGATTCCCAATTGTAATTGGTGAAGATGATTATACAGAAAGACTACTTTTCCATGTTGAGCATGTGGAAAATGAAGAAGAGATAGGAATGGTTAATACAGAAGCACGTATGTCCTTTATCTCATCTGATGAAGCAGGATCTTTCTTAAAATGGGTTGGACAAGAGCAAATTACTGGGCCTTTAAATGCAACATTAAAAGGTACCTATTCATTAGCAGAAATGCTAGAAATTATTGAAGAAGAAGTTGGTAAAAAGGCAATTGTTTCAGCTGAAGTTGAACAGGAAAATGTTTCACCTTATAATATTCCGGATTCTTGGTATATGGAAACGTCAAAAGCAGAGTCTGCAGGTTATACATTTGCAACATTGGATAGTAGTTTTCCACAACTTGTCCACAAGCTTGCAAGAAATACATCACAAAACTAGATAAATAAATCACTGATATGAGAGGGGCTACTATTTTTTTAGTGGCTTCTTTCAGTTTTAAGTGTATAAATCTATTTTTCGGGAACTATAAAAATATGTAAAGAATCTATTTTGAGTGCGACTAGGAGTTGAAAACCATGATTGAAATGATTTTACTAATCATTGTGATTAACATTTCTTATATGACTTTAACAACTCTACGGTTGATTTTGGTCATTAAAGGCTATCCGAAAGTTGCGTCCCTGCTCTCGATGGTAGAAGTATTTATCTATTTGATGGGGTTAACTATTGTATTAGACAATTTGGATAATCCATGGAATATCGCTGCTTACTGCCTAGGTTGGGGATTAGGTGTTTATTCGGGAAGCTTAATTGAACAGCGCCTGGCTTTAGGCTATGTACTATTTGAAGTAATAGTTGATGCAAGTGAAGCGGCACTAGTTGGAGAGTTACGTGCTAAAGGGTATGGTGTCACTTCGTGGTTTGCAGATGGTAAGGATGGTAAGAAAATAAGTATGAGAGTAATAGCCAAGCGTAAAAATGAAGCAAAATTACGTGCAACAATAATAGGTATATCGCCAAAGGCATTTGTTATCTCATATGAACCAAGTAAGCTCAATGGAGGATTTTTAGTAAAACAAATGCGGTAAATAGAATAAAGAGGAAGCATCATATCGTCTAGTTTTCTAGACAGTATGATGCTTTTTTAGTCAGTAGAATCATTAGCCATAAGAATCCTCACGACTTCTAATGGACGTACATCTAATTCGCTTATTTTTGTGAGGGGTATCCAGACAGCTTCATATGTACCATTTTCAATTGAAGATTTTGTGAATTCTTCACCATTTCCTGTGCCAAATTCGCCTGATATTATTTGAGCTGTGAAATAATATTGTGTACCATTGAATGGAACGGTTGTGAGTAACTTTTTGAGCTCTACGTGAACACCTAATTCTTCTAAGGTTTCCCTAATCGCCGCTTGTTCAGCTGTTTCACCATACTCAATTCCACCCCCAGCGAAAACATAATAGTTACCATGACCTTTATTTCTTTTCAATAAAGCTACTTTATCTTCTCGGATAATGACTGTAGCTGCTCGATTTCGCATAAAAATACCTCATTTAACTTAAAATGTTTGAAAAAACAATTAATTATAACCTTTTTTTGTACATTTGGTACAAATTTTATAAATATCGATTACAATAATAGGTAGGGGAATGTAGAATTATGGATTCAATGTATGAACCACCTATTCGTTGCTATCGTTTGAATATAATTTCTTTTGTGGATACTATCTCTAGTATAGAATATTAGAGCTCTTCAAAATAGTAACAATCGCAGTAAATGAATATCGCTGAAGATAGATATTTATAGTGCAAGTAAGGAGTAGAAAAGTGTATAGATTTGTAGGTCTTTTTGTAGTAAAGTTTTTAGGTTTATTTAATAAGGTGAGAGTTTTTGACGAGCATAATGTGCCAACAGAGGGTGGTTATGTTGTAGCTTGTACTCACACAGGTTGGATTGATATTTTGAATCTTGGTGTTTCTATATACCCGAAACCTATTCATTTCATGGCTAAGAAGCAACTTTTTGATCATAAGCTACTAGGTTGGTTTATTACGAAGATGAATGCTTTTCCTGTAGATCGTGATAACCCAGGTCCAAGTGCAATTAAAATACCAATGAAGTTGTTAAAAGAAGGTGAAGTAGTAGGTATTTTCCCAAGTGGAACACGAAATGCGGAAGGAAACTCTTTAAAGCAAGGTGCCATTACAATTGCTCAATTATCCAAAGCACCTATTGTACCAGCTGCATATATTGGGCCGAATACACCGCGTGAAGTGTTTGCTCGTGAAAAGGGCTACCTTATCTATGGTGAACCCATTTATATTACGGCTAAAGGTAAAGCTGGAAGAGAAGAATTTACGCATCTTCTTGAAGAACAATTAGCTACGTTACAGAAGAAGCTAGAAGAGAAAATTGCTCATGACGCTAGCTGATTTTTGTCAGTTAGTGACTATAAAACAACATAGAGTATATCTACTTACTGCGGGGGCAAATCAACTTTAAAGTAGCTGAAAAAGAATCGTTAATACACAATTTCTTTTAGGGGTGGAGCGTATGGTTACTGTTGATTTTTACGAAAAAGATGACAAAGTTGGAGGTAAGTCTCCGTTAGAAGTAATGGCAGAAAAGCGTAGTCAACTGATTTTTAAACAAAGAATGTCAGTTGGACTTACGCAATCTGAATTAGCGGTACAGGCGAATGTAACGCAGAAAACGGTAAGTCGAATTGAACGTGGAGACACGAAGGTTCGCGAAACTACTTTACAAAAGGTTTATGATGTTTTGGGGATAACGGAAGAACATCTTATTGTATTAAAGGGCCATCCAAATACATAAAGAAATACTACTTTTAAGTGCCATATCTGATATGATATGGCACTTTTTTTAGGCTCAATTATTTAGAAAAAGGATTAATTGATTGATATGCATAAATAGTTGTAGTGAAAAATTGCGTTAAAGGGCTGATAGATGGGATAATATAACTAATGTTAAGTTATAATGAAATATATGGAATACTTTTAGTAGGGGGAGAGTTTGAATGGAAAAAAGTCAAAAAAAAGAACTGCTTTCATGGTTACGTCCCATTCTCATCGCTGTCATTATCGCTGTTGTTTGTCGCCAGTTTTTGATTTCACCTATAACAGTTCGAGGTGAGTCAATGGAGCCAACATATTTTGAGGACAATAAAGTGTTAATAAGTAAATTAAGTCATATTGAAAGATTCGATATCATTGTATTTGATGCACCCGACTCAGACGAGAAATATATTAAAAGGGTAATTGGATTGCCTGGTGACCATGTTGCAATGAAGGATGACACTCTTTACATAAATGGGAAGGCATACGATGAGCCTTACTTAAATACAAAGAAAGAAAATTTATTGGAAGGCCATTTTACATATGATTTTACATTAGAAGATATAACAGATGAAAAAGTAGTGCCTTCTAATAGCTATTTTGTACTTGGGGATAATCGTTTGGAAAGCTCAGATAGTAGAGAATATGGCTTTATTTCAAAAAACGCAGTGAAGGGCGAAGTGAAGCTTAAGTTTTTCCCTATATCAATAGTTAAATAACAGAACCTTAATTGATATTTTGTGATGTGAAAAGGTATATCCAATTAAATTGTAAAAATGAGACTCATAGAATGAATATAAAAGGTCTTCCTATCAAGGAAGGTCTTTTTATTTTGTAATAATTTATGTAAAATGATGAAAAATTGTTTATATATATTTGTAACCATCAAATAATTATAATAGATAAGAAATGTATATTATTAATAGCGAAGAGATAGTGAGAGTAATTTAATGAGAGAGTGTTTAAAAATATGCAGTTTTTTAGATTAAGAGGTGTAAAGAGTTGAAAAAGTTCATAAATGTTAGGTCGGTAGCACTAGTGGTGTGGCTAATCATAACAATAGTTATGATTTTGACAATGCCTAATTTAGACCGGCTTGTTAAGGAAAAAGGGCAACTGATTATAAGTAATGCAGTGCAAAGCGGAATTGCAGCTGAGATGATGAAAGAAATGAATGATAATAGTAGTGAACACTATTCCTTTACTGTAGTCTTCCATAGTGATGCGGATAAAAAATTATCTAGTGAGCAATTAGAAGAAATTCGTACAGCGATTACTCGTTTAAAAGATCACCAAAATGATTTAGGCATTACTTCCATAACGTCGCATACAGACAGTAAGGAAGTGAAATCGCAGCTTGTTTCAGAAGATGGGACGACCATCTTGACGCAAATTTCAATAGATAAAAAGCAAGGTGAAATTTCACATGTTGAGAAAGAATTAAATACATATTTTCAATTGAATAATGTAGATACATATTTAACTGGAAATGACTTGGTGATTAGAGATTTTGCAAAGTCTACACAAGATGGTGTTGCAAAGACAGAAGTTATTGCTATTATTTTCATCATAGTTGTATTAATTCTAGTCTTTCGTTCACCTGTAGTTCCAGTGATTTCTTTAGTGACAGTCGGTATAGCATACATCGTTTCTTTAGGCGCTATCGCACATTTAGTGGATAAGTGGGATTTTCCATTCTCCAATTTCACTCAAGTGTTCCTAGTTGTTGCGCTATTTGGTATCGGTACAGATTACAATATCTTACTATACACCCGCTTTAAAAAAGAACTTAGAAATACTAGTGATTATGTAGTGGCTGTAAAAGCAACTTATAAATCTGCTGGGAAAACGGCCCTTTATAGTGGAGTGGCTGTGTTTATAGGTTTTATAGCATTGAGCCTTTCAGATTTTCCTTTATATAAGGCAAGTTCATTAGTTGCAATAGGTGTAGGGGTTTTATTACTTGTCCTTATCACATTGAACCCATTCTTTATGGTTTTCCTAGGTAAAAAAATGTTCTGGCCAGCCAGAAATTTGGAAGGGCGTGGTAATAGTAAACTATGGTCGATTTTAGCGAAATTTGCATATTTTAGACCTATTTTAGCGCTACTTTTAGTAGCCATTGTATGTACACCTTTCATAATGAAAAATTCTGGTGAATTGAATTACAATGATTTATTTGAGATTGCGGATAGTTATGAATCGAAGCAAGGGATTAAAGTTATTGAAGAGCATTTCCCACCTGGTTTCTCATCTCCAACAAATATTGTTATTAAAGGGAGCAAGACTTTAGATAACCAAAAGTCTCTACAAGCACTTGATGAATTAACGCAAGCTATTGCAGAAATAAATGGTGTTTCAAAGGTATATTCATCAACTAGACCTGAAGGGAACCAAGTTAAGGAACTTTACTTGAACCGTCAAACAACTCATGTAAATAGCGGATTAGGAAATGCACAGGATGGCATCGGTGCGATTCATAATGGTTTATCAACTGCTGGAGATGGACTTAGTAAAGCAGAAGATAGTGGGATTGAAAATGTCCAAAAGTTAATTGACGGTACTACAGAAGTGAAATCAGGCATATTAGCATTGAACTCTGCTATGGAGAAAGTTACAAAGGGCTTCCAACATGGAGTAACAGGAGCAGGTCAAATTCAAACAGGCTTACATGAATTAAATACCAATATTGCGGAATTGTCTGATGGTACCAGACAATTACAGAAGGGTTATGTAGATTTATATACAGGCCTTAATACATTTTCACAATATTTTTCATCATTGAGTGATGCAATTATCGGCGCTAGACAAGGATATGCACAGATTGAAGTTGCTATGAGGGCCCTAATTAAAACAAATCCAGAATTAGAAAATGATGAGAATATAAGAACTACTCTACGTATAGCACGAGCGGGTCAGCTAGAGTTTTTGGTATTAAAAAACCAAATGAATAGAATTGAGCCACAGTATAAGATGGCGATGAATTCATTCAATAAAGCGAATACTTCATTCTCAAAAATTAATAATGGCTTAACGTATGTTGAGCAGGGAGTGAAACAACTTGAAGATGGAGCACTAGAGTTAAAAACAGGATTAGATAAAGGAGAAAATGGATCTGAGCAAATTGCTAGTAATCTACCCTATTTACAAACGGGACTAACTCAAATTAATAATGGTCAAGAGCAATTAAAGTCAGGACTTTCTGATTTACAACAACACATGAAAGCTTTGCAAAAAGGTCTTGCAGATAGTACCGAAGGTTTAGATGAAGTTAGTGCAGGTCTAGCGAATGCTCAAGATTATCTAGGAAACGTTAGTAACTCAAAATCAACTGAGAAATTCTTTGTTCCTAAGAATGTTTTAGAGGGTGAGGATTTCCAAAGAAGCTTAGATATGTACATGTCTGAAAATCGGGAAATGACAAGATTAATGGTTGTTCTTGATGTTAATCCATATTCAAAAGAAGCAATGCACATTGTTGAGAAAATCAATAAACGTATTGAATCAATTTCAAAAACTGGCGAGTTGGAAAATACGCAAATTGCAGTAGGTGGAAAATCTGCTCAAAATCTAGATTTACAAGATATTTCGAGCAATGATTTTACGAGGACTACTATCATTATGCTTATCGGTATTGGAATTGTACTAGTTATTATTACACGTTCACTTTGGAGACCAATAATCATTATTGCTTCATTAATTATTGCCTATTACTCATCACTTGGAATAAGCGAATTAATTAGTAAATACATTTTAGGTTTTGATATCTTAAGCTGGAACGTCCCTTTCCTTGGTTTCATTATGCTGATTTCACTTGGAGTAGATTATAGTATCTTCATGATGATGCGCTTCAATGAACTTGAACAGAAATCGAGTGAAGCAATAATAGAAGCAGCAAAAAATATCGGGTCGGTTGTATTATCAGCAGCGATTATTTTAGGTGGTACATTTGCTGCTTTGATTCCTTCAGGCATTTTGACATTGATACAAGTAGCGTTAGTTGTCATAGTAGGTCTAGTATTAATGAGTTTACTTTTGATGCCAATCTTCATTCCCTCAATGTTTGGTCTAACTAGTAAACTTCTACGTCTTGGTGATAAAAAGAAATCCAATAATAAAAAGAGTTCATTAAAAGAATAAAATTTAAGCTACTTTACCATTTAAAAAGAAATGTGTGGAGTAGCTTATATTTTTATCTTGAATGGGTTTTCTGGCTATTCGTGACTAAGTACATATATAGATGGGTAAAAATATATGAAGTTAGAGTAATAAGGAGATGTATTACGATGAATTGGAAAGGTAGAAGGCAAAGCTCCAATGTTGAGGATCGGAGAGGCATGAAGAGCCCTGCCGTAATCGGAGGGGGAATAGGCGGTATCGGAATAATTATCGTCCTTCTTTATACATTGCTAGGCGGTAATCCACAAGATATTTTGAATGGTTCCCAACAGTCTATTCCTACAGAGCAGCAAAGCTCTACTTATATTCCAACTGCTGAGGAAGAAGAACTAGCAAGTTTTGTCAAAGTTGTCCTCGCAGATACTGAGGATGTCTGGACGGAAATCTTTAAAAAAGAAGGCATGACATATAAAAATCCAACGCTCGTGTTATTTTCAGATAGCGTTCGGTCAGGATGTGGGACAGCTAGTGCGTCTGTAGGTCCATTCTATTGTCCAGCTGATCAAAAGCTATATATTGATTTAAGTTTTTATCAAGAATTAAAGAACCAATTTAAGGCGCCAGGTGATTTTGCTATGGCCTATGTTGTTGCGCATGAAGTAGGTCATCATGTACAAACAATGTTAGGAACTTCTGAAAAAGTACACGCGATGAATGGTAAAGTATCGCAAGCTAAGTACAATAAATATTCCGTTATGTTAGAGCTCCAAGCAGATTATTATGCAGGTGTATGGAGTCATTATGTACAAGGAGAGGGCCTTTTAGAAGAAGGAGATATTGAAGAAGCGCTTACTGCTGCGAATGCAATTGGTGACGATACACTCCAAAAAGAAGCACGTGGTTATGTCGTACCAGAAAGTTTTACGCACGGTACATCTAAGCAGCGTGTAAAATGGTTTGAAAAGGGATTCAATAATGGGACAATTGCTGGTGGAGACACTTTCAATGCCAAAGACTTATAGGAACTAGAAAAGGGTATAAAACGCTGAAAAATACGAAAGAAGGCTAGTTTAGCTCCCTTTTCGCATTTGACGAATATATTAATTGCTATGAAAATAGTGTATAATACTACAGTAAATTAATGGCTTATCCTCAAGTGGGCAAAAGTAATGCCCGCGCGTCATTTATATGTAGACTATTTGAAAGAGAGTGAAAATACATGGGACGTAAGTGGAACAATATCAAAGAGAAAAAAGCTGCTAAAGACCAAAGCACAAGCCGTATTAACGCTAAATTTGGACGTGAAATTTATGTAGCTGCTAAACAAGGGGAACCAAATCCAGAATCTAACGGTGCATTAAAAGTTGTTTTAGAACGTGCTAAAACATACAGTGTACCAAAACATATTATTGATCGTGCAATTGATAAAGCTAAAGGTGGCGGGGACGAAAACTTTGATGAACTTCGTTATGAAGGTTTCGGTCCAAATGGCTCAATGGTCATCGTTGATGCTTTAACAAATAACGTAAACCGTACTGCTGCAGATGTACGTGCTACATACGGTAAAAACAACGGGAACATGGGTGTCAGCGGTTCTGTAGCTTATATGTTCGATCCTACAGCTGTATTCGGAATCGAAGGAAAAGAAGCTGAGGAAGTACTTGAAATGCTAATTGAAGCTGATGTTGATGTACGTGACGTATTTGATGAAGGAGAAGCAACAATTATTTATGCTGAACCTGCTCAATTCAATGCAGTGCAAGAAGCTTTAAAAGCACAAGGTATTACGGAATTCACAGTAGCAGAATTAACAATGCTACCTCAAACTGAAATCCAACTTGAAGGCGAAGACCTAGCAAAATTTGAAAAGCTAATTGATGCACTAGAAGAACTTGATGACGTTCAACAAGTTTATCATAATGTTGAACTTTAATAGATGAGGGTTCTCTGGTTCAAGAAATGCAATTTATGACTTGAACAATTTAAAGCCAGTGGCAATTTCGCCACTGGCTTTTTGATGAACTTTTGAGGCGATAATAATATCAGTACAAGAAGTTTTAAAGGTGTTAAATAGAAATAAAAACTAAGAGGTATCTCATAAGTCGATTTTTTGACTTCGGGATACCTTTTTTTATATACAAAGATAGAAAGTGTATCTATATTTTTAATGTTACTGATTATAGTTATATATCCCTGATTTTCCCGTTATAAAAACAAGGTGTAAAGTGGTAAAATAGAATTAAACAATAGAAAGTAATAGTAAATTATTGATTAATAAGGGTATAAAAACGACTTTTTTTATATACTGATATAGTAAAATAGTTGTCCGGCGCATTAAAAAAAGTAGGATATTAATAGCTTTATTTTGATAAATCATTTTTAATCAATAAATATAAAACTTTTTAAACAAGGAGAAGTAATGAAGATTGAAAAATAATATTAAATAACATTTAAGCTATAAAAGTGCTAAGGAACTGGTGCAATTATATTATTTCAATATATGTGTATGAGGGGAAATTTAACTGAGGTTTACTAATGACATAAAAGGGTAGCTGATAAACGTGGAAATCTGATTTCCTAATTTTGGTCATCTAGTAGACCCGATAGGAAGGGTATTATATATGAGAATACTAACAATGTTATTGCTATTTTCTGCACTTATTTTAAGCTCGTGTTCTTCATTTGAACAATCAGATAAACAATTAAAAGTGCTTCAAGCAGAGGTACCTAAAGTTGAGACAGAAGCATTTACTCAAAAGTACCTTATCCAAAAGGATGGACGTATACGCACTAATTTGACAGATCGAACTGATAACTATTTATCTGAATCAGTTGGATTATGGATGCAATATTTAGTTGAAAGAGATAGCTATAATCAGTTCCATAATCAAGTTGAAGTGCTCCGAAGCTATTTTTTAACTAACGATAATTTAATAACTTGGGAGTTAAATGGAGAAAAACAGGCAGCTACTAACGCTGCTATCGATGATTTACGCATTGTGGATGCACTATTTAATGCAGGTGAGCGATGGAAAAATCCAGCGTATACAAAACTCGCTCAACAGTTAGGGGAAAGTTTTGTTAGTGTCCAATTGAAAGACCACCTAATGGTTGATTACGTAGATTTGAAAAGTAAAAAACAGAGTAATGAAGTAACGCTTAGCTATATCATTCCTTCTGGTTTTGAACATTTACAAAGTGCGGGATTAATATCTTCTGATGTATATGAAGCAAACCGTAATTTATTATTAAAGGCTCCGCTCTCTAAAAAAGCATTTTATCCAAAGTATTACGACGTGGAAAAAGCTACTTATTACTATGATGAAGAAATCAACTTAATTGACCAGCTATATGTCGGGTATCATTCGTCTCAATGGAAAGGTAATACGGATAATCTAATGAAATTTTTGAAAATGGATTTTGCAACAAACGGAGGAAAGCTATTTGGCCGTTATGATGCAGAGACGCTTAGGCCAACCGTAAATTATGAAGCTCCTTCAGTCTATGCATTGGCGATCTTATTTTCATTAGAACGTGGTGATAAGAAGTTTACTCAGCAACTTTATAATAGAATGCGGATTTTACAACAAAGTAATAAAAAGCAGGGATTTTACGGAGGATACATTGATGTAGAAACGCTAGAAACACATGCATTTGATAATTTATTGCCCTTAATTGCAGAGAGGAAGGGATTGAATGGGGCGGTTTTTAAACACAAATAAGCAAACTCTATTGCTTATTACGATACTTATTTTGTTATTACAAATTCCTTCTTATTTCATGTGGGATTATGGGAGAGAAGGAATTCTTTTATATATTTTTTTAATCCTTTTAATTATTGTGAGCTTGATATTGGGAACAGTAACAGGTCTGATTTTTAGTTTAATCTTTATCTTCATTATTGGTAGTACTCTAATTTACTTTAATTACACTGATAGTGCGATTGTAAATACCTTTACGATGCCGATACAACTTTTTTTGGTATATGGACTAATGCTGATTGTTCTAGTGTTAATTGCAGGACGCTTGCAAGAAGTTATTATTGCCCGGGAAAAGCTGAATCAGCGATTGCAAGAAGAAGTACGCAATTTTATCGCTGTTGATGTAGAAACTGGTTTTGATAACAACTATCGAATGGGGATAACGATAACGGAAGAGATGATGCGTGTTGATCGTTACGGTAAATCATTTACTCTAATTCTATTACAGATCGACCATTTAAAAGATTTTAATAGACTTTATGGTGCTAAAGAGACAAAACATTTGCTTCAGGGATTAGCCCAAACAATGGATAAGGCAATGCGTTTGACAGATAAAAAATTCAGATATGATACAGATCGTTTTGCTATTTTATTGACAGAAACCGGTGGCGATTCAATTGATTTAGTAATCGATAAACTGGCTAGCAAAATAAAAACGCACCAGCTTTTAAGTGACAAATATGTAACTTTGACATTCCGTACTGGTTATTTTGTATATGAGCCGAAACTAGATACTTCATATGAGGAGATTATCGGTAGGGTTGAAAGTGAGATGGTTTCTCATGAACTATAAACGGTTGTTTCTAGGGATTTCCATCATAATTGTGATGTGCATTCAAAGTATACCTACATTCGCTTCAGTCTCAAAAGAGCAGAAGAAACCAGCAATATTAGTAGCTTATCAGTCAACGGATGGTATTGCCAATTCAGACATTCTATTCCTTGAAACAATTTTTGCAGGAATATCTGATCAAGTTCAGTTGTCGAGTGTGCAACAAGTAACAATAGAAACCATAAAAAATATAGATGTCGTCGTATTTGTAGGAGAAGACAGAAGTAATCTACCAACGCAATTTTTAAATGCTATAAAGCAATTTAAAGGCCATTTGATTGCTTTTGGTAAAAATACTGAACAACTCCCCCGCTTTGAAAAATGGCAATTCTTCGGTAGCAAATCGTTACGTACTTTGGATGGAGAGCCTCTTTCTAAGTTAATGAATATAGAATATGTTAAACCGCCAAAAGGTAGTGAAGTGCTAGTTGAAGGTACTAATTTAAATGCTAAATATCCTGTTATTGTGAAAGACGGAAATACATCATTTATAGCAAAAACAAATTTTTTATCCAATGATAATTATATTTTGTCACGAGAATTATTTAATTTACTAGACTTGCAAGAACCAATAAAACATCTAGCCTATATTCGTCTAGAAGATATTTCCCCTATATCAGATCCGAAACTTGTGAAGGAAACAGGTGAATATTTAGCGCAAAAGGGTATTCCTTTTTACATGGCACTAATTCCTGTTTATGTGAATAGTGAGTCAGGTGAGCAAGTGCAATTAAAAGATAATAAAGAGCTTGTGAAAGTACTACAGCATTTACAAAGCTTAGGCGGTATGGTTATCGCTCATGGCTATACACATTCGTATCGATATACAGAAACAGGCGAAGGTTTCGAGTTTTGGGATTCAATAAACAATCAAAAAATTTCATCTATTAGCGCTAGTGATGACCCTATAAAAATGAAAAAAAGAGCTGATTTTTCGACAAAGGAAGCATATCAACACTATTTGGGATCAATCGATGAGATAGAGAAGAAATATATTGAAGATAAAATAAAGCTCTCTATTGAAAAATTAACAGAATTAAAATTGTACCCAATTTCCTTTGAAGCGCCACACTATTCAATGAGTTCAACGGGATATGACATTATTGCACAACATTTCACATCTATATTCGGGCAAGTTCAATTATCAGATGATACGTGGAAAAGAATGGGCGCGCCGTTAATGATAAGTAAGCCATCACTACTAAGTGATATGACATTATATCCTGAAACGATTGGCTTTATTGATCCAAGTAGGCCAGAGCCATTGAAAGAAATGGAAGAGAAAATAAAAAAAGTGCAGCAGGTTCCCGGTTCAGTCATTGGCGGTTTTTATCATCCATATTTAGGGATGGAGTATTTGCCTGAAATGGTGAGTTTAATAGAAGAAGTACCCAATTTAGAATGGCTCGACTTACGGAAATCGAAACAAATTGTACAGTCTGAAAATATCATGATTCAGCAAGAAGATGGAGAGTTAAAAGTAGTCTCCCATATTAAATGGACAGACAAAGTAAAGCAAAGGATGGGAGAAAATCCATTTGAAATGGTGTTATGGATTTTAGCAATCATCGTCGCATTATTTGTTATAGCATTCTTTATTTATGTTGTGAGTTTACGTACAAAGCTGCGAAAACGATTGTTTGAGGAGCGAAATATAAATGGCTAATATATTATTCTACATTGCGCTATTTTTAATATGGATTATGCTTTTATACCATATGTTCTTAATGCAAGGTGGCTATCTTCACTTTAAGACATTTGAGAATGTTATTCCTGAATGGGAAAAGAAAATGGTCGATTTACCTACAGTAAGTGTTTTTATACCCGCGCATAACGAAGAGGTTGTAATTGGACAAACTTTACAAGCAATGTCGCGGTTACATTATCCGAAAGAGAAACTTGAAGTAATTGTTATAAATGATAATTCTTCAGATAGAACAGGTGAAATTGCACGGCAGTTTTCAGAAAGGTACTCCTTTATTCGCGCCATAGAAACAGAGCCTCCGAATAAGGGAAAGGGTAAGTCATCCGCGTTGAATGAGGCGTTAAGAAAATCATCTAGTGATGTGATTGTTGTTTATGATGCGGATAATACACCGGAGAAAATGTCAGTTTGGTATTTAGTCATGGGATTAGTAAATGACCCAAAGGCAGCAGCAGTGGTTGGTAAATTTCGAGTTATCAATGCGGCAAAAACATGGCTCACACGTTTTATTAATATTGAAACGATTTGTTTTCAATGGATGGCACAAGGTGGCCGATTTAAATGGTTCAAAGTGGCGACGATTCCGGGGACTAACTTTGCGATAAGAAGAAGTATCGTAGAAGAACTTGGTGGCTGGGATGTTAAAGCATTAGCTGAGGATACTGAGCTAACCATTCGTGTTTACAATAAAGGCTATCATATTCGATTCTTTCCTAAGGCTATAACATGGGAACAAGAACCTGAAACACTAAAAGTTTGGTGGAAGCAACGAACTCGCTGGGCACGAGGGAATCAATATGTCGTCCTTAAATTCTTGGGGCAATTTTTTAAGTTAAAACGCAAAAGTATTATTTTTGATTTATTTTATTTTTTCTTTACGTACTTCCTATTCTTTTTCGGTGTTATTTTATCAAATACTCTGTTTATCATTAATCTCTTCTATGATTTAAATCTATCAATTGGAAATGTAGCTCTTGCACTATGGATCCTGGCATTCCTTTTATTCTTAGCTGAGGTGATGATTACGCTAAGTATAGAAAAAGCAGAGATGAATCGAACAAATTTCTTTTATGTAATATTAATGTACTTTACGTATTCACAAATGTGGATTGTTTTAGTTGTTTATTCATTATTTTTAGAGATGAAAAGGGTGTTATTTAAACAAGAAGTGAAATGGTATAAGACAGAGCGCTTTGAACAAAAAGATAAAGGGGAAAAAAAATGAAGCAATATCAGTTATTAATAGCGAGTTTATTATGCATAATTATAGTGGCTTTGGCACCGATAAAGAGTGAGGCTAACACTATAATTTCAATCGATGGAATAAAAGTGAATAATACTAAAGGCACGAACCAAACACAACCGATTACCAATTCGCCTATTACATTAAACGGCCCAGCAGGTGAGGTCACTTTCTACTATGAATTAGTAGCGGATGCAAAAGGGCAAGAAAGTAAAATTGTATTGAATACTGAAAACTCTGAGTTACTAATTGCACCATCATCTCTGTCAGTTAGTATAGATAATAAAATGGTAAAGTCGATCGCAATTAATGGAGATAAGCCTGTACGTGAAATGACTGTTCCAATTAAAGGTGATGCTCTGAAAGAAGGAGTTCATGCTGTAACTGTTAAATATTATGGTGTGCTAAAAGAAGGTATTTGCGTTAAGCAAGGTACCTCAGCTAATTGGCTTACACTTAATATCAATTCATATTATCAGTTGAATGGTCTAGTAAAAAAATCAGATGTTTCGTTAGGTGAATATCCAACTAAATTTGTTGGAACTGAGGAACAACCTGTATATATTGTAATACCAGATAAGGCTTCAACAAGTTCGTTAAACAGTGCACTTCAGATGACTAGTTTCTTAACAAATCAATCAGGTAGAAAAAATACAGTACAAATTATTAGAGAATCTAAAATAAAAGAATTAAATCAGAATGTAGTATTTATAGGTGTACCTTCTGAATTTTCAAATTCAAATATAAAAAAACTATGGCAAGATGCTAATGTGAAGCAAAAAGCAAATGCACTTAACCTATCAATTCGTACGTTAAAACAAGGGCAGCAAGAAACTTCAGCAATGTTTGTAACAGCAAACAAGGCAACTGATTTAGAAGATAGAATGGCTATTTTAACTAATCCACAATTTTCAAAACAACTGAGTGGCTTAGATTTGTCGGTAAGGGATATACCAAAACAGTTGAAATTGACACAGAATGGTAGCGTCACATTAGAACAATTTGGTGCAGAGAATATTACCCTTGATAGTCAGAGTACTAATAGCGCACATTATTATTACTATGTTTCAGCTGATACGCAACTAAATAAAGCATTTACACTTAATCTAAAATTAAAGAAATCCGAAAGTATTACATCTATAAAAGAGCAAACGGAATTAGACACTAGTACGAATATAGAGTTAATCGTAAATGTAAATAATATACCGCATTCGGTGAATCTACGTACCTTAGCAGATAGTAAGGATGGAGTTTACAATGTTAGTGTACCAATTGATGCTAAAGCTATTAGAGATAACCGTTTAATAGATTTGCAATTTCAAACTACTGGTTTTGGCGTGAATGATCCTTGTAAAGAAACAGATGAAAAACGTTGGATTTATATTGAAAAGGATAGTAATTTTACATTTCCAATAATACAAAAAGCTAATGAACAAAAGGGAATCACATTTGCTGCATTTCCTTATCCATTTGTAAGTACGGAAGGGATGACCGTTGTTGTTTTACCTAAAAAAACAGATGTTTCAGATGAACAATTACTAAAATTATATAGTGCGATTTTGCAAGGTGTTCAACAACCGACTATACAATTAAAAACTGCTGAGCAAGTAACAGCTAATGATGTTGAAAAAGCGAATGTTATATTTATTGGCGGGCCGAATGAACAACCTTTGCTACAAAAAAAGGTGACTGATTTGATAGTCTCATATAATGGGAATAAGGCTGTACTAAGTGATGAGGGCTTTGTTTCGGAAACGGCTCAACAATTTAGCTGGATCCAAAATAACCCTTGGAGTAAAGGTAATAATTCAATTCTTGTAATAGATCATCAAGGGTCAACTCTAGATTATATGGAAAATAATTTTCTTGAAGAAATAATACACTCTGATGAATTGGCAACAGTCGTTGTACAATCTAGTGACAAGCAATTTTTTACTAATGCTGAATATGTGAAAACAAGTAAGCAATTAAGTATCGATAGTAAAAATGGAAAAAGTAATAACTCAATTTCAAAATGGTGGATTGTTGGGTTCGCAGGATTACTCTTACTAATTGGATTGTTGATTTTTAGGGTTAAAAGAAGAAAGTATAAGAAGTTAAGATAGATTGAGGCAAGACTAGTTCAGATTAAATGGGCTAGTCTTTTTTAGAAATGAATTACTAATGAAATCAATAAAAAGGCAGAAATGAATTATTTTACTTTAGCTATATTTAAATACCCTTGGAGCATTGATAGCTCTTAGGGTATCTTTATTATAATTATGAAAATGTTCAGAAGGAGGAACATGGCATGTTTCTAAAGAAAGTAACTTTATTAAAAGACGGTACTGAAAATTTAAGTGAATATCCGTTCAGCATTCCTTCATTACAAGTACTTGAAACATTAGAATTTACGCAAAATGTAACGTTTTTTGTAGGTGAAAATGGTTCCGGGAAATCAACATTACTAGAGGGTATTGCTGATAAATGTGAGTTTAATACAGCAGGTGGAAGTCGCAATAATTTATATGAAGTACATGCTGCAGAATCTGTATTAGGGAACCACTTACGGTTATCTTGGTCGCCAAAAGTGATGAATGGTTTTTTCCTTCGGGCGGAAACGTTTTATCAATTTGCATCACATATCGATTCGGATCCTTTGCATTTAAAAGCATACGGCGGAAAATCTTTACATCAACAATCCCATGGAGAAGCGTTTCTTTCACTTTTCAAAAATAGATTTGGCAAAAAAGCCATTTACTTATTAGATGAACCGGAAGCAGCGTTATCACCCGCTAGACAATTATCATTAATGCGCATTATGAAAGATTTAGAAGGTGAAGCACAGTTTATTATTGCAACACACTCACCTATTTTACTTGGTTATCCAGGAGCGACTATTTATGATTTTGATAGTCAGCCTATTCAAGGTGTACGTTATGAGGAAACATTACATTATATTTTAACAAAACGTTTTTTAGATAATCGGCAAGCTATTTTACATGAGCTTTTTGCTGATGATTAAGGGAGAGAGAAAATGAATTATAAATACATTAAGGGAGTTCCTAATGAAGAACTTGTCAAAGGTATACAAGACCTTCATAAGCATGTATTTGAAGGCGCAGAGCTAGAGGTAAGCGAGCTAAAGGAGAAGCCTCAATTGTTGTGCTGTGTTGCTATAGATAATACCAGGTTAGCTGGTTTCAAATTAGGGTATGAGATAGAAGAAGGAAAATTTTACAGTTGGCTTGGTGGAGTTGATACGGATTTCCGTGGTCAAGGAGTTGCTTCTCATCTAATGAAGCTACAGCATAAAGTACTACAGGAGAGCGGATACAAGAAAATTCGTACAATAGGGAGAAATCACCGCCGAGCGATGCTTATTCTTAATATTAAGCATGGTTTTAATGTTATCGAAACATTTATAAGTAAAAAAGGTACTCATAAAATAATACTAGAGAAGAATTTATAATAATTTTAATATGTGAATCTTTTCCATAATCCTTATCGTTAATAAATAAAAAGTGGAAGAGGTTGATATGTTGAAAGGTTTAATGAGGAGGCTTTTAATGATTGGAGGAGGCATTGTTGTCGTAGTCGGTTTAACTTTTTGGAGTGTAACAACTAGATGGCTGTCAGATGGTGCAGAGCCGAAAGCAGATGGCTCCAATGAGTATGCACTTGTGCTAGGTGCCAAAGTGAAGAAAGGGAGCGTACCATCAAAATCTCTTTCCTATCGCTTAGATGCTGCGTTACAATATGCAAAGAAATATCCTCACGTTAAGTTGATTGTGTCAGGTGGTCAAGGACCGGATGAAGATGCTACGGAAGGGTCTGTTATGCAAGCATATCTAGTTAAGCATGGTTTAAGCCCTGAACGTATTATAATAGAGGGAAAAGCAACAAATACCTATGAAAATATTGTTTATTCTTTAAAGTTATTGGATGAGGATATTAGTGATTTAACTATCATTTCAAGCGATTATCATTTAGCAAGAGCTAAGATGCTTGCTAATCGAATGGATCTTAATGTAGATGTGGTTACAGCGAAAACGCCGAAAATTATTGAGGCAAAAGTACGTTTCCGTGAACGTTTTGCACTAGTAAAATCATATATTCTAGGTAGGTAGTTAATAGGAGGGTGTTAAGTGAGTATTTATAAATGGCAAGGTGCTGCAGGGGTTTGTTTAAATGACAACGGAGAAGTATTGATGGTTCTTCAAGCAGCGCCAGGTGAAGATAAGAAATGGACAGTACCTAGTGGTGGCGTCGAAGGTAATGAAACGTTTGAGGAATGCTGTCGTAGAGAATTTTATGAGGAGACAGGTTATGAAGTAAAAGTGATAAGAGAACTTTATACGAAGTCAAACGAACTTAAAGCGCTAGGGATTGAGATTGATGTACATTATTTTCATGTCGAAATCATAGGCGGAGAGCAAGTTAACGCAGATCCCGACAATTTAATTTATGAAATCGCGTGGAAAAAGGGTGAAGAGCTATTGTCCTTATCAATGGCATATTCTGACGATGTACCATTGTTGCAGGAATTTATTCGAGCATTAAAATAAAAATAAAAATAAAAAGGCAATCCCAAATTGGATTGCCTTTTTGTTATTGTGCTAAAAATTCGCTAATTTGGTCGCGATATTTTGATACAGATGAAGCGGATACTTCGTAGTATGCTGCAACATCTTTGACTTTTGATAAACCGCCTTCAGGTATGATAGCAGCTGCTTGTCCAGCAAGCACTGCACCTGCAGCGACAGTATTGGCTTTTTTAGCTTTTACTGTGTTTTGTTCTAAATATTGTTGTAGTAAGGCAGTGAATGAATCAGCAGATAGATTGTATTCAGTTACGTATTGCTGTACTAGTTCAAGAATTTCAGTTTGGAAAGGTGATAGTTCACTTTCTGTTACTGTTTTCTCTACTTCAACAGCTTTAGTCACAGGTACTTCTTCAACAACAGTAGCTGCCACTTCTGATTGAACTTCTGGAGCAACAGCTTCTAGGAACGTTTTGTACAATTCAAATGAATCAGTAACATTACTTTCAAGCTTGCTAGCTAAAGCTTTTGAAATATTTACTTTGTCATTTGGAATGAAAATAACGCTACTTGTTGCAGTTAAACCATTTTCACCTTTACGCTTATCCGGCATGAAAATACCGAATAACCAGTTACCGCTGAATTTCTTAGATGGAGAGCCAGTCATCAAATAACGTTTTTTAGATACTTCATCTATTAAAGTAATTAATTCGCCATTTTGCGACTCAACTTTTGCAAGTAAGAAAGCAGGTGTTAACCAAGCTGATAAAATATCTTTTACTTGCGGACGAATAGGTTGTGCTAATTGTTTATTTAAATAGTTTCTCCACAAATTTGGGCGATCAATATAAATATATGTTTCCATAGCAATTGTATCTATTAAACTGTCTGCAAATGCAGGATTTAATGCATTTTGCCATTGATGATTGCGTTTTTCTAATGCATGATAGTCAGCTGTATTAAAGGATTCTTTTACAAAACCTTCCACGATGCGATCGATATCTTCACTTACTAGTGTTGAAATATCTCCTACTGCATTTTTACCACAACATTTTTTGTATTTTTTACCACTGCCACATGGACAAGGATCGTTACGACCTATCAATGTAAAGCACCTCACTTTATAATTAGGCATGAAAATAGGTTAGCACAAAATGAGCTAAAACATAAGTCTTTTAGACGTAGTATTTTAAATAAGTAATTAAATACCATTTTTTTAACTAATTACGACAATAATAGTTGCAATATTTCTGAAAATATTGAACAATAAGCTTAACGTTTCGACTATCGAAAGATAAAGGGGAGAGGGAAACATATGACAACATTTAAAGACTATGAATATAAAAAACCAGATTTAGCTGCTACTAAAAGTAAATTTCACAAACTTTTAGAGGAATTTAAAGCGGCTAAAACAGTAGAAGAACAAAGTGCAGTGATCAGTGCTATTAATGAATTACGTAATAATTTTTCTACGCAATCTACTTTAGTAGAAATTCGCGCTTCTATTGATACAAATAATGAATTTTATCAAAAAGAAAGAGACTATTTTGATGAAATTAACCCTGAGATGGATGATTTAGTCACTGAATACTATAAAGCTCTAACAACTTCAGCGTTTAAACAAGAATTACAAGAGAAATGGGGACAGCAATTATTTGATTTAGCAGAATACCAAATTAAATCGTTCTCACCAGAGCTCATCTCATTGATGCAAAAAGAGAATAAACTAACATCGGAATATTCTAAATTAGTGGCTTCAGCTCAAATTGATTTTAATGGTGAAGTATTAACGCTTGCACAATTAGGTCCTTATGGAGAATCGACAAACGCTGAAACTCGTAAAAAAGCGAAAGAAGCAAGCTTTGGTTTCTTTAAGGAAAATGAAGCTAAATTTGATGAGATATATGATGAACTTGTAAAAGTACGACATGAAATGGCAGTGAAACTAGGTTATAAAAACTTTGTTGAGCTAGGTTATATTCAAATGAATCGTATTGATTATAACGCTGAAATGGTGAAAAAATTCCGTGATCAAGTAAGAGATTATATTGTTCCTGTAGCAAATAAATTATATGAACGCCAAGCGAAACGCATAGGTGTAGATAAATTAAAATACCAAGACGAAGGATTAAATTTCTTAACAGGTAACGCAACACCAAAAGGAACACCTGAATGGATTGTGGAAAACGGTAAAAAAATGTATGAAGAGTTATCCCCGGAAACTGCTGAATTCTTCAATTTCATGATTGATAATGAATTGATGGATTTAGTAGCGAAAAAAGGAAAAGAGGGGGGCGGTTATTGTACATTTATCGATGATTACGAATCACCGTTCATTTTCTCAAACTTTAATGGTACTTCTGGTGATATTGATGTGTTAACACATGAAGCAGGGCATGCTTTCCAAGTATATACGAGCCGTAATATAGGTATCCCAGAATATATTTGGCCAACATTTGAGTCTTGTGAAATCCATTCTATGAGTATGGAATTCTTCACATGGCCTTGGATGGAGCTATTTTTCAAAGAAGATACTGATAAATACAAATTTGCTCATCTAAGCGGTGCGTTATTATTCTTACCATATGGCGTAGCTGTAGACGAATTCCAACATGTTGTGTATGAAAATCCTGAAATGACACCAGCAGATCGAAAAGCTGCTTGGAAGAAGATAGAGGAAATTTACTTACCACACCGTGACTATGATGGTATTGAATATGTAGAGCAAGGCGGTTTCTGGCAGCGTCAAGCTCATATTTATGCTAGCCCGTTCTATTATATTGATTATACGTTAGCGCAAATCTGTGCATTCCAATTCTGGAAACGCTCAAGAGAAAATCATGAGGAAGCATGGGCAGATTATATCCACCTTTGCCAATTAGGAGGATCACAATCTTTCACTAATCTTGTAGCGGAAGCAAATCTAGTATCGCCTTTTGAAGAAGGTTGTGTTGAATCTGTCATTGATTCAATTGAGGAATACCTAAATTCAGTTGAGGATGACAAATTGTAAAAGGTATCGATTAGGCACAGGTAAATATCTCGTCCTTTTTAATCATTTTAATGATTGAGAGGGGCGAGTTTTTTCATTTATATTAGGACTCGTAAATTAAAAATTATTTACGCATAAAAAAGCCTTATTGAATTAATTTAAGTTTTCAATAAGGCTTTCTACTATTGTCCGATTTGCTCTCGCCGAAGTTGATCGGAGTATTGCAGTATCGTCAATGTATTATTTATATTTTTTTGTGATCTGTTTGTGAGTTTTGCCTTTTTCATTGTTTCCCTCGTTAACAATGAGGCGGGATGCTGAGCACTTGGTGCGATATACATCGTGTGATCGCTTATATAAGAGCCCCCAGGCAAGTAATAACGCATACCGAGTAGATTATGTTCATATTGGAATAAGTTATGTCCTATGAGCTGTGAAGTAGGTTCAATGCCAAGTAAATTCAAAAGTGTAGGCATTAAATCCGTTTGTCCACCAAGATGTGAAATTTGCTCATTGTCAAAGATTCCTGGTACCGTAAATAGTACAGGTACTATGAATCGATCATTCAAATTGTAAGGGTGACCAAGCAAATCTTCTAATAGCACTTGGTCTTCTTCTGTTACAGGTTTTCCATGTAAACCAGAATGATCACCATAAATGAGAATAACTGAATTATCGTACAATCCTAACCGTTTAAGATTCGCAACAAATTGACCAATTTGCCTATCTGTATAACGAACTGATTGTAAATAGTCTCCAACATATGTGTCGTTGAATTCCGTTGGTAATTCTAGATATTTGTAGTCTTCAGGCATTTTAAATGGCGTATGGCTAGTTAGTGTAATGATATTGGCGTAAACTCGATTGAATTGTTGTAACAAGCTCAGTACTTGTGATTCAGCAAAACGAAATGTTACTTCATCTGAGGGACCAAACCCGATAATTTGTTGTTCTGGAATATCTTCTGATGTATAAACATGGTTAAAACCAAGTGCAGGATATAGCTTATTACGATTCCAATACGATATATCATCTGCATGAAATGTGGCTGTACCGTAACCTTCTTCACTCAGCATTCTAGGTAAGGAAGCAACTTCTGAATCCTTTAGTAAATTGACAGTAGGGTCCATGCCTTCAGGATAAAGTCCTGTATGCATAACCCACTCAGCATCTGAAGTGTTGCCTGCACCGATTTGTTGGTAAACATTATTGAAATACGCGCTATCTTCTAATAGCTTATTCAGATTTGGTGTAATTTCTTGTCCATTAATATCTCGGTTAATAACAAAGTTTTGTAATGATTCTACTTGAATTACAAAGACGTTGCGATTTTTAGCGACACCAAATGTTTGGTGCTTGTTAAATGGAACATACTCATTGCCCTTTAGTTTTTCAAGATCGGCATCAGTTAGCTTTTCTTGAGTAGCAAGTGCGACACCAAAACTTCGAGCATATAATTGGACGACTTGTGATTGTAAGTAGCCATTTTCTTTAGCGAAATAAGATACATCAATCAGTGGTTGCCTAAATGCTAGGCCTGTCGTTATAACACTTATACATGTGAAAGCCAGGAGCCCTTTTCTAGCACCATTGTAGTAAAGTGGTTGTTTGTCTTTAGTGAAATAGTGAATCAAAGGTAGAAATAAAATAATATCTAAGAAAAAAAGGTAATCATAGGGGGTTCCAAGTAAGGCAACTGTACCACCGACCGAATGAGATTGATAGATTTGCTTGACGTCATAATAGGAAGGTAAAGTTGAAAAATACCGAGTGTAATACAATATGACGATAAATAAAGTAGATAAAACAGCATTGAAAATCCATACAGCAAGCCATGTACGCTTTTTAAATAACACTACGACAAGAGTAAGTGCCAAAGCCCACATTGGATACTCTAGTAACACAATTTGTGAAACCGAGCGGTTGTGGAAAATCACCGTACGAAATGCGATTATCTTCACAAGTAATACGGCGAGAATGAGAGTATATGGATGTAGTAAATATTTCTTGGCCACATGAGCCCAATTGCTTTTCATTACACCATCACCTTTATGTAAAGTTCTACTAAATAACGTAACAACACCCAACTGGAAAATCAACTAATGTCACTGGAATTACTTATTTTTTTTAGAATATTTGTATTATTGTATTTTCTATTATAACTGTTTGATTTCTTTTCCTACATAAAATATCGTATACTTAATGATAAAATGGGCCCATTTAGGCAATAAGGAAGTGAAGTTTGTGACGAAAAAGTTATGGTTTCAAACAGGTGTCGGTATATTACTCGCTTTATTAATAGTTAAGTATTTTTTAGAAATTAAACATTTGTTTTATCCAGTGGTTATTATTGCGAGCGCAATTTTTACTCCACTTTTATTAGGCGGAATTTTATATTACATAACAGAGCCAATTCAGCGTTTTTTAGAGAAACGTAAATTTCCGCGCTGGGCAAGTATTTTGACCATAATTATTGCATTAATAGGAGCACTTGGGGGCTTTGTCTCGTTGATTGGTCCTTCTATTGCAGAGCAGATGAATCATTTAGTAAAGAGCACACCTTATTTAGCAAGTGAAATTACAGATATGGCTGATTATATCCAAGATAATCGTGGAAGTTTTCCAGATCAAGTAAATGAATTTATAGATAAGATGGCAAACTCTATTCAAAAATACGCAGTAATGACAAGTGTATTTTTAGTACAACTAATACAAACGATTGTGTCATGGGCATTTATCTTAATATTGGTGCCTTTCTTCTTTATCTTCATGTTAAAGGATCATGAGAAATTTGCGCCATCAATGTATAAACTGTTTTCTGGGAATCGTCGTGAATGGATAAAGAAAACTCTGTCGGATATTGATGATGTGCTGCGCTCTTATATTCAAGGACAACTACTAATTAGTCTATTATTAGCTACTATGATGTATATCGGTTATTTAATAATTGGATTGGATTACGCATTGTTATTAGTTGTTTTTGCATTTTTCATGAATGTCATTCCATTTATTGGACCGTGGATTGCATTTGTCCCAGCCCTAATTATTGGATTTTTACAAGACCCCAAGTTAGCCATTTGGGTGTGTGTTGTCACATTAGTAGCGCAACAAATTGATAGTAATTTAATTACACCGAATGTTATGGGTAAATCATTAGATATTCATCCACTGACTGTTATTACAATCATTTTAGCCGCAGGTAACATTGCAGGATTCCTAGGTATCTTACTTGGTGTACCAGCTTATGCGGTTGGGAAAGTAATTGTGAAAAATATTTATGAACATCGTAAAGAAATTCGTTCAGCTGCAACAAAGAATGTGTAGGTGCCAAATATGGACAGTGAATTATTAAGAATATTTAATGATGAACATGAACCTATTGGTGAGGCAACTAGAGAAGATGTACATGCGAAAGGCTTTTGGCATGAGACTTTCCATTGCTGGCTTGTTAGTAAGGTAGAAGATAAGTACTATCTTTATTTTCAACTCAGAAGCACTTGTAAGAAGGATTATGCAAGTCAGTTTGATATAACGGCCGCTGGGCATTTGTTAGTGAATGAGCGAGCTGAGGATGGCATTCGTGAATTACAAGAGGAGCTTGGATTGCCACTTACGGTTAATGATATGAAAAAGCTTGGGGTATTTGAAACTTGTATACAACAGCCACCGATGATCGATATGGAATTTGCCCATGTGTACTATGTATTTAGTGATGCAGACTTTGTAGGATTTCAATTACAAGAGGAAGAAGTTGCTGGTATTGTTCGAGCAGAGCTAGGTACAGTGCAGGACTTCTACTCAGGTAAGTGTAAAACTCTATATGTCGAGGGGTTTGAAATCATCGAAGATGGAAAGAAGATACCTCTTGTAAAAAATGCTATACACGCTGATTTTGTTGAGCATAATGCATCCTATATGGATAATGTTTTAGCAAAATTAACAGAAGTTTTATAAGAAAAGCACGTTGCAAATGCAACGTGCTTTTTGTTTTGTTGAAGCTAGGTGACGTTTTTTAGTGAGCAATCGGACACTCAAAGTCAAAGGGAGCCTTTGATTCGACCCTTCCAGTGCTAGTCGAGGGCCGACAGGATGTTGGTCAGATAGCCGTTGCCACAGGACGTGGCGGTTTTAGGCTATCTGCATTTACACGGGCCGCTTCAGCATTAAGAATATCCGGCTTCAGCGGCCAGCCCCTCGAGGTCACTTCCACTTTCTCGGTCGAAAATTAAAAAGATATTTTCGATTCGAAAGTTCCAGTGCTTGTCAGGGCTAAACGGGCCGCTTCAGCATTAAGGTGTATCCAGCTTCAGGCGCTAGACTCTCGGGTCGTTTCGGTCTCTCGGCACAAGACAAAAAGCGTCTTGTGTTCGAGCCCTCCAACGCCTGTCGAGTCTGGTCAAGCGCCATCAGCATTAAGGTGTATCCAGCTTCAGGCGCTAGACTCTCGGGTCGTTTCGGTCTCTCGGCACAAGACAAAAAGCGTCTTGTGTTCGAGCCCTCCAACGCCTGTCGAGTCTGAACGAGCGCCATCAGCATTAAGGTGTATCCAGCTTCAGGCGCTAGACTCTCGGGTCGTTTCGGTCTCTCGGCACAAGACAAAAAGCGTCTTGTGTTCGAGCCCTCCAACGCCTGTCGAGTCTGAACGAGCGCCATCAGCATTAAGGTGTATCCAGCTTCAGCGGCCAGACTCTCGAGGTCACTTTCACTTTCTCGGTCGAAAACTGTAAAGATGTTTTCGATTCGAAAGTTACAGTGCTTGTCGAGTCTTGACGGGCCGCTTCAGCATTTAATATGCCTTGGCCCATACGACCATTTTTTCTGCTGGTTTGCTGCAACAGATGCATGCTTCTGAGATATGTTCTTGTTCGAATGGCATACATCGGGAAGTTGCACCTGTTTCTTCTTTTATCTTATCCTCACACGCTTGGTCACCACACCACATGGCTTTGATAAATCCTTGTTTTTCTTCAAGTTGTGTTTTGAATGCATCAAATGTTTGAACGGTAAATGTGTTTTCTTCGCGGTGATTTAGTGCTTTATTGTATAAATCATTTTGTATTTCTTCTAACATTTCAGGTAATTTTACTTCTAGTTCATCTAGTTTCACGATAACTTTTTCTCCTGAATCACGACGGGCTAGAACCACTTGATTATTTTCGATGTCTTTTGGTCCTACTTCAAGGCGTACTGGAATACCTTTCATTTCATACTCATTGAATTTCCAACCTGGTTTTTTGTCGCTAGCATCAATATTAACTCGTGCCACTTTGCCAAGACGCTCTTTTAAATCATAAGCAAAATCTAGGACGCCTTCTTTATGTTGAGCTATTGGTACAATCATTACTTGTGTTGGTGCAATACGTGGAGGAACGACTAAGCCACGATCATCGCCATGAACCATAATAAGTGCTCCTATTATACGCGTTGTGAAACCCCAAGATGTTTGATGAACAAATTGTTGTTTTCCTTCTTTATCAAGATATTTAATATCAAATGCACGTGCAAAACCATCTCCAAAGTTATGTGATGTTCCTGATTGTAATGCCTTCCCGTCATGCATTAGCGTTTCGATTGTGTAAGTGGATTCAGCGCCTGCGAATTTTTCTTTCTCAGTTTTTTGTCCTTTTAATACAGGAATAGCTAAGTACTCTTCACAAATTTGAGCATACACATTTAACATACGTAATGTTTCTTCTTGCGCTTCTTCTTGAGTAGCGTGAGCAGTATGCCCCTCCTGCCATAAAAACTCGAGTGTACGCAAGAATGGACGTGTCGTTTTTTCCCAGCGGACAACATTAGCCCATTGGTTATAAAGTTTTGGTAGATCACGATAAGAATGAATAATATTAGCGTAGTGTTCGCAGAATAGTGTTTCTGATGTTGGGCGGATAACTAAGCGCTCTTGTAGTTTTTCATCCCCACCATGCGTAACCCATGCCACTTCAGGAGCAAATCCTTCAACGTGATCTTTCTCTTTTTGTAATAAGGATTCAGGTATGAAAAGAGGCATATAGACATTTTCATGCCCTGTTTCTTTTAGTTTTGCATCGAGTTCATTTTTGATATTGTCCCATAATGCATAGCCATAAGGACGGATAATCATAGAACCACGAACGCTTGAATAATCGATTAAATCAGCTTTTGTTACTACGTCTGTATACCATTGAGCAAAATCCACATCCATTGCTGTTACGTCTTTCACAAATTGTTTTGCCATTATAAACACCTCTTCTTTAAAATAAAAAGCTCCGCCTTAAATAAGGGACCCATTACGGCGGTACCACCCTTATTTAAAGCGAAGCTTTACTCTCAAACATGTTAACGACTGTCGCCGCATCATTTTTCAATGACGAACTCGAAGGTAGGTTCAAGAAGCTGTTAATAAGAATCTTCCACCAATCAATTCTCTCTCTATAAAAACAGTCTATTCTTTACTAATCCTTGTCTTTGTTTTAATTATTGTTGTTTGTGATTATAGTATTGTCTAAATAGTATGTCAATACTATATAATATTATTCAGAAGATGGGGGAGTTGTTAATGAAGAAAATTTATATTATTCGTCATTGTAAGGCTTCGGGGCAAGAAGTAGAGGCAGCGTTAACCGTTGATGGGATTGAGCAGGCTAAACAATTAGCAGAGAGATTACAACAATACGATATAAAGAGAATTATTTCTAGCCCTTTTACAAGAGCAATTCAAACGATAGAACCATTTTCTAAGAAAATGAAAATAGAAATTGAACAAGATGAAAGGTTAGCTGAACGCGTATTAAGTACACAAAATTTTGATGATTGGTTAGATAAGTTGGAACAAACTTTTCTCGATGAAAATTTGAGGTACATAGGTGGAGAATCAAGCAAAGAAGCAATCGCACGAATGGAACAGTTAATCAAAGAATTACTCGAATCATCTACTACTGATACTGCAATTGTTTCGCACGGCAATCTATTATCATTACTCATTACAAAATATAATTCGAAATTTGGTTTTACAGGATGGAAAACTATGAGAAATCCTGATGTATTTTTATTGACCAAAGATGGACAAGATGTTGATATAAAGCGAATTGATATATAAAAAATGCTATACTAAAGGATGAATGCAAAAGAAAAAGGAGTAAATTATGTTAACATTTGAACAAAAACAAGCGATCATCGAAAGTTTCCCTCAATTAACTCGTAAAGAAATTTCGATGAAACGATTAAATTATCACTTTGATGGTAGCCAATATGAGAAAAAAATTGTGGTAGAAAAATTACACCCAAACGGTAATGGTTTTGTTTACGTAGGAGATTTACTACGTTATAAAGCAGACGATCGTGGTTTAGTAAATATTCGTGATTTCTCTGAGCAAGAGCTTCGTGAAATTATTGAAGATGCCCTTATGTATTTATCTGAAATTGATGAAGTAGTTCCTGAAGTGAGAATTGAGCAAAGCTGGCGTAACCGTAATGATGACCAACTTCTTTTAGTAGAAGAAGATCCTTTTTGGAATGTTTATCATGGCTTCAATTTAGAAGAAAGTTTCGGAACTCGTGATGATGCGGAAAACTATTTATATTCAGAAGGCTTTAAGCCGTCTAAAAAATGATGCTAACAATATCGTTTGTTTGCGGTATATGAGCGACCACCAAAGGACTTGCTGTTTCTAGCTGATCCGTCTGAGCACTTGATTGCACAAAATATTCGCGATGGTAAGTGTTATATCGCGAGTATGGCGGATGAGTGTTGGGGGTGGTCGTTTTGTTGATTTATAATACAAAAACTATCCAGATAATGACCATAGCGGTAGCCGGAAAATGTCAGGGACATGGCTTTGGTATTTCACTTATTCAGTAAGCCATAAGTGAAGCGACAGAAAGTGGTTATCGCCGAATTCTAAATGCTACTTGTAACTTTAGCATTGGACAACTGGCGCTGTATCAAAAATATGGATTCGCAGGATCAAAATTGAACATATCTTATTAAATATTATAAAAAAGTAATTTTGAGAACGGCATACATGTCGAGATCGGAAAGTTCTCGCAAAGGAATGCTAAAGGAAGTAGGGAATTTTATGTCTGGTAAAAAAACGGTTATTGCATTAATTTCTGTCGTAATAATTGCAGTTATATTGATTGTCCTTTCAATTCAACTATTTTATAAGAATCATCCTACGCAAGGTTCCAAAGCATATTCATTGACTCCTAGTACTGTTCAATCTATAATTATCTCGAATTCAAGATATTAATTATAGAATATAGATAGGGGGATTCTCCGTGCAACATATTTTCATTAAAGGTACTGATGATAGTAAGCCAACATTGTTGTTGCTACATGGTACTGGTGGGAATGAACATGATTTAATCTCTTTAGCAAAAGAGATTGATCCATCAGCTTCTCTTTTAGGTGTACGAGGAAATGTAGTAGAGAATGGTATGCCACGCTTTTTCAGACGTTTAGCAGAAGGCGTTTTTGATATGGCTGATTTAGAGGTCCGTACAAAGGAATTGGCTGAATTTATCGACGAAGCAGCCGAGCGATATAGCTTCAATCGAGAGAATGTTGTAGCAATTGGCTATTCTAACGGGGCAAATATTGCGGGTAATTTGTTATTCCGTAATGGGCCAGTTGTGAAAGGTGCTATTTTGCATCATCCAATGGTTCCAAGAAGAGATATTGAAGTGCCGGTATTACCACAGTTACCAATTTGGATTGGTGCTGGTAAAAATGATTATATGTGCCCTCCTCAAGAATCTAAAGATTTAGAAGGATTGTTAACAGCAGCGGGGGCAGAAGTAGAAGTATATTGGAGCGATTATGGTCATCAGTTAACACATGATGAATTAAAAGCAGCAAAAGCTTGGTATGCAAATCACTTTTAATAAATATGAAAAGAGGCAACCTGATTAAGGTTGCCTCTTTTTTATTTGCGATTTTTCTTTTGAAACGGCATCCACCAGTTCCAGTCACCTAATAATTTCATCAGACTTGGTACGAGCATTAGACGTATAATTGTCGCATCAATAGCAATGGCAATGGCAATGCCTACACCTATTTGCTTCACAGGCATTACATCTGTGAAGGCAAATGCACCTGTAATAACAATCATAATTAACGCAGCAGATGTAATGATTTTACTTGTAGAAGTAAGTCCATCAATCGTCGCGCGTGTATTACTCGCTCCTTTTTCATATTCTTCTTGAATCCTTGAGATAAGGAATACTTCATAGTCCATACTTAAGCCGAATACAAGACAAAATGTAATAACAGGTATGATTAATACAATTGTCCCTTCCTCTATTCCGAAACTTCCGTATTGGAAGATATATACGAGAATTCCGAAAGCTGATGATAAGCCAATAATATTCATTAAAATAGCCTTTATAGGAATTAACACAGAACGGAATGCAAGCATCAAAATAAAGAATGTAGAGACAATAATAATGGATAAAGCTATGACGATTTTATTTGAAATTTCATCGAAAATCTCTTGATTAAACTTCGCTTCTCCACCAAGCTTAAAGTTCATGTTTAAATCTTTATCTGACCACTTTCTCACCCAATCTTGTGCCTTTATAGAAGCTCCTTTAGCATCTAATGTAATTGGGATAAATAACTGTTTATCATGTATAAAAGTTTCTTTTAAGGGTTTTAATTGTTCGCTAGCAGAAAGGTTTTCCATACTTTGCTGCCAGTCCTCTACGCGATTGATTTTAGATTCCGTGAAAATGGTCTTCACATCGAGGACTAAGTCATCATTCTGTAATGCTTTTTGTAGCTTTAGGATGGCATTTAAACCAGCTTTGGAATCCCATCCATCTTCACGTTCTGCTAATAAGTAAACTGTAGAATTTTTGCCTAAATTAAATTCTTTTTGTAGTTTCTCAAAAGAAGTACGAGAATCATATGAAGTAGGTAAAGCATCCATTGTTGGAATGGTTAGCTTCATATCCTTCACAGGGACAATACCGATTCCTAAGATAATCAAGGAAATAATAGCAATTGTCACGGGACGTTTCATAACCAGTGTTGCAAAACTACG
This sequence comes from Viridibacillus sp. FSL E2-0187, assembly GCF_038006425.1. Taxonomy (NCBI): domain Bacteria; kingdom Bacillati; phylum Bacillota; class Bacilli; order Caryophanales; family Caryophanaceae; genus Viridibacillus; species Viridibacillus sp. FSL E2-0187. The sequence goes on from NZ_JBBOVG010000002.1 coordinate 442,767, forward strand.
CCAACGCGATGCACTATTCGGTTTCACCCGAATAATCGTCCATTTATTTAAGCGATCACCTAGTAACAATATGCTTGCAGGCAACAAAGTTAATGAAGCAACAACTGCTAGGAAAACTGCAATTGTACCACCTAGTGCGATATTATGGAATATTTCTACTTGGATAACAATCATAGCACCGAGACCAATCATGACACAAAATGCAGAAAAAATAATCGAACGTCCGGCAGTTTGAATCGTTGTTTGCACAGCTTGTTGAATGGTAGAGTGCAATCTTTCCTCACGATAACGATTGATAAACAATAATGCGAAATCTATGCTGAGTGCGAGTCCAAGCATAGGAATAATATTCATTATGAAGATTGATAAATCAAACTGTCCACTCAGCATAGATAGTATGCCAAACGCAGATACGACAGTAATGATACCAATTACAATTGGGAGAATTGAAGCAACAACGCTACCAAATGCTAGTAATAACACAAGTACTGCGATGGGCAATCCAATTGCTTCTGCGTTAGCTAAATCCTTTTGACTGGCTGTATTAAGATCGGATGAAATCACCGACCCACCTGTAATAGTAATTCCTTGTTTATTGTTTATTTTATCTCGTATCTTCGGTACTACAATTACCATATCCTCTATAGTATTATCGAAATTTAAAATAGCATAGGAGATATTCTTTTTATGAAGTTTCGAGTCCTTTAAAGGAGATTGAATAGAATCGATTTCCTTTACCTTTTCGATTTTCTGTAATGTAGCTTCAATATCTTCGTCTTTGACATTATCAAATACGACAAATATGGTTTCAGCAGGTAGACCAAATTCTTCTGTTAGTTCGTTCATAACCGCTTGATGATCGCCATTAACTTTAAAACCATCGCCTTTTAATTGACCAGGTAATTGAATAGCAAAGTATGCAAAGATAATGAACAATGCACACCAAATCGTTGCGATTATTTTATAATATTTTGTTATGAATCGAGATAAACCTTGCAAATGTATGTACCACCTTTCTTAAATAACTCTATGGATTAGTGTAAAGCATACTGTCTTACTTTGTCGTTAAACAGTCAAAAATTTTTACATAAAAAAAGTTTCCATCCGATAACGAATGGAAACCTATTAAGGTCATTATTAGATAAATAAGTTGAGAACAAAAAAGATGGCTGCTCCCATTATTGCAGATGTTGGTAAAGTAATAATCCACGTAAGAACAATTTTCTTTGCTACGCCCCATTTAACACCTTTAACACGTTGAGCTGAACCAACTCCCATAATAGAAGATGAGATAACATGTGTTGTACTTACAGGTAAGTGAAGTTGTGTAGCTCCGAAAATAACAGCGGCAGAAGCTAAATCAGCAGCTGCACCGTTAACAGGTCGAATTTTCATGATTTTACCGCCAACAGTTTTGATAATTTTATATCCACCAATAGATGTACCTAATCCCATTGCTGTTGCAGCTGCAATTCGTACCCACATTGGAATATCGTCACCAGTTTGTAATCCAGCAGCGATTAAAGCCATTGTAATAATACCCATTGATTTTTGGGCATCGTTTGTACCGTGGGTAAAAGATTGTACCGCAGCAGTGAAAATCTGTAGTCTACGGAATCCTTTATTAGTACGGTATAAGTTTAAGTCTTTGAATAACACTTTGAAAATGGACATCATGATAAAACCAGCTACGATAGCAATAAATGGCGAGTAGATTAATGCTTTAATAATTTTGATAAATCCTTCATAGTTCAATACAGCAAAACCTGCAGCAGCAATCGCTGCACCAGCTAAGGAGCCGATTAGAGCATGCGATGAACTAGATGGAATACCATAATACCAAGTTACTAAGTTCCAAATAATTGCGGATAACAAAGCGGCTAAAATAATGACAACCCCGTTATCAATTGCAAAAGGGTCAACGATATCTTTGGCCAATGCTTTTGCTACCCCTGTAAATGTTATTGCACCTATAAAGTTCATAGTTGCGGCCATTAAGACAGCTACACGAGGAGGTAATGCACGTGTAGAAACAGCAGTTGCGATGGCATTTGCAGTATCGTGAAAACCATTAATGAAGTCGAATAATAGTGCGAAAATTACAACAAGAATGGTTAAAAATAGAACAGTATCCAATATATCTACATCTCCTAGGCGTTACGCATTATAATTGTATCCATAGTATTAGCAACATCTTGGCAGTAATCAGCTACTTCTTCAAGTTGTTCGTAAATATCTTTGAATTGAATTATGCGAATAGGATCTTTTTCATGTAAGAATAGTTGTTTAATTGATGTACGAAGAACGTCATCACATTTGCGCTCATAGTCTTTAATGAGGATGGAATGATCACGCATAGCGATCAGTTTTTTGTTTGTTAAATGTCCCATTGCTGCGACAATTTCATCTGTACTTTTTACGATGTATTTAAGGAAATCACGCATATAGTCGTCTACCTCTGTTAATGAGAACATTTCGAAGTGGGCGATACAGCCTTCAATGCCATCAAGGACATCATCCATACGTACAGCTAATTCCAAAATATCTTCACGTTCGATCGGTGTCATAAATGATTTGTTTAACATGAAAATTAATTCATGAATTAATTTATCTCCATCGGTCTCATACTGTTTTAATGTTACGCTAAGCTCTTTTAAATCTGCGATGCTTGTAATTTTAAAATCATTTGCATAATGAACAGCTTCATTAACTGATTCTGCAATTTTCAACAGCGACGCAAAAAAAGGGTCTTGTTTTTTTGAGCTAAACATGTGAATCCTCCTAGGTTGAATATCAACTTATCAATCTCTTTTAACGCTACACAATCATAACAAAATGCAATAAGAATCCCCACATTATTTACATAATTTCGACTAAAATTTACATTCCCGTAATATTAGAAATAATTCTAAATAAAATGTGTAAAATATTTGAAAAAAATGAAACTTTCCCTCCGCTTAACCGTATAACGTATTGTAAGGAAAATAACATAAGTATGAGAGGTGAGTCTAATAGAACTGTTTGGTATAGCAATCCAACAAGTATATTTATATTCCCTAATAATTCTTGCGGTATGCATGGTCTTATTTTTATTTTTCGGAGATGTCATTGATGGTGTAGGAGAAGGTATTCCGTTTTTTAATCCAGCGGTTATTCTTTCTTTTCTAACATTCTTTGCAGCAATTGGTTTCATCTTTGAAAGTTTAACGTCATTTTCTAGTATCGTGATCATCGCATTTGCAACAATTATCTCTACCGTATTAAGTGTATTACTCTATTTCTTTATCTTATTACCATTAAAATCAGCAGAAGTATCAATGGCGTATACAGATGAGTCATTGGCAGGGCAAATTGGTAAGGTAATCGTACCTATTCCTGTTGATGGGTTTGGTGAAGTTGTTATTGAAACTGTAAATGGTTTAATTTCAAAACGTGCTGTCGGATTTGATAATGAAGAAATTGAGTATAACCAACAGGTCCTTATAGTAGAAGTAAAAGAAGGCACGGTCTATGTCAGAGCATATGAGCCGATGTTTTCAAGATAGATAAAAGGGGGAAATGAAATGGATTTTGGAAATATAGGATTATTAGTCGTAATAGGAATTGTAGCTTTTGTGTTATTAGCTATTATTGGTGTTTATGTTACTAAATACCGAACAGCAGGTCCAGATGAAGCGCTAATCGTAACCGGGAGTTACTTAGGCTCAAAAAACGTACATACAGACGAATCAGGTAATCGAATTAAAATTATCCGTGGTGGTGGTACATTCGTACTTCCTGTATTCCAGCAAGCAGAACCATTAAGCTTATTATCTAGCAAACTAGAAGTCACAACACCTGAAGTATATACAGAGCAAGGTGTTCCAGTAATGGCGGATGGTATTGCAATCATTAAAATCGGCGGTTCTATTTCTGAAATTGCGACAGCAGCAGAGCAGTTCTTAGGAAAACCTAAAGAAGAACGTGAAAATGAGGCGAAGGAAGTTTTAGAAGGTCATCTACGTTCTATCTTAGGTTCTATGACAGTTGAAGAAATTTATAAAAATCGCGATAAATTCTCACAAGAAGTTCAACGTGTTGCATCACAAGATTTAGCTAAAATGGGTTTGATCATCGTTTCATTTACAATTAAGGATGTACGTGATAAAAACGGTTACCTTGATTCATTAGGGAAGCCAAGAATCGCACAAGTAAGACGTGATGCTGACATTGCAACAGCAGAGGCAGAAAAGGAAACACGTATTAAACGTGCTGAATCAGATAAAGAAGCACAAAAAGCAGAGCTTGAACGTGCTACTGAGATTGCAGAAGCAGAAAAAGAAAACCAATTAAAAGTAGCTGAATTCCGTCGCGAGCAAGATGTTGCTAAAGCCCGTGCTGACCAAGCATATGAGCTAGAATCAGCTAAAGCAAAACAAGAAGTAACAGAACAGGAAATGCAAGTTCGTATCATCGAACGTCAAAAACAAATTGAGTTAGAAGAAAAAGAGATTCTTCGTCGTGAGAAACAATACGATTCTGAAGTGAAGAAGAAAGCTGACGCGGATCGTTATGCAATAGAGCAAAACGCAGCAGCAGATAAAATGAAACAATTAGCTCAAGCCGATGCGGAGAAGTATAGCATCGAAGCAAGAGCGAAGGCTGATGCAGAAAAAGTACGTTTAGATGGTCTTGCAAAAGCTGACTCAGAACGTGCACAAGGTGAAGCCGAAGCAGATATTATCCGTCTTAAAGGTCTTGCAGAAGCAGAAGCGAAACGTAAGATTGCCGAAGCGTTCGAGCAATACGGCCAAGCAGCTGTACTTGATATGGTCATTCACATGATGCCTGAATACGCGAAACAAGTTGCTAGTCCGCTTTCAAATATCGACAAAATAACAGTCGTTGATACAGGAAGTGGTGGTGAAGGCGGCAGTGGTGCAAATAAAGTCACTGCTTATGCAACGAACTTAATGTCTACTTTACAAGAATCTCTTAAAGAGACATCGGGGATTGATATGAAAGAGCTAATAGAAAACTACTCGGGCAAAGGTACGATTCGCCCAAGTATTGAAAGATTAGCAGATGAAATCCAAGGTAAGTCAACTTCATCAACAACTGCAGTAATTGAACCAAAAGAAGAAGCTTAAATGAAAGGGCTGGCTCATGAAAATGAGTCAGCTTTTTATGTATAAAAAGAATAAGACTTGTCTAATTATATAAAAAGCCTACTACTCAATAATAATGTTGCTTATTTGTCATACAAGTTTAAATACTTATTAAGGTACAATAGGGGAAAAGTGTGTGAAGGAGTTATTAGTAATGAAATTTAAATGGCTTACGTTATTACTAGCTGGTTCTATGATATTGACTGCTTGCAGTAGTGGTGAGGACAAGGCAGATGAACCGGTAAAACAAGAACAACACAATGAAGAATCAGGACATCAACACGCTGTAGCTAATGGTGATATTCAAGAGACGACAGCTTCAGCAGATGTTCTTCCAAGCTTTTTAGATAAACAATCTGAAGATTTGAAACTTGTTTATAAAGCGACAGGTCAAGCAACAGAGATTCTTAAATGGATACCTTGTTATTGTGGGTGTGGAGAAAGTGCAGGTCATAAAAGCAATATGAACTGCTTCATTAAAGAAGTGAAAAAGGATGGCTCAATCGTTTGGGATGATCATGGAACAAGATGTGTAGCTTGTGTAGAAATCGCAATCCAATCAATTAAAATGGCGCAAGAGGGTAAGTCATTAAAAGAGATTCGCAAAGTAATTGATGAAGCTTATAAAGAAGGTTACGCTAAACCGACGCCAACGCCAACACCAGCTTAATATAATTTTCAAACCTTGTACTAGCTTTTGAGTGCAGGGTTTTTTAAATCTCTTATGCAAACAGCATTTAAGACATTCTAATAAGAAAGCGTTATCATAAATGGTGGAAAGGTAATAAGTTTCGTAGAAAAAAAAGGGAGATGGATGACTTTGGATTATCGTATTGAACATGATTCTATGGGAGAGATAAAAGTACCATCAGCACATAAATGGGGAGCTCAAACACAGCGTAGTAAGGAAAATTTTAAGATTGGTACAGAACAAATGCCAATTGAATTTATTTATGCGTATGCACTTCTAAAAAAAGCAGCAGCTACTGTTAGTGCTGAGTTTGGTAATCTGTCACAAGTTAAGGCAAATGCCATTGTTCACGCAGCTGATGAAATTATAGCTGGTAAATGGGATGATGAATTCCCACTTGTTGTGTGGCAAACGGGTAGTGGTACGCAAACCAATATGAATGTCAATGAAGTAATCGCCCATCTTGGAAATGCATATTTGCAAAAACAAGGTAGTGATGAAAGACTACACCCAAATGATGATGTTAACAAATCTCAAAGCTCTAACGACTCATTTCCAACAGCTATGCATATTGCAGCTATTACTGTTGTTACGAATGATTTACTACCAGCTCTACAAGAGATAAAAGCAACATTGCAGGCGAAAGCTGAGCAATTTAAAATGACGATTAAAATTGGCCGTACGCATTTGCAAGATGCAACACCTTTAACACTGGGTCAAGAGATAAGTGGATGGTTGCATATGATTGAGAAATCAGAGCAAATGATTAAGCAAAGTAAAGAACATTTATTAGAGCTTGCGATTGGAGGGACGGCAGTAGGGACGGGTATCAATGCACCTAGTGAATTCGGTGACAGAGTATCTAAAGCTTTAGAAGAAGAAACTGGACTCCATTTCATTTCATCTGAAAATAAATTTCATGCGCTCACAAGCCATGATCAAATTGTTCATGTGCACGGTGCTTTAAAGGGTTTGGCAGCAGATATGATGAAAATTGCCAATGATGTTCGTTGGCTTGCAAGTGGTCCTCGAAGTGGTATTGGCGAAATCACTATTCCTGAAAATGAACCGGGTAGCTCGATTATGCCGGGTAAAGTAAACCCAACACAATGTGAAGCTGTTACGATGGTAGCGACCCAAGTTATGGGCAATGATGTGACGATTGGTATTGCAGCAAGCCAAGGGAATTTTGAACTCAATGTATTTAAGCCTGTTATTCTATACAACTTCATGCAATCTGTCAGTTTGTTAAGCGACGTTATCCGAAGCTTTAACGAACACTGTTTAGTAGGCATTGAGGCAAATGAAGAAAAACTAGACCATTTTGTGAAAAATTCACTTATGTTAGTGACGGCACTTAATCCACATATTGGTTATGAAAATGCAGCAAAAATAGCGAAGCATGCACATAAAAATAACCTGACATTAAAAGCAGCAGCGCTTGCAACAGGATTATTAACTGAAGCCCAATTTGATGAAATAGTAGACCCAGTGAAAATGATTCAATTTTAAATTACGACATTAAAAAGCCTTGCACTTCAGCGGAAGAAAAACTGCTGAGTGCAAGGCTTTCTTTTATTTAATATAGTGATTACTTACAAGGTCTTTTTGTATAGTATTTGTTGGAATTTTGAATTTAACTGTACCCATATAGCCTGGTGCAACCTCATATTGATCAAAGTAGATGATAAGCTCATTATTCTTTGTAATAGAGAAGTTTTGATCCTCTTTAATTTTGTCAAAGCCATTGTTTACATCTGATTCTCCTACAATAAAGTAGGTTTTCTCAACATCAGCAGCCATTTGTTTACGCATTTCATCTTTAATATAATTTGAGATGGTTTCGATATAGGCATTATCTTTGAATAGACTTGGTAAAGTAATGAGTAGTTCATTCTTTTTATCTATTGTATCGTTGTGAATTGTCTCGTAGCTTGAAGCTTGTGTTTCTACAGTATAGCGACTAATTGAAAGTAAATCTTCTGTATCTGTTAATACTTTATAGCCGGCGTCTACCCCTAAGTGTCCTCCGCCTTGTTCTTCAATTTTGGCCATTTTCTTTTGGAACTGAGCAAATAGCTTAGCATTTTCTTGCTCGTATTTTGAATTCAATGTTGCTTCCAATTCTTTGTTCTCAAGGCCAGTAATTTGAGGAGTTGAAATGTTGGCTTGCGAATTGTCATTACCATCAGCTATTTCATTAATAGTGATAACTTTGACAATTGAATTTAAGACAGGAATGTTAGACATTGTTTGTGCAAAGGCTGGACTTATGTTTACACTACCTGCAAATAATATTGCAGCAGCTGCGGCCCCTAGTCCAAAATTTTTAAAAGGGTTCATTTTTTTTCGTTTATTTTTTTTCATTGGGTTAGCTTCCTTTATTGCTTTTTGGACAACAAAATTTAGTTCATCAGGGATTTCAATATTGTCGAATTTTTTTTTGGCGTCGTTAATTTTACTCATGATTCCACATCCTCTTTCATTTCTATGCGTAGCTTACGCAATGCGGCATAAAGCCTTGTTTTAATTGTGTTGCTATTTTCCCCGAGCATTTCGGCAATATCATCGATTTTCATATCCTCGAAGAAGCGCAAGATGATAATGGTTTTGTAAGTAATGGGTAAATGATCAATGGCGTCATATAAATCTAAATCATGTAAATTAATTTCTTGGTTTGGTAAGTGAAAATCTAAGATTTCATCAGGAGAGGCAATTGTTCGTTTGTTTCTTTTTATATAATCGATAGATGTATTGATTAAAATACGGTAAAACCATGTTTTAATATATTCAATTTGCTCTATATAGTCGATTGATTTGAGTGCTTTAACAATGCTCTCCTGTACGATATCTAGTGCATCTTCTTTGTTTTTTACATAGCTAAATGCTAGGCGATAATATGAATGCTGATTTTCTATTATAAATGCTTCTACAAGCTTGTATTTTTCCTCTTTTGTCATGACCAGTTAAACTCCTTCACAAATATAGCGTATCGCGAAAACACTACAATATTTTGACTTGGAAGTACCTCGAAAAGTTTGCATCTATCAAAATTTAATTGAAAACCTTAACGCCACTATATCTAATCTTAAGAATTTCTTCATCTTTATCCTTCTTATTACTTAAGAATCTATGTATATACTTAGTTTCAGTAAGCAAATGGAGAGGGGTTAAAATAAATTGATTGAAATAAAAAATGTAAGTCATACATTTGCTATAGGAAAAAAAGGTAAGGAAAAGAAAGTACCCGTATTAAAGGATTTATCGTTCGATGTAGCAAAAGGAGAAATAGTTTCAATTGTTGGAAAGAGTGGGTCCGGTAAATCAACTTTATTGAATACTATCGCTGGTTTTATGAAGCCTGAATATGGATCAATTGTTATCAACGGTCAAGAAACAGCTTCTATGAATGAAGTTACTCATGCGCAGTTCCGATTAGAGAATTTCGGATTTATCTTTCAAAACTTTCAATTGATGCCTGGTTTAACGGCGTTTGAAAATATTGAATTACCTCTAAAGATTAAAGGTATTCCATCTGCGAAGAGAAAGGTAAAAGTAAAAGAATTATTACAACAAGTAGGGTTGGAAAATGTTTCAGACCATTATCCAAATGAGTTATCAGGTGGGCAGCAGCAACGTGTTAGTATTGCCCGAGCATTAGTAACTAATCCACCAATATTATTAGCGGACGAGCCTACGGGTAGTTTAGATTCTGAAACAGAGCAAGATATTCTACTCCTTATTCAAAGCCTTAATAAAGCGTTGAATTTAACGTTTGTCATTATTACACATGATGAAGAAGTGGCTAATATAGCACATCATAAATTCAGAATGCACGATGGCGAATTAGTTAAGGAGGTATTGTAATATGTTATTTAAGGATCAAGTAGATTTTGTTAGACAACACTTAAAGAAAAATAGGCTACGTGTGTTTACAACTGTTTTAGCAACTACTATGGGATGTGCGTTTTTAATTGTATTAGCATCCATCGGTTTTGGTTTACAAGGGTCGATGGAAAGAGAAATCTTAACAGATCAAAAATTGACAGAAATTGAGGTATACGGAGATCCTCAAAAGAAAATCGATGTAGATGCCATTAGAAAAATGGAGAATGTCAGAGCAGTGGTTGAAAAAACAAATGCTCAACTATCGGCTAACGTAAAATTTGAGGAACGTACAAATAGCGTACCAGTAAACATGACTGAGTTTGATAACGAAGAAAAGGTCGGGAGTAAATTATCTGAAGGTCGTCTACCTCAAAATTCTGATGAAATTGTAGTTGGTTATCATTTTGCAGAGAATTTATTATCGAAAGCAGAGTTGAAAGAGCAGGAAAAGTTAAATGAGGAATCTGCAGAAAATGACACAACTTCTACTAAGCAAGCAAAGAAACTTGGTTACAAGGAATCGCTAGTAGGTAAAACAATTTCAGTAAAACTACAAGATTATGATAATGATAAGGCAATTAATAAAGAGTTAACATTCAAAGTGGTTGGTGTATCAGAAAAACCGGCAAAAGATTGGCTTATTAAAAATACGATACTATTTAGTCATGAACTAAAAGGCGAGTTTTATAATATTTATAAGGCATCTGTAAAAGATTCGAAAAACATAAAAGCTGAAAAAGATATGTTCTATCCGGAGATAAAAGTACATGCTACGAATTTAGAAGCAGTAAAAGGTGTAATAGCCAAACTGAAGGATAAAGGTTTAAGTGTTTACTCAGTTACTGAGCAATTAGATGAAATCAATGTTATATTCTTAGCATTTAAAGTAGGTTTAATCTTTGTAGGGACGATTGCAGTTTTAATTGCATCTATTGGTATTTTCAATACGATGACAATGGCAGTAACTGAACGCACACGTGAAATTGGTGTTATGAAAGCGATTGGAGCAAGTCCAAAATTGATCCAGCGATTATTCTTAATGGAAAGTGCATGGATTGGTATTATCGGAACAGTGATTGCAATTGTTATTTCATATGGCATTAGTTTCTTATCGAACTGGCTATTACCGATTATTATCGATATGGCTACGGATTCAAATCAATTCCAAGAAGCGGATATTGTGTTCTCACATATTCCATGGCAACTCATACTTGTAGCTTCAGTAATTAGTATTGGAGTAGCATTACTTTCGGGCTGGAGACCAGCACGTAAGGCTACAAAAATTGATGTCATCCAAGCTTTGAGACAGGAATAATAATTATAAAAAGAGCGATTAGCCATTAGGCTAATCGCTTTTTTTGATAGTTTCATCCAGTCACATTTTCGTTATGTCGTTTGTAGAAGAAAGTAATGATTACTAAAACAATTAAAATCACTTGTCCAATAATTGTTTCGATTGTAGGGTAGAAACCGATTGAAGCCCATACAGGCAGATTACTAATAATGGATGCTGGTAGCACATTTGTTAACTGCAATGTATGAATACTAACACCGATAATTTTAAACGCTAATAAATAGATTAAAACGGTTGCGACAGCAAAGAAGTAGTGGATTGGGATCTTGCCACTTGCTCGCAGTAATACGATGGCTACAATCATTAAAATAGCAAGGGCAATGCCAATTCCTAAAGTGAAGTCGAAAGTTGACATTTTAGGTGCAATTCCAGCGTAGAATACAAGCGTTTCAGCACCTTCACGGAAAACAGATAAAAAGCTGATAAAGGCCATTGCCCATACACTTTGTTTAGACATCGCATGATTCATTTGTTTTGAAATGTAATTATTCCATGATTTGATGTTGGATTTGCTGTGCATCCACACACCGACACCAATCATCATTGCAGCAGCTGCAAGCCCAATATAGCCTTCTAGCATTTCACGGCTCGTATTAATAGTTGTCGAGTTAAATAATGTTGACATTAAAATCGCTGCCACAGCACTTAAACCGATACCAATACCAGCACCAATATAAATCCATCTTTCCATATGTGTTTGTCCAGATTTTTTCAAGAAAGCTACAAGTGCAATAATGATTAATAAAGCTTCTAGACCTTCACGCAAAAGAATTAATGCTGCATCCCAGAAGCTATAGTTCTGATCTCCTTGGATAAGCTGGATTTGCTGTTTAAAGTTGTTTAACTGAGATGTTATGTCCTTAGCATCTATAGAATCTTTCATTAAATTGCTGGCGATGATAGGCATATCACTTTCGATTTTAGTATATAGACTGGCGTTTTTAGTGCGAATATCGCCCTCTACATTAGGCCATGTAGTAATGAATTTTTTAATAGTTGCCGATGCTTTTGAGTATTCTTCATCATCAATTTGATCTTTTGCCTCATCAATTAAATCTAATAATGTTTGCAGGGAGTAGGTACCAGATTGGGTAGCTGTTTTTTTTCCGGCTGCAAAGTTATCTATTGCTTGTTTTAACGAGTTGAATTGATCTGTTAATGAATCGATATTAGGATTGTCATCTGCAAGTGTCATTCGCATAAAGGACATTTGTGTTTCTATTTGTCCGTATGCTGCAATATCATGTTCTCGTACTGGGCGTTCAGTTCTTTTCCAAAAAGTATTGAACTGCTTGTACTGCACTTCAATTTTTTCTAGGTCACCAGTTTGAATGGTTTGACCTAGTGAGTTCAATGCAGGAGTAATCGTTTTTAAAAATCCAGCACGTTCTGCCATTTCGTCTACAGGATTTTCTGCTTTCTCTAAAGCTGTTAAAGCCTTTGATAGCTTTGTAAGTGCAGTAAGACGGTCTTCTTTAGAAGAGGCGTTTAAAGCTTCATCTAAAGAAGCTTCGATGGCCTTTGTTTCACTAGATGTTTTTACATCAGCTTTTATCCAATCGGATTGGAATGTCTTTATAGCATCAATAGCGGCTTTATCTTGATCCTGCTTAGAGTTCATAATGGCATCACTAATAGAAATGTATAAATGACTATAGGATGCAGCGGCATTTACAGAATGTATTGATGTTAAGATGATTAATCCAAGAATAATAGTGATCTGACTACAGCGTTTTAAAAAGTGCTTCACCGATATAACTCCCTTTTTGTATTCCAGGGAAGCAAGCGAATAAGGCACTGCCTCGATGGGTAATATATTCGTTCATTTTATCTAATCGACCTAGACTGTTTTGAATTTTAATGAATTGATCAGGATTTTTTTGAAATGAAACAAATAGCAAGCCTGCATCATATGAGCCTGTAGCATCCATAACGCCTGATGAGTATGAATACGATCGACGTAATATGCGTGCATCGACAGATTTCGCCAAGAAGACATGAGATGTTTCAGGGACTATATAATTTCCTTTATCGTCTTTTCGATCAATATCCATCGCTTCAAATTCATCTTTTTTGCCAATAGGTGCACCACTATCACGATGACGTCCGAATGTATTTTCTTGTTCTTTTAAAGAAGTACGGTCCCAAGTTTCTAAATGTAATTGAATTCGGCGAGCAACTAAATAAGAACCCCCAGTCATCCAACCTTTTGAGTCTCCAGATTGTACCCAAACAACTTCATTCATATCTTTTTTGTTAGAAGTAGTGGGATTCTCTGTGCCATCTTTAAAAGCAAATAGATTACGGGGAGTCTGTTTTTTCCCTTTTGAAACAGGGAATGCATTGAAGCCAGCTTGTGACCATTTCAAAGATACTTTTCCAGAAGCGGCACGTACAAGATTGCGTACTGCGTGGAACGCAACTTGTGGGTCGTCTGCACATGCTTGAATACAAATATCCCCCCCAGTGTAAGTAGCATCTAGCTGATCTTTTGGAAAGTGAGGTAAGTCTTTTAATTCGTTTGGTTTTTTAGAAGCTAGTCCGAATTCCTCTTTCTCGAAAAGGGATGGTCCAACTCCAAAAGTGATACTTAAATTTGCTGCATCAAGACCTCTTGCTTCACCGGTATCTTTTGGAGGAATCATCCCATTAGTTGTTGGATCACCAATCATTTCGCCATTCATTAAACGAACTGCAAGAGGTGTCCACATTTTGAACAACTCTTGTAACTCTTGTTTAGAAGTAACTAAAACATTTAAAGAAGCGAAATAGATATTAGTTTGCACATCTGTTGCAATTCCAGATTGATGTTCACCATAGAAATCTACCTTGTTAGTAGAAGTTGAATCGTCATCAAAAAAATCCTTGCCAAATGTTTTGATGACGCCACCAAAACCTGTAGCACCAATGGCTACGCCGGCAGCCCCAAGACCGGTCATTTTCAACATTTGACGACGTGAAATTTTTTTATCAAAGATTTTTTCTTCTTTTGTTTCAGTCATTGTAATCTCACTCCATTATGATCGCCATTTGGCTTAATGGTTCGCCAAGGTTGTTTACTGCTTCAGCTAATGCTTTTGTATCGTCTTTAGTAAGTTCAGTGTATGAAATATAACCATCTTTTGTTTCGTGATTAGCTAACAAATCGTTAACTGCTTTAAATTTCTCTGTTAGGTTTTTAGCTAATTCAGGATCTTTAGCTTCGATTTTGCTTTCTAATATGGTAAAGATTTTTTCGGCACCTTCAACATTAGCTTTGAAGTCATATAAGTCAGTATGAGAAAAGATTTCTTCTTCTCCAGAAATTTTTGATGTAGAAACTTCGTTTAATAAATCGATTGCTCCGGTCATCATTAAATCAGGAGTCACTTCAACTGTTTCAACACGAGCGCGAAGTTCTTTTGCATCTTTAAGTAGTTGATCAGCAGTTTTTTCGTAGCCTTTTGTTGTGTTTTCTTCCCATAAGCCGTATTCAATTTTATGATAACCGCTCCAGTCTTCTTTTCCTTGACCTTCTTCTTCTAAATCAGCTAAACGAGCATCAATACGTGGGTCAAGGTCACCGAAGCTTTCCGCGATTGGTTCAGAACGTTCGAAGAACATACGCGCGTTTGGATAAATGTTTTTTGCTTTATCAATATCACCAGCTTTTACAGCGGCAACAAATTTTTCTGTTTCAGTTGTGAATTGATCCATTTGATCAAGTGCGAATTCTTTATATGCATCTATTTCGGCCTTTAAGTCAATTACTTCTGTATCTTTTGTTGCTTCAGATGAAGAATTCTTAACAGAAGATTCTTCATCTGAGTTATTACATCCTGTTACGATAACGCTTCCTGCTAATAAAATGGCTAGTAATGATTTTGACTTCATTGATATCCTACTCTCTGCGATTCGATTTTATATCTACAATAATGATAATCATTATCAGTGAAAAGTCAATGCTTTACGAGACAAAAAATTCTATTTAATGGTATAAGTTTCCTTTTTAAGTATAAGTGTAACATTTGAAGAAGTGGAGTAGATATGATTTTTCTCACAATGTTACTTACAATTTTTCTAATTACAAAAAATCCCCCTGCACCAAATATTGGTACAGGGGAAATTGTTAGTTCACATATTCCTTTAATTCTTTTTCTAAGAAAGGTTTTGCAGATAAAAATTTAGTAAAGGCATTATAGCGTTCCTTTTGAATAACGGTTGGTTTTTTACCTGTGAAGTATGCGCGAATTAATATATTCTTTGGTGTATTCTCCATATCGATAAATTCAAGCAGCTGTGTTTCGTAGCCAACAAGTGTTAAAATCTCAGCACGAATAGAATCTGTAGCTAGTGCAGCAAATCGCTCTTTTACTAAACCATGTTGCAGCATAATATCAAGTGGCGAAGATTGAATTTGAGTATTTAATTCATGTTGGCAGCAAGGAACACTCAAAATCACTTTTGCTCCCCATTTTACTGCACGAGCTAATGCCATATCTGTAGCAACATCACATGCGTGTAAAGTAACGACCATATCGACAGCTGATTCATCATTATAGTCATTAATATCACCTACCAAAAATTCAAGTTGGTCATATTCTAGATCTTTGGCAATTTGTGCGCAATGCTCAATAACTTCCTTCTTTAAATCTAAACCTGTTACACGAATATCTAGTCCTTGCTCAATTTTTAAATAGTGATAAAGTGCAAAAGTTAAATAAGATTTACCTGATCCAAAATCGAGTATACGAATGGTACGGTCTTTTGGTAAATAGTCGAGTGAATCGTGAAT
The DNA here is from genome assembly GCF_038006425.1 of Viridibacillus sp. FSL E2-0187. Taxonomy (NCBI): domain Bacteria; kingdom Bacillati; phylum Bacillota; class Bacilli; order Caryophanales; family Caryophanaceae; genus Viridibacillus; species Viridibacillus sp. FSL E2-0187. The sequence continues at coordinate 458,621 of NZ_JBBOVG010000002.1, forward strand.
AAATTCGATAAAGCGATTAATCTGTTTAAATTTATCATACTTTTGCTTTTTCACTTTACCATCAGCAGATTGCACCCCTAGGCGGATAAGGAATGGATAAACAGTGTCGGGATCTAATAAGTAATTCTTTTTGCGATTATGCGAAAGGTCGACCGTTTTGTTTGCTGTTTGTTCAACTTTCCAAAGTACTTTGTTTTTCTTGGATAGTTGGATTTGTATATTCTCACTAGTGAATTCTCCATGGAACTGACGGAATTGCTCAAATAGCTCATTAACTGTCATTTCAATAGAAGATAACGGTATATTTTCATGCTTTAAAATACGTTCATATTGATATTCAAGTTGAATATGATAAATACCTTTTAGTTCAATTGGCTTTAATTTAATACGTTTAATTTCATTTGATTTTGTACGGGGCTGGCTAATTGTAGCAGCTACTAATTCTTTATTTAACAATCGTTGCAATAACGCTTGTGTCATTTCTTGATAATCCATTGTTACTCGCCTTCTTTATTGTTTAATAGTTGGCATTAGTGTACCATAATTCGCCCACATCAAAGAATAAAAGAAGTTGAGTAATTATTTTTCATCAATGTATGAAAGTGTTTTGCCCGTCCAACCAAATACGATTGTTAAGATAGGTGATAACAAACAGAAGAAGGCAAATGGCAAGTACGCCCAAGTTGAAACACCTAATACATTGGTGATGAAAATACCACATACACTCCAAGGAACGAGTGGGTTTACAACGGTACCCGCATCTTCCATTACACGCGCAAGGTTTTTACTTTTCAAGCCAACCTTTTTGAACTGTGCCTGGAATGCTTCACCTGTTAATAGAATTGATAAGTATTGTTCACCAATTAATGTGTTAATACCGATCGCTGTAACGGCTGCACCTGTAATAACAGAACCAGTACTTTTAAAGAAGCTTTCTACTTTTGATAATAGTGCTTGCACGATACCAAGAGTGAACAATAAGCCACCCATACTAAGTGCTAAAAGGACAAGTCCGATTGTGAACATCATGCTATTAATTCCGCCACGTGACAGTAGGGAATCAATGTCTTCAATACCTGTAGTAGATTTGAAGCCGTTAAATAAAATATCCATTACTTCACTAAATCCAAATTGTGTATGGAAATAAGAAACTATAATAGCTGAAATAGAGCTAACCGCTAATGTTAAAATAGCTGGTGTTTTTTTCAAAGTGAACACGATTAGAACAACTAATGGAATGAGAGTGTACCAATGCACCATACCTGTTTGTAACAAACCGTTTTGGAATGCATCAATTTTGTCTGCGTGTTGTAATTCTTTGTTCGGCGAAATCACACCGTAAACAATTAATGATATGAAAAATGCAGGGATTGTCGTCCATCCCATATTTTTAATGTGTTCAAATAAGTCTACACCGACAATGGCAGATGAAAGGTTCGTCGTATCAGATAGAGGTGACATTTTATCACCAAAAAAAGCACCTGAAACGATAGCACCGGCAGTGATCGCTAAGGAGATATCCATTGCGCTAGCCATGCCGATAAATGCAACTCCCACTGTTGCAGTAGTAGTGAGTGAACTACCAATCGCAACACCAACAATACAAGTAACAAGAAATACAACTGCATAAAAGAAATGTGGTGTAATAGTTTGGAAGCCTAAGTAGATCATTGTCGGGATGGTACCACCCATCATCCAACTACTAATCAAAATACCGATAAAGAAGAAGATGAAAATGGCGCTTAAACCTGCTCTAGAACCCTCAACTAGACCTTCTTCTAGTTGTTTATAAGAAACTTTTTTGATTAAGCCGTAAGCGATTAATAATAAAATACTCATAATAATTGGCATATGAGGTACTGCATCAAATTTAGCAATACTAATCCCCATTGTGGCAATAATGATGCCTACGAGAAGTAAAGCTTCAAAAAAAGATGGTGTAATTTTAGATTGAATACGAAACATGGAAATCCTCCTATATATTAAAATGGCATAAAAAAATCCTTCTATCCCTATAAAAAGGGACGAAAGAGAACTCCGCGGTACCACCCTAATTGTTGAATAATTGTATCCAACCACTTCATTAAAACGAGTATCTAATGGTGTAATTCATCTATAGTACAGACCTAAGTTTGCACCAAATACTTAGTCTCTAATTGCTGTCTGTAAAATAACTACTATGTCCATCACTCGGGATATTTACTTTGTCGCTTCAACGCATTGAAGTTAATAAAGATTCTACCATGTTTGAGTATATAGTCAATAGATTTGACTTAAATATATTACTTGAAACAGTATTTTTATATCTTAATTAGAAAGAAAGTCTGTTGATAGGCATACATAAATTACTCACAATAAAAAAACTATCGGCAAATTAATGCCGATAGTAGAGAAGATAATAGACTATGCTTTTATTGAATTTGCTACTTCATATGTTTGGTTAACATAACTAGCTATTTGATCTTGTTCCTCAGTTAAGTTCACTAAGGTCGCATTTAGCTCTTCGAGAGCTGCTGTACTTTCTTCAATAACAGCGGCAAACTCAGTAGTACTTTGTTGAATAGTTTCGGAATTGCCTTCTATTTGCGCCATATTAGTTAATAGTTGGGCCATCTGTTTTTGCAATGTGTCCATAGTTTTGTGTAGCTCATTGAAGGCAGTTGTAGAATGTTCAGCCTCAGATACTTGTTTGTATATCTTGTTCATTCCATCCTCTAATTTAGTGAGGGTTACTTCATTATATTCATTAACGTTACGTAAGTTCGAATCAATTTTCACGAGTGTTTCATCCGTTACACTAGCAAGTTTACGAATTTCATCTGCTACGACAGCAAAACCTTTTCCATGTTCACCAGCACGAGCTGCTTCAATGGATGCGTTTAATGCTAGTAAATTCGTTTGCTCCGTAATTTGACGAATGGCTACTGTAAAGGAATTTGTTTCAGATATTTTTTCTGTTAAATCTTTGAAAGCCATACTTAAATCGATAAAAAACTTTGTGAAGTCATCAATATCATTTTTCATGACTTGCATCCGAGTAGCACCATTCGTTGCTTGGGTACCAGCCTGGCTCGATTGTTGTACAGCCTCTTTCAGTGAAGTAGAAATACTACGGATTGTATGTGTTGTAGCTTCTGAGTTTAGTACGATATTTGAAATTCGATCAGCTTGTTGCTCCGAACCTGCGCTGATCTCGTTAACAGCGATCAGCATTTCTCGTTGTGCAGCTGTCGCACTGTTAGTATTCTGTGTAATGCTTTGAAGATTTGTTGTGATCGTTTGAACTGAAAAAGAAAGTTTGTCCATCAACAAAGTTTCTTGATGAGATTTCGCTTCTAATTGTTCATAGAGTTTCGCGTTATTATTTGCGTTGTGAGTATTCTGATGAATTTGTAAAAAGATTGCAATACCAGATAGGAAGTGCACAAGTAATAAGTTTTTATATTGTCCAGCCATCATATCCACTTGTCCAAAATATATTTGGTTAAAGACCATCGAAATAGCGCTTAAAAGGTAACCAAAGATCAGTAGCTTTTTACTCGAGTGTATACTAGATACCATTAATAAGAAAAAAGATAATGCTATAGAACCCAATGTGCTAACGCCTTCACCAAGTATTGAACCCATGATAGTGAAGAAAACCATTAACAGAATGAAGTACGGAAAGAAACGTTCGAAAATAGCTAATTTACGTTCAATAAGAAAAGAAATGAATACGAGTGCAAAAATACTACCTACCACAAGTTTGACCATTGGATGTGAGTCGAAAAGTAACTGTGCTAGAAAACCTATGCCTGAAGCGATGATTGTTACTAGGAAAATAAAAAAGTTCTTTCTCTTCCAATCTTCTTTAGATAATAATTGCATGTTCATAGGAAAGGACCTCCTTAAGTGAATTATTTTCAATTTCTATAGACAGGTATATAGTATCTTTTTTTGGAAATTATATAATTCTTATTAACCAATAATAATGTAGAGAACAAAAGATTACTATACTTTATTGGAAGAAATAATAATAAATAATAAACCCTACCATTTTGTAAGTTAATTAATCAGAATTTTATGATAAAATAACAAAAGATAATACTTCGATCAAAGGGGGCATGTTTTATGTTATTTCATAAGACTGTTGGGGAAGTTTTACGTAACACAGTGGAAGCGTTTCCGAATAATGAGGCATATGTATATCCTGAAAATAATGTGAGAAAAACGTATGCGGAATTTAATCAAGAAACAGATGAATTAGCGAAGGCATTTATCGGTATGGGTATTGCAAAAGGGGAGCATATTGCCATTTGGTCGGATAATAAGAGAGAATGGCTACTAAGTCAGTTTGCATCAGGGAAAATGGGAGCTGTTCTTGTAACAGTAAACACGAATTATCAAGAAAAAGAGCTTGAATATTTGCTAGAGCAATCGGACTCAACGACATTAATTTTAGGAGAAGAATTTAAAGGTACTTCTTATATTAATATCATCCAAAAAATATGTCCGGAACTAATGAACTCTAAAAAAGGTTTTATTCAATCAGAGAAATTACCACAATTCAAACGTGTAATAGTTATGAGTGAAAATGATTATCCAGGCATTTATAAATGGAGTGAACTCGTAGAATTTGCTAAGCAAGTGACAAATGAAGAATTAGAAGAACGTTTTCAATCTCTGGATCCAGGTGATGTTATTAATATTCAATATACATCAGGTACGACAGGTTTTCCTAAAGGGGTCATGTTAACACATAATAATGTCGTTAATAATGCTCAGTTAGTTGGAGAGTATATTCACTTAACGGAGCATGATCGTTTGTGCATCCCAGTACCATTCTTCCACTGCTTTGGTTGTGTGATGAGCACATTAGCTTCTGTATTACGCGGTGCCACAATGGTCGTGTTGGAACAATTTGAACCGGGCTTAGTGTTACAAACCGTCCAAGATGAAAAGTGCACAGCTTTACAAGGGGTACCTACAATGTTCATCGCAGAATTAAATCATCCTGACTTTGGGGAATTTGAATTATCTTCACTACGTACAGGTATTATGGCGGGGTCAATTTGTCCAATTGAGGTAATGAGAAAGGTCATTAACGATATGGGTGCTCGTGAAATTACGATTTGCTATGGTCAAACAGAATCTTCACCAGTTATTACACAAACAAGCACGGATGATTCGATTGAAAAGCGTGTATCTACAGTTGGTAAGCCACATCCGAATGTAGAGGTAAAGATTATTGATCCAGTGACTGGAGATGAAGTGAAAAATGGTACACCAGGTGAATTATGTGCTCGTGGCTATTTAATCATGAAGGGTTATTATAATAATCCAGAAGCTACACATGCAGCAATTGATCATGAAGGTTGGCTTCATACAGGAGATATCGCAGTTATGGATGAGGATGGTTATATCGACATTACGGGGAGGATTAAGGACATGGTGATTCGTGGTGGTGAAAATATTTATCCACGTGAGGTGGAAGAATTCTTATATGAGCATCCACAAATACAAGATGTTCAGGTTGTCGGAGTACCGGATGAAAAATACGGGGAAGAACTAATGGCTTGGGTCATATTGAAAGAGGGGGCATCTGTCACGGAAGAGGAGCTTAGAGCATATTGTAAAGGGAAGATTTCCTATCATAAAATTCCGAAGTATATTCAGTTTACAGATGAATATCCAATGACAGCTTCAGGGAAAATTCAGAAGTTTAGATTAAGAGAATTATCGCAAGCACAACTAGTTAAGTGAGTTGTTATGAGGTAGGGTAAATGTTGGAGACTTGTATATTTCGTTTGCGCTTTTAGTAATTTAATAGATGAGAAATGTTGGCGCATTATGAATAAATATACCACCCTAGTTACTTATGCTAGGATAATCATGATAAAATGGCTATACCATATAGGTGAAGGGAAGAGTGAGATTTATCATGTCTGATAATACGTATCAACTCATTGCGATCGTTATTTATATGATTGCAATGTTAGTAATTGGCTGGTATGCATTTAGGCGTACGACTAATTTGACAGATTACATGCTCGGCGGGCGTTCATTAGGACCTGCAGTTACAGCATTAAGTGCTGGAGCAGCAGATATGTCGGGTTGGTTATTAATGGGACTACCAGGTGCAATTTACGCAAGTGGATTAATAGAAGCCTGGATTGCTGTTGGTTTAACTGTAGGAGCATATTTAAACTGGGTGTTTGTTGCACCACGTTTACGTATGTACACACAAGTATCAAATAATTCAATAACAATTCCAAGTTATTTAGATAACCGCTTAAGAGACAAAACGAAGTTACTTCGCATTGCTTCAGGTTTAATTATTCTTGTGTTCTTTACTTTCTACGTTTCTTCGGGAATGGTTGCAGGGGGAGTATTTTTCGAGAGTTCGTTTGGATATGATTATCATACGGGACTATTAATTTCATCTGGTGTTGTAATTGCATATACACTATTTGGAGGGTTTTTAGCTGTTAGTTATACAGACTTTATTCAAGGGTTAGTCATGTTTTTAGCACTTATAATTGTCCCGATTTTCGGTTTATTCTTAACAGGTGGATTTGGAGAAACTGTAGATTCAATTAAAGAAGTTGATCCGAAATTATTAAGTTTATTTGCTGGAACAACGATTACAGGAATTATTTCTACTGTGGCATGGGGGCTAGGCTATTTTGGTCAGCCACATATTATCGTTCGTTTTATGGCTATTAAAAGTGTGAAGGAAACAAAGCAAGCTCGTAGAATCGGAATAAGCTGGATGTTACTAAGTTTATTTGGTGCTATTGCAACCGCGCTTGTTGGTGTTGCCTATTACCAACAAAATGCAGGAGTATTAAAGAATCCTGAAACAGTCTTTATTGTTTTAGGGCAAATTTTATTCCATCCGTTCATAGCAGGTATTATGCTTGCTGCTATTTTAGCAGCAATTATGAGTACGATTTCATCTCAATTAATCGTAACGTCATCTGCATTAGTGGAAGACATTTATAAAGCTGTATTTAAATCAAATTCTTCAGATAAACAATATGTATTTTTAGGACGTATGGCTGTACTTTTAGTATCTATTTTAGCTATGGCGTTAGCCTGGAAACAGGATAATAAAATTTTAGATTTAGTGTCCTTTGCTTGGGCTGGCTTTGGTTCAGCATTTGGCCCTATTATTTTATTGACATTATACTGGAGGAAAATCACAAACTGGGGTGCTTTAGCAGGTATGGTAACGGGCGCAGTGACAGCTTACGTTTGGGGCTCAAATGATAAGCTTCATGCGGCTATGTACGAAATTGTACCTGGATTTATCATCTGTTTACTCGTAGCGATTGTTGTTAGTTTATTAACTTATAAACCTAATAAAGAAATTGAAGAAGAGTTTGATAGAACAATAGAGTTATTGAAAGAAGAACAAGAAGGCTAATCATTCTTGTGTCCGTAGTTGGCTATGCTTGCATACATACAGCTACGGACTTTTCTATATACATAAGGGGTGATAGGGATGTTTGAATTAGATCATGTCGTATATTTCACAACAAAAAATCCGCAGCAAGTAGTCGAACAGGAAAAAATTGAAGGTTTGCATCCTGTTGAAGGTGGGCAGCATTTGGATTGGGGTACGTATAATGCACTATTTTATACAAAGAATAGTTATATCGAATGGTTGGCTGTTGAACATGAAAATATAGTAGAACAATCAACTCAGCCTCTAGTGAAACAACTTTTATATGATATTGTCGATGGTGAAGGTTTTGCATCATTATGCCTACGTTCAAACGATTTAGAAAAGAAGAATCACTATTTTCAAAAAATGGGCTATCGTACATCAGGCATTATCCCTGCCGAGAGAAGAACGTCCAATGGTGGCTTGCGCAAGTGGAAAATGCTTTTCATCGATCATAAAATAGACCATACTTTACCTTATCCATTTTTTATACAGTGGGAGCAGACGGATGAAGAACGTTATTTGTCATTAAGAAAAGATGGAACAGTTAAACCGGAAAATGAAGAGTTGACGATTAAACGCTGTATCTTCCATGTGAAAAACGTAGAAGAGAAGCTTATTCATTGGTCAAGACTATTATCGTTACCGACAAAAGGAAATACTTTGATACTGGGGAATACAGTATTTGTTTTTGAGGAAAAACATGATAGTAAGGAACGATTGCATACAATCGAAATTGCAAAAGGTTGAGAGTTAAGAAATGAATATGTTAGGATAAATTTACCTTTTTAAATTTTATGTTTAATAGTAAGTGAAGAGTGGATATATCAGCTCTATTCTACTGTTTATTTCAGTGGAAATTAAAAATATATTCATACTTTTTGTGTTGCGTAGTAAGAGGAGGAAATTTATTGGATGAATTAATTGAAAAAGCCGTATTAGTTGGTGTTAATTTACGAGGGGATGTTCATTTTGAATATTCGCTTGAGGAGCTCCGAAATTTAGCGGAAGCGCTAGATGTAGAAGTAGCTGGCACCGTTACGCAAAATTTAGAACGTGTAAATCCATCTCATTATGTTGGAACAGGTAAAATAGAAGAAATTAAAAATTTCTATGATGAATCAGACGCAAATTTAGTCATTTTTGATGATGAGTTATCACCATCTCAAATACGTAATCTTGAGGCTGATCTAGAATGTAAAGTTATTGATCGTACAATGTTGATCTTAGATATATTTGCTAGACGTGCAAAATCAAAAGAGGCACAAATGCAAGTAGAATTAGCACAGTTACAATATATGCTACCACGCTTAGTAGGTTTGCATGCGTCCCTTAGCCGCCAAGGTGGAGGGACAGGTGGCGGCTTCAAAAACCGTGGTGCAGGTGAAACAAAACTTGAACTAGATCGCCGCAAAATCGAGGATCAAATTGCAAAATTACGCCGTGATTTAGAAGTGGTCAAAGAACAGCGAGAAACACAGCGTAAGCAACGACGCAAAAATGAAATACCTGTTGTATCCATTGTAGGGTATACAAATGCTGGAAAATCGACGATTATGAATCAGCTGTTACGTAAAACTGAGCATGAAGAACATAAGCAAGTATTCGAAAAGGATATGCTTTTTGCTACTCTTGAAACATCAGTTCGACAGATAGAATTACCAGATCATAAAAGCTTCCTATTAACTGATACTGTTGGTTTTGTTAGTAAATTACCTCACCATTTAGTAAAGGCGTTTCGTTCTACTTTGGAAGAAGCACGAGATGCAGATTTACTTTTACATGTTGTGGATTCTTCAAACGAAGAATATCAGTATATGATGGAAGTAACGAATGATACATTACATGCTGTTGGAGTTGAAGATGTACCAACAGTATATGTGTATAATAAGGCTGATCTTGCTAATGCAGAGTATCCGCAAGTAAGTGGAGATACGGTATGGATGTCTGCAAAAGAGGGAGTGGGATTAGACGAACTTTTACAAGTTGTTCGTCGCCACATTTTTTCTGATTATGTAACATGTCGTATTTGCATACCATATGATCGAGGGGATATTGTCTCATATTTAAATGAGTATAGTAATATTCATGAAACAGCATATGAAGAAGAAGGTACTGTGTTGAAAGTTGAAATGAGAGAGGCAGACGCAAATCGCTTTGCTGAGTTTATCTTGAAATAAAGAAGAGTAGAGAGTCGATGTTAAACCGACTCTCTACTCTTTTAGTTTTGATTAAATTGAATGTTGTGTAGCTTTGTGAAAATTCCGTTTGCTGCGACAAGTTCATCGTACTTGCCATCTTCAGCAATTCCGTCTTCAGTGACAACTACTACTCGATCGGCATCTCGTATTGTTGCAAGGCGGTGAGCGATGACGAGAGTTGTACGATTTTTTGCAAGTTCATTTAAAGCACGTTGAATAATTTTCTCTGTTTCTGTATCTAGGGCAGATGTTGCTTCATCTAAAATGAGAATAGGAGGATTCTTTAGGAACATTCGTGCAATTGCTAGTCGTTGTTTTTGACCACCAGATAACTTCAATCCTCTTTCACCAATTTGTGTATCATAACCATCTTGAAGACCTTCGATAAATTCCACTAAATGAGCCTTTTTTGCAGCCTCTTGGATTTCTTCAAATGAAGCCCCAAGTTTACCATAAGCAATATTATCGCGGACCGTTCCCGTAAATAGGAATACGTCCTGTTGTACGATGCCAATTTGTGATCGTAAAGAGTGTAACGTCATATCACGTACATCGATGCCATCAATTGAAATCGAACCTTCAGTGACATCATAAAATCTTGGTATTAATGAACAAATCGTTGTTTTACCAGCACCTGAAGGACCAACGAATGCAATTGTCTGCCCTTCTTGAATCGATAAATTAATATTGGACAAAATCTCTTTATAAGACTCGTATCTGAAATGTACATTTTTGAATTGAATATTTCCAGACAACGCATGATTATCGATTGCATTTTTACGATTTTGGATGTCAGGTTCTTGGTCAATAAGCTCACGAAATCTCTTGAATCCAGCCATTCCTTTAGGATACAACTCTAAGAGGGCGCTAATTTTATCGACTGGTTTAATCAGTACATTTGAATAGAGCACGAAACTAACCAATTCACCATAAGTTAGCGAACCGTTGAAGCTCAACCATGCTCCAAAAACCAATATGATTAGTGTGACAAGGCGGGTCATCATATAAATGCTGGAATGTGTACCAGCCATGATTTTATATGCGGAAAGCTTTGCAAGACGGAAACGACCGTTATTTACTTTAAAGCGATCCATTTCAAATTGTTCGTTTGTAAATGCTTGTACAACACGTACGCCTGACACGCTATCTTCTACACGAGCATTGACGTCTGCAATACTGCCATACATCGATTTCCAAGCTACATTCATTTTAACATTGCAATATGTTACTAACCAAACTAAGAAGGGTACCATTATTATAGCGATAATGGCTAGTTGTGGATTAATACTGAACATAATAGCAAAAGCACCGAAGAACGTCATAATGGCAATAAAGAGATCTTCAGGACCGTGATGAGCGAGCTCACCAATATCAAATAAATCATTCGTAACCCGACTCATAATATGGCCGGTTTTCGTGTTATCAAAAAAGTGGAATGACTGTTTTTGTACATGATTAAAGAGTTCTTGTCGCATATCGGTTTCAATATTAATGCCAAGTTTATGACCTAAATAACTGACGATATATTGCAACAGGGTACTAAAAAGGTAAATGATCAAAAGGAGTACACTTACTGTCACGATTGTACCCCATTCACCGCTTGGTAAAAGTTTATCAATAAACCATTGTACGGCAATTGGGAAGGCAAGTTCTAAAATTGCAACGACGACAGCACTTGTAAAATCGACAATAAATAATCGCTTATGCGGTTTGTAATAGGAAAAAAACTGTTTTAGCATGTATTTGCTCCTCTGTAAATTCAATTATTTGTATTATAACGAAAAAGATAGATAAATGTAATAACTTATCCAACCTATAATTATTTCACAATTCAAAAAAATGTTAAAATAATCAATATTTTGCAAACTTCTATTCTTTGACATGCGTACAACTGTCTATTTATAATAGACTTACTGTTTTTTCAGAAAATAGATATCCTATTTACTTATTGGAAAGAGGGAATTTAAATGATAACGAAAGAAGATATCGTTAAATCGGTACCCCAAAAAGGTTTTGTTGGTCATCCTAAAGGACTATCAACCTTATTCTTTACTGAATTCTGGGAACGTTTTTCATACTATGGCATGCGGGCCATTTTACTTTACTTTATGTACTATAGTTTAAATGATGGTGGTCTAGGATTAGATCGAACTACAGCTAACTCAATTTTCGCTATATACGGCTCACTTGTATATATGTCAGGGATTATTGGTGGTTGGATTGCTGACCGTGTATTAGGTACCAGAAGAACCGTGTTTTACGGTGGTGTCTTAATAATGCTAGGTCATATTTGTTTGGCATTCCCAGGTGGATTGACAATGCTACTAATTTCAATGGTATTCATTGTAATGGGGACAGGCTTATTAAAACCAAACGTTTCAAGTATTGTTGGTGACATCTATGCTGAAAGTGATAACCGTAGAGACGCTGGATTCAGTATTTTTTATATGGGTATTAACTTAGGTTCATTCATCGCACCTTTAATAGTCGGAACAATTGGACAAAAGTACAGCTTCCATTTAGGTTTTGGTGTTGCTGCAGTCGGAATGTTTGTTGGTTTAGTTATGTATGTAATTACTGCTAAGAAATATCTAGGTTTAGCAGGTAAACAAATTAATAATCCATTAACAAAAGATGAATTCTCAAAATTAGCAATAAAAACAATTATTGGCGTTGCAATTGTTGCGGTACTCGCAGTGATTGCTTATATTAATGATCAATTAACAATAAACAATGTTATATTATTTATTTCTATTTTAGGGATTCTAATTCCTACTGCGTTTTTTGTGGTGATGTATAGAAGTCCAAAAACTAACGCAGAAGAAAAATCGCGTGTGTTAGCTTATATACCAATGTTCATTGCTGCTGTAATGTTTTGGGCAATCCAAGAGCAAGGTTCAAATATTCTTGGAACGTATGCAGACTCACGTACTGATTTAAACCTTGGTCCAATTAAATTGGAATCTTCTTGGTTCCAGTCATTAAATCCGTTATTTATTATTACAATGGCACCGTTATTTGCTTGGATTTGGATGAAACTTGGAACGCGCCAACCGTCTACACCAGTTAAATTTTCATTGGCGTTATTTTTCTCCGGATTCTCATTCATTGTCATGGTAATTCCCGCATTTCTTTCTGGTGGTACAGCTTTAGTAAGTCCTTGGTGGCTAGTACTAAGCTTCTTCCTAGTAGTAATAGGAGAATTATTAATTTCTCCAGTAGGGCTATCTGTTACAACGAAATTAGCACCAAAGGCATTTAGTGCACAAACCATGAGTTTATGGTTCCTAACGAGCGCAGCAGCCCAAGCGGTGAATGCACAGTTAGTAAAAATATTCGATAAAATTAGTGAAGTTGCATACTTCGGTACAATTGGTACTGCGTCTGTACTTCTTGGTATCGTGATGTTAGTAATTTCACCAATGATTTCGAAAAAAATGCAAGGTATTCGATAATAAACAATTTTAAAAGCGCTGAGATTGACTAAATCTTAGCGCTTTTTATTTTTTATGAAATATAAGAAACTAATGCATAAAATCCTAGGATATTATGTATTTATAACGAAATTAGTCAGAATAAACAAGGTTAATTAAAATCTAATAGAGTGAGAAATCTTGAAAGCGTTTTACTTTTAAGTGTTACTATACCTGTGTTTTAAGGCAATGATCAACTTTCTGAATTCACAAAACTGCCAATGTAGTATGATAATCATTTTCATTTAGGGTTGACGGAAAAAGTCGTCATGTTATAATGGAAATTGTGAGTCAATGATAATCATTTTCAATAAGAAGATTATGTACTCATAAAATGAATACATCGGGGATTACAATGAAGAAACGATACCTTTTTATAGCACTTATCTTGTTATCATTAATATCGCTTTTTGTGGGAGTGAGCCGAATCTCTCCGACAGATTTGCTAGATTTTGAATCTGAAGAAACTCAAATTTTCTTAATTAGTCGTGTACCTAGACTAGTAGCCATCATTTTAGCTGGTATGGGAATGAGTATAGCAGGTTTGATCATGCAAAGTTTAAGTAGAAATAAATTTGTGTCGCCAACAACTGCAGGTACATTAGATGCCACTAAGCTAGGCATACTAGTATCGATGTTACTGTTTGCGAATGCATCTTTGATTGAAAAAATGGCGGTTTCATTTGTATTTGCGCTAGCCGGCACGCTTTTATTTATGCAAATTTTAAATCGTATTAAATTCAAGGATGCCATTTTTATTCCACTTGTTGGATTAATGTTCGGTAATATTTTATCGTCTATCACGACGTTTTTCGCTTATAAAGCGGATGTCATTCAAAATATATCTTCGTGGTTACAAGGTGATTTTTCTATGGTTATGAAGGGGCGTTATGAACTTCTATACATAAGTGTACCTATATTAATCATCGCTTATTTATATGCGAACCGATTTACGGTTGCGGGTATGGGTGAAGATTTCTCAAAAAATCTTGGCCTTGCTTATAAAAGAATCGTTAACTTTGGTTTAATCCTCGTGGCACTCGTTACAACAACCGTTGTGCTAACGGTTGGTATGATACCTTTCCTTGGTTTAATCATTCCGAACATTGTATCGATCTTCAAGGGAGATCATTTACAAAAAACACTTCCGCATACCGCATTATTAGGTGCGATTTTCTTATTAGCCTGCGATATTCTAGGTAGGATATTGATTTATCCATATGAGATTTCAATTAGCTTAATGGTTGGGGTAATTGGTAGTGGCGTCTTCCTATACTTGTTATTTAGGGGGAAGGCGTATGCGTAACAGTACAAAAATGATACTATTAGCAGCATTTGCTGTAGTATTCTGTGGATTATATTTGTTTCAAGGTTTAAATGGAAGTTATGACTATGCATTGCCTCGCCGAGGTATTAAAGTGCTAGCAATGGCCATAACGGGTATTGCAATTGCGTATTCAACAGTTGTATTCCAAACAATTACGCATAACCGCATTTTAACACCAAGTATTATGGGACTAGATTCACTTTATTTGCTATTGCAAACAGTGATAATCTTCTTCTTAGGTTCCGGGCATATAGTAGTTCTCAATACAAAAGTAAACTTCGTTATTTCATTAGTCGTCATGATTGGGTTCGCACTTCTACTATACAAATTTCTTTTCCGTACAGGAAAACAACCAATTTATTTCCTACTTCTTGTAGGTATTATTCTTGGTACTTTGTTAGGTAGCATAACGACATTCATGCAAGTATTAATTGATCCAAACGAATTTATGCGCGTGCAGGATAAAATGTTTGCCAGCTTCAATAACGTAAGTGGAGACTTAGTATGGTTTGCATTAATTATTGTACTAGTTACGATGATATATGGGTGGCGAATGGTTCGCGACTTGGATGTATTATCTCTAGGGAGAGATAATGCCATCAACCTAGGTGTTCCTTATGATAAAGTCGTCAAACGTATGCTTGTTATTTCAGCGATTTTAATTGCTTCGTCTACTGCACTAGTAGGACCGATAACTTTCTTCGGTTTAATCGTTGCAAACTTGTCTTATCAATTCTTTAAAACGTACAAGCATACTGTGTTAATCACTGGTGCTGGTCTAATGAGTTTAGTGGCGTTAATTGGTGGGCAATGGATTGTTGAGCGTGTATTCACATTCTCAACAACATTAAGTGTTATCGTCAACTTTGTCGGTGGTATCTACTTCATCTATCTATTATTAAGGGAGAGTCGATCTGCATGATCCAAGTAAAAGAAATATCTAAACTATTCGGCAAGAAAGTTGTAGTTGATAAGGTAAGCGTCGATATTCAACGCGGCAAAATCACGTCTTTTATCGGCCCAAATGGTGCAGGTAAATCTACGCTTCTGTCGATGGTAAGTCGTTTACTTGATGCAGACACTGGAGATGTATTACTAGACAGCTCAGATGTAAAAAAATTAAAATCAAATGATTTTGCTAAACGAGTATCAATTTTAAAACAATCAAACTACATGAATGTGCGTTTGACGATTCGTGAGCTTGTATCTTTTGGCCGTTTTCCATATTCTCGAGGTCGCTTAAATGAGGAAGATGTAAAAATGATCGACCAAGCGATAGAGTATATGAATTTAGAAGAAATCCAATATGATTTTTTGGATGAATTATCTGGTGGCCAACGTCAACGTGCTTTCATCGCAATGGTTATCGCACAAGATACCGAATATATATTACTTGATGAACCACTCAACAACTTAGATATGAAGCACTCAGTGCAGATTATGAAAATCCTAAGAAAACTTGTGGATGATTTAGGGAAAACAGTAGTCATTGTTTTGCATGATATTAACTTCGCTTCTGTTTACTCAGATCGAATTGTTGCTTTGAAAGATGGGCGTATTGTAAAAGATGGCCCAACTAATGACATTATCAACTCAGAATCTTTAAAAGAAATTTACGATATGGATATACCTATTCAAGAAATGAATAGTTGCCGTATTTGTGTCTATTTTAATTCATAACAAAAGGAGACTTTACCCAATGAAAAACTGGAAATTACTTACGTTAGTTTTTGCAATGCTTTTAGTATTAGCAGCTTGTGGCTCTAAAGACGATAAAAAAGAAGAATCAACTTCAGGTTCAAAAGCAGAAGAAATTACGATTACAAATGACTTCGGTATTTCAAAAGATGATGGAACTTCTGATAACGTTAAAGATGAAGTGAAAGTTAAGAAAAACGCTGAAAAAGTTGTTGTATTTGATATGGGATTCTTAGATACTCTTGACACTTTAGGTGTTAAAGTTGCTGCATTACCGCAAGATTCAGTTCCAAGTTACCTTGAAAAATATAAAAGCGCTGATTATAAAAACGTTGGTTCTTTAAAAGAGCCTGATTTTGAAGCGATTGAAGCATTAAAACCAGATGTTATCTTCATTTCTGGTCGTCAAGCTAGTCTTTATGAACAATTAAAAGAAATCGCTCCAACTGTATATGTAGGATTAGATACTTCAAAATACATGGAATCATTCAAAGCTAACGCAGAATTAGCTGGTAAAATCTTCGATAAAGAAGATCAAGTAAAAGAAGAACTAACAAAAGTTGATGATAAAATTGCTACAATTAATGAAAAAGCATCTGCTTTAGATAAAAAAGCATTAATCATTCTAGGTTCAGAAGGTAAAATCAGTGCTTACGGTCCAGCATCTCGTTTTGGTGTAATTCATGATGTATTTGGTTTTAAAGCAGCTGACGAAGGTATTGAAGCTTCAACTCACGGACAAAACGTATCATTTGAATATGTACTAGAAAAAAATCCAGATATTATCTTTGTGGTTGATCGCGATGCAGTAGTAACTGAAGGTGCATCTGCTAAAGACGCAATTGAAAATGCTTTAGTGAAGAAAACAAATGCTTATAAAGACGGCAAAATGTTCTACTTAAACCCAGAAGTTTGGTACCTATCAGGTGGCGGATTACAATCAGTATCATTAATGGTTGATGAAGTAGAGAAGGCACTATAATATGTTTTATCAAGCGAAACGAATAATTGTACAGGAAGGTTTTTCTGGACAAGTTGTGGAGCGTTTTAGTGGCGATACACCATTAGCAAAGCAACCTGGTTTCATTGATATGAAAGTGCTTGTGAAAAAAGTTAGACGTGGAGACGAGGAAGTAATGATTCTTGTTCAATGGCAAAGTGAAGAGGATTGGAAAAATTGGGAGAAGAGTCCGGAGCACATCGCTGGTCATAAAGCGAATATCGGCAAGCCCAAACCAGAGTATATAATCGAATCAAGCCAAAACGTCTATGAAGTAAAAGCAACAAAATAAAGTAAGCTCCCCTAGCTTATTATTACTAAAAATGCTCTAGCTTGATGCTAGAGCATTTTTTTATTGTTTTTGTTCATATTGCTATTACATCGAGTAGAAAAGAGATATAGTAGAAGAAATGTTAATCGCAAGCTTGAGGAGGGATTAGTATGAAAAAGTTATTTTATCCACTTGCGATAGTTACCACAATCGTTTATATCGTGCTCTTTTTAAATATAAAAAGTAATTGGGTATTCAATCTAGATCAGTGGGCATCAGATTTGTTGATGGATAATAAATTTTTAGGTTTTTTCCATTACTTTGGTGAACCAGCTTTCGTAGTTGTTGTCGCTATTGTTTTATTATTAGTGTTGTGGATAAGGGATCATAATTACCGTGGAATGTTTTTTGCACTTGTAACAATAGCAGCCGGTAATGTGCTTAATCAGTTATTAAAAGTGTGGGTGCAGAGACCACGTCCTGACATACCGGATCAGCTAAAAAGCTTTAGTTTTCCATCTGGACACTCCATGACCGGGATATTATATTTATTTACATTGGCTTATATAGCAACAGAATATCAATCTTCTAAAAAAGTAAAGATATTCACTTGGATAGGAGCTGTTGTCTTGACGGTGCTTATTGGTATGTCACGTGTTGCTGAGAGTCGTCACTTCGCTTCAGACGTGTTGGCGGGCTGGTCGATGGGCTACACATGGTTTATCATTGCAGTAATATGGTATGAACGGAGAAAAAGAATATTTAAAGAGTTATCTCAGAAAAAAATAGAAGAGTAAAAAAGTACTTAGTATTACGTTATTTAAAATTAATTATCAAAAAACAACCAGTCGTCGAGAAAGTATCGACAACTGGTTGTTTTGTTTTGAAATCTGCTTAAAAGCAGAAGCAAGATCATTATTTATGCTAAGAAGCTTTTTATAATTAGATGGTTCTAACAAAGATTCCTGCAAAACCTTCACTTTGAAATCTGTTTTCTATTAGAGTTGAAAATGGGGCGACTACATCTCCATTTTTTACTGGTGAAAAGATAGGGAAATTATCAAAAGAACTATATCTACTAATTTAATAATTTCCACAACAACTAACGATAGAATAATCATTTAGATGAAGTAAGTTTTGTCAGTTACTTAACCTCATTTTCCCTATAGAGCTTGCTCATGCAGAGTTTTACGTAAGTAGAAAGCTAAGATGAAAGTGGCGAGTAGAAAACTTGTAATCATACCGATAACCCCATTCCAGCCATATATGGTCCAGAAGATTCCTCCTACCGTTCCGCCAACACTTGAACCTACATAGTAAAAGAATAAGTATAATGAGGATGCTTGTGCTTTATCGTGTGTAGCTCGTCGACCAACCCAACTACTAGCAATAGAGTGACCACCAAAGAAGCCGAATGTGAAAATGGCGATGCCAGTTATTTTTAAAAGTAAGTGGTTTTCTAGTGTGAAAATGCCACCGATAAACATAATGACTATTGCAATGACTAACATTTTATATTTTCCAAAACGATCAGAAAGACTGCCAAACCAAGTAGAACTAAATGTACCTACAAGGTAGATAATGAATATCCAACCGACAATTGTTTGACTTAAAGAAAAGGGCGGTTCTACTAATTGAAAGCCGATATAATTATAAAGCGTAACAAAGCTCCCCATTAACAAAAAGCCTAATCCGAATAAACTTAGTAAAGCAGGATCTCTCAAATGAAGGATCAATGAATGTAACAGTGCTTTTACATTAAGTTTCTTCGCTTTAAAGTGTTTAGAAGATGGTAGCAAAAAGTAGAAAGCAAAGCTCACTATAAAACTAATTAGCCCAATTGCGATCATCCCAATACGCCAGCTGAATAAATCGGTCATCGTCCCAACGATGATTCGCCCACCCAATCCACCAATTGTATTACCACTAATATATAATCCCATAGCAATACCTAAACTTTTTGGTTCGATTTCTTCTCCTAAATAAGCCATAGCAATGGCGGGCAACCCGGCAAATACAATGCCTTGTATAATTCTTAATGTAAGCAAAATTGAATAATTAGGTGCAAAAGCAATAAATAAAGTTAAAATAGCACCTGCGAACATAGAGAATGTCATAATTCTTTTTCTGCCCCAAGCCTCTGATAATGAGCCAATGATTAGCATGCTGAATGCCAATGTTAAAGTGGTTACAGATAATGACAAACTAGCTACTGTAGGTGAAATGTGGAACACTTTTGTGAAAGCCGGGAGTAGTGGTTGTGTCATGTATAAATTTGCAAAAGTACTAAAAGCTCCAGCGAACAATGCTAAATTCGCATTTCGGAAGCTAACGGTACCACGTTTTATATAGTCCATGAGAGGTCACTCCAAAATTGAATTAGTTAATACTTATTATAAGGATGTACAAATCATAATAACAATTGATTAGATTTGTAAATGGATTTAAAGGGGTATTCATGAAAGTTGTATACGTGTATAAGGTGTTATGACTTTTAAAGTTTTCTCTCCCTCACTTTATTTTTGTTAGTTAAAAAAAGTTGCATTAAGGAAACAATTTGCATACAATGAAATTAACATTTTAATAGAGAAAGTAGTTGAGTATATGGATGGAAATGTCGTTTTTGCTTTAGCGTTAACGCTCTTTGCTGGTTTAGCAACAGGAGTAGGTAGTTTAATAGCATTTTTTACATCGAGGACGAATACGAAGTTTTTATCGTTTTCATTAGGTTTTTCTGCTGGTGTCATGATTTATGTTTCACTTGTTGAAATATTTGTAAAAGCTAAGGATTCGCTCGTTGGTGAGTTAGGGGAAAAGCAAGGATACACATTCACGGTAATTGGTTTTTTTGCCGGTATGCTGTTAATCGCACTCATTGATAAAATGATCCCAAAACACGAAAATCCTCATGAAATAAAAAAGGTTGAAGATATGCAGGCAGGACCATCAAATGATGAATATGCTAAGTTAATGAAAATGGGTATATTCACCGCGCTTGCAATTGGAATTCATAACTTTCCAGAGGGAATTGCAACATTTGCATCTGCCTTGCAAGATCCGAATCTCGGTATTGCGATTGCAATTGCGGTTGCTATTCATAATATTCCAGAGGGAATTGCTGTCTCTGTCCCGATTTTCTTTGCGACAGGAGATCGTAAAAAAGCATTTAAACTTTCATTTTTATCAGGTTTAGCAGAACCGGTTGGAGCGTTTGTAGCATATTTGATTTTAATGCCATTCTTAAATGATATTGTGTTCGGAATGCTTTTTGCTGGTGTTGCCGGAATTATGGTATTCATTTCGTTAGATGAATTATTGCCAGCCGCAAAGAAATATGATGAGGCTCATACATCTATTTATGGTGTTATTGCTGGCATGGCTGTAATGGCTATTAGTTTAGTATTATTAGTTTAAAAAACAGGTCCCATTTTTATGGGGCCTGTTTTTAGTATGCCATTTAGTTTTCAGATGCTACAGTGAATCTTTCATTCACATGTTTTGGATTTTCTAGTTCGTCTAATACAGCAATTGCATAGTCAGCATAGCTAACGTAGCTTTCACCTTTAGTATTGACTAATAGATGGTCTATTCCTGCGATATATTGACCAGTGCGTGGACCTTCTGGATCGAAGAAAGCAGAAGGACTTAAGAAAGTCCAAGTGATAGAAGATGCTTTCAAGTCCTCTAAGTTTTTGCCTTGGTTTTTAGCTGTTGGTAAGTAAATTGCAGGGAAATCTGGTGTAGACATCACTGTCACTGTTTTTTCTGGGTCAACAAAAAGGCTACCTGCTCCGCCAATTACAAATAGTTTTGTGTCTTGTGCATCTTGTAGAATATCGATAAGGTTGCGACCAGCTTCTACGTGTAAATGTTCTTCACCTGCTGGAGCCCCGAATGCATTAACGATAACGTCAAACTTCTGTACATCTTCTGTTGTTAATGAAAAGATATCTTTCTCTATAACAGCAACATTTTCGGCGTCTAATTTTGCAGCACTACGAACAATTGCAGTTACCTCGTGTCCGCGAGATACTGCTTCTTTTAAAATGAAGTTACCAGCTTTACCTGTTGCACCAATAATACCAATTTTCATAATGATTTCCTCCTTAGAATAAGTTGTAACTAATATGGTTACAAGTTGTTTGTAAAAAAAGATCGCCTCTTAGTGGAAGAGTTGATCTAATACATCTTGTAGCGTTTCTTCTGTCAATTTATCTTCCATTGCCCGCTGAACAGATTGAAATACGTTATCTAAAGTGGATTGAATTCTTTTTCCGACAGCACATTCCGGGTTCGGGTTATCGTGTATTGCAAATAACTCCTCTGGTGCCTGTACGGCTTTATATATGTCTAGTAGCGTAATGTCTTTCGGTTCTTTGACTAATTGATATCCAGCAACTCCTGCATTGGAGGCTATTAAGTTTGCCTTTTTTAACTGGCTACTAATCCGACGTATGACGACGGGATTAGTGTTAACACTGCTAGCAATCCATTCAGATGTAAGTTGGTTAGAATCATTTGTTGTAGCGATTAAAGAAAGAATGTGTATAGCGACAGAAACACGACTGTTTACCATATCGGTCACCGCCTAACATGTAATCATTATAGTTACAGGGCGAGGTGATGTCAATTCATTTGAATTAGGAAAGATCATAACTTTAACACATCGGTGATTTTTGCCAAGAAAAAATGCCAAGTGTCACATACTCTTGGCATTTTCCATTTCTATTATTCGCTTGTTACTTGAACACCTTTTTTATCGATAGGAACGGCTTTAATATCATAAGAAGGGAATAGGGGCTTCATCTTTACAACGAAAGCATCTATGCGATCTTTTGAGATTAAAGAGATAACAGTCGGACCAGCACCGCTTATAGCTGTACCAAAGGCACCTGCATCCTGCGCAGTTTGACGAATTTCATGATAATTAGGGATTAAATTTGCGCGAAATGGTTCATGAAATAAATCTTGCTCCATGAATTTGCCTGCACGTTCATAATCCTTTATAAGTAATGAGGCAGTTAACATATTGGCATGGGCACTTGCGTGAACAGCGTATGCTTTGTCATAGTTTGCCGGTAATGCTTTACGAGCTTCCTCTGTTTTTAATTCAACATTTGGAATGAATACAGCGAACGCAGCGTCAACATCGCGTGCATTAATCAATTCTAATTGACCGTTTGGCAATGTTGAGGCAATCGTTAGACCACCATATACAGATGCAGCTGCATTGTCAGGATGCCCTTCAATTTTCGAAGCAAATTTACAACGTTCTTCAATAGAGAGTTGTAAATCACATACTTGATTTGTGAGTTCAATACCCGCCACAATAGCAGATGCACTACTTCCAAGTCCACGAGCAAGTGGTAGTTCACTGTTCATCACGACTTTACAAGAAGGAAGTGTAGCTTTGTATCGTTCAGCTGTTTCTTTAGCAACTTTATAGACGAGATGGTCTTCAACTTTAACATTTACGGGCAGGTGTTCTGAACGATGCTCAAACTCCCAATGATCTTGTAGAGTTACGTCTAATTTTAAATAGAGACCTAATGCTAGTCCAATAGAGTCGAATCCTGGTCCAAGATTAGCGGTGCTTCCCGGAACAGATATGGACCATTTAGTTGTCATAGCAATCCCTCGATGTAAGTACGGATTTCCCCTTCGTCATTTGCTAAAGAAATCATATCGACTGTAGAAGCTTTTACGGCTGTATCAGGGTCTTTTAATCCGTTACCTGTTAATACAGCAACTACACGACTCCCTTTAGGGATTGAGCCATTTTCAACAGATTGTAGAACACCAGCAATAGAAGCGGCTGATCCTGGTTCTGCAAAGACGCCTTCTTTAGAAGCTATTAAGCGGTATGCATTTAAAATCTCTTCATCTGTAACTGCAGCGATTTTACCTCCAGATTCATCACGAGCAGCTTCAGCTAGTTTCCAACTTGCTGGATTCCCTATACGAATAGCAGTAGCAATAGTTTCAGGGTGGGCTATTACTTCGCCACGTACTATTGCTGCAGCACCTTCTGCTTCGAAGCCAAACATTTTTGGTAGACCTGTTTGCTTTTTGGCATTGTATTCTTTAAAGCCTTTCCAATAAGCGCTAATGTTACCTGCATTGCCGACAGGGATTGCAAGAATATCTGGTGCACTGCCTAGACCGTCGCAAATTTCAAAAGCAGCCGTTTTTTGACCTTCTAATCTATATGGATTAACTGAGTTTACTAATGTTACAGAAGTATTTTCACTAATGTCACGAACAATTTGAAGTGCTTCATCAAAGTTACCATCAATTTCAATGATTTTTGCACCATACATGTAAGCTTGTGCTAGTTTACCAGCAGCTACTTTACCTTTTGGGATAACGATAATAGCTTGAATGCCCGCACGTGCTGCATATGCAGCGGCTGCAGCTGATGTGTTGCCAGTTGAAGCACAAATAACAAATTTACTTCCAGCTTCAACGGCTTTTGCTACTGCCATTACCATGCCACGGTCCTTGAATGAACCTGTTGGATTTAAACCTTCATATTTAACATAAAGATC
Source organism: Viridibacillus sp. FSL E2-0187 (assembly GCF_038006425.1). Lineage (NCBI taxonomy): Bacteria > Bacillati > Bacillota > Bacilli > Caryophanales > Caryophanaceae > Viridibacillus > Viridibacillus sp. FSL E2-0187. Next base: position 482,568 of record NZ_JBBOVG010000002.1, read on the forward strand.
GATTTCTAGTTCCTTTGATAACGTATTTAAATGAATGAGTGGTGTATTACCCTCATGTAAAGTAAGAGCGGGTGTATTTTCTGAGACAGGTAGATATTCTTTATAGTGATTAATAAGACCTTTCCACATATAACATTCTCCTTTTTGTTCATCCTGAAAAAACATTTGTTTTTCTATAAGAGACATTTTAACTCATTTTGGGTATATGTTTCAATAGTTAATTGCTAAATTTTCGGAACAATTGAATATCTTTTGCATCTTGTCACAAAATATAAAGATGTGTATAGTTAGGGTAGTCAAATGTGTATTCAAGTGTAAAGACATACGGGGGAATAATAATGACAACGAATCAACAGGCAGGTACTAAGGTAATATCTCGTAATAGGCTTTTAGGTATTGCGGGAGTTGGGTGGATGTTTGATGCATTAGATGTGGGGATTTTATCTTTTGTCATAGCAGCTTTAGCAAAAGAATGGATGCTATCACCAAGTGAAATGGGGTGGATTGGTAGTGTTAACTCAATCGGAATGGCAGTTGGTGCTTTAGTATTTGGTATATTAGCTGATCGGATTGGCCGTAAATCGGTATTTATATGGACGCTTGTAATTTTCTCTGTTGCTAGTGGTTTATCGGCGTTGACGACGACTTTAGCAGCATTTATGATTTTAAGATTTTTCATTGGTATGGGTCTAGGTGGTGAATTGCCAGTAGCTTCAACGCTTGTTTCTGAAAGTGTTGCGTCACATGAACGTGGACGCATTGTTGTTTTATTAGAAAGCTTCTGGGCTGGTGGTTGGTTATTAGCAGCACTTATTTCATATTTTGTTATACCAAACTACGGCTGGCGAATTGCTTTATTATTAACAGCTCTTCCAGCAGTTTATGCGATATACTTGCGGTTACATTTACCTGATTCGCCTCAGTTTACTGCTAAAAAGGATGTTGTACGAAATATTGGCCAAAATATTAAAGATGTTTGGTCGAAAGAATATGCTCGTCGTACGTTAATGCTTTGGATTGTTTGGTTTACAGTTGTCTTTTCTTATTATGGCATGTTTTTGTGGTTGCCTAGTGTTATGGTTATGAAGGGTTTTAGTTTAATAGCAAGTTTTAAATATGTGCTGATAATGACGCTAGCACAATTACCAGGTTATTTTACTGCTGCTTGGCTAATTGAAAGAGCAGGCAGAAAATTTGTCTTAGCTACCTATTTGTTAGGAACTGCTGTAAGTGCACTTGTTTTTGGTAATGCTGAAACAATTGGTCTTTTACTTGTAGCTGGAATGTTCTTATCATTCTTTAATCTAGGAGCATGGGGTGCATTGTATGCTTATACGCCTGAGCAGTATCCAACGATTATTCGTGGTACAGGTGCGGGTATGGCTGCCTCTGTTGGCCGATTAGGAGGAATATTCGGACCGTTGCTTGTAGGTTCACTTGTAGCAAAAGGATATGAATTGAATTTGATCTTCGGTATCTTTTGTATTTCGATAATAATAGGTGTAGTTGCAATTATTGCACTAGGTACAGAGACAAAACAGACAGAGTTAGAATAGGGACTTATAAGAGGGCCTATCCTTCTATAAGCCTTAATAATATTAATAACGATCTTCTCTCATTATTTAATAGAGAGAAGATCGTTTTATTTTGTAAGTACCTTCAATGAAGGGGCATTATGTTATTATTACTGATTCAAAATTAGAGCAACATATTGTAGAACAGTTTAGCAATACAAATGTTCAATTAATTCTTGCCCAAGATTAATCTTTATATTATGAGAATTTTCCCTTAATTTGAAACCAATAGTAGATTCATAACGTAATAAAGTTATACATAAAAGGAGTGATCGCTATGGATGTAACAGAATTTTACGTCTCAATTGAACCACATGATGTATTAAAACGTATTAAAACAAACATTGTGGAAGGCAGTTTTTCTGGCAAGCTTATTGATCAATATGAACGTATTGTAGGGGATCAACAAGTAGTAGTTTGTATATTTGAAAAGTACTATATGCGTACTAGTAATCGTGCAAGCTTAACAGTAACAGTTGACAATTTAGAAGGTAAAACGAAAATTCATGCGGTCGCTTCTGGTGGTGGAGAAGGCGCCTTTTTACGTTTTGATTGGGGAGTGGGAAATACCTTTGTTAATAGCGTAGCGAAGGCATTAGAAGAGTTCATAATAAAATAGTAAAAAAGGGTAGGAGGGATGTTAGGTGAAATACCCAGCGAAGCATCAAAGGGTTTTGATTATTGGATCTGGAGGGGCAGGGAAATCAACATTGTCGCGTACATTAAGTGAATTATGGGAATTGCCTCTCATCCATTTAGATGCTATGTATTGGAAATCGGGTTGGCAGAAATCTGATAAAGTAGATTTTATTGAAAGGCTTCAATTAGAACTTGAAAAGCCTACTTGGATTATTGATGGAAATTTCGATTCGACACTAGAAATGCGAGCTAAATATGCAGACCTTATTATTTTCCTCGATTTTTCTAATAAGCTTTGTACTTATCGAGTGATAAAACGTACTATTCAATATCGCGGGAGGACAAGGCCTGATATGGGGGAGGGGTGCCCTGAAAAGGTTGATGCCGAGTTTTTACAATGGATTTGGCGCTTCCCTGTTGATGCCAGACCAGGGATAATGAATATTATGATCCAATCTAATGTAAACAGTATAATATTTTCTTCGCCTACCCAGCTAAAAAAATGGTTGAGAAATTGTAAAAAAGGGAAAAGTAGTCTCAAATGAGGCTGCTTTTTTATTTTTATGAGTGTAAACACTGGAATTTTAAATTAAATATAACTTACAAATTCAGAACAATCAGTTTACTCATCGGGGTAAATAGCCGCTATCACGACTTTTGTTAAGGAGGATTGTCTATATGAGTCAAGAAGGGAAGAACTTATCGAGACGTGATTTTTTGAAAACCACGGGTATTGCTACAGGAACATTAGTCGGTGGTGGAATAATTGGCGGTTTGATTGGCTACAACACCAATAAAAAATCTAAACCATCTAATAATGCCAATAATACAACAGGACATGATGAGCATTCTGGCATTCCGGCCCGAATGTTCTTTATGAGTCAGACGGATTTTCAAGTCTTATCAAATGCCACTGAACGTATTTTTCCAAAGGATGATCTAGGGGCAGGTGCTATTGATTTAGGAGTACCTTACTTTATCGATCGTCAATTAGCAGGGAATTATGGTAGTAATTCAAGAGAGTATATGAAAGGTCCGTTTGCTGTAGGAGCGCCAACACAAGGATATCAAAGCCATCTAAATCGTGCGGAAATATTCACACAAGGCATTATAGCTCTAGAAAAAGAGAGTAAAAAGCGCTATAAAAAAGGATTTTCAGATCTTAGTGAAAAACAAATGGATGAAGTGTTAACTGCATTTCAAAAAGACGAAGTTAAGATACCAGGTGCATCTTCTGCAATGTTCTTCGGTTTACTTCGTTCAGCTACGCTTGAAGGGGCATATTCTGACCCAATGTACGGAGGTAACAAGAATTTAGAAGGTTGGAAAATGAAAGGATTCCCTGGACATCAAATGGCATATATCAGTGAAATTGAAAAAGATGAGTTTAAAAAATATGAACCTAAGTCCTTAGGGTCTATCTAGTATGGAGGTGGATAGTAATGGTTAAGACTTTACCAAAAGTAGATGTTGTAACGGTAGGGGTTGGTTGGACTGGAGGAATTATTGCTGCAGAATGTGCAAAAGCCGGTCTAAAAGTAGTAGGACTTGAACGTGGACAGAAACGCGGTACATCGGATTATCAGCAAATTCACGACGAATATCGTTATGCTATACGTTATGATTTGATGCAAGATTTATCGCGTGAGACGATAACGTTCCGTAATAATCGGAAAATGAAGGCATTACCAATGCGTCAATTAGGATCCTTTTTATTAGGAGAAGGTTTAGGAGGATCAGGAACGCACTGGAATGGACAAACATTCCGCTTTTTACCCTATGATTTTCAAATAAAAACAATGACTGAAAAAAAATATGGTAAGAATAAGCTAAGTACCGATTATTTAATTCAAGATTGGGGTTTAACTTACGATGAACTTGAGCCATATTTTGATACATTTGAGAAAACAACTGGTATTTCAGGTGATGGTAAAAATAAACATGGCGGTAAGAGATCAAATCCATATCCTACACCTGCGATGAAAACAACGCCCCTTTTAAAAAAGTTTGAGAAGGCAAGTGGGAAATTAGGTTATAGCCCATATATGATGCCGTCTGCTAATTTGTCGGAACCATACAAAAACCCCGATGGTGAGCAAATAAATGCCTGTCAATATTGTGGCTTCTGTGAACGTTTTGGCTGTGAATACGGAGCAAAAACATCACCAGAAATTACTGTTGTTCCAACAGCGACTAAAACAGGGAACTTTGAACCCCGATTTCATGCCAATGTTGTAGAGGTTGTAAAAAAGGGCAATAAAGTAACAGGTGTTAAGTATATAGATACAATATCAGGTGAAGAATTTATTCAGCCAGCTGATGTAGTAGTGCTAACAAGCTATGTCATGAATAATGCAAAATTACTTATGGTATCGAATATCGGTGAAATGTATGATCCGACAACAGGAAAAGGAACATTAGGTCGGAATTATTGCTATCAAATTTTACCTGGTGCTTCAGGCTTTTTTGATGAACAATTTAATACATTTATGGGTGCAGGTGCTTTAGGCATGTGTTTTGATGATTTAAATGGTGATAATTTTGATCACTCAGATTTAAAATTTATTCATGGTGCTAATGTCGCTTTAACGCAAACGGGCACAAGACCAATTGGTACAAATCCTATTTTACCTGATACTCCTACTTGGGGAGCAGAGTTTAAAAAGCAATCTATTGAAAATTTTACGCGCTCATTAGGAGTTGGTGGTCAAGGTGCATCAATGCCTCATAAAGAGAACTATTTATCGTTAGATAATGTTTATAAAGATTCCTATGGTGTCCCATTGTTACAAATGACGTATAACTTTACAGATCAAGATAAAGCATTACACAAACATATTTCGAAAAAATGTGGAGATATTTTAAAAGAGATGGGCGCGAAAACAGTTGTAGTCAATTCAGATCTTGACCAATATAATATTGTCCCTTATCAATCAACTCATAATACTGGTGGAACCGTTATGAGTCTAACACCAGAGGAAGGTGTTGTGAATAACTACTTACAACATTGGGATGTTGATAATTTATTCGTGGTAGGCGCTGGGAACTTCTCGAATAATAGTGGCTACAATCCTACTGGGACAGTTGGTGCTTTATCCTATCGCTGTGCTGAAGGTATTATCAAATACAGTAAAAAGGGCGGCTCGCTCGTATAATAAAGGAGGAAGGCAATATGTTTAGTCCATCAGCAATTGGCATACCAGGTTTAATCATTATTTTAGTTATTGTTCTTATTGTCTTTGGTCCAAAAAAACTGCCGGAAATTGGCTCGGCAGTAGGGAAAACTTTTGCAGAATTCAAGAAGTCTACAAAGGGATTAATGGATGACGACGATGAAACACCACCTGAAAAGAAAAAAGAAATTTAGGTAAGGATTTAGCCTATGGATCCTTATGAAAATAACAATAAAAAAATATTGAGCCCTTTAGACAAAGAACCTTATGAGCCAGAGACAACAAAAAAAAATGCATTAGCAGACAAGGGACAAGAAACTGTAGTTGCTTCAACATTACCCTCTACTGATTCATCTGCTACTGAATGGGCAGTCAAAGATGTGGTTAAATCATTATTTGATCATTTAGCAGATTTGCGTAAGCAGCTCATTAAAGGATTAGCGGTTTTTATCTTTTTCTTCTTTGTTGTATTTGCAACAGTTAACTGGTGGTTTCCTTTTATTACGAAAGGAAACTCACTTGTTATTTTAGGGCCGTTAGAGGTTGTGAAGTTTTATATGTCGATCTCTAGTACTATGGCTCTTGGGCTAGCTTTACCTTTTCTAATGCATTTCGTATGGAGTTTTATAAAACCAGGATTGAAGGAAAATGAAAGGCGATTCCTTGGTATGTATTCTCCGGTAATGTTGTTCCTATTTTTACTTGGCATTTCTTTTGGTTTTTTTGTGGTTAACCCACTTAGCTATAAATTTTTAATCAGTATCGGTCAGGCGAATTTTGATGTTATGGTATCGGCGAGTGAGTATATTCATTTCTTAATAATGACAACTGTGCCCATCGGCATTTTATTTGAGTTGCCAATTGTTGCTCTATTTTTATCTTCAATTGGTTTACTTACAGCGGATATAATGAAAGCAATTCGAAAATGGGCTTATGTATTTATGGCTGTTTTTGCATCGATGACTACGCCACCTGATTTTGTTAGTCATTTATTAGTTTTAATACCGATGATTTTGTTATATGAAATCAGTATTTTTTTAGTTAAAAAAATAGAGCGTAAACAAATGCTGAAGAATGCAATTAGTGAGTAAATAGCGCAACTAGATGACCTTTCAGATAACTAAGTTATTTGAGGGGTCTTTTTTTTGCAAATAAATGTAATACTTTTTAAGCATATTTTTTTACATAGTAAACCTTGAAACATATTATTATTATAATTGAATTAGCATAACTTGAATTCTATGAGAATATATTTTATTGTTTACGCTTTCATTATATCGTTATGAAAAAGGAGGAGTACGGTATGTCAACTTTTATGGCCGAGATGGTAGGGACAATGATTTTGATATTGTTCGGGGGCGGCGTGGTTGCGGCTGTTTCTTTGAAAGGTTCTAAAGGAAAAGATGGTGGTTGGATTGTTATTACTATTGCCTGGGGTCTTGCAGTAGCTATGGGAGCATTTGCAGTTGGAGGGATAAGTGGTGCACATTTAAATCCTGCATTAACAATTGCATTGGCAACGATTGGAAAGTTTGAGTGGGCAGATGTTCCAATGTTCATACTTGCTCAAATGATTGGAGCAATTATCGGGGCTATTTTAGTTTACTTAACTTATTTAGCGCATTGGAAACCAACTGAAGATCCGGATGCTAAACTAAGTGTATTTTGTACAGCGCCAGCATATAATCATCCGTTATCAAATTTAACAACGGAAATGATTGGCACATTTATCTTAGTTCTTGGTATTTTAGCTATAGGCACAAATAATATTACAGATGGCTTAAATCCCTTAATAGTAGGTGCTTTAATTATCGTAATTGGTATGGCACTTGGTGGCCCAACAGGGTATGCTATTAATCCAGCACGTGATTTAGGGCCTCGTATAGCACATTTCTTCCTACCGATTCCAGGGAAAAGAGATTCCAACTGGAGTTATTCGTGGGTACCAGTAGTCGGTCCGATTATTGGTGGATTATTTGGAGCATTATTTTATAAGCAAGTTTTTGAAGGAGAAAATAGTATCACATTTTGGATAGTTGGAGTAATCGTGCTAGCAATTTTCGTAGGAGCACAATCTACAGTGAATAAAGTTGTAAGATAGAATAATAAATTAAAATCTGGAGGTCATCATATGACAAAAAAGTATATTCTGGCATTAGACCAAGGTACTACAAGCTCACGTGCAATTTTATTTGACGAAGAAGGCAATATTTTTAATAGTGCTCAACAGGAATTTCCACAATATTTCCCACAATCAGGATGGGTAGAACATAATGCAGAGCAAATTTGGAGCTCAATTTCATCTGTCATAGCTGGTGTCCTTTCAGAGAAAAATGTCCACGCAGATCAAGTACAAGGGATTGGTATCACCAATCAACGTGAAACGACAGTTGTTTGGGATAAAAATACGGGAGTACCAGTGCACAATGCCATCGTATGGCAATCACGCCAAACTGCAGGCATTTGTGAAGAGTTGAAAGAGAAAGGCTATAATGATTTATTTAGAGATAAAACGGGATTACTTATTGATGCATACTTCTCAGGTACAAAAGTGAAGTGGATATTAGATAATGTTGAAGGGGCAAGAGAAAAAGCGGAGAATGGTGATTTATTATTCGGTACGATTGATACGTGGCTGATTTGGAAACTAACAGATGGGAAAGTACATGTAACCGACTATTCGAATGCTTCTAGAACATTAATGTATAATATTTACGATTTGAAATGGGATGAAGAGCTATTAGAGATTTTGGGTGTCCCAGTATCAATGCTGCCAGAAGTTCGACCTTCATCTGAAGTATATGGTTTAACAGATGGAAATCACTTCTTTGGTCAAGAAGTACCTATTGCTGGTATTGCGGGTGACCAACAAGCTGCTTTATTCGGCCAAGCTTGTTTTGAAAGTGGTATGGTGAAAAACACTTATGGCACAGGTTGCTTTATGCTTATGAACACAGGTGAAAAGGCGGTTAAATCCGATAACGGTTTGTTAACAACGATTGCTTGGGGAATTGATGGTAAAGTAGAATATGCATTAGAAGGTAGCATTTTCGTAGCGGGCTCAGCTATTCAATGGTTACGTGATGGTTTACGAATGTTCCATGATTCAAAAGAAAGTGAGCGTTATGCAGAAAAGGTTGACTCAACTGAGGGTGTATACGTTGTTCCGGCATTTGTTGGGTTAGGTACACCGTATTGGGATAGTGACGTACGTGGTGCTGTATTTGGTTTAACGCGTGGTACAGAAAAAGAGCATTTCATACGCGCAACACTTGAGTCATTAGCGTATCAAACAAAAGATGTGTTGGGTGCTATGGAAGCAGATTCAGGCATCTCATTAAAAACATTACGAGTGGATGGCGGAGCTGTCATGAATAATTTGTTAATGCAATTCCAAGCAGATTTACTTGATGTTCCAGTAGAACGTCCATCAATTAATGAAACTACAGCACTTGGTGCAGCGTATTTAGCTGGGTTGGCAGTTGGATTCTGGAAGGATCGTGACGAAATTTCTAAGTACTGGGATTTGGATACACAATTCAGTCCGAATATGGAAGAAGAAAGACGCGAAAACTTATACAAAGGCTGGAAAAAGGCTATACATGCAGCCCAAGCGTTTAAATAATAGTTATACACATGTAGCAGTTCACTTTTTAAAGGTGGACTGCTTTTTTTATAGCATTTTGTGTATAGTGGGGATAAAAATGTGTATAGTGGATAAAAAAATGACGTTTATTGATATTTATTTAATTCTCTCTGGTTAATTAATGGGTTTTTCCACTGTTTTTTCGGAAAATGTGGATATCTCTAAGAATATTGTTAATATTTTTAGAGGAGAATAGTATTTTGGAGAAAGGGAATCATATGATTTCCCTTTCTTTTTGTATGTAAAAAAACCGGGAAAATACGAAGATTATGTTACGCTAAGGGAAAGGTGATATTTTTTAAAGAAATGCATGTTTAATATAGAAATGGAGAGTTATATGGTGACTATTTTTCAAGGGCTTTACAAAGCGAAGTTAAAAAAACCTCAAGATGTTCTCTCATATATTGAGGACGGAGCAGATATTATTATACCAATAGCGAATGGAGAACCAGTAAAGCTATTGGATATTTTGGAAGAGAACGCAGAATACTTAAAAGAAGTACGTATTCATCAGATGTTAACGATGCATCCTCGTAAATATATAGACGGAGCTTATAAAGGGCACTTGTCACATGTCTCATACTTTTTGAGCGGTGCTACACGTAAGGCTTATCATAATGGGCATTGTGAATTGATGCCAAATTATTTTCATGAAGTACCAAGTATTATGAAGGATTATACAAAAGCATCTCTTGTAATGGCAGTTGCTTCACCAATGGATGAGCATGGATATTTTACGCTTGGAACACAAGCCGATTATGCTGCATGCTTTATAGGTAATGCTCCCTTTTTCTTGGAAGTAAATGAGCATATGCCAAGGACGTTTGGTCAAAATTTAATACATATAAGCCAAATAGAAGGCTTTATTGAGCATCATACACCGCTCGTGAAAAATCCGGAACCAGTAATCGAAGAAAAAGACATACGTATTGCAGAATATGTTGCAGAATATATTAAAAACGGTGATACATTGCAAGCTGGGATAGGTTCAATTCCAAATGCAGTTATTAGTTTACTAAATAATCATCGCCATTTAGGTATTCATACAGAACTGATAACGGACGGGGTAGTTGGTTTAGTGGAGAAAGGTGTAATAGACGGGTCTCAGAAGAAAACGAATAAAGGGAAAATCGTTGGTACTTTTGCGTTAGGGACGAATAAGTTATATGAATTCCTGCATAATAACCCGATTGTTGAATTTCAAACAGTAGATGTAACGAACGACCCTCGCTTAATTGCCAAAGAGGATAATATCGTTTCAATTAATGCCACAACGGAAGTGGACATATATGGTCAATGTGCCTCAGAAACAGTTGCTGGCAAGTATTATTCTTCCACTGGGGGGCAGTTTGATTTTGCACGTGGAGCAAATTTTGCGGAAAATGGTCGCGGATTTATATGTATGCATTCGACTACGAAAAACGATACGATATCGAGAATAAAAGTTTTATTATCAAATGGATCAGTTGTAACAACCTCCAAAAATGAAGTAGATAAAGTAGTAACGGAGTATGGTGTAGCCGAGCTAAAAGGCAAATCGATATCAGCGAGGGCGAAGGCGCTAATTGAAATTGCGCATCCGAAATTTAAGGACGAGCTTATATTTGAAGCAAAAAAACTAAATTTAATGTAAGAAATACTAAACCCGTTTTTTCACTAAACGGGTTTTTTTGATGAATATTAAACATTGTTCACGATATCAAATCGGCATGTCACATATATATACCTATAAGAGAGAAAAAAATTATGTTGGGAAATGCTAAGTATAAAAATATATTTTCAAAAATAAATAGATAGGAGACGCTTATGATGAAGGAGCAGTTAACATTACTTGAACCACAATTGAAAAGTGTTTTTAAGTATCTGCATGAAAATCCTGAAATTAGCTGGAAAGAAAGGCGGACTACAGATTATATTAAAGGAATATTAGAACAAGAAGGGTACGAGGTGCATACGTTTGCAGATAGTACTGGTTTATATGTGGAAATCGGTGAGGGGAGACCGGTTGTAGGTCTACGAACTGATATCGATGCCTTGTGGCAAGAAGTTGATGGTGAATTTCGGGCACATCATTCTTGTGGACATGATGCACATATGACAATGGTGATTGGTGTTTTACTATTATTAAAGCGCTTGAAAAGAACATGGAGAGGAACCATTCGAGTATTATTTCAACCTGCTGAGGAAAAAGGACAGGGAGCATTGTCCTTCGTTGACCGTGGATTGGTAGACGATATGGATTATCTATTTGGTGTACATGTTCGTCCGGTGCAGGAGCTAAGTGATGGCACATTTTGCCCAGCGCTATATCATGGCGCATCCAGACTATTATGTGGCCAAATTAACGGTGTGGAATCACATGCCGCAAGACCTCATTTAGGTAAAAATGCCATTGAAATTGGAGCAAGCTTAATCGAAGCACTTAAAACGATTCATATAGATACAATGATCCCATTTTCAGTAAAAGTAACTAAATTTCAAGCGGGTGGAGAATCAGGGAATATAATTCCTGCGAAGGCCTATTTCACGATTGATGTACGTGCTCAAACAAATGGAGGAATCGAGCAATTGCATGATGGCATAGAGCGTACTATAAGAGCAATTGAATCGTTATATGAAGTTTCAATTGATTTACAAGAACAGGTCAGGGTTGCAGCAGCTGAAGTAGATGACGAAGCAAAGGAAATAATCGAGCAAGCAATTATTGAATCAGTAGGTGAAGAGTATCTACGCCCTCCTGTTATTACACCAGGTGGAGAAGATTTTCATTTTTATACTGTTAAAAGGGCAAATGTAAAGGCAGCCATGTTAGGCCTTGGTTGCGGATTAACGCCAGGGCTGCATCATCCAAAAATGACATTTAATAAGGCTCAGTTAATTGTTGGAGTAGAAATTTTGGCACGTACAGTATTAGGTGCATTTGCACAAGCAGAAAAGGAAGCCATCTCTTGCTGAAAATCTTATATTAGCGTATGTTTTATTAAAATGTTAATTTAGGTTGAGTAGTGGAGGGTGCGGAAGTGTGAAGATAACAGAAATTAAAATTCGGCAACTAAGTATGCGAATGAAATCGCCATTTTCAACAAGTTTCGGTACAGTGCAAGATAAGCAGTTTTTAATATTAGAAGCTAAAGATGATAGTGGAATATCTGGGTGGGGAGAAGGGGTTGCTTTTGAAATCCCTTGGTATACTGAGGAGACAGTTAAGACGAGTTGGCATATGCTTGAAGATTTTCTTATTCCACTAGTGCTTAATAAAGACATTCAGCATCCAGATGAAATAAGTAATATGTTCAAAGTAATTCGCCAAAATAAGATGGCAAAGGCGACTCTTGAATGTGCGGTATGGGATCTTTACGCAAAGAGTACAAAGCAGTCACTTTCGAATGCATTAGGCGGGGCGAAAAAGAAAATTGAAGTGGGTATTAGTATCGGTATTCAGCCGACAATTGACCAACTGTTACAATGTATTGATAATAATATTTCAGCTGGCTATAAACGTATGAAGGTTAAGATTAAACCAGGTAAGGATATTGATATCATTCAGGCAATCCGAGCAAAGTTTCCAGAAGTTCCGTTAATGGTGGATGCCAATTCGGCATATACTTTAGATGATATAGAGTTGCTTAAAAAACTAGATGAGTACAATTTAATGATGATTGAACAGCCTCTTGCATCGGATGACATTATCGATCACGCAAAGCTACAAAAGCATTTGAAAACGCCCATTTGTTTAGATGAAAGCATTTGTTCTTATGAGGATGCACGTACTGCGATTGAACTTGGAAGCTGTGGTATCATCAATATCAAGTTTGGTCGTGTAGGCGGTTTAACTGAGGCAAAACGAATTCATGATTTATGCCAGCAACATAATATTAAGGTTTGGTGTGGTGGTATGTTAGAATCGGGTATTGGTCGAGCGCATAATATCGCACTTACTACGCTAGAAAACTTTGTATTGCCAGGGGATACTGCAGGATCTAGTCATTATTGGGACCAAGATATTATCACTCCGGAAGTGCATGTTAAAAATGGCTACATTTCAGTGCCAGAAAGTTTTGGAATTGGTTATGAACCGAATATAGAATTGATGGATCAACTTACTGTAAGTCAAAAAGTTTATCGGTAAACTAAAAAAGCTATGCAAAATTTGCATAGTTTTTTTGTGATTAAATATTTAATAGTTTACTCATATATAGTTCATCTTCAAATTCTTCGTTCATTTTCAATGATTTTTTACGCTCACCATCTATTATAAAGCCGAATTTGTTGAACATATTGATTGCGATAGCATTTGATTTACAAACACTCAATTCAAGTCTTTGAATACTATTTGATATTGCCCATTTTTCAGCCTCTTTTAAAAGTGCTATACCAATGCCTTGGTTAGTAAATTTCTGTATGATCCCGAGGTAAATCGATGCACGGTGTTTAGTGCGTGGAGCTTTATTACCTGAAATAGAGATCATGCCCCCGATTTGACCTTCTACAACGGCTACTATAATGGAACTAGAATTGTTTTTACGCAAGTTAGTAATTTTCTTGCGTACACTTTGAACAGATGGATCGCGTTCGTTTTTACCATAGAGCATAAAATCTGTCTCTGCATCTAACGTAGATAATAATTTTGCTAAATCACGTGCATCATCCATTTCAATGGAGCGAGTGATAAAAGTATTTTTCGCATTTTCTAAACTATTCAAATCAGCATTACTGTTACTTGAAGGTTTTTCAAACGTCACATGATAACCGGGCTGTATTGTAGTTACATAGTATCCTTGTTCTATCCAAGCTAGATAATGTTTTAGAGGAGGTTTAGTTTTCTTCCACCAACTCTTATTTAAATAGGAGGAGTTAGGTAATGAATGTCCCATAATAGTTTCTATTTCTGTGAAGGAAAGTTGAATTTTATCATCTTTTGCGGAGCTGAAATATTCAGCTAGTGGTATATATTTCTTTTCAATCTTATTTTCCATTATTACCCCTCTTTATTATATGTATATATTATATTAGAAATAGTAACATAGTATTAAGTCTAATTACATGATTTTTACGATTATTATTTATTTTTATGGATAAAAAAGACTATGTTGTTCTAAAGGAATATTGGAGCAGATGATGTGTTTTGTAAAATTAAACTTTATTAAATAGAATCCATGAATAATATACTTTTAACTCAGGACATAATAATGTTTGAACATTAACCATCAAAGTGCTGGCATTCTTTTTCGGTGCTATGTGTGATAAGATATATTCGGAAATTATTGAAATCTAGGAGGAAAAATTTAAATGAGTAAAGTACTTGTATTCGGACACAAAAACCCAGATACTGATACAATCACATCTGCGTTAGTATATGCATATTTAAAAAAACAGCTAGGCGTTGATGCTGAAGCAATTCGCCTTGGCGAATTGAACAACGAAACAGCTTATGCTTTAGAGAAATTTGGATTTGAAGCGCCACGCTTAGTGGAAAAAGTTGCAGGAGAAGCTGCTCAAGTAATCCTAGTTGATCATAACGAACGTCAACAAAGTGCTGATGATATTGCTGAAGTTCAAGTAATGGAAGTTATTGATCATCACCGTATTGCTAACTTTGAAACAGCAGATCCATTGTACTACCGCGCGGAACCAGTTGGTTGTACTGCAACAATTCTAAATAAAATCTTCAAAGAAAATGAAGTTGAGATTCCAGCTAACTATGCAGGTCTTATGCTATCTGCTATCATCTCGGATACATTATTATTCAAATCGCCAACATGCACTGAGCAAGATGTGAAAGCCGCAAATGAGTTAGCTGCACTTGCAGCTGTTGACGCTGCTGAGTATGGGCTTGCAATGTTAAAAGCAGGTGCTGATTTAAGTGATAAATCATTAGAAGATTTACTTTCTCTAGATGCAAAAGAATTCAGCATGGGAGACCACAAAGTTGTTATCGCTCAAGTAAATGCTGTCGATGTAAATGACGTTTTAGATCGCCAAGCTGATTTAGAAGTTTTATTGAACAACACTGTTGCAGAAAAAGGTCTAGACCTCTTCTTCTTCGTCGTAACGGATATCATCAACAATGATTCTGTTGCTGTTGCAATAGGTGCACAAGCTGAAAAAGCTTATGCTGCATTTAACGTTGTTGCAGATAATAATCGTGCGCTATTAAAAGGTGTAGTTTCTCGTAAAAAACAAATTGTCCCAGCATTAACTGACGCATTAAAATAATCCTCATTAGAGAAAGAACTGCCTATTTCAATTGGAATAGGCGGTTTTTTTATTGCTGAAAATTACACTTATAATCCACTTAGGTCAAGTGGATATACTGCAGGCCCCTCAAGTACTGCACCATCCTTTGAAAAACGTGAACCATGACAAGGACAGTCCCATGTTTCATCTGCTTCATTCCATCTAGTTTTACAACCTAAATGAGTACAACGAGGCATAGCACGACGAGTAACATGACCTCCGACAAAATCCTTCGTTACTTTTCCTCCTAGTTTTAAAGCTTGTAAAACAGCATCTCCGAATTTAGTATGCTTCGGAGAATAAAGAGAGAGTCCGACATTCTGTTTTCCGACAATACCATCTCGTAGTAGTTGTGCGGCCACAATTGAATTAGCTAACCCCCATTTTCTGAAACCAGAAGCCATCCAAATATTTGGTAAACGTGAACTAATCTGCCCAACATAAGGAATTAAATCTACCGTTTCAGGATCTTGCGCTGACCAGTGATAGTTGCAGTTACTAGCTGCGAATTTATCTTTAGCCTCTGATTGCAACGCCTCATAATACATGGAGGTATTGGAAATAGTACCTGCAGGGTGGCTATCCCCAGCTAATAATATAAAAGGTTTATCATCGATTAATGTTGTTCGAATAGAGCGACCAGGTTTATCGATAGATAAATACTGACCTTTATACAATTCGCTTGCTTCAAAAGCCACGATATAAGAACGAGTGACTTCCAGTTTGAAAATTTGCATACCAATAATAGCTTCTAGTGGATAATGGGAGCATAGGATTAGCTCTTTATAACAAACTGTATGACCATTCTCTAGTTCTACACATGGCTTTAAAATATTGACCTTTTGCACGCGTGAATGCTCGTAAATCTCTGCTCCTGATTGGATTGCCTTTTCTGCAATAGTCCGTCCAAAGCGTACTGGGTGGATTTGAGCTTGTTTGGGCATTTTTAAGGAAGCGGCAATGTCATATGGAATTTCGCAATCGGCGTTCCATTCTCCAGGAATACCAAGAGTTTGGTAAGCCTTCCATTCATCTTCTAAGTCCTTTTTACCGTCAGCTTTCTGTGTATATAAAAAGGAATCAGTATGTTGTACACAACTGGGTTCTGCTAAATTAAATGATAGTTCAACAGCTTGCTGGTTGAGCTCATAATACTGTTGAGCTGCTTCCATCCCAAATTTAGTAATAAGCTGGCTATATAATAGACCTTGTTGTGCAGTTACCTTCCCAGTGGAATGGCCAGTAGTACCTGAAAATAAAGTATTGCCTTCTAATAAAGTAACCTTCCTCCCAACTTTTGAGAGTAAGTAAGCAGCGAGTATGCCAGATATACCACCACCAATAATACAGATGTCCGTTTCGATCGATTGTTCGAGTGAAGGTCTTGCAAAAGGTGCTTGTTTATCTAGCCAAATTGAAGATGCCATAAGATGCCTCCAAGTACATTTTTTTTAGCATGTGGAGTATTTGAGAAATTATGTATAAGCAGATAAATTGCTGTTTCATATGTTCACATATACAATATTTTCAAGAGGTGAGCATTGATGAAAATTGAAATTTGGTCAGACTATGTATGTCCATTTTGTTATATCGGTAAAAAACAATTAGAAAAAGCTTTGCAAGATACAGGATTCAGTGAACAAGCGGAAGTAATATTCAAGAGTTATCAGTTAGATCCAAACACTCCAGCTACTTCGGATTTATCTATGTACGAAGCCCTTGCTAAAAAATTTGGCTCTACAATTGAAGCTGCAAAAGCCCAAACAGTTGGTGTTGCAGGCCGTGCAAAAGAAGTAGGATTAGATTTTGATTTTGAAAATATGAAACCTGCTAATACGTTCAAATCCCATCGTTTAGCAAAATACGCGGAAGCAGAAGGTAAAGCTGCTGAAATGACTGAGCGTTTATTACGTGCGCACTTTATTGAAGGAAAACAACTTGGCTTAACAGAGGTATTGGTAGAGTTGGCAACAGAAGTTGGTTTAAATTGTGAGAGAGTACTAGATGTACTAAATTCAGATATTTATTCATCAGAGGTATTGGCTGATATTCAAGAGGCTTCACAAATAGGTGTTAGAGGTGTCCCATTCTTTGTATTAAATCGTAAATATGCAATTTCAGGTGCTCAGCCACAGGAATTATTCGAAGAGACAATTCGAAAGGTGGCAGCTGAAGAGGGGATTCAACCGGCACTTAAAATGATGGGTGCAGAAGGTACAGGCATTTGTGAAGATGGCAAGTGTGAGCTTTAGTCTATAGTCTTCAGTCAAAAGTATGAGTGCAGATGCATTGACAGTGCATCTGTTTTTTTATAAAATAAAATTATCTTGAATTTGAGATATTTTTTTCGAGAACTATTTTTAACTAAGAGAGTGAGAGATTAAATTGACAAACGTATTAGTTGTTAAAGCAAATAACCGTCCTTCTACTGAAGGCGTTTCTAGTAAAATGTATGAAGTATTCATGGAGGAAGTAAAAGGTGCACAAGATTTAAACGTGACTACATTTGATGTATTCGCTGAAGATCTACCATACTTCGGACAAGATTTATTCAACGCATTTGGTAAAGTACAAAATGGTGAAGAACTTACAGATTTAGAAGGTCGCCTACTTGCTGCAAAACAAAAAGCAATGGACGCATTAACTGCTGCTGACGTAGTAGTATTCGCATTCCCATTATGGAACTTAACAATTCCAGCTAAATTACAAACTTTCGTTGATTACGTATACCAAGCAGGTTTTGCTTTCAAATATGATGCAGAAGGTAACATGATTAACTTAATGCCAGAGAAAAAAGCTATTCTTTTAAGCGCTCGTGGTGGTATTTATTCAACTCCAGAAGCAGCACCAATGGAAATGGCTGTAAACTATATGCGTAATGTATTCGGTGGCGTATTCGGTATGTCAGTTGAAGAAGTAGTAATCGAAGGCCATAACGCAATGCCAGACAAAGCAGAAGCAATTATTTCTGAAGGTATGGAACGCGTTAAAGAAGCAGCAAAATCATTATCAGCTGTTCACGCTTAATTTTAAAATAATAGTAAATGCCTAATGTTTAGTTGGGCTATTTATAAAGAAAGAGGGAGGCCCATTAAATGGTGCTTCCCTCTTTTCCATTGCGTTCAAAACCTTTATAACGAGTGCCTTGAAATGTTAGTAAACCAAGGTCCCCCTCAACGAGCATACCGTATTCGCGTCCGCTTACAGGCAACTCAATTCGGTCTCCACTTTGTACCTCGAAGGTCGTATAATACCTAGTGCTAGCTGAAGTATTTCCACTGCCACCAGACGTTTTTGATCGCTTTGTAACAACCTCTGCGGGCACAGTTAAAATAGGAGAAGCGTTATTTTTAGACCACTGAGAAATTCCTTTTACAATAACAAATATAAATGCACTAACAATAATAAGGAAAACGATGACAAAAAATACCCCAAATAATCCAGTACCTACAAAAAAAGCTATATCATCACCGAACATGCCATCCGACATAATCAGCACTCCCATACTTTCTATATAATATCATTTACGGAAATACCATTAGAATAGTTTCAAAAAAGGTGATGATAACACTTTCTGGTTGTCGTTCAAGATGTAGGCTACTTTAATAGCTTCTCCTGCTGAAGGTATAAATAAGTTGGTTGCAATTCTTCTTGTTGTTCCATATTTAATCGTATTAATAGGGAAGTCACAATTGTACTCTGCTTTAATGCAAATATAACAAAAATAACCAGTCACACTTGGGTGACTGGTTAAGGCTTGCTATGCTAATAGCAAATTGGTTATAAGTTTATATTTGACTTAAGCAGGGTTTGCTTCAAGTTCGATATTAATTTTGATATCATCGCCAACTAGTACGCCACCAGTTTCAAGTGCTGCGTTCCAAGTTAAACCGAAGTCTTTACGATTAATTTTAGTTTCCGCTTCAAAACCTACAACTTCTTGACCCCATGGGTTAGTACCTTTACCACCGTATTCAGCTTCAAAAGTCACAGATTTTGTTACATCTTTAATTGTGAAATCTCCAGTAATTTCGTATTCGCCGCCACCAGTAGATTTAATGTTTGTTGCAACGAAAGTCATTTTAGGGAACTGCTCAACATCGAAGAATTCATCTGACTTTAAGTGGTTATCACGATCTTCATTATTTGAATTTACACTCGCTACATCAATTACAAATTTAATTGAAGCACCAGTTAAATCTTCTGGATTAGCATCGATATCAGCAGTGAAAGAACCGAAGTTACCTTTAACTTTTGAAATCATCATGTGTTTTACTTGGAAACCTAAATGAGAGTGAGCTTGGTCTACGTTATATTTTGTCATTTTTAAATTCCTCCTAAAAAGTGTTTGTTATTTAGTACATTTATCATAATACAAAAGTATCTCGAAATCAAGAGTTTTTAATTAAAGGTAATTTCAGTGTTATGTTACAGATAAATTTTATGCTTATACATAGAAAATCATGTCACTCTTATTTAAATCTTTTACAATTATTTTCCCCTCATTTTCAGAGAATGAAACATTGTAGGTTTGTAAACTTTCTTTCAGTTTGTAAAATTCATCTTCTGAAGATAGCTTAAGAGAGTAGCCTATTAATCCAGTAGCATTTTCTGGTGGGAGTGGAGCACCTACACCTTGCCAAATATTTGTTGCAATGTGGTGATGATATCCACCAGCAGACATAAAGAAAGCTGAATCCATAAAGTTAGTCATTAAATCTAATCCTAGAGCCTCTAAATAGAAGCGGCTTGTTGCATCGTCTAAGTTCGTAACGTTTAAATGCATATGGCCTAAAATTGTACCTTCCGGGAACCCTGTCCATGTACGCTCAGATTTATACAAAGCCATGATGCCTTTGAAATCGATCGGTTCAGTAGCTGTGTTCACTTGACCGTTTGGTTCAATCAGCCACTCACTTCTTGGTAGATCTCGGTATATTTCAATTCCGTTGCCTTCTGGATCACTTAGATAGAAAGCTTCAGAGTAAAGGTGGTCACCTGCTCCAGAGATAGGAGCACCAATTTCTAATAAATTACCGATAACATACGCTAAATCTTCTCGACTTGGTACTAATATTGCGAAGTGGAAAAGACCTGTAGTACGTGTAGGTCTAGGAACAACGTCCTGTGTAGTAGTTAATATTAGAATTGGTTCAGTACTACCTGCACCAAATATAACTTCTGTAGTGGATTCCTTAATAATATGGAACCCTAACATTTGATAAAACTCTTTTTGTTTTTCTAGAGATTGTACACGTAACTGTACATATCCTAACGCCATTTTGGGATCTAGTTTGAAAGTCAAAGTAGTTCCTCCTCTCAAATAATTCTTTTCACTTACTTTTCGTAACTAACTATAAAATAATAAATTACTTACGTCAAGTAAATAAGTTACCGAAAGTTTACTTTTTAAAATAATCCCGCTACAATAGCATATATAGAGGTGAAACAAATGAAGGAATCGGCATTATGCCCTCGTTTAGCAAAGTCTATGGATTTGATAGGTAAACGCTGGATGGGCTTAATTTTATATCAATTATTAGAAGGGCCGCAGCGCTTTAATGAAATCGAGTCATCGATGCCAATTAGCGGGCGACTACTATCTGAGCGTCTAAAAGAACTTGAAAAAGAAGGTCTTGTTGAGCGCCATGTGTATACTGAAGTACCCGTTCGAGTAGAATATACTTTGACAGAAAAAGGCCAAGGTTTAAAAGCTGCAATCAATGAGATTGAAAATTGGTCAAAAAAATGGCTTTAAGTGAAAATCACTTGTAAAAATGCCGTTGTCTATTCATACTATGAAGGAATAGAAGTTTAGAAAGGAAAGGTCTTTCAATAATGAAACAACAATGGGCAGCAAAATTATCTACTATAGTAAATCCAGTAAACGTTAAAATAGATGAACCACTAGATCAATACACGATGACAAAGCTAGGCGGTAGCGCCGATGTTTTTGTCATGCCTTCTACTGAAGAAGAAGCAGTAGCAATCGTAAAATATGCGAATAACAATGATATCCCGATTTTGCTATTAGGGAATGGCTCTAATATGGTTGTACGTGATGGCGGAGTTAGAGGAATTGTCCTGAACTTTTCGAAATTGGATGCAATCCGTATTGATGGCACAACTGTTTATGCACAAGCAGGTGCATTGCTTAAAGACGTATCAATAGCAGCGGCAGAGGCAACTTTAACAGGTTTAGAATTCTCATGTGGTATTCCAGGATCTATTGGTGGCGCAATGGCTATGAATGCAGGTGCTTACGGCGGGGAAATAAAAGATGTTATTTTACAATCAACTATACTAACACCAACAGGCGAAATGTTAGTTTTAAACAAAGAACAACTTGATCTAAGTTATCGTAAAAGTATTATCTCTAAAAAAGGCTACTACGTATTATCTTCTGAGTTTGAATTACAACGGGGCAACCAACAAGAAATTGATGCAAAAATTGCTGAGTTAACATTTTTGCGTGAATCGAAACAACCGCTTGAATATCCTTCTGCAGGAAGTGTATTTAAACGCCCTCCAGGTTACTTTGCAGGTAAATTGATTCAAGATAGTGAGCTACAAGGTAAAGGTGTAGGTGGTGCAGAGGTTTCTACGAAGCATGCTGGCTTTATAGTAAATAAAGGTGGCGCAACAGCTACTGATTACATCAACACAATTAAAATGGTGCAAGCAACTGTGAAAGAAAAATTTGATGTTGATTTAGAATTAGAAGTAAAAATCGTTGGTGAAGAACCTTCTAAAAACTAATCATTGCAAATTTTATTAAACTAAAAACTACAGAGAACGCCTTTCGTATTACATGCGGAAGGCGTATTTATATTTAAAGGGGAGATTACTATGAAATTTGTATCTTGGAATGTTAATGGAATTCGAGCGTGCTTAAACAAAGGATTTTTAGATTATTTTAATGAAATGGATGTGGATTTTTTCTGTATTCAAGAGTCAAAATGCCAAGATGGACAAGTTGAATTAGATTTGCCAGGCTATGAGCAATATTGGAATTATGCAGAGCGCAAAGGCTATTCAGGTACAGCTATTTTTACAAAACATACGCCATTGTCTGTTAAATATGGTGTAGGTGACCAATCAACGCAAGAAGAGGGCCGTATCATTACATTAGAATATGAAGATTTCTATTTAGTAAATGTGTATACACCAAACTCAAAAAGGGACTTAGCGCGTCTTGATTACCGAATTGAATGGGAGGATGAATTGCGAGACTACTTACAATCCCTAGACGAAGTAAAGCCTGTTATTTATTGCGGTGATTTGAATGTTGCTCATGAAGAAATAGATATAAAAAATGCTAAGGCTAATATAGGGAATTCTGGTTTTACAGAAGAAGAGCGTGGCAGAATGACAACGTTGTTAGGTTCAGGATTTACAGACACTTTCCGTTATTTATACCCAACACAAACAGATACTTATACATGGTGGTCTTATATGAATAAAGTAAGAGAACGTAATATTGGTTGGCGGATTGATTACTTTATCGTCTCAGATCGTTTGCAAGAGAAAATTGAAAGTGCAGAAGTACATGCTAGTATTCTAGGGAGTGACCATTGTCCAATCGTATTAAAATTAAAATAATATGTTTTATATAGAAAAATCACGTTTTTTGTCGAAAAATCGTGGTTTTTTTATTTTATTTAAAAGGGTAAAACACTTCGAGAGCCGAATATAATAAGAGTAAGGGGAGGCGAAATTATGGTCAAAGAGAACAAGCGTGGCCGATTATGGAAATGGCTAAGTTGGACTATAGGGGTTTTAATACTTATTGCATGTGTTGCACTTATTTTTGTTAACGGTTACATAAGCAAGTCTAAACCAAAAATTGATGGTGAAATGCAAGTTGCAGTATTGGATGAAAATGTGAAAGTAGTAAGAGATGACAAAGGAGTACCACATCTTACAGCTAAATCGGATGCAGATTTATATCGAGCGCAAGGTTTTGTGCAAGCTCAAGATCGATTATTCCAAATGGATTTAGCGAGAAGGCAGGCAAGCGGTAGACTGGCAGAGGTCGTAGGTGAGTCAGCAGTAGATACGGATAAGTTCTTCCGTACATTTAGTTTGCGCTCGGCTGCCGAAAAATCTGAAGCGGGTTATTCACAAGAGGCTAAGCAAGTTTTAGCTTGGTATGCTGAAGGTGTAAATGCATTTATGAAACAGGCAAAGAAAGAGGGGACTTTATCGTATGAATTTCGTTTGCTTGGCTACGAACCAGAACCATGGACAGCAGTTGATTCACTAACAATTGGTAAATATATGGCCTATGATTTAGGCGGAAATTGGGATATGTTAGCGTTTAGACATTGGGCATTAAACAATTTATCAGATGAAGAGGCTAAAGAGTTATTCATTAAATATCCAGAAAATGCGAAGTCAATTATTGCAGCTAATAAAAAAACACCTGTTAATGTTGCAGGACAATTCGATGCATCGCTACTACCCCATGAATTTAACGGTAGTAATAACTGGGTTGTATCCGGTAGTAAAACAGAGTCAGGAAAGCCATTATTGGCGGATGACCCTCATTTAGGATTAAGTACACCATCTATTTGGTATCAAATGCATTTGGAGTCTCCAACTCAAAATGTAAGTGGAGTTATTTTTGCGGGGATACCTGGAATTATTTTAGGTCATAACGAGAAGGTAGCATGGGGGGTGACGAATGTTGGTCCAGATGCACAGGATTTATATATCGAAACACCAAATCCAAGTAATGCAACTGAATTTAAATATGAAGGCAAATGGGAAAAGGCTACAGTACGTGATGAACCTATCAAAATTAAAGGTGGCAAAACGGTAGACTTTGAAGTGATAGAAACAAGACATGGTCCAATTATTTCAGAGTTAGCATTTAAAAAGGAAAAGCCAACTGCGGTTTTCTCTATGCAATGGACAGCTCTAGAACCAACGCTGGAATTACAAGCGATACTGAATATGAATCGCGCAGAAAATTGGGAGCAATTTGAAACAGCTTTAGAAGATTTCCAAGCACCAGCACAAAACTTTGTTTTTGCTTCAGAGGACGGCACGATTGCTTACAAAGCAAATGGACGTATTCCAATTCGTAAAAAAGGTGATGGACAATTACCGGTACCAGGGGATTCAAAAGAATATGACTGGAAAGGTTACATTGATTATGACAAATTACCAAAAGTCGTAAACCCTAAGGAAGGTTTTATTGCGACAGCAAACAATGAAATAGTCGGGGAAGAATATCCATATCATATTACGAGCTTCTGGGCACAGCCATATCGTTTTGAACGAATTTACGAAGTGCTAGAAAACAATAATAAGCTAACTGTAAAAGATATGGAAAACCTGCAAATGGATCAGAAAAATTTATATGCGGGTGAATTCTTGGGAGATATGCTTAGCTCAGTAAAAAAATCAGATAGTAAAAATGAATATAAGGATATTTTGAAAATGATGAAGGATTGGGATCAAGTTGATTCAAAAGAATCGGGTGCCCCGCTAGTTTTCAATTTATGGATGATTAATGTTCAGAAGGAATTGTTTGAAGACAATTTGCCAGAAGACGTTTATGAAATGATGTCAGGAAAATACAATATTACAGATGAAATCTTACGCCAAGCCTTTGCAGGAAAGCAAGGTGCATGGGTGACAAAAGCCGCTGGAATTGACCAACTTATGTATAATTCTTTTAAAACAACTATTAAAGATATTGAAGGTGAGTATGGTAAGAGTTTTAAAAAGTGGCAATGGGGAGATTATCATCAGTTAACATTTAACCACCCACTATCGGCAGCTTCTCCAATTCTAGCAAAATTACTTAATCCAAAGCCAGTACCAATCGGAGGTTCTAAATTTACAGTACAAGCAGCTGCAAACAAAGACAATGGTAATGTAAATCACGGGGCATCTTGGCGTTTTGTTGCAGATTTAAGTGATTTATCGAAGGGTTATCATATTGTGGGACCTGGGCAAAGTGGTCATATGAAGTCTGAGTGGTATAACGACCAAGTTGACGATTGGGCTAATGGCAAGTATCATGAAACCATTATTACAGGTGATGTGCCTAACGGTAAGAAATTATTATTAAAGGCTCAATAACATAGAAGGTGTTTTATTATGGTAGAAATAATATCGGTAGCTCTGGGTGGCATGATAGGAGCAATACTCCGCTATTGTGTGACTATAACAGTGCCCACTGAATGGATGTTGTGGGTTGTCAATGGTATTGGAAGTGCCGTATTAGGGATTCTAAACGGGCTATTTATTCGATACAAACCATCCAATTCATTGCGACTTCTCTTAACAACAGGTATGTTAGGAGCATTTACGACATTTTCCACTTTTTCTGCAAGTTGGTTTGCTCTCATGCAGACTAACACGTTATTAGCTATCTTGTATGCAATTATGATGACAGCTGTTTGCGTTGCTTTAGCCTCTTTTGGTTACTTATGTACATCACCAAAAGTAAAAGCAGGTGAACGATTATGATTTGGCTATTAATTGCTACAGGTGGTGGGCTCGGTGCTATCACTCGCTATGGTGTGATAGAGTGGATGAAGCATAAGGATCAGCCCTTTTTTATAGCTACCTTTCTTGTAAATAGTGTTGGTTCGCTATTAATGGGGATGGCTTTACATTTAGGAGCTGAACAAGCGACGGTTTCTTCATTCTTCACAATTGGCTTTTTAGGAGCATTCACTACATTTTCTACATTTGCTTTTGACGTTGTAAAATTAATAGAAGAACGTGATTATCGGGCAATGCTATTGTATCCAGTACTCACATTATTTGTAGGAATTGTTTTCGTAACGCTTGGTTGGCAAATATTCGTTTAATACCAAAAGGAAGCTCGGCAAAAATGCCAAGCTTCCTTTTTATAATTGTCCTTTGCTAATTATACGATTCTTCCGTCCAGTTGTCGTTTCAGCATGTAGTAAAGATTGGTATACAGATTCTTCAGTTGCCTCAATCACCGCTTGGAAAAGGTTATTCATAACGTCTGTATCATCACGTAATATTGAATATTCTTTAGTCATTGAATTTGATGTGTGTGGAATTGTATATGCATTTGAAAAGCTGATAATAATATCACCACTACCGTTATGGATATGTGTACCTGTTCTACCTAAGCCAATGGAAGCACGTTTAGCCAAGCGTTTTAGTTGACGTGCATCAACTGGAGCATTGGTGGCAACGACGATAATGACTGAACCATCTGGTTTGTCGATTTGTTCCTGTTGCCAGTTAGCGAATTTGCATTCATGTGCATTACCAAAGTTCGTTAAGGATAATACTCCAACTGTATACGGTTGATCTTCGTTCTCTACAATTCTAGAAGAGGAGCCAATTCCTCCTTTGACACCGTAACAAATCATACCTTTACCAGCACCTACAGCTCCCTGTTGAACATAGCCACTCTCAGCGTGTTGGATTGCTTTTTGTGCATGTTCAGGTCTAACTGCCATTAAACGCATGCTATTTAAATGACTATCGTTACACTCTCCAACAACAATATTAAGTGAACTAGTAGAATCTCCAATTGACGGATTTTCTTGCAACATATGCTGCAAAGTGCCTTCTAAAACTGCACCAACACTAAATGTGTTTGTTAGCATGATAGGTGATTCTAGTACCCCTAACTCTTCTATTTGTATAAGACCTGCTGTTTTACCAAAGCCGTTTAACACAAAACTTGCAGCAGGTACTTTTTGTTCAAATGGATTTTGGTTATGAGGTAAGATGGCTGTTACACCAGTGCAAATTGTATCTTCTTCATCAATCTTCTTATGTAGAGTGATATGACCAACATGTACATTTGGGACATCCGTTATAGCATTCCATCGCCCTTTTTTCATAACTAATCTCTCCTAACACCCTTTTTATAATTATATTGAATATTCTGTATATAAACAATAATAAAAAGTGTCTTGAACAATCAAACAGATATTTGAATAATATATGTAAAAAATGTATACTGTTATCAACAATCAAATGGGTATTTGAATGAGGAGGTATAAGATGCAAAAAGATTTGTGTGAAGTAACTAAAGTACATGAAGAAGCGGTAGAGCGAGTACAAAGTCAAATTCCTGAATTGCAGAAATTAGCCCAATTCTTTAAAGCATTTTCAGATGAAACACGATTGAAGATTCTATACGCATTAACAATTGAAAAATCTTTGTGTGTCTGTGATGTAGCAGCCATTATTGGTTCATCCACAGCCACAGCTTCACATCATTTACGCTATTTACGTGATAATGCATTAGCAAAATCACATCGCGAGGGAAAACTAATTTATTATGAACTTGCGGATGACCATGTTGAACAGCTTGTGAAAATTGCATATGAACATTCGAAAGAAGGGGATTGCATTGAAGAAAAGTGAGCAGCAGGAATATCGATTGCAGAATTTATCTTGTGCAAGTTGTGCAAAAAAATTTGAGAAGAACATTCAAAATATCTCTACAGTAGAAGAAGTACAATTGAATTTTGGAGCAGCTAAGCTCACTGTAATAGGAGAAGCATCAATAGAGCAACTTGAAGAAGCAGGTGCCTTTGATGGCATAAAAGTTAAACGCGCAGATGACAGAAGGGTTGAGAAAAATACGCCTTTTTTTAAAAAGAAAGAAAATATCTTAGCTGGTATTTCGTTAGTATTCGTTTTAGCAGGCTATTTAGCAGCATCGTTTAAAGGTGATGATTATTTACCAGCAATTGCGCTATTTTTATTAGCGATAGTGATTGGTGGATATGATATTTTCAAAACGGGATTTAGAAATTTAATCCGGTTAGAATTTGATATGAAAACGTTAATGACGATTGCGATTATTGGAGCAGCAATAATAGGTGAATGGCAAGAAGGGGCAGTTGTTGTCTTTTTATTTGCTGTTAGCGAGGCGTTAGAAGCGTATTCAATGAATAAAGCGAGACAGTCAATTAGTAGTTTGATGGATATTGCGCCAGCAACTGCAATGGTACGGAGAGGAAATCAATTAGTAGAACTTGCTACAGAGGACATTCTAATTGGTGACATTTTAATTGTTAAACCCGGTCAAAAGATTGCCATGGACGGTAAAGTACAAAGTGGTATTTCAAGTGTAAATCAAGCTCCAATTACGGGTGAATCCATTCCAGTGAAGAAAGAAATAGGTGACGAAGTATTTGCTGGAACATTGAATGAAGAGGGCGCATTAGAAATCGTTGTTACGAAGCATGTAAAAGATACAACGATTGCGAAAATTATTCATTTAGTAGAAGAAGCCCAGGCAGAAAAAGCTCCTGCCCAAAAGTTTGTAGATCAGTTTGCAAAATATTACACACCATTGATTATTTTAATCGCTCTATTAGTGGCATTTGTAACGCCGCTATTTTTGGGAGATTGGAATCATTGGATATACCAAGGGTTGGCTGTTTTAGTAGTAGGTTGCCCATGTGCGCTTGTTATTTCAACCCCAGTGGCTATCGTTACTGCAATTGGAAACGCAGCAAGACAAGGAGTGCTCATAAAAGGTGGGGTTCATCTAGAGCAACTGGGGCGTATAAAAGCAATTGCGTTTGATAAAACAGGTACATTAACTAACGGCGTTCCTGAAGTAACAAATGTATTAGTGGCGGATCATGTAACGGAAGAAACTTTGATTCGTTTAGTAGCTGCAGTAGAACAGTCATCACAGCATCCATTAGCTCGAGCGATTTTACAATATGCTAAAGAACAGAAGATACAACCAGCAATTGCCGAGCAATTCCAATCGGTGACAGGTAAGGGAGCCTATGCAGAAATAGAGGGTGTACGTATTTCTGTAGGTAGTTTAACATGGATTCAAGAAACCGTAAGTGTTCCAAAAACTATGCTATCTGCTATTAACAATCTTCAAAAAGAAGGGAAATCTGTCATTGCTGCAATGTCTGGGGAAACTTTCCTTGGTTCTATAGCAATAGCGGATAAAGTTCGTAGTAATAGTGTAAGTGTTATTCAAAAACTTCGTGCCAATGGTATTGCACATACTGTCATGCTAACTGGTGATGCTGAGCCTACAGCTAGAGCGATTGCACAGGAGCTTCAGTTAACAGATATTCGTGCTGGACTATTACCTGAAGATAAACTACAGGCAATGAAGGAATTACAGTCACAGTATGGTTCTGTTGCTATGGTTGGTGATGGTATAAATGATGCTCCTGCTTTAGCGAATGCAACAGTGGGTATTGCGATGGGTGGTGCTGGTACAGATACAGCATTAGAGACAGCGGATGTTGCATTAATGGCTGATGACCTTGAAAAGTTGCCATATACGATAAGACTTAGTCGAAAAACGTTGCGAATTGTTAAAGAAAATATTATGTTTGCATTAGGGCTAAAATTGATAGCATTACTTCTTATAATTCCAGGATGGTTGACACTCTGGATTGCTATCTTTGCAGATATGGGTGCAACCCTACTAGTAGTATTAAATTCGTTACGTTTAATGCGCATGCAGAAATAACGGTATCGTGTAATCGGAGGTCGAGTGTTGTGAAACTAATAGAGTGGACAATGGAGGAACAGGAGCAGTTAATTCATTTTATGACGATGAATACGTGGCCGTATCACGTCAATTCTCATCCTGGTCGTGAACTAATTGAAAAAGCGATTGATGAGGGTGGCTACGAATCAGAAGAAGTGAAGACGTTCTGGTTAGAAAGCGATGAAGGTGAAAAGGTAGGTATGGTGAAAATCTATGATCTACAAGATGAAATACCCCTTTTTGACTTACGTATTGCGGAGAATTGGCGAGGGTTAGGGCATGGAACTGCTGCATTAAGACTTATATCAGATTATGTATTTCGTATGCCTGAAAAGAAAATTCGTCTTGAAGGGCATACACGACAAGATAACTTCCCTATGCGAAAAACATTTGAGCGTGCTGGCTTCTTAAAAGAAGCACATTTAAGACAAGCATGGTTTGTGCCAAAAGAATATGCATATTACGATGCTGTCACATACGGCATCACTCGTGAAGACTTTTTAGAAGGAAAAACAACGCCAGTTAGTTGGGACGATGAAAAAGTGAAAGAGGAAGTTCGTTTCGAAAAAAACTGGGACTTCCCTAATTCATTTAATTCTGAAAGATTGATAATACGTATGCCACTTATGGAAGATGCCGAAGTAGTTTGGGATTCGATTATTCAATCAGCAGGTTCATTAAAACAGTATATGCATTGGGCGCAAACTTTGCCTAAATCTGAAGAGACAAGAGAGAATATTCGGCTAGCTATTGCAGATTTTTTTGCTAGAAAAGAATTGAGATTGCATATATTTTTGAAAGAAACAGGAGAATTTATAGGTAGCTCTGGTTTACACAAAATCGATTGGGATATTCCGAAATTTGAAATTGGCTATTGGTTAGATGTACGTCATGAAGGTAAGGGTTATATGACAGAAGCAGTCGAGCGAATTACACAATTTGCTTTTGAAGAGTTACACGCAGCACGTATAGAAATTCGTTGCGATACTGAAAATATTCGTAGTCGGGCTGTTGCTGAACGAGCACAGTATCAGTTAGAGGGTATCTTTAAAAATGATTCCCTTTCTGCTAACGGTAAAGCATTGCGAGATACTTGTATATACGCGAAAACACAATAAAAAAACGAATGCCAATGCGTTTACGCATTGGCATTCGAATGTTATAATGATTTCCTTCCTGCCAGTAACTGAACGAAGAACAGAATACCTGCAAGAACTAAGATAATGTGGATGAGGCCACCGCCAATTTTGAAAAGAAAGCCAAGTAACCAAAATACGATTAAAATACTGATAATCCACCATAGCAGTTTCCCCATTAGGAACACCCCTTTTGTTGTTATGCATAAACAATTCCCCTTATTTAAAAACCTAAACATAAGGGAATTGTCGGAAGTAATTGAAGGAGAGATAATATGACGGAACAAATGAATACCTCGCTAGTTACAGAAGAAGCGCAATTGTTGAACGTAACTGAAGAAATCGTGCGGGGACTTGTGTCATTCACCATTCATGGTCCTGACTATCCAACATTTTGTCGCTGTAAAAAATGTGAATTAGATATTTGTGCCATTACGTTAAATCATTTAGATAATCACTTTGTGACAACAAAAGAAGAACGTGAGAAAGTGTATGCTATTTTAAAGACACCCGATAGTATCGAACAAATTAATAGACAAATTATTCATGCAATTCACATTGTCAGCCATAAATCTGGACATTAAAAGACAATCCTCTGTTATAGGTTACGTTTTATTAGTGCTTGTAGTAAACTATAGAGTAGGATACGGAAAGAGAGGGACATGAGATGCCGACACCGAGTATGGAAGACCACATCGAACAAATCTATTTATTAATTGATCAAAAGGGCTATGCACGCGTTTCGGATATCGCTGAAGCATTGTCAGTTCTTCCTTCCTCTGTTACCAAAATGGTTCAGAAGCTTGATAAAGATGGTTACTTAGTGTACGAACGTTATAGAGGCCTCATGTTGACCCCTAAAGGCTCCAAGCTAGGCAAGCGTTTAGTAGAACGACATGATCTACTAGAGAATTTTTTAAGACTAATTGGTGTAGATGAAGAACGAATTTACAATGATGTTGAAGGAATCGAGCATCATTTGAGTTGGAATTCCATAGACCGTATTGCAGATCTTATACAAGTAATGGAAGAAAATCCTGCATTTATTCAACAGCTTGAGGAGTTAAAAACTCAGCAAAGTGAATGATATGTCATATGAAGGGAGCTAGATGTATGGCAGAATTACAATCAGGCGATATCGTTAAACTA
The DNA here is from genome assembly GCF_038006425.1 of Viridibacillus sp. FSL E2-0187. Taxonomy (NCBI): domain Bacteria; kingdom Bacillati; phylum Bacillota; class Bacilli; order Caryophanales; family Caryophanaceae; genus Viridibacillus; species Viridibacillus sp. FSL E2-0187. The sequence continues at coordinate 514,619 of NZ_JBBOVG010000002.1, forward strand.
TTTGTGAAAGAAAAACAAGATTCAAAGTATATTCTTACTAATGATTTTGTTGATATTCCACTTAATATTTCGGAAGTAACGGAGCCTTTAGAATTAAACAGTAAAATTGAGGTATTTTTATTCGCTGACCGTAGAGGAAATCTATCAGCTACAACAGCTATACCTCATATTAATAAAGATGAATACGGCTGGGCACGCGTATTACATGTAAAAGATCGTGATGGTGCTTATGTTGATATTGGTACTTCAAGAGAAGTATTGGTACCAGCGGAAGATTTACCGAAGCTTAAGCCGCTATGGCCAGAGCCAGGTAATCATTTATTCATCACGTTGCGCACAGATCGTGATGGAGGGTTATTCGGACGACTTGCTACAGAAGAAAAGGTATTGGAATTGTATGAAGATGCAGAACCAGAACTTTTCAACCAAAATATTATTGCTCGTCCGTATCGTTTATTGCCAGTTGGAACTTTCCTTATTGGCGTAGATAAGCCTTATCGTATTTTCGTACACGAATCAGAGCGTAATGCAGAGCCTCGCCTTGGTGCAGATATCTCAGTACGTGTAATTGAAGTGAAAGAAGATGGTACGATCAATGCTTCAATGTTGCCACGTAAGTATGAACGTCTATCAGATGACGCTGAAAAAATCTTCGCTTACTTGCAAGAAGTTGGCGGTAAAATGCCATTCGGAGATAAATCGTCACCTGAGGAAATTAAAGAGATGTTCCATATGAGTAAAGCAGCATTTAAACGTGCTTTAGGAACATTAATGAAAGCCGGTCGAATTACGCAAGTAGATGGCTGGACAGAACTTAAAGACTAAAATTGATGGAGCAAAAGTAGAAAGTTTCCATACTTTCAGAAACTTTTTGCTCCTTTTTTTCGTATTAATACATAGAGGTGAGAAAATTAAATTATAGTTACAGCAATTGCCATCAAAATAATGCAATAATGTAGTTACATGATCAGTTTTCCTATGTCTCATTACTAATAATTGTTCTTGAACGCATCATTATGAAAAAATCGACTCTAATAATGTATATGAATGACATGTAAATGAAGGAGGAAGAAAAGATGAAGAAGAAATTTTTAGCCGTTTTAACGGCAATGTTTTTAATAACTTCAGTTGTAGCACCATCTATTAGTTTTGCAAGCACAACTGATACTTCAACAAAAAAAGGGATTAATGAAAAATTAGGAGTGCCAATCGTTGTTTACGGTGGTAACCTATCAGATACAGAAAAAGAAAGTGTAAAGAAAAGTCTAGATGTAGCAAGTGAAGCGGAAGTAGAAGAGATTACAGTAACAGGTGCGGATTTAGTAAAGTACATCTCAGATGGTGATGCACGTTCTCGCATGTATTCATCAGCGAAGATTACGCGTAAAGATGCTGGAGCGGGATTAGTCATTAATATCGTAACACCACAAAATATCACGCAAGTAACATCAGATATGTATTCAAATGCTATGTTAACAGCTGGTATTGAAGATGCAGTAGTAGAAGTAGCAGCTCCAAAAGCAGTTACAGGACACTCTGCACTTGTAGGAATTTATAAAGCATATGAAGTAACTACTGGAGAAAAGCTTGACACAGAACGTACAGATGTGGCGAATGAAGAACTTTCTGTCGCAACAGATTTAGCACAAAATTCAGGTGTTGATGATGAGAAAGTAAGTCAATTATTAACTGAAATTAAAAAGCAAATTGCAGAACAAAAACCAGCTACAAAAGAAGATGTTGAGAAGATAGTAAACGAACAACTTAGCAAATTAGAGATTAATTTAAGCGATAAGGATCGTCAATTACTAATTGATTTGATGAATAAAATCAGTAACTTAGATATCGACTTTAGTAAATGGGGAAGCCAGTTAGAAGACTTAAGTAGTACAATAAAAGATAAACTAGGTAGTATTACAGAAGATATTAAGAGCGATACAGGCTTCTGGGCAAGTGTAAAAAACTTTTTCCAAAATATAATGGACGGTATTAGTGGTATTTTTAACTAAGTGCTGATAATGCCAATTTAAGAGACAACTTCGTACCATCGGTATGGAGTTGTCTTTTTATATGGTGGAAAATTAATTGAGCATTGTAATTGCAATCGATATATTAGAGTGATAATATGTGAATAATAAATATCTCGAATTCGAGATATATTTAAAGCGATTTTTTATATAATAGGAGGCATTTTATATGTCATTACATTTAGCAGGAATTCACCATGTTTCAGCAATTACAGCTAGCGCAGAAAAAAACCATCATTTTTTCACGAAAATTTTAGGGATGCGTCTTGTGAAAAAAACAGTTAATCAAGACGATACGTCTTCATATCATTTATTTTACGCAGATGCAGTCGGTACACCTGGATCAGATATGACGTATTTTGATATTCCAGTAGCAGGTCGTACTTATCCAGGAGTTTCAAGTATTAACAACACTGCTTTTCGAATAAAATCTAAAGAAGCATTACAATATTGGTTGAGTCGCTTTAAAGAATTAGATGTAGAGCATGATGAGGTGATGGAGCGCTTTGGCCGCCAAACGCTAACATTTCGGGATTTTGAAGGCTCACGATTAATGCTTGTAGTAGATAATGGGGAAGGTGTACCTTATGGAAAAGAATGGACAGAAACAGATATACCAGCTGAGTATGCAATAGTTGGGTTAGGGCCTGTAACATTAACTGTCCATATAGCTAGGCCAACTGAAACCGTATTATCGAAAGTTTTGGGGTTTGAAAAAGTGGGAACATATCCATCAGCTATACCTAATATGCCGGATATTATTGTCTATACAACAGGTCAGGGTGGTGCCGGTGCTGAAGTGCATATTGAAGAGCGACCAGACCTTCCACGTGAACGTCCAGGCAGAGGAAGTGTACACCATGTCGCTTTCCGAGTAAATACTTTTGAAGAATATGATTTATGGGAAGAAAAGTTGAGAGAGCATGGCTTCCATACTTCAGGTAAAGTAGAGCGTTTTTATTTCCGGTCAATTTATTTCCGTGAACCAAATGGTATTTTATTTGAATTAGCAACAGATGAGCCGGGCTTTACATCAGATGAACCTCTTGAAAGTTTAGGGGAACAATTAGCATTACCACCATTCTTGGAGTCTCAACGTGAAAAAATTGAAGCGAAATTGCGACCGCTAACACTGTCAGAATAAATTGTGCTACACTAAATTAAAAAAGGGGTGTGTAATATGGAATTTCAATTTAATAATCGTGGCAACGAAGAATTTGCTTTTGAGTACAAAGAAAATGATGAACTTTTAGCGGAAATTTGTTGGACAAAATTAGGGGATATTATGGTTGTTGACCATACATTTGTGTCCGAAAAATTACGTGGACAAGGTGTTGCTAAAAAACTATTAGATCGTGCAGCTGATTATGCTAGAGAAAAAGATTTTAAGATTGAAGCTGTTTGCACTTATGTAGTAGCCGCTTTTGAAAAATCTAACGCATATGATGACATTAAAATATAATTACTTTCATACAATTGAACAGTAGGTTTAACGAAACAGCTCACTAAAAAATTTAGTGGGCTGTTTTTAATAAAAGTGAAACCAAATTAAAGGAAAACCGTATAGTAAGTAGAAATGATAATTAAGAGGTGATTAGATGAAGAGAACTGGAGAAATGGCTTTAGGTATTATTGGTTCTGTATTAAATGTATTTGTAATTATTGCACTTGCTATATTGATGTTCGGTATCTCAACATTTGCGAATGATTCAACATTCACAGATGAAGTATTGTCAGATATGCAAAATGATCCTAATTTAACTGCAGGAGAGATTGAAGCGGCAACTACTTTAATTGATAATATGCCAACTTACATAAATGCTTTTGGATGGCTTGGTGTTGTTCTATTAGTAGTATCGCTTGTGTTAGGCATTTTAGGTGTTGTGTATATTAGAAAGAGTGATAAACAAAATGTAGCAGGCACTTTCTTTATATTGGCAGGTGTATGTGCAGGAATTATCTCACTAACTGCAATTCTATTTTATATTGCAGCAATCATGAGTTTTGTAAGAAAGCCAAAAGTTGAAGAAATTGATACTTTTTATGTAAATGAATAGAATAAAAGAGCTCTCAGTAAAAACTGAGAGCTTTTTTTATTTACTGGTGAAACAGTTTTCCTTCTACTATGCTCAAAAGTATATGGTGAATATCTTTAGGTATTTCTTGTAGGTTAAGATTGGGTTCGTAAATACTTTTATGCGTTAGCATTGCAAGAAATGAACCAATCAATCCTACTTGAAAGAGAATAAGGTCGAGCCTTGGTAACTTTCCTTCATCCATACGTTTTAACAACTCTTTATCGGCATTTGTTAGTTGATGAATGTGCCGAATATAATTTTCGGATAGTTCAGGATGTCTTGGAGACTCTGAGAAAATAATTGAATACTGAGGACGATTATGGAAAACTGTCGCTATTATTTGATCAGTCCAAGCACCTATTAAATCTATATTAGAAAGGGTGGCATAATAGCTTTCCTCTTTGTCATATGAACGTGCAGGTTCTACTGTTGCAAGTAATAGTGCCATCTTACCTTTAAAATGCTTATACAATGCAGCTTCTGAAACACCGACTGTTTTAGCAATTTGGGACGTAGAAGTAGCATCAAAGCCTTGTTTATAAAAAAGGTTTCTCGCTTCTACTATAATTTTTTGCTTTGTTAAAGCACCTTTTGTTTGTTTATTTGAATGATGCGTATCCGTCATCAAGCATTACCACACTTCCGTTAATAACATCTGCTTCTTCCAATGATAGCAGATAAACGGCATTGGCAATAGCTTCAGGTTTGATTAAATCACCGCGCATTTGATTACCTTTTAATTTATCAGTTAGACCAGCATCCTTGTAACCTTGTACGATTGGAGTATCAACAGTTCCTGGAGCAACACCTACAACACGAATACCATATGGTGCTAATTCAAGTGCACCTGTTTGACACATCATACGTACGGCACCTTTAGATGCTTGGTAAGCAAATGTATATTGATTTGATAGATATCCAAATACCGAAGCTGTGTTGATAATTACACCTTTAATATTAAGGTCACGCATTTTACGACCAGCTGCTAGCATGCCGTAGAATACACCATGCTGATTAACACCAATAACGCGATCATAATCTTCTACTGTGTAATCTAAGAATGGAATAATTTTTCCAATTCCGGCATTGTTAAATACCACATCTAAAGAGCCATACAGCTCTACAGTTTTTTCTATCATTGCCTCTACTTGGTCGAATTTAGAAACGTCAACTTTTACAAAAGTAGCTTCGCCATTTTGAGCTTTAATCATATCAACGGTTTCTTGTCCACCTTTTTCGTTGAAATCGGCTACAACTATTTTGTCCCCTTTACTTGCAAATTTAATTGCTGTGGAGCGACCAATTCCACTACCTGCTCCTGTAATGACTACTACACGTTCTGCCATGATAATATCTCTCCCTCAAGAAAAAAAGTTAGTAAGTGTTCACTTACTTATTTAAATATACAGTGTTCGGATTTTTTTCGCAAATGAAATGTACTCTCTTCATGATTAATGGCCATTAATCATGAAGAGAGTACTAGAAATGCGTTTATTATTGAGGGCATAAGGTGGAAAATAATATTAATTATCTCTAGGTGTAATATTCTTAGAGAACTTTAAAATCATTTTGAATAGGGTGGGAAAAGCAATGTGAACTATTCTTGAACCTATTTCAAAATTGTCCGATTTTTTTATTTACTAAGTAGTAATTGGGTCGAAAAGGTATAGAAAATGTGGAATAATGAATACTAAGGAGTGATATATAATGGCATGGAAAGAACAGACATTTGACGAGTTAACAACAACAGATCTATACCGCATACTGCAATTGCGCATAAACGTATTTGTAGTTGAGCAAAAGGCATATTATGCAGATCTGGATGACCATGATCAAAATTGTGTACATGTAACATATGAAAAGGACGGCAAACTAATTGCTTATGCACGAGTTGTACCACCAGGCGAAAAATTTGAAATGGCTTCATTTGGACGAGTAATCGTTTTACCAGAAGCCAGAGGAACAGGGCTAGCACAAGAACTCATAAAAAGAGTAATGGCGATTCTAGAACGTAATTGGCCTGAAGCAGACCTATTTATAGAGGCTCAAGCCTATTTAAAAAAATTCTATGGTGCGTTTGGATTTGAGGCTGTTTCGGAGGAATATATTATGGAATGTTTGCCTCATATTGATATGGTGTGTAAACGAAAAAAATAGTATTTTGCAAGGTGAATTGCAATATCATGTTTAGTTATTTGGATATAAGGTAAATAACATAGTATGATTAAACAAAATATTGGAAGGAATGATGTTCAATGGCAAAAGGTAAATCTTTAGTTATCGCTGGCATAGCAGCAGGTGCATATGCATATTTCCGAAAAAAAGAAAACCGTGATAAAGCGGTAGTGGCGTTCAATAATACAAAGGTAAAAGTTAATTCATTTATTGAAGCGCAAAAACACAATTATTCTGAGCTAACTGAAGCAGGACACCCAAACCCTTATGACGAGGGTGATTCTAGAATGGTAGATGAAGGGGCGCTAACAAGCGTTCAATATTATAATGCAGAGGTGCAGGATGATGGACAAGATAATTCTTTTGATGATCCCGAACAGCCTGCAGATGATAAAAAAAAATAATATTGTAAAAGCCAACCGTAATTGATTTGCGGTTGGCTCTATTTTTTAGTATCAATGAATACAAAAAAGAGGAGCCCAAATCTTTGGAATTTCCAAGATTTGAACAACCTCTTTTAGTAAGCAATTTAGAACTGAATTATTATTTTACTTCTTCAAGTTCTGGAGTAAGCATTTGACCGTATTTAGCAAGGTTTGTATGGAATTCAAAAGCCTTTTCTAATACGTGAGGAGTTTGTCCTCCACGTGCATTTGCTTCTTCTACATATGCATTTAATGCAGATTTGAATTTAGGGTGAGCACAGTTTTCGATAATTAGTGCTGCACGTTCACGAGGAGCAAGTCCGCGTAAATCAGCATAACCTTGTTCAGTTACAATTACATCTACGTCATGTTCTGTATGGTCAACGTGAGATACGAATGGTACTACTGAAGAAATTTTGCCGCCTTTAGCGTATGATTTAGTAACAAAGATAGATACACGAGAATTACGTGTAAAGTCTCCTGATCCACCGATACCATTCATCATTTTCGTTCCGCTTACGTGAGTTGAGTTTACGTTTCCGTAAATATCAAGCTCAAGAGCAGTATTAATCGCGATTAATCCCATACGACGGATTAATTCTGGATGGTTAGAAATTTCTTGTGGACGTAATAATACTTTTTCTTTGTATTTTTCTAAATTGTGATAAACAGATTCCATTTTCTCTTGAGAAAGTGTTGTAGAGCAACCACTAGCAAATTTTACTTTACCAGCATCGATTAAGTCGAATACAGCATCTTGTAAAACTTCAGAGTAAACTTCTAAATCTTTGAATTCAGAATCTAACATACCGTGAAGCACTGCGTTTGCAACTGAACCTACACCTGATTGCATTGGAGCAAGTTCTTCAGTTAAGCGTCCTTCTTTGATTTCGTTACGTAAGAAACCAAGTAAGTGAGAAGCGATTTGATCTGTTTCAGCATCTGGTGGTACGATTGCAGATTCAGAGTCTTCTTGATTTGTAATGACAATACCAGCGACTTTATCTAAATCTAAAGGAATACCGATTGTACCGATACGATCAGAAGCATTTAACAGTGGAATTGGACCACGTTCACCTTGGTTATCTGGAATGTAGATATCATGCATACCTTCAAGAGCTGGATAAGAAGCAAGGTTTAATTCGATAATTACTTTATCTGCAGTTTTAACGAAAATGGGTGAGTTACCAACAGAAGTAGTTGGAATTAACATACCATCTTCAGTAATTGCTACTGCTTCAATGATAGCTACGTCTACGCCTTTCATAGCGCCTTGACGTAAGTACTCAGCAGTAATAGATAAATGTTGATCTATATAGTACATGTCACCATTGTTAATATGACCACGCATAGCGCTATCAGATTGGAAAGGTACGCGTTTACCAATAATACCAGCATCAGACATAATAGTATCGATATCAGATCCTAGAGATGCACCTGTATATACATCAACTTTGAACTTTTCGTTTTTAGAGCGCTCTACTAAAGCCATTGGTACTGCTTTTGCGTCTCCTGAACGTGTGAAGCCACTTAGACCTAGTGCCATACCATCTTGAATGAAAGATGCAGCCTCCTCAGCTGTAATTACTTTTTTCGCAAGTTCTGCATGACGAAGTCTTTCTTCGATTTTTACTGTCATTACTATCATCCTCTCTGCTTAATGAATGCTTTTTAATCATTATTACGTAAAAATTCTATTTCTATAAAATAGCCAGGAATGAATATTATACCTATTTTTTATATTATCATCGAATTGTCACATTTGCTCGAAAAAAGCATGAAAAGGCTTAAAACTGGCTCGAAAGAGAAAAAAAGCGCATGAACGAGAAAAAGCTGCCTTAAAAGACAGCTTTTTCTTATGTTTACTTAGAATCCCAGTGAACGACGGAAATAGCTTGCATAACGTTGACTGACAGGAATTCTAGTCCCATCTTTCATAATTAATAAGAAGGTTGAATGAGAATCTGGTTGGATTTCTTCAATAAAATCGATATTAACAATGTATGAACGATGGCAACGGATGAAAGAGTCCGGAGATAAGAAAAGCTCTAGATCACTTAAGTTCAAACGATGGTAGCCTTCTTTGTGCATTGTTTTCACAAAAGTCTTGCGTAGTTGGGTTTCTAAATAGATAACCTCTTTATGTTTGACAGGGTACCAACAGTCATCAATTTTAATCGTAATGTAGTTTGTAAGGAAAGGAGATGGCTTTTGTGGAAAAATAGCTGTAATAGCCCCTTTGGTTTCTCCTTCTTCCATTAACGGAATACTCATTCCATAGTAAGGAACGCCGAACACTTCAGGTTCGATAAATGAATTGATTTTTTGTCCGTAACGAAGAGCTTGGTGAGTTGCTGAACCTTCAGGGATTAAATCACCCGGTTTGATTTTCAAATCAACTTTTTTGCTTGGCTGATAATATAAGTATTCTTCAGTATCTGAAATAACGATTGAAGTGTTATCAGGGAAAAACTCCTTAATAATCTGTATCAATTCCTCGATAGATCGTGGATCCATAAATCCTTACCCCGTTTCTTTCCATTCTTAAGTTCTTTCCTAACATTTTACTATAGTTTAAAGAGGAATTTAAGTAAATAGAATGATTGGAATTTTGAAAAATTATTTGTTGAATTTTGGGTGAAACAAAAGGTACATACTATGCTTAGTTCATACTATAGTTTTGTCATAAGAGTTTGTAAAGAATTGTAGCTTACATGCCAATATGAATAAAAAATATACCCTTTAATTATTATTAATGGATAAATTATGTATAATATATATAATTCACCTGTAAAATTAGTGAGAATAACGACCTATAATATCTTTTTTTACAAATTTTGCTTAGAAAGGCATAAAACTATTTTCATATTACCAATTTCGTTATATAGTTATTTAAAGTCTATTATAAAACATGCGCATATTGTAGAAAGATGGGGAGTATATGCTACAACACCAATATTCTATTTCAGAAGCTATTTCAAAGAGGTATTTCCAAGAGATTGAAACGATGAACCGTTATGAGGGTATTGAAAGATTTTTTGAAATTGAATCCCAATTGTTGCGAGAGATTTATCAATTAGAGGCTGAAGCTTCTAAGGAATCTTTGCGTCGTCTAATCGATATATTATCAGAGCGATCAGGGAAACATTTTTTCAGAGCAATCAGGCATTATTTTGTTGTACTTTCATCAGTTGTCACCAGAAGGCTTATTGAAAACCAGGCACCATCTAAAAAGGCATTTGCCTTTAACGCCGCTTGCGTTGAGATGATTGATCAACGTATGAATGATGCAGAATTTTTGCAGTTTGCGGATGATTTAATAGAGTTCTATATTTATGTGATTTCTGAAAGAAAACAACCTTCTTACAAGCATCAAACCGTCAATAAAGTCATTATGTTTATCGATGATGAGGTGGAGACAGACTTATCTGTAGAAGATATTGCTTTGTACTTTACAATCAGTACAAGCCATCTGTCGCGTATTTTTAAGGAGCATGTGGGAATTACATTAGTAGAGTATTTGAACGTAAGACGTGTTGAAGAATCGCAGTATTACTTAAGGCATACAAATAAAAGTATTTCAGATATTTCAGAGCAATTTCACTTCTGTAACCAGAGCTACTATACACGTATTTTCAAGAAGTATGTGGGGCTGACTCCTAAGCACTTTAGGGATCAACCAAATCACGAGTACTTTCGTTTTCAACTGCCAGACCGAAATATTTGAAAATATTGATAGTTTGCTTCTTCTTTGATTTGATATGTACTATATATTTAAGGTATACTTCACTATAGTTTGAGAAATTGTAGGTGAGAAAATTGAAGAAGAAACTTGGGTTACTCTCAATGCTTGGTTTAGCGCCATTTGTGCTAGCTGGTTGTGATTCAGTGAAAAACCAAGAAGGCTTTTTTTATAGCTTGTTCGTAAAGCCAATGGAATTTGTTTTAGATTTCTTTGGAAATACGTTATTTACAGATAGTTACGGATTGGCAATCATCTTAATTACGGTTCTTATTCGACTTATCTTGATGCCGTTTATGCTTAAAAACTATAAGCATCAACAAGGTATGAAGACAAAGATGGATAAGTTAAAGCCTGAAATGGATGATATCCAAAAGAAATTAAAAGCAGCAAAAACAAAAGAAGAACAAATGGCATTGCAACAAGAAATGATGGGTTTATATCGTAAACATGGAGTCAATCCATTGAATATGGGTTGTTTACCAGTAGTGATACAAATGCCAATCATCATGGGTCTTTATTATGCAATCCTTTATTCAACTGAGGTTCAAGCCCATCAATTCTTATGGTTTAGCCTAGGTAAACCAGATATTATTATGACATTGGTTGCTGGTGCGATTTATTTCGTTCAAGCACAAGTATCGTTATGGACGGTTCCTGAACAGCAAAAATCGCAAATGAAATTGATGATGTATATTTCACCAATTATGATTATGTTCATCTCATTCTCTAGTATGGCAGCATTACCACTTTATTGGTCTGTCAGCGGTGCGATTTTAATATTCCAAACATACCTTGGTCGTAAGTTCTATTCGCAACATCCAGAAAAAGCAGCAGAATAGTAATACAATGATCGGGGCAGATAGTGTCCCGATTTTTTTGGAGGAAAATACTTTGAAAGCAAAACAAATTACGGGTGTACTTGTTGTCATTACGAGTTTATTGGCTCTATATTTCATCATTAAACAGAATTTTAATGTAGCTATACTTTTCATGACATTAATGTTCACCGTGACAAATGGATTTAGAGCAAAAGATTTTAAGGAAAAAGGTTTTGAAAAAGAGGCTAAATGGATGCGAGGAATGTCTATTTTCTTCGGTGTAGCTACTTTAGCAATTTTAGTAGTGAATTTCATATAACCTTATTATGAAACGGTATCTTGCGATTGCTAGATATCGTTTTTATTGTTAAACGAAACATTACTGCAAATAAATCGTCTATATAAAAGAGAATTGGTAATTGGTAATTCAAAAGGATCACTATAAAATGATGAAAAATATACAAAAGAAGGATAGGTATCGATTTGTAATGAGTAAAAATAACCATATCGAATTTCCATTTAAGATGATGGCTTCATTTGCCGTTTTTGCGCTAATGATGTCAGGTTGTGGAAATGAAAATACCGAAAATAAGGATGAACAATCATCAAAAACAACTGAAACATTCCAAGAGGATTTAGAAAAGAAAGATCCCCAAAAAAATGAACAAGAAGTAGAACGTGATGCTGGTGGCTATATTGTGGGACAAGAACTTCCTAAAGAAGCAACTTATATAAGCGATCTGTTAATCGCGAGTAAAAGGTATCCTTTACCTGCTGATTTTGCTCCAGGTGAAGATCCTGAAGCACGTGCAGCTTTTGAAGAATTAAATGCTGCTGCTGTACTTGAAGGATATACTTTTAATGCTTTTAGTACTTATCGTTCTTATGATCGTCAAGTTGAGTTGTATGCGAATTATGTAAGTAGGGATGGCAAAGAGGCAGCAGATACATATAGTGCCCGTCCTGGTTATTCTGAACATCAAACAGGGTTAGCTTTTGATATCGGTGAGGTAGGAAATGAACAGTTTTTTGCCGATGAAGGTTTCGGTGCAACTGCAGCAGGGCAATGGCTTGAAAAAAATGCCCATAAATATGGGTTTATCATGCGCTATCCAGAAGGAAAAGAAGATGTTACAGGTTATATGCATGAATCTTGGCATTTCCGTTATGTAGGTAAAGATATTGCTAAGGATATCTATAAAAATAAAAGTACATTAGAAGAATACTTAGAAATCGAAAAATAAAATACTATACAATAGGAAAGCCTTCTGAATATAAATTCAGAAGGCTTTTATTGTTTATAAAATTGGTGATAGTAACCGAGATATTGATTCTTTCATTTTTATAATACGAGAACGGTTAGCGTATCTTTCAGGTGTTAATTCTGTACTTAACTGCATATCTTGCTCAAATAGTTCTGCTAATTGATGGGAAGTTTCTCGATCATAGATAAATGCATTTACCTCAAAATTCAGTTTGAAGCTACGGAAGTCGATATTAGCTGTACCTACTGTGGAGGCTTCATCATCAATAACAATCATTTTTGAATGCAAGAAGCCATTTTCATAAATGTAGATTTTAGCCCCAGCTTTAATGAGTTGCCCAATATATGAATAGGTTGCCCAGTAAACAAACATATGATCAGGTTTGTTAGGAATCATAATACGCACATCAATTCCTGATAAACAAGCAATCCTAACTGCATCCATAAAACTATCATCAGGAATGAAATATGGTGTTTGAATATAAACGTACTTCTTAGCCATACCAATTAATTTTACATAGCCGATTTTAATTTGTTCCCATTCTGAATCAGGACCACTAGAAACTATTTGCAAACCAACTTCACCTTTACGAGAAAAAGTAGGGAAGTATCGATCAGAATATTCAATATCCTGGTTATCAGATGCTTGATTCCAGTCTAGAATGAAGCGAGTTTGAAGTGGATGTACAGAACTTCCCTCTATACGTAAATGTGTGTCACGCCAGTAACCAAATTTTTTGTTTAATCCAAGATACTCATCACCGACATTAAACCCGCCGATGTATCCAGTCCGACCATCCACTATAACGAGCTTGCGATGATTTCGGTAATTCAAACGGGGGTTAATGAGAGGTAAAATTGATGGGAAAAATACTTCCACTTCACCACCGGCCTCTATCAACTCCTTGAAATGTCGTTTGTGTACTCCTCTAGAACCCATCTCATCATATAATACTCTTACTTGTATTCCTTGCTTTGCTTTCTTTATTAATTCATTGTATATATGTCTTCCCAAGTTATCCATTTTGAAAATATAGTATTGAATATGGATATGGTCCTTTGCAGCTTCAATATCTTTTAGCAAGGCTTTAAATTTTTCAGCACCATCAGAATAAATCTTCACAGAGTTATCTTGTGTTAGTACGGCATGATTTGAACTGAGGTGCATATAGATAAGATCTTTATAATGAGCTGCATCATCTAAACGGTATTCAAACGTACTATCTTCAATTGCCTCCATTTGATAATCGATTAGTTTTTCAATCCCAATTTTCTTGCGACCTTCCCATCGGAAAAGGTGCTTTTTACGTAATTTTCGACCTAATAATAAATATAGTATGAAACCGCCTACTGGGAAAAAGAAAAGGACTAATATCCAAGCCCATGTCGAGGAAGGCTCACGTCGTTCTAAAAATATAATGGGGATTGCTAATAAGATGTTCAACGATAAGATGAGGGATACCATAAATGAAAAGAATGTTACAACCATACGCTACACCTTCTTCCATTATTTCTTTTCTTTAGTATATCTTATAAATCTGCAAGAAAGAAGAATATAAAGTCTACCTACAAGTTTCTTTAAAACCTACTTGACCAATAGGTATTAATGGTTTATGGTATTCTATATATTTATCATTCTGTTATTCTTTATAGGAGGATTTACTATGGATACTTTATTGACATTACTCAATGTTGTAGTACTTTTACTACTCATTGGTTTATTAGTTATTATGCACCGCAAAAATATATCATTTTCAAAGCGGGTATTTGCTGGACTTGGTTTAGGAATTGCATACGGTTTAATCTTACATTTTGCGTATGGAGTTGACGCACAAGTATTGGTGGATTCTGTTGGATGGTTTAGTATCATTGGCTCGGGATATGTAAAATTACTTCAAATGGTTGCAATGCCATTAGTCTTTATCTCAATACTTTCGGCGTTTACGAAAGTGATTATCGGCAAAAACTTTGGTAAAATGGCTGGACTTATTTTATTCATATTAGTTGGCACGACGGCAGTAGCTGCGGCAGTAGGTATTACTTCAGCAGTAGGTTTTCAATTAGATGCATCGCAAATTGTACAAGGTGATGCGGAAATGCAACGTGGTGAAGATATTACTGCGAAATCAGCAGATATAAGTGAAAAAACATTACCGCAACAAATTATAGATTTGCTTCCAGCTAATCCATTTTTAGATCTAACAGGTGCACGTTCTTCTTCAACAATTGCAGTTGTTATTTTCGCAGCGTTCCTAGGATTTGCTTATTTAGCAGTTAAGCGTCAGGACGAAAAGACAGCCGATACAATAAAAGTTGGAATTGATGCAATTTATGCACTAGTAATGGGTGTTGTGAAAATTGTTTTACGTTTAACTCCATTCGGTATTTTGGCTATTATGGCAGCAACAGTTGCAACATCAGATTTTGGTGCAATCTATAATATGGGGAAATTCGTTATCGCTTCATATGTAGCGTTGTTCGTAATGTTCATTGTTCACTTATTGATTGTGACTGCGTCAGGTTTAAACCCAATTACTTATGTAAAAAAAGTAGCGCCGACATTATTATTTGCTTTCACTTCAAGATCGAGTGCAGGTACATTACCACTTAATATTCAAACACAGACAAATCGTTTAGGTGTTTCAGAAGGGATTGCAAACTTCTCAGGTTCGTTTGGTTTGTCAATTGGTCAAAATGGTTGTGCAGGTATTTATCCAGCTATGCTTGCTGTTATGATTGCTCCAAGCGTTGGAATTAACCCATTAGAACCATCCTTCATTTTAACATTGATTGCTGTAGTAGCAATTAGCTCATTCGGTGTGGCAGGTGTTGGCGGTGGTGCAACATTCGCTGCAATTCTCGTTTTATCAGCGATGAATTTACCAGTAGCTCTTGCAGGCGTTTTAATTTCTGTTGAGCCATTAATTGACATGGGTCGTACAGCGTTAAATGTAAATGGTTCAATGACTGCAGGTGTTGCAACTGCACGCTTGACAGGTGAATTAGATAAAGATGTTTATAACACTGAAACATCACAAGAACTAACTGAAATTTAATGTACTTAATGAAAGCCTGCTCTAGTATAACTTAGAGCAGGATTTTTTTACATCTAGCGACCTTTTTTAAATACATCTCTGGTCTGATATGGTATATCTTTCTTTTTGGTATAGTAAAATAAAGGAAAGAGGTGCTGTTGTGAAGAAAGTATTGGTAAGTATATTTTTAATAGCAATAATTATAGTTTGTGGCTTTTATTACTTTACTGGATTTAAAATGAAAAATGCGATTATCGAGAAGGAGATTGTGGTAACAGATATAGATGAGATTGATTTGTTAAGCTCGTCGATTGACATTGAAGTCGTTGAAAGTAAAGGGGATAAAGCGGTTTTCACTATATCAGGAAGAGCAACTCCTAATTTGGCAAAGAAAATTTATTTAGATGTAAAGAAAACTGATCGCACTATTGTAGCTGAAGCGAAATTTAAAAGATTATTCTCTTTTTTTAGTTTCAATAGAGGGTCAGTCCACTTAAAAGTAGCATTGCCTAAAGCTACGTATGAAAAAATATCAGTGAATACTTCTTCAGGTGATGTAGCGTATATAGATATTGCTACGAAAGGGTTAGCTATTCATACCGCTTCAGGTGATATAGCTGGGAATAATATTGCTGTAGATGGTGACATAGAATTAACTACTTCTAGTGGAGATATAAGCGTCCGAGATATGCAAGCGAAGAAAGTTATAATGGATTCAACATCAGGAGACATTACAGGTCAAAGCATTACCGTAGATGGTGATGCAAAATTAACTTCAACTAGTGGAGATGTAGGCACACAGGATGTAAAAGCAAAGAGCATAGTAATGAATAGTACATCGGGCGAAATAGCGGCGGATTATTTATCAGGAGATATTACAGCCAAAACTAGCTCGGGTGATATTGCGGTATTAGTAAAAACATTGAATGAAAATATAACGCTTAGTACTGCAAGTGGAGATACGGCTGTAATATTGAAAAACAAGGCAGATAATTTAAGTGTAGATTTCGTGAGTGATTCAGGAGATGCGACAGTAATATATTCTGGTATGACTTTTAAAGAGAAAAAAGATCATCGAATTGTGGGTGAAATCGGTAACGGAAATCCGATCGTGAAAACCCGAACAAATTCAGGTGATTTTGAATTAATCGCACAATAATACAAAATGGGAAATTACCTCCTTTTTTTCGTAGCCATTTAGCTATAAAATGAAAGTAGTAGAAAATATTCCTGTTTTGTAACTAATAGTATTAATATGGAAACTTCTATTTAAACATTTCGTTATTATAGTAAAACGTTAAAGGGGCTTTTCTATGTATTGGTGTAAAATTGCGCAAACAGAACATGAATTTGATGAAATCGCCAAACTTAACTACGAAACATTTGTAGAAGAAATCCCTCAGCATGAGCCAAACCCTAGCGGTCGACGAGTGGATGCTTTTCATCATGAAAATATGTACTTAGTTGTATTGAAGGATGAAGAGCTCGTCGGTATGGTTGCTTTTCGAGATGTTCGACCTTTCTCTTTAGATAAAAAGATTGGTCCAGTGGAAAAGTTATTACCTGCAGATGCTTTATTAGGGAAGCTTTGTGAGGTACGATTGTTAGCTGTTAAGAAGGAGCATCGTAATGGACGTGTCTTTTTTATGCTGACACGAGCTCTGATCGACTATGCTTATGAAAATGGCTATGGAGCTGCGGTTATCTCGGGTACTGTACGCGAAGAAAAATTGTATATGCAAATGGGTTTTGAGGCATTTTCAGAGCCAGTTGGGACAGATGATGCAAAGTTTATCCCGATGGTTTTAACGACTGAGCGCTATGAGAAATCATTAGCAGGTCGTTTTAAGCAACGACGTTACTCCTTTTATCCAGGACCAGTCCAACTGACAGATGCTATTCAAGCGCCATTACTCAAGACGCCAGTATCTCATCGTTCCTATTCTTTTTCTAGAACGATAGGTCAGGTGCGTAGTAAATTGGAAGCATTAAGTGGAGCACGTTATGCACACTTGCTGTTAGGAAGCGGTACATTGGCGAATGAGGCAATGATTGCACAGCTTACCAAACTCTCTGGAAGAGGATTAATTGTTACGAACGGTGCCTTTGGTGAGCGCTTGCAAAAGCAAGCAGAGCGTTGGCATTTAGAACATGATTGGTTACGTTATGATTGGGGCCAATCTTTTAATGAAGCAGAATTAGAAAGTATTTTAAAACAGTCTGATTTTGAGTGGCTATTAATGGCTCATGGTGAAACATCTACTGGAATGTTAAATAATCTAGAGATGGTACAAAATTTATGCGAGACATATAATGTGAAACTATGTATGGATAGTGTAAGTTCTTTTGGAACATATCGTTTTTCAATGGAGAAAGTATTTATAGCAACAGCGGTTAGTGGTAAGGCAGTCGGCACATTGAGTGGTATTGCCGTAGTATTTTCAAATCATGTTATTGCAAAAAGTGAGCAACTTCCGTCGTATATTGATTTAGGCAATTATTCTAATCATAATATTCCATTTACTTATCCAGCGCAGTTGATGGAGAGTTTTAACAACGCGCTATTAGCCTATACTGAAGGAAATCGCTACGATTTATTGCAAACAAGATATAAAAAATTACAACAGGCAGCTATAGATGGAGACTTCACTTTCTTAACAACTGAAGGCTATCCAATGATCGTTACATTAAAAGCAGATGAATCTTTAACGAGTATGGCGGATGCTGCAGCGATGAATGGTTTCCATTTACACTACGAAAGTGCTTATTTAAAAGAGCGTGGATGGGTGCAAATCTCAATCATCCAACCTGACTTTGATGAAGCATGGGAACGCTTTAAGAAATGGTATAGTAAGTATAGGGAATACAGAAAACTTAAATGTTGAATGGACTAGTTGAACTGTTAAAACTAGTACACAAAAAAGCAGATGGTGCTATCGCCCATCTGCTTTCTTTTTTAGCTTTTCATATGTGTCATTAATAAATTGTTTATAAGGTGTATCTATAAAATGCTCGACTAAATCAACGCCAATTTTTGCTTCTTCTAAAGCTTTTGCTAATTGCCCTTGTTGCTCATAGCATAAAGCTTTATAAGCATATAATTCATTTTGAAGAGACAGATCATAAGGGTGATGGAAGTGGTTGGGAAATTCGTCGATTTGTTCAAATGCTTCAAGTGCTTCAGTGTAACGCTTCATCCCGAATAAAGATTTACCTTTTTCAAGATAGTAAAAGACCTTTGTTTTACTTCCTTCGCCTTCGTCAATTTCGTAGTATTGCTCAAGTAACTCATTTCCTTTTTCGTAGTCTTTAATATAACTGTTATAGTAATGGGCTTTCGTAAAAAGGGTAAATTCCTTTGTTGTGATATCGTCTGTAAAGTCAGCATATTGAGAGAGCTTTTTCAAATAATATTGTAAGTCTTGCTCGTTACCATACATCATTTCTTTGAACGCGGCTAATCGATAAAGGTCATCGATGCGATAGAAAATACGTGCTTCCTTCGATAGTTTGATTGCTTCGTTCATGACTCCAAAACCTTCTTCATTCATCCCGATTGCCAAGTATTCAACAGCTATCATATAAAGTAAATCAAGATTTGGTAGTTCATCTATTACATAGTGATTCAATTCCATTTCTTTTTTAGCTGCCAGTAGAATATTTAACGATTCTTCGTAATTATGATTAACGAACACAGCAGATGATTTTAATATATAGGCACGTAACCAATCGTTCATTAAGTTCATCTTTTGGAAGGTATGAATAGCTCGATCTAATGGTTCTTCCCAATGTTGCTTCTCTACATCGTATTTAGCCTCAGAATATAATACCAAGAGTTGTCCTGCTTCGTAACTAATGGGGAGTCTGTCTATATAAGGCTCAATAAGTTGTAATCTTTCAAGTTGTGGTTCAATTACTTCTAACGATTTAGGGACCTGGATACTTTTCACTTTTTCAAGTAACTCGCGTAATTCGGATGCACTTACTTCCTCTAATAATTCACTTACTTCAATCCCGAGCTGTTCTGCAATATATGCCAAGCTATCCATAGAAGGATTGGCTTTATCATTTTCAATTAGACTGAGCATACCTTTTGTTAAACGGTCGCCTGCTAGCTCTGCTAATGTTAGCTTCCGCTCTTTGCGAATTTTACGTATTCGCGTTCCGAGAGTTTCCATACAGACACCTCATTATTTTTGAATTAGTTTAATTATATTAAACTTTAGCTTGCAATGGAAGTCAAGTGCATGGTATTATTTGTTTAATAAAATTAAACATTTTAATTAAATTAAACAAAAGGTGGAGATAGAAAGTGAATGAAGCGTTAAAGTTAAAGAAAGCGACTTATCATTTATGGACTTTTACAATTAGTAAAATGATTTCTTCATTGGGTTCAAATGTATTAGGGTTTGGTATTAGTTTATATATTTTGGCAATGACAGGATCAGCGACTTCTTTTGCTGTAAATATGATTTGTTCTATTATTCCAAGAACTTTGTTGGCACCAATTGCAGGTATGATGGCAGACAAATATTCGAAAAAACCTATCATATTAACTGCACAAGCTTGTACCGTATTAACTATGGGTGGACTCCTTACGTATTCATCTATATTCGGAATGTCAGTAACAGCAATCTATATTACAACAGCAATTTATTCAATTACATCAACATTTATAGGTATTACATTTTCTTCTTCAATTGCAAGTTTAGTTGATGGAGAACGTTTACAAAAAGCGACCTCATTTAACCAGGCTTCATTATCTGTAGCGGCCATTGGTGGCCCTGCTCTTGGTGGTATGATGTATGGTTTTGTTTCGATAGAAGTATTCTTAATAATTCATATGGCTGCATACGCTACAGCTTTTATACTCGAAGCAACAATGGATTTTAAATTGTATTCAAAAAAAGAAGATAAAAGTGAAGGAGATAAAGAAAGCTTTTTACAAAATTTTAAAGAAGGATATAGATATTTAAAAACAAAGCGTGTCGTCTCAATTATTATTTGGGCTGCGTTATGGATTAATTTTTTCTTTGCGGCTTTGAACGTAGGTGGAACTTATGTGTTAGTTCAGTTATTACATGTAAATTCACGACATGTCGGGATTATTGATGCATCAGGAGCAGTTGGGATGCTTGTAGCGTCTATTTATTTCGCGACAAGAAAGCAAGTGAAATATCCGTTATTATTTTCAAAACGATCTATATTGTTAATGGCCATATCATTAGGTTTAATGACTATTCCACTGTGGATAGATTTCCCGTATATTGGGATAGTTATTTTTTATATAACTATTTTTATAAGCTTTTCTGTATTGGGTGTATTTACGAATACACCAATAGGAGTCATGATGCAAACGGAAGTAGAGGAAGAATATCGTGGTAGAGTATTCGGTATTCTTGAAACAATGGCGGGGGCGATGATGCCACTTGGAACGCTGCTGTTTGGGTTATTATTTGATAAGTTCCCCGCACAGTGGATCTTGCTCGGCTCAAGTAGTTTCCTTATTGTCATAACGCTTTATATGCTAAGATCCTCCGTACTAAAAGAGGCTTATCCGGAATTGGCAAAAGAAACAAAGTCATTTAAATTGACAGAAAAAATCCAGCAACCATAATGGTTGCTGGATTTTTACTTTTATTCTGAAATGCGTAATGTTTTTTTAGTTGATTTGAATAATAGGATGACTAGAATGCTTACTACCGCTAGTGATGCAGAAATAAAATATGTTGAGTTTGCTTGCATAGTGAATACCCAAGTGAAGAATAGTGGGCCGATAATACGTCCCATATTATCCATTGAATATGTTATACCAGCTGCTGTACCGTATTTACCGCCAGATTCTTTTGATGTTAACGAAACTGTTAATGTTCTTGCTAAAGCATTACCTGCTGTGAAGACACATAGCGCAAATCCTGCGAAAGCGAGGCTTGTTGTAAAAGGGAATAGTAATAAACCGCATGCTGTAATAATTTGAGCAATCATTAACCATTTTGCTTCAGACCCGTCTTTAATTCGACGAACAAGACCACCTTGGACTAAGAAATCTACAAAGCCGCTAAATAAGAATAGTGATCCAAGTTGAGCTGAAGTGATGTTGATTTTATCCATTTGGAATAATTGGAGAGTCGACTCAACACCTGCAAGTAAAAAGGTTACAACGAATGAAAATAGGAATAAATATCGTACTCGATATTTGAAAAGAGTAGAAGCACCTTTTGGAACAATTGCGCGTTTATTCGCTTGGCCAAGTCGCTCAGGTTCTACTAATACAATACTTGCATAAATGAATAATAGGAAGATTAAAATAGCTGAGGCTGTAAATGGTAAGCTCAGGCTATATTGACCAAGTAATCCACCTATAGCTGGGCCGAAGATGAAACCTAAACCGATTGACATCCCCATGAAGCCCATGTATTTATTGCGATTTTCCTCTGTAGACATGTCACCTATAAAACCTGTGACAGCCGTATAAAGTGCTCCGGAGAATAGCCCACCTACAACGCGGGAAACATAGAGCATTGTAAGAGAATCGATAAAGAGCGAAATTAATAAGAAACTTGTGCAGAAGCCAAGAAGCCCCACTAAAATTAATTTTTTACGACCCATTTTATCTGATAACATACCCCAAAGAGGAGCTGTGAAGAAGCTTGCTAAAGAATAAACTGTTAATAATCCACCTACATGCATTTTGTTAAAGCCTTGTTGTACTACAACCTCAGGCAAAATTGGAATGATTAACCCGAATCCTAAATAAACAAAAAACTGTACGGACATTAATAATAGGATGGATTTTTTCATATAATCCCTGCTTTCTATAAACATAAGTATGTTCATTTTAACGCTGTATAAATTCAGAAACAACTATAAGAGGTAAAATAAAGAAGTGTTTGATCGTATCGAATTGAACGCTCCTTATACCCATTCTATAGTTTTCTGGTTGCAGTATGAAGGATTTAATGCTACAACCATCGTGACACGATGACCTTTTGAGGTTGCACAATTTCCTTGTTATCATAATGTGATAAGACTGAGTAATCTGTGACAACTTGTGGGTGTATGAATAAAAAATATTTCCCATGAACATAAAAAACAACTGCTAGGAGCAGTTGTTTTATGTGTGATTAAAAATTATTAAGATAAAATTTTCCTGTTAAGAAGGATCTACTAAGCCCTTAACAGCATATCCTGCCTCTTCAATTGTTTGTGAAATGTCTGTTTTATCCAATTTTGAATTGTCATAAGCTACATCTACTGTGCTTTCTTGAAGGTTTACCGATACAGTATTTACGCCTGTAAGTGCACTAACATCAGTTTCAATAGCTTTTACACAGTGACCACAAGACATGCCTTCTACTTTTAATTGAATTGTTTCTGTCATATCAAACACTCCTTATTTCCTCATTAGTTTTTGTATAGTGGTGAGAAGTTCATCTAATACTTCGTCATCACCTTCAGCTAGTCTGTCCTTTACACAGCCTTTTAAGTGTCCGTTTAAGAGCACTTTTGCGACACTATTTAAAGCTGATTGTGTTGCGGATAGTTGTGTGATGATATCGTCACAGTAAACATCCTTTTCGACCATTCCCTTAATACCGCGAATTTGACCTTCTGCGCGATTTAGTCGAGTGATTAAATCTTTTTTTACTTGTTCTGGATGATGACTTTTACGACAAGAGTTATCGTGACATTCGTTCGTCATTTTGTTCCTCCTACGTTTGATGGAGTTATTTTATCATACTATAGGGGGGTATTCAAAATTAATGAATTAAATACCTTGTTTAAATATTACTGTTCAGGGTAACTAACAAGTAATAAGTAGCATAAATATTTTGAAAATACCGTTGTCAATAAGGCTTATCGTGTAGTATGATTTACTTCCACTTAATATATGTAACAATATTGAAACGTATCAGATGTTGAAAAAATGTTATAATAATAAGCATGAAATACTTAATAAGTGGGTATGATGTAGTTGAAACCTTTTATGGGACACTACGTCTTAAATATAAAGAAAAGAAGAGGTGGAAAGTATGGGAAGAGAAGTAGATTTGACTAAAATTGTTTCTAACTTATCAAAGCTTGGCGTTAAAGCAACGACTACAAAATCGCGCTTGGAATTACTTAAAGCAATAGCACCACCAAAACAATCACCACAAACACAAAACTAACATGCTCCGCTTCGACTATATGATGTCGAAGTTTTTTTGTTTGCAAAAAAAGCCCAGAGAAAAATTTTTCTCTGGGCTTTAATATTATTATAAAAACTCTTCGTCTTCATCATGATTTCCGAACATATATGTGCGGTGATGGAATTTCATACTGAATACAAGGCCTAATGCCAGTGCATTCCCCATCATTGAGCTACCACCGTAACTTATAAATGGTAATGGAATACCTGTTATAGGTAGTAATTGAATTGTCATACCTATGTTTTCTAATACGTGGAATGTTATCATCGCTATAATCCCAGCACAAACATATGTACAGAATGGGTCTTTCATTTGCAAAGTTAATTTTGTCAGATGGAAGATTAGGAAAAAGAATAAACAAATAACGGCGCTTGCTCCGATAAAGCCGTACTCTTCACCAATTACACTAAAGACAAAGTCAGTATGGTTTTCGGGGACATATACTTCACGACCTTGGAAACCTTTCCCGAAAATTTCACCTGAGCCAATGGCATTTAAGGATGAAATTAAGTGATAGCCATCACTAGATGCATAGGAATAAGGGTCTAACCAAGAATAGATTCGAGCAAATTGATAAGGGCTAAAACCTAATTTATGTTGTAGGAAGTCTTGCATATAAAGAGCCATCCATAATAAACCAGCCCCTAAAGCTGCGGCGCTACCTGCTATAGGTAAAATTATTTTCCAAGAAATCCCTGCTACAATTACAGTTGCTGCAGTAATAGCAAAGAATACGAGCGCAGAACCTAAATCAGGCTGTTGCATAATAAATGCTAATGGAATTAATAATACGCCGAAAATTTTACCTAATAACATGAAATCTGTTTTCAAAGATCTCATAGAGTATTTTTCATGATGCTTACTGACCATTCGGGCGAGTGCAAGTATGAAAAAAGTTTTCATAAATTCGGAAGGTTGAATATCACCTACAGGTAAATGGAACCAACTTTTTGCACCATTTCGTGGTTCTGCGATTTGACCTACTCCACCAGGGGCAATCAATAATAGAGCTAATAGCAAAATCCCAGCTCCATATAAATACCAGGACATTTTCTTGTACTGGTCAGGTTCAAAATACATCATAGCACCCATGATACATGCGCCGATAAAATACCAAAATAATTGCTTAGTTACATAGTTTGCTGCATATTGACCAGAAGTTTGAGCTGAAGCAATAGCTGTTACACTGATAATACAAAATAGAAGCATTATAAAAGCGAGCGTCCAGTCAAAACGATCGGAAAATTTTTTATTTGTATTCATTTACGTCACCTAAATTATTTAGTTTCAATTCTTATTTCATTATAGCGTAAATAATTGTATCACGCTTCATAATAAAGATGTGACGAAATCGAATCACAAATGTTTCAAATTATGATAATTCATCTTATAATGAGAGTTGGAAATGAGGTGATCGACTTGGCAAAAAAAATGCGAGCTGCTGATGATTTTTTGCACCACTTATATGTACATATGAATGAGATTAATCAATTTGTCATTTTTAGTGGTTTAACGTTTCAAGAATTCGTTTCTTCAGTCGGTCCGCTTCAAAATATTTTACTCTTGAAAAATGAATACGAAGACGGTTCATTTAATATGCATACACAGTTAGAATTCGTAGAAGAAAGAAGTATCCGCAAGTTTATAAAGAAAGCCTCAGATTCAAAAAAAGAGCTTTGCTGGATTGATTTCTCAGACGAAAAACGATTAAATCTTTTAACGCCACAAGAACAGGCGGAGCTATTATATATCGGTCATAAAAAAGAGCCTGTCCGGACGCCATTTTATCACCAGTTACAAAATAAATACGTATATTTGGCCAATGAAGATGAAAAGATGTCTAAAATTTATTTTCGAGATTTACAAGATGTCGAAGAATTATTAGCTAATTTGTTTAATGCCATTATTCAAGAAAAAGAAAAGCCTGCGACATTTTGGAGAAGAAAAGTAAAAGACAGTATACCGACTTTTACGAAAGAAATGCTTTCGAGCTTTCGCGAGGAAGTGAAGGATGGTGTCCTATTTTCAATGTACAGAATTGAAAAGCCGGACCTTGCATATGTCTTAGAACTGCGCAATATTTCCGATTTAACTTTCCCAGATGAAATTTGGGATGAGTTGAATACGATATTAAAGAAAAAGGCAGAGCAAATTATGGAAGTTCATTGAGTGCCAACTGCTTTAAAGGGTTCTCCACGGATATTTCTGTGGAGAATTTTTTCATATTAGCATGCATAAATTTTCTAGAGTGCTATTATAAGAAAAGATATTTTTAGTAAGAAAAGATTGAAAGTCCTGCGACTCTTCACGATGAAATCATTTCATGAATCATTTTGGTTCATGATAAACTAAAAGTACAACAAACTGGAGGACGTTTATAAAATGAAAAAAAAATTAGGCTTATTATATGGTGGTAAATCTGCTGAGCATGATGTTTCTCTTTCGACAGCAAGAGCAGTCACTCAAGCGTTAAACTTTGATAAATTTGATGTATTCCCTATTTTCATTACACGCGAAGGCGAATGGAGAAAAGGAGACCAACTAACTGCACCAGTAGAATCAATTGAACAATTACAATTAGGCAAAGGAACGCAGGATAGCATTCCAAATGATGTATCAAGCTTTTTATTAAATAAAGATGAAAAAGAATTTGATGTAATTTTCCCATTACTTCATGGTACAAACGGGGAAGATGGTACAGTGCAAGGTTTATTAGAAGTATTGAACTTACCATATGTCGGCAATGGAGTTTTAGCTTCTTCTGCAGGGATGGATAAAGTAGTGATGAAGCAATTATT
Organism: Viridibacillus sp. FSL E2-0187; assembly: GCF_038006425.1. Taxonomy (NCBI): domain Bacteria; kingdom Bacillati; phylum Bacillota; class Bacilli; order Caryophanales; family Caryophanaceae; genus Viridibacillus; species Viridibacillus sp. FSL E2-0187. The sequence goes on from NZ_JBBOVG010000002.1 coordinate 541,176, forward strand.
CGAGCATGCTGGTTTAAAACAAGTTCCTTATGTCTACTTCATCCGTAAAGAGTGGAATAAAAATCAAGATGCATTAATCGCTAAAATGGAAGAAGAGCTAACTTGGCCGATGTTCGTTAAACCTGCAAACTTAGGTTCAAGTGTTGGAATTAGTAAAGCTTCTAACCGTGAAGAGTTGATTAAAGCAATCGATCTTGCGTCAAAATATGATCGTAAAATTATTGTTGAAACTGGAATCGATGCACGTGAAGTAGAAATGGGTGTACTCGGAAACGATTCACCAAAAGTATCCGTACCTGGTGAAATCAAACCAGTTACAGACTTCTATGATTACGATTCGAAATATAATGATAATAATACAGGTCTAATCATTCCTGCTCCTGTAACAACAGATGTTGTAGAGCGTATGAAGGATATGGCTATTCGTGCATTTAAAGTATTAGATTGTTCAGGCCTCGTTCGTGCAGATTTCTTTGTAACTGCTGAAGATGATATCATTATTAATGAAGTAAATACTATGCCAGGATTTACGCCTGTCAGCATGTACCCGATTTTATGGCAAAATACAGGTGTCACTTATTCAGATTTAATCGAACAATTGATTGATTTGGCAATTGAAAGACATGACGAAAAACAACAGCTTCAATATCAATAAGACGCGAGTGTGATGAGATAATGAGAAAAACATTAAAGCAAATTGCAAAGTGGTTAAATTGTGAACAACAACTAGTAGAAGACGTTGTTGTAACAGGGATTTCGATAAATACACGTACGTTGCAAGCTGGAGATTTATTTATCCCTTTCCGTGGTGAAAAAACAAATGGTCATCGTTATGTAACACAAGCATTTGAAAACGGTGCAGCGGCATCATTTTGGCTAAAGGATGAACCGAATCCTCCTGCTGGCCTACCATTACTTTTTGTAGATGATGCAGAAGAGGCACTTCAACAAATGGCATCAGCATATCGACAAGAGCACAGTGCAACATTTATCGGTATTACAGGCTCAAATGGGAAGACTTCAACAAAAGACTTAGTAGCAGGAGTGTTATCGCCATACTACAAAGTGCAAAAAACAGAAGGTAACTTTAATAATGAGCTAGGTTTACCGTTAACAATTTTATCGTTAGATGAAGATACAGATTTTGCTATTCTTGAGATGGGAATGAGTGGTTTTGGTGAAATTGAATTTTTGACTAAATTAGCTAAACCTCATTTCACAGCTATCACGAATATTGGAGAAGCACATATGCAAGATCTTGGTTCAAGAGCGGGCATCGCGAAAGCGAAGTTTGAAATTATTCAAGGTTTACAAACAGGTGGTAAGTTGTTCTATGACGGTGATGAGCCATTACTTACACCGCTTGTTACAGAACAAAAAGATTTGCAAGCCGTATCATTTGGACTGTTAGGTTCGGCGGATATAACAGCTACTAATATAGCGACAACTGAAAACGGAAGTTCATTTACTGTTAAGGGTTTGTTGAATGAGGATTTCTTCATCTCAGTATTAGGTAGTCACCAAGTGAAAAACACATTGGTAGCGATTTTAATTGCGCGTGAAGTAGGGCTATCAGCCGAACAAATTCGCGAAGCTTTAAAAGAGGTTTCATTAACAAATATGCGCATGCAATTAGTAAATGGAGCGCAAGATATCTTATTTATTAATGACGCTTACAACGCAGCACCAACTTCTATGAAGGCAGCATTACAGTTTTTACAAACGACAGAAATACGTTCAGATAAATGGATAGTACTTGGAGATATGTTAGAACTAGGTGATTTGGAGCAACAGTACCATGAGGAAATCGCGGAGGTTATTGATGGTAAGAGCATCCATCAAGTATGCTTATTTGGACCACGTATGAAGTGGCTAAATGATAAGTTGAAAGATAATCTACCAGCGGATCGACTATTATGGACTGCAGAAGATTATGAAACAATCATAAAACACCTTCGCACGAATGCAGGTCCAAATTCTATTGTCTTATTAAAAGGTTCACGTGGTATGGAGCTTGAAAATGTATTGAATGCGTTTAAAAAATAATTTTTTAGTAAAAGCATCTAAAAAGGTTAAGTTCCTTTTAGATGCTTTTTTCTTATAAAATATTGGGTACACTATTGGCGGAGGGTGACGTGATGACAACAGGCGTACTTTGTATTCATGGTTTTACAGGTGGACCTCAAGAATTAAAGCCTTTTGTGGATTTTTTAAAGCAGAATACGGATTGGCTTGTTCTTGTGCCGACTCTTTCAGGACATGGTGAAGAATTGCATTTGGAAAACTATAAAGCTGAACATTGGCTAATGGATGCGGAACTTGCTTATAAAAAGTTAGCTAAAGAAGTAGATGTAGTCATTGTAGTAGGTTTTTCAATGGGTGGACTTATAGCCCTTTATTTAGCATTACGTTATGAAGTGGAGAAGTTAGTTTTACTAAGTGCTGCGGCAAAGTATATTAGCGTTCGTCAATTGCTGAAAGACATTAAAGAATTGACTAACGATTTGTTTCATGGAGAGCTAGAGCAAAATGAGTTATACCATCGCTATGACAATAAAATTAGCAATGTTCCGATGTCATCGACGTTAGAATTCCTTCGTTTAGTGCGAAAAGTAGAGCCTTATTATGAAAAAATCACAGTACCCATTTGTATAGTGCAAGGGGAAGTGGATGGAATAGTGCCAGCAATAACCGCACAATTTTTATATGACCGATTAGGGTCTACAAAAAAGCAATTAATACTTTCACCAAATGGCAAGCATCATATTTGCTTTAGCGATGATAGGGAAGAATGGTTTCAATCTGTACTGAACTTTTTGTTAGAGTGAAAAAAACAGATAATTATGACTGATGGATATTGATTGCATAGTATGGTTACTCGTGTTAGACTATTGAAAGCAATGGATACATTTTGTGTGAAGACTCTCCGAGATGATGGAGAGTGCTTTTTTTTGAACATTACGGTTTATTCTTTTTTGGGTTAGAATTCCCCGAGAATTGAACCGCTCGGCAAAGACCGGGCTTTACTTTATATATATAAAATTCCTCTGGAACTTAAACAGAGATATATTAAGAGACGGAAACGTTCCTCTCACAAGGCTCGATTTGCCCTATTTTCATCTGAAAATGTAACCATTTGTCAAATGCATGAGCAAAAAGGAGAATGAAACTTTGACAAATTTTTCAGAATTAAACGTTAGCGCTTCTATCCAAAAATCCCTATCACGTATGGGCTTTGAAGAAGCAACCCCAATCCAAGAAGGTACAATTTCATTTGCGAAAGAAGGACGCGACATTATCGGCCAGGCACAAACTGGTACTGGTAAAACTGCAGCGTTTGGTATTCCGCTTATCGAGAAAATTGATATCAATAATCCTGCAATCCAAGGCTTAATTATTGCCCCAACTCGCGAATTAGCAATCCAAGTTTCTGAAGAACTTCATAAAATTGGTTATGATACACGTGCACGAATTTTATCAGTATATGGTGGACAGGACATTGGTCGCCAAATCCGTGCTCTTAAAAATAAACCACAAATTATTGTTGGTACTCCTGGTCGTATTCTTGACCATATCAACCGTCGTACATTGAAATTAGATAACGTTCAAACACTTGTGTTAGACGAAGCTGATGAAATGCTAAACATGGGATTCATCGAAGATATCAATACAATTTTAGAAAACGTTCCAGCTGAACGCCAAACATTACTGTTCTCAGCTACTATGCCTGGACCAATTCGTAAAATTGCTGAGAAATTCATGAAAGACCCTGAAGTGGTTAAAATTAAATCTAAAGAAATGACAGTAGAAAACATTGAACAATTTTTCGTTAAGTCTCAAGAACGCGAAAAATTCGATATCCTTTCTCGTCTTTTAAATGTTCACCAACCAGAATTAGCGATCGTATTTGGTCGTACTAAACGTCGTGTTGATGAATTAGCTCACGCTTTAAGCATTCGCGGTTACCTTGCAGAAGGTATTCATGGTGATTTAAGCCAAGCAAAACGTATTTCAGTATTACGTCAATTCAAAGAAAATAAAATTGATGTATTAGTTGCAACAGACGTAGCAGCTCGTGGCCTTGATATTTCAGGTGTAACTCACGTTTATAACTTCGATATCCCACAAGACCCAGAGTCTTACGTTCACCGTATTGGACGTACAGGTCGTGCTGGTAAATCAGGTATGGCAATTACATTTGTAACTCCACGTGAAATGGGTTACCTACGCATCGTTGAAGAAACAACTAAAAAACGCATGACAGCTCTTCGTCCACCAACAGCGGATGAAGCTTTAGTTGGCCAACAAGCTCTTGCAGTAGAACAATTAACTGAACTAGTTGAGAAAAATCACTTAAGTGATTACCGTTCAATGGCAGAAGACTTATTAGCTAAACACGAAGCTGTTGACTTAGTAGCAGCAGCTATTAAATCAATGACTAAAGAGCCGGATGATACACCAATCAAAATCACTGAAGAACGCCCATTACCACAACGTGGCGGACGTTCAGGTGGTAGCGGTAGTCGTGGCGGTCGCTCAAGCGGCGGCGGTGGCGGTTACCGTGGCGGTCGCTCAAGTGGCGGCAGCAGCCGTGGTGGAGAACGCGGTGGACGCGGCGGAGAACGCGGTGGAAGCCGTGGAGAACGTGGCGGAGATCGTGGTCGTCGTGAAGGTGGCGGTCGTCGTGAAGGCGGAGCTAGCCAAGGTGGACGCACTCGTGCACCACGCAAACGTAGCGAAGACTAAAATTCACTTATTAAAGCTATCCCATTTCGGTGGGGTAGCTTTTTTGTTTTCTCTATATTGACGTAGAAATAACTATTGGACAGTTTACCTGCCTCTCTGTAGACTGAAAATAAATGAAACATTTCTTACTATTCAAACGTAAAAGAGTTATAAGAGAAGAGAGGTGGACAAAGTGAGTGTAGAACCAAAATACCAAATATCAAGAAAAGGTCTAACTGTATGGCGTGTGTACGGTATCATTCAATCACTAATTGTTTTATTAATAGCCGCAGGCGTTGGAGTGTTAACGTGGTTTTTTGAATGGTATTGGTGGATATACATAATTTGCGCAGTAGTGCCGTTTGTTTTTGCATTTTTATTTATTTATCTATTTCCTAAAATACGTTGGGATCATTGGCGTTACGAAGTACGTGAACAAGAAATTGAAGTGCAACATGGGTTATTTATTGTTGTTAGGACATTAGTGCCGATGGTGCGTGTACAACATGTTGATACTTCGCAAGGTCCAATTTTAAAACGTTATGGATTAGCTGAAATGACAATCTCAACAGCAGCAACGACGCATACAATTCCGGCACTCGTTATAGCTGAGGCAGATGATTTACGAGCGCGTATATCTGAATTAGCAAGGGTGGCGGAAGACGATGTCTGATGAAAAATTTAAATTACATCCAATATCAGCTGTTATAAATTTCATCACAGGTTTAAAGGATTTAATATTACCGTTCGTCATTATTTTTGTTAGTAATGGTTTTAAGTTGAATTTAAATCCGCATGATGAAGAGTTTTGGGCGGATCTCGTACCGTTAGCGATTGTTGGGCTTTTATTAATATTAAATTTAATTAGCGGAATTGTGAAATGGCGACGCTTTGTTTACTGGTTTGAAGATGGTGAACTGAGAGTAGAGTATGGGCTCTTCGTGAAAAAGAAACGTTATATCCCATTTGAACGGATTCAAAGCTTGAATTATCAAGAGGGAATTTTTCATCGACCATTTGGGCTTGTTAAAGTCAGTGTAGAAACAGCTGGTAGTAATGATGGGAAAGCAGAAGCGGAATTGACTGCGATTACACGAACTGCTGCGGATATGATTGAGATTGAGATGAAACGGACAAAGAGGGAAAAACGACAAGTGTCTACCTTAAACGAATCAGTAGATGAAATTGGTCATGACTATTTGTCAGAAGCTGATGTCCAGCTAGTCGCAAATCAACAAAAGCAATATACTGAAGAGAATATTCAAAGAGATGTTATTTTCAACATGTCTATAAAGGACTTACTTGTTTTAGCAACTACATCAGGCGGTGTTGGTGTGGTATTTTCAGGGTTAGCAGCTATAGCATCGCAGTTTGGAAATATTATTCCGTATGATTATTTGTATGGGGAGTTTCAAGCATTTATTAAAGTGGGTGTATTATTAATAGCACTAGTGGTATTTTTTGTGCTACTTGTTGCTTGGGCATTGTCTGTCGTTTTAACGTTATTGAGTAATTATGGGTTCGTTGTTGAACGTGAAAATGACAAGCTTATTATTACGCGGGGGTTATTAGAGAGAAAGCGTATAACTATTCCGATTAATCGAATCCAAGGTATTAAAATTGTGGAAAATCCACTACGTCAAATGTTTGGCTATGCAACGGTTGTTGTTGAAAGTGCTGGAGGTGCAGTGCTTGATAAAGATAAGAAAATTATCCTTATGCCACTTGTGAAAAAGGGCCAAGCAATAGCTCCATTACAACAATTGTTCCCGGAAATCAATTGGTTACCAATGTTAAAACGCTCTCCTAAAAAAGGTCGTTCATTTTACTACCGTATAGATTTTTTATGGATGCTACCATTAATAGCGTTAGTAAGTTACTTCTTCTTCCCTTATGGATTATTGTCGCTAATCATTATTCCGTTAGCGATGTTACTTGGTATGTGGCAGCATAAAACTGCAGGCTATTCTGTAGAAGGGCACCAACTAACAATTAGTTATCGTTCATTTAGTAGGACAACAATCTTTATGGAGAAAAAACGTATTCAGCAGATGAGTTTGCGGCAAACATACTTCCAAAGAAAAAAAGATGTTGCTTCAATTGGAACGACTATTATGTCAGGTTCAATGGGATCATCCGCTGTGATTGCTCATTTTGAAAAAAATGATATGGAAAAAATAATGGCTTGGTATAAACCGAATACGAAACAGGTTCATGATGAACAGCAGTTTTATGGGCCATAAGAAAAAGCTGTTGAGTAAGAAACTCAACAGCTTTTCTTATTTTTTCTTTTTTATCCGCCAATTTAAAATTCTGCGTGGATGAAAGTCGATTAGACCGATAACGAAACCAGTTAGCAAACCAACAAGATGCGCAGTTGCATTAACATTGGATTGTAGGAACGTCATTATAATACTAACAATGATAATAGGCATGATTGTTTGCTTTAATTGTGGCATGGTATTTCTCGTATAATAGACTAGTGCAGCAAATGCACCGAAAATACCAAATATCGCACCACTGGCTCCAACGCTGATGTAGTTTGGTGGTTGAATTAAATAGGTTGCTACATTACCTAAAAGTCCTGCGAAAAAATAGATGGTGAAGAATCTCATCTTCCCTGCAATTTTTTCGAGTTCAGGACCAAATAAATAAAGCCAGAACATATTAAATAGCAGGTGTAGAAAACCTGCATGAAGGAAGATTGGAGTCACTAGTCGCCAATATTCCCCGTCGGCAATTAAAAAGTTTGCACCAGCACCTAAGTTGAATACATTATCACCAACGATAGGTAAAACACCCATTGCATAGACTAAAATATTCAGTGCAATTATTAATGAAACGACAGGGTAGTATTTTATGTACTGTGAAAAATTTTCTCTACGATTAAACATCTATTCACCTCAATTTTGTATAATTATTATACATTGTTTTAGCTAATGAAAGAAAGGAGAACCTTATATGATAAAAGGAATCGGATTAGATATCGTCGAAATCAAACGTGTCAAACGATCCAATGATCTCAGTGAAAAATTTAGACAGCGTATTTTAACAAATAAGGAACTCGCTATTTTTGATACATTAAAAGCACGTCGCCAAATGGAATTCTTAGCTGGGAGATTCTCTGCAAAAGAAGCTTATTCAAAAGCAAATGGAACGGGTATTGGTAAGAGTTGTGGCTTTCTAGACATCGAAGTCTTGCCTAATCAGTTGGGTCAACCGACTCTTTATTTTAAAGGGAAAAGTGTAGATGGTTATGTTAGTATAACCCATTCAAAAGAATATGCTGCAGCTCAAGTAATCCTTCTAGCATAAACGCTTAGCTTGTTTCATAAGATACCTTAACGGATAGAATTGAGAAGGGATGGGAAATTGCGAAAACGTTTTATAGTGGTTGCGTTACTTATGATTGTATCACTGGTTTTGGGAGCTTGTGGTTCAAATTCAAAGGAAGCAGTTTTGAAAAAAACGAGTAATAAATGGACGGAAACAAAGGGGTATGATTTGACTGCTCAGATGGAAATTAAATCTGGTGCAGAACCCCGTACTTATGATGTTAATGTATGGCATACAAAACCTGATTTTTATCGTGTAGCCGTTGCACAACAAGGTGAAAAAGATTCGCAAATGATTATTCGCAATGAAGATGGTGTATTTGTTGTAACACCTTCTATGAAAAAAACGTATAAATTCCAAAGTGATTGGCCGAAACAAAATAGTCAGGCGTACTTAATTGGTGCACTTGCTGAAGATTTAAAAGCTGACGAGAATGCGAAGATGACAGAATCAGACAAGTCTTATGTTTTTGAAGTCAAAACACGTAATAATCATTCGAAGATGTTACCTTATCAACAAATTTTCATTGATAAAAAGACGTTACTTCCAACTAAAGTTTCGGTGTTAAATGAAGCGAAGGAAGAACAAATTGTTATTACATTCAAGAAAATCTCGCTTGGAACGTCAAGAAAAGGTACAGACTATGCAGTAGAGGATTTCTCTAAAAAAGGCACGAATGATAAAGGGACAACTGATGGAACAGCAACTAAAGAAAATGCAACTGATGAAAAAACTGAAGGAACTACAACTGAAAAAGAAAATGCTAAAGATGACTCTGGGAAAACTTCAGAGAATGCAACTGGAGAAGATAAAGATGGGACTAAAAGTGTAACAGGTGATGCACAAGCAGGAGCTGAAATTGAAAACCCTGAATTCCAAACACATTACCCAGTTCTTAAATGGGATAATGTCAAGCTGACTGATGAAAAAACAGTTGCAAGTGCAGACGGTGAAAGAAGAATCTTGACATTCGAGGGTGACAAGCCATTCACAGTAATTGAACAAGCTGCAAATACAAATCCACTCTCTGTTCCTGTATTTGCACCAGGAGATCCTGCTGATTTAGGATTTACTATTGGAGCAATTACAGATAATTCGATTAGCTGGGAGAAAAATGGGGTATCTTTCTTTATAGCGACAAATTCTTTAACTCGTGAAGAGATGGTGGAAGTTGCATCATCTATGGTAAATGGCGAAGTAAAATGATGAAACATTTGACCTGACCTTTTTCAGGGCGGATAATAGAAAAAAATCCATTTTTAAAGAGGGATCTTCTATGAATCAGCATCAAAATTTCCGCCCTACTAAGGCAATCATTGAATTAGAAAATATTCAATATAACATCAAACAACTGCGCGAATACTTACATACCACTACAGAGATTATTGCAGTTGTTAAAGCGAATGCATACGGTCATGGTGATTTACAGGTAGCAAATGCAGCGTTGCAGGCGGGAGCTTCAATGCTAGCTGTAGCAACTCCTGAGGAAGCACTTCATTTAAGAGAGTTTATAAAAGAAGACCCAATTTTAATTTTAGGAGCAACACCGGTATATTTTGCAACTTTTGCAGCACAATACGATATATCGCTAACTGTGTTTTCGTTAGATTGGGTGAATGAAGTTGCGAAACAGGCGGTGAACTTTAAAAAACCTTTGAAGCTACATATTAAAATTGATAGTGGTATGGGACGTATCGGCGTTAGAAAACAAACTGAGTTAACAGCATTATATAATGCCATCGATGCGAACGAGCACTTATTAATCGATGGCATTTTCACTCATTTTGCAACAGCAGATGAAGAAGATTCTACTCAATATAACGAACAATTAGCCACGTTTGTATCATTTGTTGAGAGTTTACCTAAGAAGCCGCGTCTTGTACATGCTGCCAATACAGCTGCGACACTAAATAAAGAAGATGTACAATTCGATGCAGTAAGATTCGGTATTTCTATGTATGGACTAGCACCATCACCATATGTGGATAAGCATCTACCATTTTCTTTGAAACCTGCTTTGTCACTTGAAAGTGAACTTGTTCATGTGAAGAAAATTGAACAAGGTGATAAAGTGAGTTATGGTGGCAACTATGTAGCGACTAAAGAAGAATGGATTGGTACAATGCCGATTGGCTATGCGGATGGTCTATTACGAGGGCTTGCTGGTCAAGAAGTATTGATACAAGGGAATCGCGTTCCGATTATTGGACGTATATGCATGGATCAATGTATGATCAAGCTGCCATATGAAATGTCGGTTGGAGAAAAGGTTATATTAATTGGCCAACAACAGCAAGAGGAAATTCAGATGAAAGAATGGTCAGATAGACTTCAGACAATTGTATATGAAATACCGTGTATGTTAACATCAAGAATTCCAAGAATTTATAAATGATTTCAACTACTTTAAGTCTTTAATAACAATGATTGCAGCCGACAAATAAAAACATTTCCACCCACAATGTCAAATTCTTACCTTTCTTGTCTATTCAACAATTAATTTCAATGTTAAGATAGGGGTAAGTTGAAAGTTGAATTGAAAAAGATGGAATGTTTTGTCGGAGGTGCTGGCCGTGAATAAGAAGAGGATAAGTGAAGTTATCTTAGAGCTACCTAAGCATAAGATGGCTGAGAATATTGAACAAGCTTATAGACAAATTACGACAGAATGCGATGAATTCGTTTATACACCAACTAAGAGATACAAAAGAGAATACAAACAAAATCAAATACGAGAAGCAATGGTTAAAGGTTATATAGAGATGTCACAAATTAACTTATCCATATGTAGCGAATGTCTACATTTAGAGTATGAAGCAGAACATATGGTGGAGCGTCTCGTAAGCGGAGGATGAAAACTTGATCGTAAAACGTGGTGACGTTTTTTTTGCTGATTTATCACCAGTTATCGGGTCTGAACAAGGTGGTACAAGACCCGTTCTGGTTATTCAAAATGACATAGGAAATCGTTTTAGCCCAACAGTAATTATTGCGGCCATTACTGCACAAATTCAAAAGGCAAAACTACCAACTCATGTCGAAATAGATGCCAAGCAGTATGGCTTCGAAAGAGATTCAGTCATCTTACTTGAACAATTGCGTACAATAGATAAATCACGATTGACTGATAAAATAACACAACTTGATGATCCTTTAATGGAAAAAGTAGAAGAAGCGTTAGAAATTAGCTTGGGACTTTTGAAATTTTAACGGTATACATAAATGTTAAGCACTGAAGTGAATCTCACTTTGGTGCTTTTTTATTTGGTGTTGTCATTGTTATTCTGATGAGAGGGTGAATACTGAGATATTTTATGCAAGAATTTTTATAAAAAAATAATGAAAAGGTTTAAGGTTATTATAATAGGGTAATATATGAGTAATTGAACTAGATTAGTAGATGGAAGGAGATTTTAATGTGGATTTCAAACTAGAAACTGTAGATGCACGAAAAAGTATAGCTTATGTCAATGGTGAAATAGATGCTTTCACCGCACCTAAGCTTCGTGAGCAATTAAATAACATGAAATTAACTGAGAGTATCCAGATTGAATTAGACTTTCATGATGTAGTATATATGGATAGTACAGGATTAGGTGTTATAGTGGCTTTTTATAAAAACGTAATCAGCGCTGGTGGAGATGTGAAATTGATAGGGTTATCACCACGTTTATATCGTTTATTTAATATAACTGGACTAAGCGACATTATGAATATTGAAGAAGAGGGGAAGGCGACTACTAACCATGAAGGAATTTGATTACTTTGAAATGAGAATACCAGCGAAGCCTCAATATGTAGGGGCTGTACGATTGACCATTTCAGGTTTAGCGAATCGAATTGGCTTTTCTTATGATGATATTGAAGACTTGAAAATTGCTTCAAGTGAAGCGATTACTAATGCTATTCAACACGCTTATGAAGAAGATGATGACGGTGAAGTCGTAGTAGGTTGTGCGTTATATAAAGAAAAAATTGAAATCATGGTAGCGGATTATGGATATAGCTTTGATTTTAAGGAAGTGAAAAAGAGGGTTGGTCCTTATCATGAAGAAGAAGATGTTCAATTTATTCGAGAAGGTGGCCTAGGTCTTTATTTAATTGAAACTCTAATGGATGAGGTAAAAGTGCTTAATGACAATGGCGTTACTGTTTTAATGACAAAATATGTCGCCAGAGAGCAGGTGACTGACAATGTGGAAAAAATCACCCTCTAATTCAGCCTCAAAAGAGCAAGTTATAGATTGGATTAATAGATATCAAGAAAATGAAGATAATGAAGCGCAAACTAATTTAGTTTTACAGTATAAATACTTAGTTGAGTCGCTTGCAAGAAAGTATTCAAAAGGTGGTTCTTACCACGATGATATTGTCCAAGTAGGAATGCTTGGATTACTTGGTGCTATTAGAAGATTTGATGTGTCTTTTGGTCGTAACTTTGAAGCTTTTGCAGTTCCTACAATTATTGGTGAGATAAAGCGTTTTTTACGGGATAAATCTTGGGATGTCCATGTGCCAAGGCGTATTAAAGAGCTTGGGCCACGTATAAAGTCCGCGGTAGAACAACTGACAATAGAATTTCAGCGTTCTCCGCATGTGAATGAAATTGCAGAGTACTTGGGAGTCGAAGAAGAAGAAGTATTAGAAGCGATGGAAATGGGACAGAGTTATCAAGCATTATCGATGGATTATACATTGGAATCCGATTCGGATGGTAGTTCTATGACCCTTTTCGATATTGTTGGTAATGAAGATAAGGGATACGAAACAACAAATCGCCGAATGATAGTGGCTGAAGCTATGACGGTTTTAACAGAAAAAGAAAAGCAAGTCATCCAGCTTACATATTTGGATCAATTAAGTCAGAAGGAAGCAGGAGAAAGTCTGGGAATTTCTCAAATGCATGTTTCTAGATTACAAAGGAAAGCGATTAGAAAGCTACAAGAAGCCGTTGGTGCCACCAGTAGTAATTAGAAAAATTTAATTTAAATTAGATTAATGGTTTTATGATTGTTATATGCAAGTTTATGTAATATAAGAATATCTATCTATGCCATACTCGAGGTGATAATATGGCGCGGGTATTGAAAGACTGGACACCTTATTAAAGCGGTGATGGTTGGCGAGAGCCAAAAATAACAATAGAAACTTTGATGTTAGGAGTCTGCTCTTTTGAGTAGGCTTTTTATTTATTGTAAGATAATTCAATTTAAGTTGATACAAAGCCACCTGATAAAGGTTTTTGAACTTACCTATATGATAAGATAAATAGGATAGAGAAAGGTTGTGACTGTATGGACAACAAAAAAATGCAGCAATTAATTTCGAGAGAACTTAGCATCCGACCAAAACAAGTAGAATCGGTTATCGAATTGTTAGAAGGCTCAAATACTGTGCCGTTTATAGCACGTTATCGTAAAGAAGCAACTGGTTCACTTGATGAAGTTCAAATTAAAGCAATCGAAGACCGTTATCATTATTTACAACAACTTCAACAACGAAAAGAAGAAGTGCTTCGTCTTATCGATGAACAAGGTAAATTAACTGAAGAACTTAAAAAAGATATAGAGGCAGCAACCATTTTAAAACGAGTTGAAGACTTATATCGTCCTTATAAACAAAAACGTAGAACAAAGGCGACAATTGCTAAAGAAAAAGGGTTAGAGCCTTTAGCGGATGAATTAATGAAATTTGCAGCTACTTCACTAGCTGATTTAGCTGCACCTTATATCAATGAGAATGTGGAGTCGGTTGAGGAAGCCTTGCAAGGTGCTAGCGATATTTTAGCGGAGCGCTTTGCTGATGATGCTGCTATTCGTGAGAAAATTCGTAAGCTATCATGGCAAAATGGCAAGGTTCTTTCAGCGGTGAAAGATCCAAGTTTAGACGAAAAATCTGTTTATGAAATGTACTATGAATACGAAGAACCAATTAATAAAATTGTTCCCCACCGTATATTAGCTATTAATCGCGGTGAAAAAGAAGATATTTTGAAAATTAACATAGCCGTACCAGCTGAGCGTGTTCATCAATTGATGTGTACAGAATGGATCCCGCGGACATCCTCACCAGCAGCTAAACAAGTTGAATTAGCCATTGAAGATGCTTACAAACGATTAATTCAACCTTCAATTGAAAGAGAATTGCGTGGAGAGTTGACGGAGAAGGCGGAGGCTCAAGCGATTCATATTTTCTCTGAGAATTTACGTAATCTACTATTACAACCGCCATTAAAAGATCGCTTTGTACTGGGGCTTGACCCAGCATATCGAACGGGTTGTAAATTGGCTGTGGTGGATGATACAGGTAAAATGCTTGAAATCTCTGTAATCTACCCGCATCCGCCAAAAGCAGATCCTATACAATCCAAAAAGGTATTCAAGGACATATTACAAAGGTACCCAATATCTATTATCGCAATTGGTAATGGAACAGCTTCCCGTGAGTCAGAGCAGTTTGTAGCGGAATGTTTGAAAGAGTTAAATAGTGAAACAGCTTATGTTATCGTCAATGAGGCTGGAGCGAGTGTGTATTCCGCTTCAGAAGTAGCGCGTGAAGAGTTCCCTGATTTACAGGTTGAACAACGCAGTGCAGTCTCTATTGCGAGAAGATTACAAGATCCACTCGCCGAGCTCGTAAAAATTGAACCGAAAGCGGTAGGTGTGGGGCAATACCAGCATGATGTATCTCAGAAGAAGCTTGCAGACTCATTAACGTTCATCGTTGAAACAGCTGTTAACCAAGTTGGTGTAGATGTGAACACTGCTTCATCTTCACTTTTACAATATGTATCAGGGTTATCAAAAACAGTTGCAGAAAATATTGTTAAAGTCCGTGGTGAAAATGGGAAATTTACAGCTCGTACACAGTTGAAGAAAATTCCGCGCTTGGGAGCTAAAACGTATGAACAAGCAATTGGTTTCTTACGAATTTCTGAGGCGAAAAACCCGTTAGATGCAACGGGTATTCACCCAGAAAGTTATGATCTTGCAAACAAACTACTCGAAGTTGCTTCTATTAAGAAGGAACAGCTAGGTTCAACGGAAGCTGAAAAAGCGCTAGCTAACTTAGATATTTCAACTTTAAGCTCGCAGTGGGATGTAGGAGAAGTAACATTAAAAGATATCATCGATACATTGATGAAGCCATCACGTGATCCACGCGATGCATTCCCGCAACCATTATTGAAGAAAGATATTTTGAAAATGGAAGATTTGCAACCAGGAATGGAGATGCAAGGGACAGTACGTAACGTAGTGGATTTCGGTGCTTTTGTTGATATCGGTGTTAAACAAGATGGTCTTGTCCATATTTCTAAATTGAAAAATGGTTTTGTAAAACATCCTTTAGATGTAGTGGCTCTTGGTGACATCGTAACCGTATGGGTAGAAAAGATTGAAAAGGATAAAGGGAGAATTGCATTAACGATGCTTCCTCCAGCAAAACAAATCGATTAAAATAGCAGAAAAATAAACCTCGCATTAAAGCGAGGTTTATTTTATAGAAGAAAGGGCAGGATAATATGACCGATGAAGAACTACAAAATCTTGTAATAGAAATCTCCATAAACGTATTCCATAAGCCTTTTAGACATCAAGCCTATTTTAATAAGCGATTACGTTCTACTGGAGGTAGATACTTGTTACAATCACATAATATAGAGATTAACCCGAAATCATTTGAAAAGTTTGGCATTCAGGAAGTAGAAGGGATTATTCGTCATGAGCTATGTCATTATCATCTTCATATAGAAGGAAAGGGATATAAACACCGTGATGCAGATTTTCGATTTCTCTTAAAGAACACTAATGCTCCTAGATACTGCTCTAATTTATCAGAGATAAAGGGAAGAAGCTCTAATAAAAGTTATACTTATATATGTATAAAATGCGGTACAAACTATGTTAGAAAAAAAAGAATGAACCCCGCTAAATACCGTTGTAGCAGGTGTTCAGGGCACATTGAACAAATTAGTTGAAAGTTTTTTTAGAAAAACGCTTGACCTTTTTTGAATACCTGTCTATAATAATAAAAGTCGACAAGGTGATGACGACAAAATGTAACAAAATGCAACATGTTTTCCGAAGTAGCTCAGTGGTAGAGCATCCGGCTGTTAACCGGACGGTCGTAGGTTCGAGTCCTACCTTCGGAGCCATATGGCCCCTTGGTCAAGCGGTTAAGACACCGCCCTTTCACGGCGGTAACACGGGTTCGAATCCCGTAGGGGTCACCAATTTTATATGGTCCGGTAGTTCAGTTGGTTAGAATGCCTGCCTGTCACGCAGGAGGTCGCGGGTTCGAGTCCCGTCCGGACCGCCATTTACTTTTTGGGGTATAGCCAAGCGGTAAGGCAACGGATTTTGATTCCGTCATGCCCTGGTTCGAATCCAGGTACCCCAGCCATTTCCATTCTTCAAGCTACGAGTCATTAGCTCAGTTGGTAGAGCATCTGACTTTTAATCAGAGGGTCGCAGGTTCGAATCCTGCATGACTCACCATTTTAACTTGACATTATGTTTTAAGGTGATATAATATAACCTACATGTTTCAATTGAAATGCGGCCGTGGCGGAATGGCAGACGCGCTAGGTTGAGGGCCTAGTCGAGGTTTACTCGGTGGAGGTTCAAGTCCTCTCGACCGCACCAAAACCCTTACAATATATAATATACGATATGCGCCCGTAGCTCAATTGGATAGAGCGTCTGACTACGGATCAGAAGGTTGTGGATTCGACTTCTGCCGGGCGCGCCATATTTTTTAAAAATTATAATATCAATGCGGGTGTAGTTTAGTGGTAAAACCACAGCCTTCCAAGCTGTTGTCGAGAGTTCGATTCTCTTCACCCGCTCCAATATAATTTATGAACCTTGAAAACTGAACATGCAAGACGTTAATCAATAAACGTTTTTGGACATCAACTTGTTGGTGGGTCAAAACAAAAATAGATATCATCTTCGGATGATACGCTAGCAAAGCTAATGAGCTTTCAAACTACTTTTATGGAGAGTTTGATCCTGGCTCAGGACGAACGCTGGCGGCGTGCCTAATACATGCAAGTCGAGCGAATGATGAAGAAGCTTGCTTCTTCTGATTTAGCGGCGGACGGGTGAGTAACACGTGGGCAACCTACCTAGTAGATTGGGATAACTCCGGGAAACCGGGGCTAATACCGAATAATCCATTTTGTCACATGGCAAAATGCTGAAAGGCGGTTTCGGCTGTCACTACTAGATGGGCCCGCGGTGCATTAGCTAGTTGGTGGGGTAATGGCCTACCAAGGCAACGATGCATAGCCGACCTGAGAGGGTGATCGGCCACATTGGGACTGAGACACGGCCCAAACTCCTACGGGAGGCAGCAGTAGGGAATCTTCCACAATGGACGAAAGTCTGATGGAGCAACGCCGCGTGAGTGATGAAGGTTTTCGGATCGTAAAACTCTGTTGTAAGGGAAGAACAAGTACGTTAGTAACTGAACGTACCTTGACGGTACCTTATTAGAAAGCCACGGCTAACTACGTGCCAGCAGCCGCGGTAATACGTAGGTGGCAAGCGTTGTCCGGATTTATTGGGCGTAAAGCGCGCGCAGGTGGTTTCTTAAGTCTGATGTGAAAGCCCACGGCTCAACCGTGGAGGGTCATTGGAAACTGGGAGACTTGAGTGCAGAAGAGGAAAGTGGAATTCCAAGTGTAGCGGTGAAATGCGTAGAGATTTGGAGGAACACCAGTGGCGAAGGCGACTTTCTGGTCTGTAACTGACACTGAGGCGCGAAAGCGTGGGGAGCAAACAGGATTAGATACCCTGGTAGTCCACGCCGTAAACGATGAGTGCTAAGTGTTAGGGGGTTTCCGCCCCTTAGTGCTGCAGCTAACGCATTAAGCACTCCGCCTGGGGAGTACGGCCGCAAGGTTGAAACTCAAAGGAATTGACGGGGGCCCGCACAAGCGGTGGAGCATGTGGTTTAATTCGAAGCAACGCGAAGAACCTTACCAGGTCTTGACATCCCAATGACCGCTCTAGAGATAGAGTTTTCCCTTCGGGGACATTGGTGACAGGTGGTGCATGGTTGTCGTCAGCTCGTGTCGTGAGATGTTGGGTTAAGTCCCGCAACGAGCGCAACCCTTGATCTTAGTTGCCATCATTTAGTTGGGCACTCTAAGGTGACTGCCGGTGACAAACCGGAGGAAGGTGGGGATGACGTCAAATCATCATGCCCCTTATGACCTGGGCTACACACGTGCTACAATGGACGATACAAAGAGTCGCTAACTCGCGAGGGTATGCTAATCTCATAAAATCGTTCTCAGTTCGGATTGTAGGCTGCAACTCGCCTACATGAAGCCGGAATCGCTAGTAATCGTGGATCAGCATGCCACGGTGAATACGTTCCCGGGCCTTGTACACACCGCCCGTCACACCACGAGAGTTTGTAACACCCGAAGTCGGTGAGGTAACCTTTATGGGGCCAGCCGCCGAAGGTGGGATAGATGATTGGGGTGAAGTCGTAACAAGGTAGCCGTATCGGAAGGTGCGGCTGGATCACCTCCTTTCTAAGGATAATTACGGAAACAGATCTTGGATCTGTCGATTAACGTCTTGCGTTCAGTTTTGAAGGCTCATTGTAAAATGATCTTCAAAACCTTGTTCTTTGAAAACTGGATAAAACGACATTGAAGCAAATTAAGTAACACATTTTTTATTATTAAGTTTTTTAGGCTTAATAACTAACTTTTAGGTTAAGTTATTAAGGGCGCATGGCGGATGCCTTGGCACTAGGAGCCGAAGAAGGACGGCACTAACACCGATATGCTTCGGGGAGCTGTAAGTGAGCTTTGATCCGGAGATTTCCGAATGGGGGAACCCACTGTTCGTAATGGAGCAGTATCTTGACGTGAATACATAGCGTCTTGATGGCAGACCCAGGGAACTGAAACATCTAAGTACCTGGAGGAAGAGAAAGAAAAATCGATTCCCTGAGTAGCGGCGAGCGAAACGGGAATAGCCCAAACCAAGAGGCTTGCCTCTTGGGGTTGTAGGACACTCTATATGGAGTTACAAAGGAATGAGTTAAACGAAGCGGTCTGGAAAGGCCCGCCAGAGCAGGTAACAGCCCTGTAGTTGAAAGTTCATTCTCTCTTGAGTGTATCCTGAGTACGGCGGAACACGTGAAATTCCGTCGGAATCTGGGAGGACCATCTCCCAAGGCTAAATACTACCTAGTGACCGATAGTGAACCAGTACCGTGAGGGAAAGGTGAAAAGCACCCCGGAAGGGGAGTGAAATAGATCCTGAAACCATGTGCCTACAAGTAGTTAGAGCCCGTTAATGGGTGATAGCGTGCCTTTTGTAGAATGAACCGGCGAGTTACGATTACATGCGAGGTTAAGTTTTAGAAGACGGAGCCGTAGCGAAAGCGAGTCTGAATAGGGCGAATGAGTATGTGGTTGTAGACCCGAAACCAGGTGATCTACCCATGTCCAGGGTGAAGGTAAGGTAACACTTACTGGAGGCCCGAACCCACGTACGTTGAAAAGTGCGGGGATGAGGTGTGGGTAGCGGAGAAATTCCAATCGAACCTGGAGATAGCTGGTTCTCTCCGAAATAGCTTTAGGGCTAGCCTCGTGATAGAGAATCCTGGAGGTAGAGCACTGTTTGAACTAGGGGTCCATCCCGGATTACCGAATTCAGACAAACTCCGAATGCCAGTGATTTATGCACGGGAGTCAGACTGCGAGTGATAAGATCCGTAGTCAAAAGGGAAACAGCCCAGACCACCAGCTAAGGTCCCAAAGTAATTGTTAAGTGGAAAAGGATGTGACGTTGCTTAGACAACCAGGATGTTGGCTCAGAAGCAGCCATCATTTAAAGAGTGCGTAATAGCTCACTGGTCGAGTGACGCTGCGCCGAAAATGTATCGGGGCTAAACAATTCACCGAAGCTGTGGATGGACATCTTAGATGTCCGTGGTAGGAGAGCGTTCTAAGTGCTGTGAAGTCAGACCGGAAGGACTGGTGGAGCGCTTAGAAGTGAGAATGCCGGTATGAGTAGCGAAAGACGGGTGAGAATCCCGTCCACCGAATGACTAAGGTTTCCTGAGGAAGGCTCGTCCGCTCAGGGTTAGTCGGGACCTAAGCCGAGGCCGATAGGCGTAGGCGATGGACAACAGGTTGATATTCCTGTACCACCTATTTACCATTTGAGCAATGGGGGGACGCAGTAGGATAGGGTAAGCATGCTGTTGGTTATGCATGTTCAAGCAGTGAGGCGTGAAATGAGGCAAATCCCATTTCTATAACGTTGAGCTGTGATGACGAGGACGTATGTCCGGAGTTCCTGATTTCACACTGCCAAGAAAAGCCTCTAGCGAGGTAAAAGGTGCCCGTACCGCAAACCGACACAGGTAGTCGAGGAGAGAATCCTAAGGTGTGCGAGAGAACTCTCGTTAAGGAACTCGGCAAAATGACCCCGTAACTTCGGGAGAAGGGGTGCTCTAGTAGGGTGAAAGCCCGAGAGAGCCGCAGTGAATAGGCCCAGGCGACTGTTTAGCAAAAACACAGGTCTCTGCAAAACCGTAAGGTGACGTATAGGGGCTGACGCCTGCCCGGTGCTGGAAGGTTAAGAGGAGTGCTTAGCGCAAGCGAAGGTGCGAATTGAAGCCCCAGTAAACGGCGGCCGTAACTATAACGGTCCTAAGGTAGCGAAATTCCTTGTCGGGTAAGTTCCGACCCGCACGAAAGGCGTAACGATCTGGGCACTGTCTCAACGAGAGACTCGGTGAAATTATAGTACCTGTGAAGATGCAGGTTACCCGCGACAGGACGGAAAGACCCCGTGGAGCTTTACTGTAGCCTGATATTGAATTTTGATACATCTTGTACAGGATAGGTAGGAGCCAGAGATTCCGGAGCGCCAGCTTCGGAGGAGGCGTTGGTGGGATACTACCCTAGATGTATTGAACTTCTAACCCATGCCCCTTAGCGGGGTAGGAGACAGTGTCAGGCGGGCAGTTTGACTGGGGCGGTCGCCTCCTAAAGAGTAACGGAGGCGCCCAAAGGTTCCCTCAGAATGGTTGGAAATCATTCGTAGAGTGTAAAGGCATAAGGGAGCTTGACTGCGAGACCTACAAGTCGAGCAGGGTCGAAAGACGGGCTTAGTGATCCGGTGGTTCCGCATGGAAGGGCCATCGCTCAACGGATAAAAGCTACCCCGGGGATAACAGGCTTATCTCCCCCAAGAGTCCACATCGACGGGGAGGTTTGGCACCTCGATGTCGGCTCATCGCATCCTGGGGCTGTAGTCGGTCCCAAGGGTTGGGCTGTTCGCCCATTAAAGCGGTACGCGAGCTGGGTTCAGAACGTCGTGAGACAGTTCGGTCCCTATCCGTCGTGGGCGTAGGAAATTTGAGAGGAGCTGTCCTTAGTACGAGAGGACCGGGATGGACACACCGCTGGTGTACCAGTTGTTCTGCCAAGGGCATCGCTGGGTAGCTATGTGTGGACGGGATAAGTGCTGAAAGCATCTAAGCATGAAGCCCCCCTCAAGATGAGATTTCCCATTACGCAAGTAAGTAAGATCCCTCAAAGACGATGAGGTAGATAGGTTCGAGGTGGAAGTGTGGCGACATACGGAGCTGACGAATACTAATAGATCGAGGACTTAACCAAATTTTACTTAACTAACTTCAATGTAATTTATCCAGTTTTGAGAGAACAAGTTCTCTATAAAAGATTTTCAAGACACAAGTAATACGATGTGTATTGGAAGTCGAATATAGTCTAGTGATGATGGCAAAGAGGTCACACCCGTTCCCATGCCGAACACGGAAGTTAAGCTCTTTAGCGCCGATGGTAGTTGGGGGTTTCCCCCTGTGAGAGTAGGACGTTGCTAGGCACATTAAAGCACAGCTGATTTAATCAGTTGTGCTTTTTTATTTTTTATAATGTAATGGTATATGAGAGTAATTTATCATTAAATGCGATTTTTATATTGTTATTAAATTCCGCTGGTTTTATTGCCTGAATCAGAGGAGCTTGTTTAGTAGTTTTATTCCTATGGCTAATATAAATGATGAGATGGTAAATATAGTGATCCCAATTTACTTGGCAAAGGAAATTCATTAGTTAAGAAAGTTTGAGACTTACAACTTATGGATATTCTTATTTAAAGAGAGTTAATGTAACTTCATTAATGAAACTATTAATGGTAGGTAGCTTAAAGTGTTAGAAATACTTGAATCATACAATATTAGCTGGATAAAGCGAAAATATTTTATATAAAAGTAGTTTTTTTTATGAAAAACTATTGCTAAAGCGTAGAATAGCTGATATAATAAATCTTGTCTTAAAGAAATGGTCCGGTAGTTCAGTTGGTTAGAATGCCTGCCTGTCACGCAGGAGGTCGCGGGTTCGAGTCCCGTCCGGACCGCCATTTACTTTTAAATTCAAATGTAAACACAGCTAATGTAGCTGTGTTATTTTTTTATGTCTAAAAATTTTTAGCCCGTTCACTTTGAACATTTGCGATGCTTTAGGTAAACTATAGTTAATGTAAGTTTGAGAGGATAAGGTCGAATGACAATGGAGATATTGGTTAATTCATTAGAAGAAACAAAAAGTCTTGCTTTGAAACTGGCTGATTTGCTGGAAGCACAGGATACGATTACACTTGAAGGAGATCTTGGTGCAGGTAAGACAACTTTTACACAGTCTTTGGCTAAGGGATTGGGAATTACACGTACAGTGAATAGCCCAACCTTTACAATATTAAAGCAATATGAAGGTAGGTTGCCATTCAATCATTTAGATGTCTATCGACTAGCTGATAGCGATGAAGATTTGGGCTGGGATGAGTTGTTTTTCGGTGATGCCGTGTCTGTAATAGAATGGGCTCATCTAAT
Source organism: Viridibacillus sp. FSL E2-0187 (assembly GCF_038006425.1). Taxonomy (NCBI): domain Bacteria; kingdom Bacillati; phylum Bacillota; class Bacilli; order Caryophanales; family Caryophanaceae; genus Viridibacillus; species Viridibacillus sp. FSL E2-0187. The sequence goes on from NZ_JBBOVG010000002.1 coordinate 564,132, forward strand.
TGAACAAGATCTACCTGCTGAACGTCTAGGGATTGAAATACATCGAATAGATGAGAATAAAAGACGATTTTTATTGAAACCAATCGGAAAGCGTTATGAACGATTGTGTGAGGAGTTAATGAAATGATTTGGTTAGGAATAGATACATCGAATTACCCGTTAGCTGTAGCCATTGTAAAAGATGGTCAAGTTGTAGCGGAGGAAGTAGCGAATATTAAATTAAATCATTCAATCGGGGCTATGCCAGCGATTGAGCGATTGTTTGAAAGAACAAAGATGAAACCAGCTGAAATTGATGCAATTGCAGTCGGTGAGGGTCCTGGTTCTTATACTGGTGTGCGTATTGGTGTTACGATTGCTAAGACACTTGCTTGGACACTGAAAAAGCCACTAGTTGGTATTTCTAGCTTAAAGCTTTTAGCAGCAAATGCAGCACTCTATAATGGAGTTGTATGCTCTATTATCGATGCGAGAAGACAAAATGTCTATGCAGGTGCATATAATATGACTGCAGGTCTAACGTCAGTAGTTGAGGATGGGCATTATAGCTTGCAAGGCTTACTTGAAAAATTAAAGGAATTAAATGTACCGGTAATGTTCGTTGGGCATGACGTGGATTTATTTTGGGAATCAATTCTAGCCCAATTAGGAAACCATGCGGTACGTGCACCTTTTACTTTAGATCTGCCTAGTGCCAGTCAGCTTATACAATTGGCTTCACAACAAGAATTGCCTGATATTGAAGCTGTACATTCATTTGTACCTCAATATCGTCGTTTAGCAGAGGCTGAGGCAAATTGGATAAAAGAACAGAAAGGTCAGTAATAGGTGAAACGATGATTACTTATCGAGAGATGACAGTGGCGGATGTACCAGCAGTGCATGCAATTGAAGTTGAAGTATTTCCTTCACCGTGGACGATGGATTCTTTTTATCATGAAATGACTACCAATACACAAGCTACCTATGTTGTTGCTGTGGACGGCACAGAGCAGATTATAGGGTTTTGTGGCATGTGGATTGTATTAGATGAAAGTCAAATTACAAATGTGGCAGTAACGGCATCTGCTAGGGGTTTAGGAATAGGTGAAGGGCTAATGCGTGAAGCAATTCGTATCGCTCGTGAACGGGCAGTTGTCGTCATGAGTTTAGAAGTACGTGTTACAAATAAAGTTGCCCAAAATCTTTATCGTAAACTTGGCTTTCAAGATGGAGGTATCCGTAAAGGATACTATACAGATAATCAAGAGGACGCTCTTGTCATGTGGGTGAATTTATAATGGAAAATCGATATATATTAGGAATCGAAAGTAGTTGTGATGAAACAGCAGCTTCTATTGTCAAAAATGGGTGTGAAATAGTGTCAAATGTAGTGGCATCTCAAATTGAGAGTCATAAACGTTTTGGTGGTGTTGTACCAGAAATTGCTTCAAGACACCATGTAGAGCAAGTGACACTTGTGATTGAAGAGGCATTAGCGCAGGCGAATATGAAGCCTGAGGATTTGGATGCGGTAGCTGTTACTGAGGGGCCTGGGTTAGTTGGTGCACTTTTAATCGGTATTAATGCGGCGAAGGCTTTTGCATTTGCTAATGGCCTTCCATTAATAGGCGTGCATCATATTGCAGGGCATATATATGCGAATGCTTTAATGCAGCCGATGGAATTCCCTTTACTTGCTCTAGTCGTATCTGGTGGACATACAGAACTTGTTTTTATGAAGGAGCATGGCTCATTTGAATTGATCGGAGAAACACGTGATGATGCTGCTGGTGAGGCTTATGATAAGGTAGCTCGTGTATTGAATATTCAATATCCAGGTGGCCCGCACATTGATCGTATGGCGCATGAGAGTGATGAAGCAGTTAAATTTCCTAGAGTTTGGCTGGAAGAGGATTCATATGATTTCAGTTTTAGTGGTTTAAAATCTGCAGTAATTAACTATAAGCATAATGCCGAGCAACGAGGCATTGAAGTGAATCCATTGCATGTTGCCAAAGGGTTCCAAGATAGTGTTGTAGAAGTATTAACAGCTAAAACATTACGAGCAACGCGTCAGTTCAATGTGAAGCAAGTAATTGCAGCTGGAGGTGTTTCTGCCAATAAAGGTCTGCGTAAATCATTAGAAGAAACATTTGCTAATGAAGGTATTCCTTTTTATGTGCCTCCACTTAAGCTATGTACAGATAATGCTGCGATGATTGCTGCTGCCGGTACATTTATGTTTGAAGCTGGAAAACGTAGCGATATGGGAATGAATGGACGCCCAGGTATGGAATTAGTATCTTGGCATAAATAATATCACTACTATTTTCTAAAACTAAATTGTGTATGGGAAAAGATTACTTTCGTCAGAAAGTGATCTTTTTTTCATAAAATGGGAACACAGGTCGAAAAATGCGAACATCCGTACTTATGCACAATCTGTGGATAAGTTGTGGATAAAGTGTGTGTTTTCAATATATAGTATTGTCTTTTACACAACAAAATGTGTATAAAATAAATTTATACTGTGAATAGTGTGTATAACTATGTTAATACACTGGGAATAAAGGATTTATAATGTGTATAACCCAGTGGATAAAAAATGCGTAAATTTTCTTCTTGACCTATATATGGGACATGAATTGTTCTTATACGACAAAAACCGCGTGCTCATCGACACGCGGTTTTCTTTTAAAACATTTCAAGTTGTTCGTTTAGTTCTAGCCATTCCATTTCAGCTGTTTCATGCTCTTGTTTGGTTTCATCTAGCTGTTGTTGAAGGGCCATTACTTTTTCGTGATCAGGAAAGATTTCTGGATCGCACAGTTGCTCTTCTATGAAACGGATTTGCTCTTCATAGTTTGCCATACTATCTTCAATCTCTTCAATTCGTCGACGAATTTGGCGTTCTTTCTTTTTGGCTTCCTTATCGATTTTTCCATTTGTAGTCACTTTCTCTGGAGCTTGCTCTTTTGGGAGAGGCATTGCAGCGAGTTTTTCAGCTGCTAATTCTTCAAGCTCTTTTTTCTTCTCTAAAAAATAATCATAATCACCTAAATATTCAAAGCTTCCATCCGCTGATAAATCAATAACTTTTGTAGCAATACGATTAATGAAATAACGGTCATGCGAAACAAATAGTAATGTGCCTGGGTAATCGATGAGCGCATTTTCCAATATTTCTTTACTATCTAAGTCTAAATGGTTCGTCGGTTCATCAAGAATAAGGAAATTACATTTTTGAAGCATTAGTTTCGCGAGTGCGAGACGTGCCTTTTCCCCACCCGATAAATCTTGTACGATTTTACTAACATCATCACCAGAGAATAGGAAACGACCTAGCACTGTGCGAATGTCTTTTTCGTTCATCAATGGCCATTCATCCCAGAGCTCTTTTAAAACAGTTTTGTTGCTTGTAAGTTTCGCTTGCTCTTGGTCATAATAACCGATTTGAATATTCGTACCATAATGAATGTCTCCTGCAAGTACAGGTTTGTCCTTCACAATGGTTTTTAGCAGTGTAGATTTACCAACACCATTTGGTCCAACAAGCGCGATGCGATCTTCGCGGAAAATACGCATATTAATATGTTGGGATACTAATTTTCCTTCATAGCCTATCGCCACATCATTCACTGCAAGTACATCATTACCACTTTGTCGGTCGATGCCAAAGGTAAATGTTGCTGATTTTTCATCGCCATCAGGTGAATCCATCCAATCCGTTTTCTCTAGTACTTTACGTCGGCTTTGAGCCATTTTTGTCGTTGAAGCTCGAGCAATATTTTTTTGGATAAAGACTTCTAATTTTGCTTTTTCATCTTGTTGCTTTTCGAATAGTTTCATATCACGTTCATAGTTTTTCGCTTTCTCATCTAAGTAGCGACTATAGTTACCTGTGAACTTTGTGACATAATGACGAGAAACTTCGTACACAATAGATACAACTTGGTCCAAGAAATAGCGGTCATGTGATACGATTAAAATAGCCCCGTCATAATTTTTTAAATAGTTTTCAAGCCAGCTTAATGTTTCAATGTCTAGATGGTTAGTAGGTTCGTCCAAGATTAGCAAATCAGGTTTAGTTAAAAGAAGCTTTGCAAGGGCAAGACGCGTACGCTGTCCACCAGAAAGGGCAGAAATATACTTATCATAATCAGCTGGATAGAATTGCATACCATGCAGAACGGAGCGTGTATCGGCTTCGTATTGATAGCCACCTTGCTCTTTGAAGTCATGCTGTAACTGATCGTACTCAGCCATTACCTTAGCATAAGTTTCTGCATCCTCATAAACAGCTGGATCAGCCATTTTATGCTCTAAGTTTCGTAACTGCTGTTCTTGTTTTTTTATTGGTTCGAAAATAGTCATCATCTCTTCCCATATAGTTAGAGAAGATTCTAAACCAGCATGCTGTTCTAAATATCCTAGGCGAACATCTTTTGGCATTATGATATCACCAGAATCATAAGAAAGCTGACCCGCTATAATTTTCAGTAATGTAGATTTACCAGCGCCGTTACGGCCAACAAGTGCAACACGATCTCGATGCTGTACTTCTAGCTTAACGCCGCTTAAAATTTCGTCCGCAATGTAAGATTTATATAATTGATTGACTTGTAAAACAATCATTTTAGACACCTCAGTTCAATCTTAGTTTATCGGATTGCGCAGTAGGGTGCAATGAGATAACTTTACAGGATCACAATCGTCATGTAATATTGAAACGATTTCGGATTGATTGCAGGAGGAAACTGTGTGAAACACGAATCAACTAAAATTCCACAAGCTACGACAAAAAGGCTTCCTCTCTATTATCGATTTATTCAAAACTTCGCTAAAGCAGGGCAGGAACGCGTCTCTTCAAAAGAATTAAGTGAAGCGATGAAAATTGATTCTGCGACCATTCGTAGAGACTTTTCTCATTTTGGAGCGCTTGGCAAAAAGGGCTACGGCTACGACGTCCAGAAAATGCTGGCGTTTTTTAGAAATATTTTAGACCAAGATGAGCGTATGAATGTAGCACTAATAGGAGTAGGGAATTTAGGAAATGCCTTTTTGAAATATAACTTTCAAAAGAATCATAATACGAAAATTGTCGTTGCATTTGATACAAAAGCTCCACTAGAAGGTAAAATGATAAGTGGTATACCTGTTTATCATCCAGATGCTTTAGAGGAGAAGTTTGTTGAGTACGGAGCAGAGCTTCCTATCTTAACAGTACCGTCACGATCTGCTCAGATGATGACAGATCGTCTAGTGAAGATGAATGTCAGAGGTATATTAAACTTCACACCAATTAGAATATCAGTACCGGATTCAATCCGGGTGCATACGATTGACTTATCTATCGAGTTACAAACGCTCATATATTTCATGCGAAATGATGAAGAATAACTCGAAATATTCACATAAATAAAATAGCATAATTTATCGAAATGAGTTAAAATAATAGCATATTATGAGGAGGTGTCTGTTATGGGAATTGGCCCAGGGAGTGCTATTATCATTGGGATTGTAGCCCTACTTATTTTCGGACCGAAGAAATTACCTGAGCTTGGAAAAGCAATGGGTTCTACTCTCCGCGAATTCAAAAACGCTACTAAAGGTTTAGCTGATGATGAAGATGAATCAAAAAAAGTCATCGAAACTAAAAAAGTAGAAGAAAAATAAGTTAGGATGTTAGTTGGATGAACAATAATGAACTAACGATTATCGAACATATAGAAGAATTAAGAAAACGGTTATACATTGTTGCCGTTTTCTTTGTTATTAGTGTGGTTGGTAGCTTTTTCTTAGCAGAACCGTTAATCCACTTTTTACAATTTAATAGTGAAGAAGCACAACAATTACAATTGCATTCATTTAAAGTAACAGATCCAGTCAAAGTCTATTTCCAAGTTATTTTCATTTTATCTGTTATCATAACATCACCTATTATTTTGTATCAGATTTGGTCATTTATCAGTCCGGGTTTATATGAAAAAGAACGTAGAGTAACATTGAGCTATATTCCTTATAGTGTGTTACTTTTCTTAGGCGGAGTAGTATTTTCTTACGAAGTATTATTCCCATATATTATTAAGTTTATGATGCAAATGTCTGTGGAATTAGATGTTCAGCAAACGATTGGAATCAATGAATACTTCCAATTTTTAATGCAAATCACTTTACCTTTCGGAGTAATATTCCAATTGCCAATAGTGGTTTTATTCCTAACACGTTTAGGTATAATCACACCAATGATGTTGGCTAAAGTACGGAAATACGCGTACTTTATCTTACTAGTCATTGCTGCTATCATTACACCGCCAGATATTATGTCTCACATGTTTGTAACATTACCACTATGTATTTTATATGAGATTAGTATCCTTATTTCCCGCGCAGGCTACCGCAAGTACTTAAGAGCGGAACAGCAACGCCAGATTGAATTAGCAAATAACCCTTCGACTGATGAATAATCAGTGGAAGGGTTTTTTTATGAGAAATATACATTATATAAAATACAGAAAAAAAACCTACTCAACAAAAGAGTAGGCTTGGCAATCTTACTGTCCTAAGAACCTCATAAGATCATCTTGATAAAGTTGAACTAAAGTCACAAAGCCGTTTAGCATCATATGTGCAATAATCGATGTAATAATGCGTTGTGTTTTATAATATAAAAACGCGAATATAAAGCCCGAAATCGCATAAAGTATGATGTGTGAAAAGTCGAAGTGGATAACGGCAAAGACAATTGCACTCACAGCAGCAGCGATAAAGAAATTAGTTTTTCGGAAAATTGAACCGAAAATAACACGACGGAAGATAAATTCCTCTAAAATTGGTCCAAATACTACGATACCTATAATAGCTACTGGAGCCACATCTGCAATTTCAATTAAATTGGCTGTATTTTCTGAGCCAGTTTTTATACCTAGACCTTGTTCGATGAGAGCACCGACTGTTTGGCCAAAGAATACGAGGAAGAAGCCAATTATACCCCAGCCGATTGACATAGGGATAGAAGCTTTTTCACCTTTAAAAACATGCCAAAAACCTTTGTCTCGCTTTACGAGAATAAGTGAAACGATTAGAGCGGTACCCATACTGAGGAATATCCACCAACCTTGTGTCATAAGTATAGCTGTCTTAAAACTAAGGTCAGGATTCATTTTCTGTATGAGCTTGAGAAGCGGTTTCAAAAAAAGAATAGATGATAGTTGCATAATAATGTAGACAATCAAAACAAAAAATGCGGTTTTCTTTGATTTCAAATTTAAAATCCTCTCTTAAAAAAGGTGTTATCTCTATTGTAGAATACTCGCTTTCGAAAACAAAATAATTTATGCTTCTTACTTGCAAAAAAAGATGGAATTCTTTATTATAAGAATTGTGTTAGCACTCATGACTTAAGAGTGCTAATAAAATATAAATTCCACATTTCTAGGAGGTTGTTTCACTTGTTAAGACCATTAGGTGATCGCATTATTATCGAATTAGTCGAAGTAGAAGAAAAAACAGCATTCGGCATCGTTCTTCCAGACTCTGCAAAAGAGAAACCTCAGGAAGGTAACGTTATCGCAGTAGGTACTGGCTTCTTGACTGACAGTGGTACAACTGTTCCACTTAACGTAAAAGAAGGAGACCGCGTTATCTACTCTCAATACGCTGGTACAGAAGTAAAATATGAAGGTAAAGAATATTTAATTTTACGCGAAAGCGATATTTTGGCTATTATCGGCTAATAACTGAAACTAAAAACTATTTAGGGGGTACGCATCAATGGCAAAAGATATTAAATTTAGTGAAGAAGCACGCAGCTTAATGCTTCGCGGTGTAGATAAATTAGCAGACGCTGTTAAAGTAACATTAGGACCTAAAGGGCGTAACGTAGTTCTAGAAAAAACTTTCGGCTCACCACTAATCACAAACGATGGTGTAACGATCGCAAAAGAGATCGAGTTAGAAGATCCTTACGAAAACATGGGTGCAAAACTTGTATCTGAAGTTGCTTCTAAAACTAACGAAATCGCTGGTGACGGTACTACTACTGCAACAGTTCTTGCGCAAGCAATGATCCGTGAAGGATTGAAAAACGTTACAGCTGGTGCTAACCCAGTTGGTATTCGTAAAGGTATCGACAAAGCAGTTGCTACAGCTATTACTGAACTACAAACTATTTCTAAACCAGTTGAAAACAAAGAAGCTATCGCTCAAGTAGCGGCTATCTCTGCAGCTGACGAAGAAGTAGGCGAACTAATCGCAGAAGCTATGGAACGCGTTGGTAACGACGGCGTTATTACTATCGAAGAGTCAAAAGGCTTCACTACTGAACTTGATGTAGTAGAGGGTATGCAATTCGATCGTGGTTATGCATCTCATTACATGGTGACTGATACAGATAAAATGGAAGCTGTCCTAGACAACCCATACATCTTAATTACTGACAAGAAAATCGCTAACATCCAAGAAATATTACCAGTACTTGAACAAGTTGTTCAACAAGGTAAACCACTTTTAATCATTGCTGAAGATGTAGAAGGCGAAGCACTTGCTACATTAGTAGTGAACAAACTTCGTGGTACATTCAATGCAGTAGCAGTAAAAGCTCCTGGATTCGGTGACCGTCGTAAAGCTTTATTAGAAGATATCGCAATCTTAACTGGTGGACAAGTAATCACTGAAGATATTGGGTTAGATCTTAAACAAACTTCAATCGATATGCTTGGTCGCGCAGCGAAAGTTGTTGTAACTAAAGACCACACTACAGTAGTAGAAGGCGCTGGTGAAATCGCTTCAATCGAAGCTCGCGTAGGCCAAATTCGTGCACAATACGAAGAATCTACTTCTGAATTCGATAAAGAAAAACTACAAGAACGCCTTGCTAAATTAGCTGGTGGTGTAGCAGTAATCAAAGTTGGTGCTGCAACTGAAACAGAACTTAAAGAACGTAAACTACGCATTGAAGATGCTCTAAACTCAACTCGCGCAGCAGTACAAGAAGGTATTGTAGCTGGTGGTGGTGTTGCATTAGTAAGTATCTACAACAAAGTGGCAGAAGTTGCAGAAGCACACGAAGGTGACGTAGCAACTGGTGTTAAAATTGTTCTGCGTGCTCTTGAAGAACCAGTTCGTCAAATCGCTAACAACGCAGGTCTTGAAGGCTCAATCATCGTAGACCGCCTGAAACGCGAAGAAAACGGCATTGGTTTCAACGCAGCAAACGGCGAATGGGTGAATATGATCGACGCTGGTATCGTAGATCCAACTAAAGTAACTCGTTCAGCACTACAAAACGCAGCATCTGTAGCAGCTCTATTCTTAACTACAGAAGCAGTTGTAGCAAACATTAAAGAAGCAGCAGCTCCTGCAATGCCTGATATGGGCGGCATGGGCGGCATGATGTAATAAGCCGCTGCAACCCTTGATATATAAGGGTTTGTATGTAAGGTGAAAGTGAATTGCTAACATAGAGGATAATAATAGAGGCTTCTCATTAGTTGTGTAAACTTTTGGGAAGCTTCTTTTTTATTTCTTTGGTTATTTAATAGCGGTGTATTTTTTGCGTAATGAAAAACCATTATATACAAGCTCGTGATTGATTACTTATATATAATGGAATAATTTTAATGATTAACAATTGGGCGAACTTGTTGGATTTAATAATAAGATGGAATTCTTAATTGTAATGTTTGCCTCGACTAAGCATTTGAAGAATTTCTTCACCGCAGCTATCATCTTTCTGAGAAATCTAAGGCTGATCGAACTGATTTTGTGTAAACTGTTCACTAGGAGTGACTGCTACTTGCAATGGCGAAGTTCCCTCTCCAAATTTTAAGCGTTTAGCAGTAGCGATAAAGCTTTGCTCGTCTTCTATTAAACCACAAGCTCCACAATGAACACGCCTCCCGCTTCCATTGTATTGTATTTGCAGTTGTTCAGGATTATCATACTGTTGGATAATTTCCCCACTCTGTGGATCTAATTTTACATATGCAGGAGTCTGTTCAATAATAGCAAAGCGAGTACGGTTAGTTTGACATTGTGGGCATAAATACGGTTGACTCATAATTTTAACTCATCCTTTCTTTTGGATTCCATAGTATCTTCCTACAAGAGCTTATCATTTATTCAAAAATGTGAACCTCACTCAAAAAAATTCCTTTTTGAAAAAGGTTGAAATTTCTAAACCGAAAATAAGCAGTGGAATACTGTCTCAATTCTTCTATATTTACTATCAACAATCCTGAACGCTTAACAATGTAGTAGAAATATAATCAAAAGCAACCCTGCAATTACTGCAAGGTTGCTTTTTTTGTATCAAAAATTATTTACTATGAAGTAATATTTTCGTTAAGTGCTTACTCTATACATCTACATATCTAAAGAGCAAGCATACTATAACCTTATAATAAATAGGAGGGATATCCTGTGTCTAACGCTTACTTAGACTTATTAGCTTACTTTGGAATTGGTGGTGCACATCCTGGTGGGTTTAATCTAACCCAAACTATATTGGAAGACGCAAATATTAAGCTAAGTGAATCTGTACTGGATGTAGGTTGTGGTACAGGGCAGACATCAGCTTTCTTGGCAAAACGATTTAATTGCCAAGTTACTGCAATAGATAAGCATCCAATTATGATAGCAAAAGCAGTGGAACGATTTAAAAACGATCCAGCCTCAGTTAAAGTAATGGAAGGGGACGCGGAATGTTTGAATTTTGAGGATAACTCCTTCGATTTCATCATCGCTGAATCTGTTATCGTGTTTACGGATATTGAAAAGACTTTACATGAACTTGCTAGAGTTATGAAAAGTGATGGAAGGATAATTCTTCTTGAAATGACAGCAGAAAAGAACCTGTCGAAAGAATTACAGAGGACTGTATGCAACTTATATGGTATCAAAGAAATTTTGAATGAAAAAGAGTGGCGGGCAAAGCTTCAACAAGCTGGATTTACGCGTATTGAAATAATCGATACACCTTCTGAACTTAGTCCAAGTGAAGTAGATGATATTAATCAATCGGATAACATAAAAAAAGAGCTCTTTGATTTATTGGAAGAGCATAACGAATTAATAACTCATTATCGTCATTTCATAGGTTATCGCGCCTTTAAATGCTATTTCTAATTTAACTTAAAAAAGATTGGAAAGGGCTTTTTTACAGTTACTCATCAATTGCAAATTTGGAACCTGCAATTATTTCGTCAGAGGATTTATAATATAACTCGCCTTTTTTAAAGGGACCGTGCTTTTTTTGATAACTATCAACAATCTGAAACCCTAGATGATAACCAATCCATTTTGGAAGTGGGCCTCTAGCTTTACCATATAAAAAAGGGTAATGATTATTTATGTCTTGCACATTTAAAGAAGGTATAAAGCGTCGTTTCCATATAGCGGAAGCGTCTTCAAATGAATAGAGATTAACCCAAGGACCAAGCCATTTCTCACCATACAAATCTTTTACTGCATATTCTCCAAGACCTTCAATGATGAGTGAATCTTTTAACGTGATTTTATTGGAAGCCAAATCTAAATGTTTTATTCGACAAACATGGTTATATTCATGGGCTAATAAAGCCTTTAGTTCTGTTAGTGGAAGATCGACAGATACAAATAAAAATAATGATCCACTATAGGCCACACCGTTTTTATTTGGTGTTTGTTTTCCTAACTTCATATTTGCGTTTTTTATAGGGAAAATATAAATTGAAACTTTTGGACCCTTCCATAATCTCCGTAAATACTGATATTCTTGCTCAACAATCTGCCAAACTTTTTGATCTTCTAACTTCTTCAATGTGCTCTTTAAATTGGTCCATTCATATGGCTCAAAAAGTCCATAATTCTGAAGTTCATACTGCCAGACTTCTGGAGTGGATTTAGGCTTTAACCCTTCAAGCGGTCCGCATAGTGTCTCACATTGTATGTAAGATGCATCTTTACCCGACTGCTCTTCACATAGTTCAATAAACTCATAAAGCCAAGGCTGTGTTTTTATCACTGACATATATCTCATCCTTTTAATTTTGATGTCTTTTATTATATGTTTAAGACTCTTCATTGATTTTGAAAAATATAAATAGCGACTAATCCTTTATTCACTAGACGATTGTCCATTACAGTAATTTATCACTCCCATATACTAGCAGAGCATACTTGTATGTAAATAATTATGGGAGGAGGATGGAGATGAGCATATATGATCAATGTTGTAATCACCATGGGAAAACAGTGAGAATTACTTGTCACAATGGTAGAGTCCATGTTGGGAGAATTACTAGAGTTGAGAGAGATATGGTCTGGATTCAACCAGCTGGCGGTCTAGGTGGATTTGGTTTAGGATTCTTTGGAGGCGGTTTTGGGTTTGGATTCGGAACTGGATTTGGTATAGCTCTTGGTGCAATTGCTGGGATCGCATTAGTTTCAGCATTCTTCTGGTAAAACATATTCTATCTTACTCAAACCAATTACACTATTTAACAAGCATAGTTTAACTTCCATTAATCGATCTCTTGTAAATTAAAAAGGGAAATGGGGCAAATACTTGCTTTGGCTGAATGACATAGCCATAAAATGGGGAGCAAATTGAACTGCACTTAATTGTTAGGAGTAAACTGGCAATTGACGATGCAGTTTTTTGTACTCGAGAACCCCTTATTTGCTCCATAAAATATGATATTTTTCCATAAAAAAACGTGCAGGCAAATGCTGCACGTTTTTTTCTTATCTATCTTCTTCTTCCCAACATTCCGTATTTTTTAATCCCGGAATTGATTTTGCATAAAATGATGGGTTTTTACCTTGTTTGCGTTGTTTAGTAAAGTCATCTAATACACGGAAAGCCACTTTTCCTAGTAAGATAATAATGATAATATTTAACATCGCCATTAGCCCCATAAATAAATCAGCTAAGTTCCAAACAAGTGATACATGAGCTACAGACCCGAACATGACCATTCCTAAAACTACTAAACGATAACCAGTTAACCATCCTTTATGTGCGTTCATAAATTCGATGTTTGTTTCACCGTAATAGTAATTGCCCACAATCGAACTAAATGCGAAGAAAATAATCGCAATTGCTATAAAATATGGAGCCCAACTTCCTACATGTACAGCGAAGGAATTTTGAGTTAGGACGATTCCGTCATCTGGACCTGTTGAATATAGACCTGCCAAAATAATTATGAAAGCAGTGGCAGAACAAATAACAATTGTATCAAAGAATACGCCTAGGCTTTGAACAAGACCTTGTTTTGCAGGATGTGAAGTACTTGCAGTAGCAGCTGCATTTGGTACACTACCCATACCAGCTTCATTTGAAAATAAGCCTCGACGTACACCTTGCATAATCGCAGCCCCTATAGCTCCTCCAGCAGCTTCTTTCAAGCCGAATGCCTCAGATAATATTAAGCTGAAGACTGAAGGGATTTCAGAAATATTAGTCACGACAACGTAAAGAGCAATGAATAGATAGAAGATGGCCATAACGGGTACAATTACTTGTGTAACTTTCACAATTCTATGTACGCCACCAAAAATAATCATAGCTGTTAACACAACTAATACGATTCCAATGATATAAGGCTGGATATTAAATGCTTCTCCAACTGAAGTAGCAATCGTATTGGATTGTACTGCATTGAAGATAAAACCGAAGCTTAAAGTTAAAAGAATACTAAAGACTATTGCCAGTTTACGTTGGCCTAGCGCTTTTTCCATGTAGTAAGCAGGACCACCGCGGAAAGAGTTACCATCTCTTACTTTGTAAACCTGTGCAAGTGTACTTTCAATAAACGCGGTAGCCATTCCGATAATGGCGATAATCCACATCCAGAATATAGCTCCAGGTCCACCGACCCCGATAGCTAGTGCTACTCCTGTAATATTTCCTGTACCTACACGAGAAGCTGTACTAATAGTAAAAGCCTGGAACGCTGAAACGCCCTCGTCCTTTTCCTTTTTCTCCATTATTAAACGGAACATTTCGCCAAACATACGAAATTGTACAAACTTTGTCCCAATCGTAAAATACAAGCCAGCACCTAGTAGTAATACGATTAATATATATGTCCATAAAACATTATTTGTTTCATCAACTATATTCGAAATCCATTCCATTTATCTGCCTCCTTTATTGCATACCTTTAAGTTTATAACATTTTTTAATAAACAATCAACTTAAAAGGGAAAATTAGTACGGTTAGTCACTGACTTAATTTTTTTACTTGAAGAATAATATTAAAGTCATAAAGAAAGTTCAGATGATTTTGATTACCAAATAATCTTTTTAATATTGCTTAATCCAGAGTTATGATTCTTGATAATTTGTTTTGTTTTTCTTCATATTTAAATAGACGTTTAATTTCTATAGCGTCATAATGTGTTTGCTGTAATTTGATTTATCACCAATGCTATACTTTGAATAATTGTTTGTTAGGTGGTGTTAGAGGTGAATGTAAAGGAACATGTTTTAAAAAGTTTAGAAGAACAGCTTCAATTGCACGGCCATCTCATTGGAGTGGCAGCAGGTTCTGGGATGACGGCTAAGTATGCAGAAGTTGGAGGTGCAGATTTTATATTGGCTTTGAGTTCAGGTCGATTTCGTCAAATGGGAGTAAGTTCTCTAGGAGGCTTTTTAGCTTACGACAATAGCAATGATCTTGTTATGAGCTATGCATCAAAAGAGTTGATACCTATTGTTAACAATATTCCCGTAATCTTTGGATTGCAGGCAACAGATCCTACAATCGAGTTGGCTGAAAAACTAAATGAAATTGAGAGAGCAGGATTTGCTGGTATTAATAATTTCCCGAGTGTGGGTTTAATAGATGGCCAATTTCGAGAAGCGTTAGAGGAAAATGGGATGAGTTATGCACGTGAAGTGGATGCTATTGCGATGGCGAATAAGAGAGGGCTATTTACTGTTGCATTTGTGTTTAATGCGGAACAGGCAGAGCAAATGATGGAAGCAGGGGCAGCTGTTATTTGCGTACATTTGGGACTAACAGTAGGTGGTTCTCTTGGAGCTAAGAAGATTTTATCATTGCAACATGCAAAGAATCTTGCTATGGAAATATTTGAACGTTGTGAGCAATTTAATAGGCCGGTTATACATATGATATATGGTGGTCCCGTGAATAAACCAATAGATGTTCAATTTATGTATGACGGTACGTCTATTATGGGCTATATTGGGGGCTCTTCTATAGAACGTATACCAACTGAACAAACAGTTACGCAAATTACAAAGTCTTTTAAGAAATCGGATGATTTCCATTATGATGAGTTAATAGAGAAGATTATTGATGGGATGGGGAGTCAAAGAGACTATATTGAATTTGTGAAGAAATATATTCATCTCCATTATATGGACCAAATTCAGTTACGTGATATTGCCAAAATGTTGAGTTTATCAAGTTCGTATTTAAGTACACTATTTAAATCTGAAGTAGGTATGGCTTTTACACAATATCTAATTGAATTTCGATTGAATAGAGCTATTGATATATTAAAAAAACAGTCTTTACCATTAACGAATGTGGCTGAAATGGTAGGTTATCCAAACTATGCACAATTTAGCGTTATCTTTAAAAAGTATAGAGGCGTTTCTCCAAAAGAATTTATAGAATCTAATATAAACAAAAGATAATGAAATATAAACAGATTCATTTTACCTGTATAAGTTAGTATATTAATAATAAGAAATTTTGAAAGCGTTTTCTTTGTTGTTATTTATAGATTTATTAAAAGGGAGAGATGAACTTGAAGACAATCGCTTTGACAGGTACTTTCGATACTAAAGGACAAGAGTTTCTATTTGTAAAAGAACTTATTGAATCTTTAGGTATGAAAACATTGACAATTCATACGGGAGTATTTGATTCTCAATTTAAACCAGATGTGAATAATGATGAGGTTGTAGGTATTGTTGGAGAAGATATTATAGCAATTCAAGATAAAAAGGATCGAGCACATGCTACTGCTGTTTTATCAAAAGGCATGGAACAACTGATTCCAAAACTCTATGCTGAAGGTAAATTTGATGGCATTCTATCGTTCGGTGGTACAGGTGGTACATCCATTGCGACGCCAGGCATGCGTAAATTACCAATAGGTGTTCCTAAATTGATGGTATCTACTGTAGCTTCTGGTAACACTGAGCCATATGTTGGTACAAGCGATATTGTGATGATGCCATCTGTTGTAGATGTTGCAGGGCTAAATGTTATTTCTACTCGTATTTTTACAAATGCAGTATTTGCGATTGTAGGGATGCTTCACTTTAAGCATGATTTGAAAGTTGAAAAGAAACCGCTAGTAGCAGCTACCATGTTTGGTTTAACAACTCCTTGTGTGAATTTTGCTAAGAAATATATGGAGGATAGGGGATATGAAGTACTGATATTCCATGCTACTGGTGTAGGTGGACGTACAATGGAACAGTTAATCGAAACTGGTTTTATAGATGGCGTATTAGACTTCACCACTACTGAATGGGCAGATGAATTAGTTGGCGGTGTTTTAGCTGCTGGACCAAGTCGTTTAGAAGCAGCGGCTAAAAAGGGTATCCCACAAGTTGTTTCTTTAGGGGCTCTTGATATGGTGAACTTCGGAACATTTGATTCTGTTCCAGGGAAATTTGCAGGACGCAATTTTTACAAACATAATCCTACGGTTACATTAATGCGGACAAATGAAGAAGAAAATAACAAAATTGGTGAAGTAATTGCTGAAAAGTTAAATATGGCAAATAAAGATACTGTATTAATGCTTCCGCTGAAAGGATTGTCTGGTCTTGATGTAGAAGGACAGTCTTTCTATGGTCCTGAAGAAAACGCTGCATTATTTACTGCATTGCGTAATAACTTAGACAATCCAATAGTTGAAATTGTTGAAATGGATATAGATATTAATGCACAAGCATTTGCAGAACAAGCAGCTGAGCGCTTAATAGCAATGATGAAAAAATAAAGAGGAGTGACAAACATGATCCAATTAAATAGAAAAGAAATTTTAGCACGTTTTACTGATGAAATTGCCAATGGGAACATCTTATTAGGTGTAGGAGCAGGTACAGGTATTACTGCGAAAAGTAGTGAGGCAGGCGGCGCTGATATGCTAATTGTATATAACTCAGGTCGTTACCGCATGGCTGGCCGTGGGTCACTTGCAGGATTGTTATCTTATGGAGATGCAAACCAAATCGTTGTAGAAATGGGTAATGAAGTATTACCAGTAGTCAAAGATACACCAGTATTAGCAGGAGTGAATGGTACTGACCCATTCCGTGTAATGGATGTCTTTTTAAAACAATTAAAAGAACAAGGTTTCAGCGGTGTTCAAAACTTCCCAACAGTTGGTTTAATAGATGGTGTATTCCGTCAAAACCTTGAAGAAACGGGAATGGGTTATGGACTTGAAGTAGAAATGATTCGTAAAGCACATGAATTAGATATGTTAACAACACCTTATGTATTTGATGAAGAACAAGCGAAGCAAATGGCTGAAGCAGGTGCAGATATCTTAGTTGCTCACATGGGATTGACGACAAAAGGAACAATTGGTGCACATACTGCATTATCATTAGATGACTGTGTGGAACGAATCCAAAAAATTATTGAAGCAGGTCGTGCTATCAATCCAGATATTTTAGTTATTTGCCATGGTGGACCAATCGCAGACCCAGCAGACGCTGAATATGTGATTAACAAAGTGGACGGTATTTGTGGTTTCTTCGGTGCTTCAAGTATAGAGCGTTTCGCTGCAGAAAAAGGAATAAGAGAACAATCAGAAGCGTTCAAAAATATTCGTTCATAAACTACTCTTGCTCAAAATGAAAATCTAAAGCAACCTTGCAGATACTTAGTAAGGTTGCTTTTACATATCGACTATTATTTCTGCATAATCCATTTTTCTGTGGAAAGACTATATTTACAGAAAGGATGAGTGTTTAGATGGAAGAAAATAAATACGCACAACTTAATCATGAACAATTGAGAGAAATTAATGAAATGGAAGAGAAATTGGGTGTAACTCTGATTGCCTACGATACATCTACAACTCAAACTAATAGCTCAGCATCCCTTAACGCTGTATCTTCTGAAATAAATCCGTCTTAGAATTCCGCTACTAATGGGCAGTGATTAGTAAGAGTATAAGCTGAAAATCAAAAGAAACTCCTCATCTTATGAAAAAGGTGAGGAGTTTCTCTTTTTTATACAAACACTTATGGATTTGTTGACCATAAACCGGCTGATTTTAGAAGAACTCTTGGGTGCAATTTAAGTTGGGCAACCATAAAGTCTGCAATATCTTCTGGCTGCATTACTTTATCTGGATTGCCATCAGTTAAATTCAATTCGACTGCCATATCAGTAGCAACAGTGCTTGGTGTTAAAGTGCTAACGCGAATATTGTGTTTTCTTACTTCAAGCATTAATGATTCACTTAGAGCAATAACAGCAGCTTTTGAAGCACTGTATGCACTAGTTACAGGTGCCCCTTTTTGACCAGCTGTTGAAGAGATATTAATGATATCACCAGTTTTACGTTCAATCATTTCTGGAAGAACTGCACGTGTTATGTAATATACGCCCATGACATTTACTTGGATGATTTTCGCCCACTCTTCTGGATCAAGTTCAAGGAAGTTGCCAAATTTAGAAATACCAGCGCTGTTTACTAAAATATCAATAGCGCCAAGTTCCCCACGGATTTTTTCAACTGCAGCATTTGCTTCATCGATATTCGATACATCACCAGTTGCAATGGCTACCTTCACTCCATATTCTTTTAGTTCAGCCACTACATTTTCTAAATTTTCAAGAGTTCGGCCGATTAAGCCAATGTTAATACCTTCTTTTGCGAAAGCAATTGCTGTAGAACGGCCAATTCCGCGTCCTCCACCAGTTATAAGCGCTGTTTTACCATTAATATTTTGCATGTGAATCTCTCCTTATATTGTCTAGCATTATTATAGTTCGAAATTTAATATTCATACATAGGGTAACCCGAATATGAAAAAAAGTATAATAATTAGCTTAAAGTTTAAGGGCATTTTAATTATATGAAAATAGAAAATTAGTGAAAAAACTCATCTACTTTAATTTAATAAAGTAGATGAGGTGAATTCTTTATATAAAATAACTTAATACTAACTCCAAGATGTTTGAATTTATTCACGTGACCAATGACGATGTTTAGCTAGGGCTTTTACAAATGCTTGTGGATTTTTCTCCACACCAACAGCTTCAGTTAATGGAGAGATGAATGGTACTGCTGTATCGGTATAACCGATTGTTTTAAAATGGTCATAACTTTGTTCTATGAAATAGCTTGCCTGTTTTTGAGTTTTCTCATCTTTATAAGGAGTAGTAACGTATACGCCATCATATAGGACAGAATCAACTGTTGAGAAAGTTTGGTCGACTTCTCGGTTGTAAAGGGTACCTTGCTTTTCTGCTATAAGTTCTGTCACGATACCAGCATCTTCTAATGTGGTAAGAACTTGATCTATATCAGATGTGGAATTGAAGGATACTAGAACAGCTACTTTTCGACTTACGCTACTTTCAACGGCATTCTGTTCTTGGCTAACAGCGGGTGATGTTTGATCCGTTTTTACAACTTCAACATCTTTTGGTGGTAAAACGCCGACATTATTGGCAATTTCTAAAGAGAGATTTGTATCTACTTGAGCAAACATATCAACTATCTGTTTTCGAATAGCTTTGTTTTTTACTTTTCCAAGTTCAAAACTAAAAGCATTGATGATATGTTGTTTTTCTACATCTGTCATGCTAAGCCAAAACATTCTTGCCTGAGAGAAGTGATCCTCAAAACTCTCACTACGTGCACGAATTTTATAGCCATCTATTTTTTCTTCATAGGGTGAATATCCACCCTCCTCTTCTGGGACAGGGGTAGGGGTGTTATTAGCAAGTGAATTTTTGTGATAGCTTACTTGTCCAACATTAATTGTTTGGCGTCCATAACCATCACGCTGATTATTATGGAAAGGGCAAATGGGACGGTTGATAGGTAATTCATGGAAGTTTGGACCACCAAGGCGAATTAATTGAGTATCTGTGTAAGAGAAAAGTCTCCCCTGTAACAGTGGATCGTTTGAAAAATCAATTCCTGGTACAACATGTCCAACGTGGAATGCAACTTGTTCTGTTTCTGAAAAAAAGTTGTCGACATTTTTGTTTAATGTCATTTTGCCAAGAATACGAACAGGAACCTCTTCTTCTGGCCAAATTTTAGTAGGATCTAATACATCAAAATCATATTTAAATTCATCTTCTTGAGGAATTAGTTGAACTCCTAATTCGTATTCAGGGTAGTTACCTTGCTCTATAGCTTCCCATAAATCGCGTCGATGGAAATCAGGATCCTTTCCAGCTATTTTTTGCGCTTCGTCCCAAACGAGTGATTTTACTCCTAATACAGGTTTCCAGTGGAATTTAACGAAATGTGCTTTGCCTTCTTCATTAATGAATCGATATGTGTTTACGCCAAAGCCTTCCATCATACGAAAGCTTCGAGGGATAGAACGATCGGACATATGCCACATCGTCATATGGGCTGATTCTTGATTATTTGCGATGAAATCCCAAAAAGTATCATGTGCGCTCTGTGCTTGAGGAATTTCATTGTTTGGTTCTGGCTTAACAGCGTGTATAAAATCGGGGAATTTAATAGCGTCTTGAATAAAGAAGACAGGAATATTATTGCCTACTAAATCATAGTTTCCTTCTTCAGTATAAAACTTCGTAGCAAATCCGCGTGCATCTCGGACTGTATCGGCAGAACCTCTGGAACCTGCTACTGATGAAAAACGAACAAAAACTGGTGTCGTTGTACCTGTTCCATTTAAGAATTTTGCTTTCGTAATGTCACGTGCACATTCATAGGTTTCAAAGATACCATGAGCAGCTGAACCACGAGCATGAACCACTCTTTCTGGAATACGTTCATGGTCAAAATGTGTCATTTTTTCACGTAAATGGAAATCCTCTAGCAAAGTAGGACCTCGTTTTCCTGCTTTTAAAGAATGTTCATCTTCTGTGACTTTTAATCCTTGATTTGTTGTTAATGCATGACCTTCATCTGCTACTCGGTACTGTTCTAGCTGTTTTTGTTTTTCACTTTTTCGTATTGTCATGTTCATATCCTCCTTTTAGTCTCATACAATACGCTACCCTTCTAAAAATCCATTAAACATACATTTTAATAGAGTATTTTCTGTTAGGGATTTGTAGATTAGGGTACGTATGCATGAGAATAATCATGATATGGATATCGAAACTACGAAATGTGTGCAATTTGCAAATATTATATATGTTATGATTCGATAATTCTGTACTCACACGCTAAATTGTGAATCACTCTCTTTACAAACTCATCAATTTTACTGTCTAAGCGACACTTGGGGTATACGAGCTGAATCTTTCGAGTTAGCTTAATATCGTTCAATTCTTTTTTGAGTAAAGTTCCTGATTTTAGTTCTTCATCCATTAGAGCAACAGAAATAAAGGCTAATGTTTTGCCGTAAGTTAACATCTTCTTTATGGTACTTACTGAATCTAGTTCGATTGTGTAGATAGATGGAGCGAAAGGTTCTAACCATTTTTCGATGAAATGATTAGTTGAACTTGAAGAGGTGTGTAATAATATTTTGCTTTTAAGGACATCTGATTTTGAGATGTCCTTTTTTGTTGCAAGCTCGTGTGTGGGACTTAATGCAAGAACAAGAGAGTCTTCACCAATAGTTTCATAAATGAGTGTTGGATCCTCTTGTTTCGTTTCCATTATAAGTCCGAAATCTAACTCTTGAAGTATTAATTTCCTTTCGATTTCAGGAGCTGTTTTTACTTCTAGAGAAATCCGTATATCTGGATAAGCTGTGGAAATCTGATCAATAATATCAGGCATGAAAATATGAGCAGGAAGCCCGCTAGCACCTAGCCGAATTGAGCCGATATTACCCTCTATTAAGTTTTCAAAGAATTGATTCATGTCTTTTTGTAGCTGTACGATTTGACGTGCATAGTGATAGAGTCCTTCACCCGCCTCAGTTAAACGATAACCCCCAGCATTTGTACGGAATAAACGTACACCATATTCTTCTTCTATTGAACGAATATGAAAGGAAACAGTAGGTGCCGTAATACCTAGCTCTTTAGCGACAGGAGCTAGCTTTTTTAAATTCACCAGCAAGCAGAATGCCTGTAATTTGAGATTATTCATTTTATCCCCCTAAAGTAAATTAGATAAATTCTTGCATTGGCTATAGTATATTAGAGTTTTTTTAACGAATTGTTAATACTAGGTTAATATTTCCTAAATATCTGGAACTTATAGTGGTTATAGACGAGGAGGGCATTATGAAAATCTCGATTACGAATATAGAAAAGAAGTATGGGAAATCTCAAGCACTCTGGCCAATTAATGTGGAACTAGACAGTAAGTTTGTAACAATTTTAGGTCAATCGGGTTGTGGCAAGACAACGTTATTGAAAATACTAGCTGGTTTAGAGAAACCAACAAATGGTGAAATCAGATTTGATGAAACAGTCATCTATTCGTCAGATCTTCGTAAGAATGTTAGACCAAATAAGCGTAATATTGCAATGGTCTTTCAAGATTTTGCACTGTGGCCACATATGACTATTTTTCAGAACATTGCTTTTGCATTAAAAGGGATATTGCCCAAGTCAGAAATTAAGGAACGAGTAGATCATGTTATGCGTTTGGTGAAAATGGAGGGATTTGAGAAACGTAAGCCTGGCGAATTATCTGGTGGACAGCAGCAACGTGTGGCACTTGCTAGAGCTCTTGCAACAAATCCAAAACTAATTCTATTTGATGAGCCTTTATCAGCTTTAGATGCAGTTCTTCGAGAGAAGATGCAAGAAGAGATTATGCATATTATTCATGAACTAGATTGCCAAGCTATCTTTGTTACACATGATCAAACAGAGGCTATGACAATGTCTGATCAGATTATCGTAATGGAGGCAGGGGAAATTGCGCAGGTAGGTTCACCACAAGAAATCTATCATTCACCAGCTACACCTTATGTGGCTGACTTTATTGGAAAAGTAAATTGGGTAGTTAAAGGTAGCCGAATTGTTCGTCCAGAAGGAGTTTCAAGACACTCACAATTAGGAGCTATAGCAAAACATGCAAAAATAGTGAAAAGCACTTTTATTGGAGATCGATATTTAGTTCAAGCAGAAGTGGAAGGCAATCAATGGAGCTTTTACGAAAACGCTCCGCTCGAAAAAGGAAAACAGCTTAAAGTTTTTATAGATGAAAAACAAATTTATCAACTGGAGGGATTACATTGAAGAAACGTAGTTTAAAAATGATAGCAACAGTTGGAACACTTTTGACATTAGCATTAGCAGGGTGCGGAAATAACGACACAGCCGCAAATGATGGTGAAACAAGTGCACAATCGAAAGAAAACAAAACGTTAACAGTTTATTCTGCAGGGCCAGATGGTTTAGCAGCAAATGTTCAACAGGCATTTGAAGAAAAAACAGGAATGAAGGTAGAGATGTTCCAAGGAACAACTGGGAAAATTTTATCTCGCTTAGAAGCAGAGAAAACGAATCCTGTTGCAGATGTTGTTGTATTAGCTTCAGTAGCTTCAATGGATGGGATGAAAGAAGCTGATCAACTTCAAAGTTATAAAGACGCTGAAAATGCAGATAAAATCAATAGCGATTGGTCTGACGCAGAAGGCTATTACTATGGCTACAGTGCATCAGCATTAGGAATTGCTTACAACACTAAAAATGCAAAATCAGCTCCGATTGAATGGTCTGATTTAGCGAAAGCTGAGTGGAAAGATAAAATCAATATTCCAGATCCTAGTCTGTCAGGTTCAGCTGTTGATTTCATCTATGGATATACGGAAGCAGAAAAAACTGGTTGGGACATTATTCAATCATGGAAAACAAATGGTTTACAAGTTAATGGTGCAAATAAGGAAGCATTAGATTCAGTTATAACTGGAGATAAAGACGCAACAATTTCTGGAGTAGATTACATGGCTTATAAAGCAAAGGCAGATGGGGAGCCAGTGGAAATTGTTTACCCGAAAAGTGGAACGGTTGTCAGCCCACGAGCAGTTGGAATTATGAAAGATGCTAAAAATGTAGATGGAGCCCAAGCTTATGTTGATTTCTTACTTTCAGATGAAGGCCAAAAGCTAGTAACAGATGCATATTTACTTCCAGGGAACAAAGAAATTCCAGTGAAGGATCGAGCAGCATTGGATGAAATTCCACAATTAACTGTGAATTGGAAAGGTGCAGAGACAAAGCAAATCGATATTTTAACGAAATTTAATGAGATTTTCCAATAATAATTTATGAGCTGAGACATGTTTCTCAGCTCTTGTTTTCTAAGGAAGGAATGAAACCTCGATGATTATGGAAGGTAGACGAACTTTTGGAGTATTACTAGCCATTGTTGGTACGTTTGCTATCGCGCCATTATTAGCAATTTTATATTATACATTTGTTAATGGCGGACAATTAGATTTTTCGCAGATTAGTAGAATGTTTGAAAATGATAGAATGTGGCGTACGTTAGGCAACTCTTTATTATTAGGTGTTTTAGTTATTATGGGTACCACGATTATAGCTTTACCAATGGCGCTAATTCGCACGAAAACTAGCCTCATCAAATTTGATTGGTTAGATATTATTCTAACGATTCCATTTATGACACCACCTTATATTGGGTCAATGGGTTGGATATTGTTTATGCAGAATAATGGTTTTTTGCAACAATTAGTGCCAAGTGCATCATGGATGTCAGATTATTTCTTCTCTCTGTTTGGAATGGTGATGGTAATGAGCTTGCACCTATTTCCTTTTCTATATTTAATGCTGAGAAATACACTGCTAAGAATTAATGGATCCTTTCTTGATGCTGCATTGATATTCGGGCGAAACCCTTGGAGAAACTGGGCTAAAATTGTTTTACCATTACTAGTTTCGAGTTACGTATTAGGCATATTATTAATTTTTATAAAAACCTTGGCTGAATTCGGAACTCCTGCAACTTTTGGTAGCAGAATTGGCTTTCAAGTTTTTACTACAGAGATCCATTCCTATTTATCAAGATGGCCTGTAGACATTAGTATGGCCACATCACTTTCATTATTTTTACTTTCTGTTTGTCTAATCATCTGGTACTTCCAAAATCTAATTGGACGAAAAAATACATATAGCGTGTTATCTGGTAAGACGCAAGCTATTCGTGAAATGAAAGATAAGTGGTATATAAAGCTAGGCGCATGGCTATATGTAGGAATTGTATTACTGTTTTCAATCGGAATTCCTTACTTTTCAATTATTGTAACATCACTTCAAAAGGTACGGGGGGATGGCCTCAGTGCAGGGAATTTTAGCTTAGCTTCTTATCAGGCAGTATTTACAAGTGGTAGCGCGGGATTATCAGCGTTTCTGAACAGTATCGTATTTTCATTTATCACAGCTAGTGTTACTGCTGTAATAGGATTATTCATTGCACTTTATATTAAAAAAGGCGAAACAAAAAAACAGCAAGTTTTGGATTTCTTTAGTCTTATGCCAAACATTATTCCGGGAATTGTATTTGTAGTCGGCTTAATAATGTTCTGGAACTCACCTTTACTACCAGCTACGATATACAATACGAAAGCAATGGTGGTAGTGACTTATTGTGTACTATTCTTACCGTATTCAGTTCAATATACTAAATCTTCTTTATCTCAATTAGATCAATCTATTTTCCAATCAGCTGCTATTTTTGGACGGAGCAGTTGGGACGTGTATCGTTACATCTTTATTCCATTATTAATGCAGGGAATTCTAGCCGGGATGATGATGACATTTATTATTTCAATGCGTGAACTTGTAGCTGGATTACTCATTTTGCCACCTTCAGTAGAGACGGGTGCAACGTTTATTTACAGCCAGTTTGAACAAGGAAATGTTGGTTTGGGAATGGCAGTTGCTGTTATTACAGTAGCTCTGACTGTCATCTTCATGTTCTTATTAGATTGGTTACAAAAAAGAGGAGGACATGCGGGTGCTTAAGGTTGAAATTTTAGGGGGAACTGGCGAGTACGGGCGTAATTGTTTCTTTATAGAAAATGAGGGGCATGCTATTTTGCTCGACTGTGGCATTATGAATAACGCTGAAAAAACTCCTCCTAATTTAACAAAAGATCATGTAGAAAAACTAGATGCTGTGTTTATCTCACATTCGCATATTGATCATTCAGGTGCTTTGCCAATGCTCGAAACATGGGACTATAAAGGCGAGATATTTATGAGTAAAATGACAGCTAGACAATTAAAGCGATCTTTTAAAAATACAAAAATTTTTCAACCGGCAACGATTGAAAAATGGTTGAGAGTTAGCGATTATCTTGAATTTCAGTGGGGCTATAGCGGCCATATAGTTGGGAGTGTTTGGTACAAGATTCGATTTTTTGAGGAGGTGATATTTTTCTCAGGGGACTATGTCATGGATTCCTATTTGTTAAATGCTACTTTGCCACTAGAAGATGGAACCAAATATGATCTAGCTTTAATAGATAGTGGGCATATTGAGAAACAAATTAATAATTTGGAAGTATTACAACAGATTAAGAATTATATCAACGAACAACCAAGTCGACCTATTATTTTTCCGTCT
Organism: Viridibacillus sp. FSL E2-0187; assembly: GCF_038006425.1. NCBI lineage: Bacteria > Bacillati > Bacillota > Bacilli > Caryophanales > Caryophanaceae > Viridibacillus > Viridibacillus sp. FSL E2-0187. The sequence goes on from NZ_JBBOVG010000002.1 coordinate 590,826, forward strand.
TCTTTTTCAGGTAAAACGGCAGATATTGCTTCGTTTCTTTTTCAACATACAGAAAGAGAAGTGAACATTGATAAAGAATATTTTTCTTTTTTTGAGGATTACTATAATTCATCAGAAAATATTCGTACACCAAGATATGAAGAAATCTTGAAACCATTTAAGATGGACTGTTTTAGAGAGAGGGTAGAGAGTGAAAATGCAATTTATTTTGTTCCAGAGGTTAATGAGTGGAAAATTGAAGAATTACTACACATATATCCAACTGCAATAGTAATTTTTACAGGCTACATGAAAAAAGATGGATATTTAAAGGGACTGGCCAGAATCGAAGCTCAATCGAAACAGTTTTTTTATAAAACACATTTAGATTATCTAGATACCTTAGAGCTTTCCAAAACAATCAATGCTACTGAGACTATATATTTTCATAGTCCATTAACGAATATAAAAACTACTTTTACAAAATTAGTAGAAAAAAGGAGGAAATAATATAATGAAAAGTGTAAAGAAAATAGCACTACAGTTATTTATGGCTAGTCTTGTTCTTCTGTGTATTGGTGGGTTCGGTTCCGCTCAGGTAAGTGCAGCGATTAATCCTGGAAATGAAATTAAGTATAATATCAAACCTGATATTTTTAAAGAATCTAAGATAATAGATGTCTTTTCGGCAACGAAAAAGGATGAAGTGAAAATTTACTACTTCGATACAGTAAATAAAGCATTTTTAGGAGCAGACTATAACCATCGTTTACGTGTATACAAAGATAGTAATAAGATAGATATTACTTACAAAAAAAGATTCCAAAACATACCACTTGATGAAGCAATTGCGATAACACAAGATCATGGTTTCACTGGGAACGAGTCTAATTATAAATTTGAATTAGATATTAAAGGTGGAAAGAAGAATTTTGCGGTAAGCAGAAAAGAGTCATTAAAAGAAACGACAAAAGTTTCTTTCAACGAGGTTGATACTGAAGCAGCAAAAAAACTAATTTTAGATAATGCTCCAAAAAAAATTCAAAATTGGGATACTGAAAGCTGGTACAATAATACATTAGCGCAGTCAGTTGTTTATGGGCCCGCAAAAGCTACAACATATAAGGGCAGTTATGCAGGTTACGAGGCAGATATAGAAGTTTGGAATTATCAAGGTGATATTATGGTTGAACTATCAACAAAAGAAGATGATGCTTCAAAAGCTGCTGTTATTGAAAAATTATGGCGCGATAAGTTAGAGGTTGAGGGGTATCTAAGTGAAGATCAACGAGGTAAAACTGCATTTGTAATGGAGAAGTAAATGATGTGATTATGAAATGAGCTTTATTTAGAGAATACAAAAAGGATATAGACTCTTTTTTTTAAAAGAGCTCCATATCCTTTTTAGTTTGAACTAAACACTTATTTAATACGGTTATCTACTTACTGAAGTGCGACAGATTGCTTACTACATTCTCATACGATTCAAACAAAACTCTAGATCTTTCTGAATGTGATCTTTCATTAAACGCTCTGCTTCATCACCGTTATGTTGAAGGATAGCGAGATAGATGTCGTTATGCTCTTCTATTAAAAGAGGTCGTTTATGATAGACAACTGTTTTGCGGAAAAGGTAAATGATGGACTGCATGCGGTCAATGATATCAATCATCATTGGATTGTTCGTTGCACCTACGATGATTTGGTGGAATTCATAGTTTGCTGTCATAACTTCTTCTGTAGTCCCGGTGCGGCCAATTTCTACACAAGATTTAAGTTTTTCCAGTGCTTCTTCAGTCATATAGCTGGCGCAATATCGCGCAGCAAATCCTTCCAATAATATACGTACTTGAAAAATATGACGAAGATCCATATCACTTGGGTTTACAACTCGCTTATTTTGAATAAGTCCTTCTTGTTCTAGCTTACGTATTGCTTCGCGCACGGGTGTCCGACTAATACCTATTTCCTCTGCTAGCCTTTCTTCAGTGAGCTTCGTTCCGCGTTCTAATTCACCATTCAATATCTGATCTCGAATATATTCATATGCCTGAGTATATGCAGGAATAGTCTCCTTTTTTACCAATAAAATCGTCTCCTGGAATCTAATTTGTACTTATATAAAGTATAAGTATAAGCTTTGTAATTTGAAAGTAGTATTTTTGTATGCACTTTCATAAAAAATGTATACAAAATAAATTAAAATGTGTACAATGTTTCCTAAGGTTATGAAAACGCTTTTTTAATGAAAAGCTATTGGCTCTGTGAACTGAAAAAGTTCTTGTATTTTAGAACAGGGTTTAAACCTAGGATAAAGAAATTTTAGTTAACAAATGAATTGCCTTAAGTGTGATTACAGCAGAAGGAGCTAATTAAAATGACTAAAAAAGTTGGATTTATAGGGTTAGGTATTATGGGAAAACCCATGGCATTAAATTTACTTAAAGCCGGTTACGAACTAACGGTTTTTGATATTAATACACAAGCTGTAGAAGCACTTGTAGAAGCAGGAGCAACAGCTGGAACAGCAATAGAAATGGGCGAAACTTGTGATGTCATTATTACAATGTTACCTGCCTCTCAACATGTGAAGGACACGGTACTAGGTGAAACTGGTATTTTGAAAACAGCTAAAAAAGGAACAGTCATTATTGATATGAGTTCTATCACACCAGGCACTACTGTTGAAATTGCAACAGCAGCGGCAAAACAAGGTGTAGGAATGCTAGATGCACCTGTAAGTGGTGGAGAACCAAAAGCAATCGATGGTACATTAGCGATTATGGTCGGAGGAGAAGAAAGCATTTTCGAATCTGTCAAAGATGTACTTCAAACTGTTGGTAAGGAAATTACCTTAGTCGGTAAAAGCGGTAGCGGTGTAACAGCAAAATTAGCAAACCAAATTATTGTGAATTTAAACATTGCGGCTATGTCTGAAGCGCTTGTTCTTGCTGCAAAAGCAGGTATTGACGTAGAGAAAATGTATCAAGCAATTCGTGGAGGTTTGGCAGGAAGTGCAGTACTGGACGCAAAAGTTCCGCTTATCTTGGATCGTAATTTTGTAGCAGGCGGGAAAATTTCAATCAACTTAAAAGATATAACAAATGTAATGGGAGCAGCTCATGATTTAGATGTGCCACTACCACTTTCAAGTCATTTGCTTGAAATCTTCCATGCGCTTAAAGCCAATGGCAAAGAAAATGATGATCACGGCGGTATAGTACAATATTACGAAAAACTGGCAAATGTTGAAGTGAGAAGGGGTTTAAGTGAGAATGACTAATTTAAACGTAAAAGATACTTTCTCCAACCTACCTGCAATGCCTGAAGAAAGAATCGTCAATGATTTACTGGCAAAAGAACTAAAGGCATTCAATAAAAAAATTATCGTACTAGATGACGACCCAACAGGTGTACAAACAGTACATGGTATTTCTGTCTACACTGACTGGTCAGCAGAAAGTATTGAAGCAGGTTTTGCTGAAGATAATACAATGTTCTTTATCTTGACTAATTCACGAGGTTTTACAGCAGCTGAAACTGAACAAGCACATAAGGATATCGCTAGTGTTATTGAACGTACAGCACAAAAACAAAATAAAGAATTCATTATTATCAGTCGTGGGGACTCGACATTACGTGGTCATTATCCCCTTGAAACAGAAGTATTAAAAAATACAGTTGAATCTCAATGTGAAATGAAATTTGATGGTGAAGTAATTATGCCTTTCTTTAAAGAAGGTGGTCGTTTCACGATTAACAATATTCATTATGTACAGTATGACAATGAACTAATACCTGCAGGCGAAACTGAATTTGCAAAAGACCGTACATTCGGTTACAAATCTTCACACTTAGGTGAGTGGGCAGAAGAGAAGTCAAATGGCCAATTTAAAGCCTCTGATACTACTAATCTATCGTTAGAAAGTATTCGCAAACTTGATATTGACGGCTTAGTGAACCAGTTGATGGCAGTCAATGATTTTAATAAAGTCGTTGTAAATGCTGTGGATTACGTTGATGTGAAAGTAGTAGTTATTGCATTAATTCGAGCGATGAATGCAGGGAAACTGTTCATGTTCCGCAGTGCTGCTGCTTTAACTAAAGTAATCGGTGGCGTGAGTGATAGAGATCTTTTGACTAAAAAAGAATTGATGAAGGACCATTCAAAAAATGGTGGTCTAATTATGATTGGCTCTCATGTGAAGAAAACAACAGAGCAATTTGAAGCGCTAAAAGAATGCGATTTTATTGAATTTATCGAATTTGATGTACACCTTGTATTACACCCAGAGCAATTTGAAGCAGAGATTGAGCGTATTATAGCGCTTAGCGGAAAGCTAATTAGTGAAGGGCAAACAGTCGCTGTATATACGAAGCGTGAACGTCTAGACCTTGGTGAAGGCAAAAAAGAAGAAGAATTAATGTTGTCAGTGAAGATTTCGAACGCTGTGACAAGTATCGTCAAGCGTCTTGAAGTACGTCCGAGCTTTATTATCGCTAAAGGTGGTATTACTTCAAGTGATATCGGAACAAATGGACTTAGCGTTAAGCGTGCACTAGTAGCTGGGCAGATTAAACCTGGGATTCCAGTTTGGCTAACAGGTAGTGAAAGCAAATTCCCTGGCATGGCTTATGTTATTTTCCCTGGGAATGTGGGAACAAAAACAACCTTAAAAGAAGTTGCAGAGTTATTACATCAGTAAAGTAAGAAAGGTTGAGTAGACATGCTAGTTAATACAAAAGATATGCTGATCGCAGCACAAAAGGGCAAATATGCTGTAGCAGCATTTAATGTATATAATCTTGAAACTGCGCAGGCTGCAGTACGCGTTGCTGAAAAAGAAAACCATCCGGTAATAATTGCTTTAGGAGAGCGTTATTTTGATACAGTGGATGTGGAAGGCTTTGCAGCATTAGTTAGAGTACTTGCGGAGAAAGCTTCTGTTCCAGTTTCTCTTCACTTAGATCATGCATATGAAAAGCAATCCATCATTCGAGCAATTCGATGTGGTTTTACTTCGGTTATGTTTGATGGTTCAAAGTTTGATCTTGAGGAGAATATGAGATTAACAAAAGAAATTACGGAGATTGCCCATATGGCGGGTGTCAGTGTAGAAGCTGAAATCGGTTCAGTTGCGCGTGGTGCTTTTTCAGATGAAGAAGAGGGAGATGGCACTTTAACAGACCCACAGTCTGCAAAAACGTTTGTGGAGAAAACAGGTGTTGATTTTCTAGCTGCTTCAATTGGAACCGTTCATGGTATGTATACAGGAGAGCCTAATATTAATTTAGACTTGTTAGATGAAATTCGTGAACTAGTTGGTATACCACTTGTCCTTCACGGTGCATCAGGTACACCAGACGAAATCATTAAGCAAACTGTAGCAAAAGGAATTTGCAAAATCAATGTAAATACTGAAGTATCACTAGCTGCAACATCTTATTTACAAAAAGCTTTTGAACAAGATCAAAATAAAGCTGCTCATTTATCAGTAATTATGGCAAGTATGCAAGATGCTATGGAACCTGTAATGACAAAATTTGTACGATTATTATTTGCAGCTAAAGCCTAATAACCTTGATTTCTAACTTATATTTTAAGTGAAAAAAATATCGATGCTATTCAGCCTTATAATAAAGATTTATATTAAAAAAATAAATCGGAATGCCAAGAAGTTATCACTAGATTGGCATTCCGCAACTTTTATGAGAAGAGGATTGCTATGCCAATAGTTTCTATATGTGTAGGGGTTGCCCTATTACTATTATTAATGGTGGTATTTAAGTTAAACGCTTTCATATCATTAATTATTGTTTCGCTACTAGTAGGTATTCTTGAAGGTATGTCGCCAATCGATGCTATGACATCGATTGAGAATGGTTTAGGTTCAACCCTAGGTCACCTTGCAATGGTCATTATTTTTGGAGGAATTCTTGGTAAGTTAATGACGGATTCTGGTGGTGCTCAACGTATAGCGATGACACTCATCAAAGTTTTTGGGGAAAAGCGAGTGCAATTAGCTGCTGTGCTTACGGCGTCAATTGTAGGGATTGCTCTTTTCTTTGAAACAGGCGTTGTTGTATTAATTCCTTTAGTCTTTACAATCGCGGCCGCAGCAGGGGTACCTGTTCTTTATATCGGTATGCCGGTTATTGCTGCTCTTATTACGATGCATGGCTTTGTTCCACCTCACCCAGGACCAACAGCAATCGCTGACGTGTTTGGTGCGAACATTGGGAAGATGTTGATATATGGTATCATTATTGCTATTCCTGCAATTATTTTAGCAGGTCCGGTATTTACGAAGTTATTTAAGAAAGAAAGCTTAGAAACAACGATTCCTAAAGAACTATTTAATCCAAAACATTTTGAAGAACATGAAATGCCAGGGTTTGGCACTAGTATTTTTACAGCCATTATCCCTGTTATTCTAATTGCAACGAAGGCATTTGTTGAAATCTTCATGCCTGATTCACCGATCATGCCAGCTACTAATTTCATAGGTAATCCAAGTGTTGCTCTTTTAATATCGGTTATTATTGCTATCTTTACCTTTGGGATTAGTCGTGGTAAAAAGATGCCAGAGATTATGAATTCTGTTTCAGAATCTGTTAGTGGTATCGCGATGATTCTATTAATTATCGGTGCTGGTGGTGCATTCAAGCAAGTACTGATTGATAGTCATATTGATCAATATATTTCAGATATTATGGCGGGCTCAACCCTTTCACCATTACTGCTTACTTGGTTAATTGCAGCTCTTTTAAGAGTTGCGGTGGGTTCTGCAACAGTGGCAGGTATGACTGCTGCTGGTATTGCTGCACCTCTTGTATCAGCTGCGGGTATAAGTCCAGAGTTAATGGCTTTAGCTGCTGGTGCAGGAAGTATAACTTTCTCTCACGTTAATGATGCAGGTTTCTGGATATATAAAGAATACTTCAATCTTTCAATCGGTCAAACAATTAAGACATGGTCAGTCATGGTAACCATTATTTCACTTGTTGGACTAGCTGGTGTACTTCTGATTAATATGTTCATATAATAAAAGGTTTTAAAAATATCGATATTCTTTTGAAGAAAAAAATGTTTATCCAAAGCACTAACTAAGTTAATTTAGTTAGTGCTTTTTTTAGTAGGTTTTAAACAGGTGCTACAACTTATTCACTTCATTCGACTCTTCACTTGCTTCAATTGTGCCACGATAATAATGCTAATGATGACCAATAAAAACCATGAGCTAATTTTACCGATTGAAACGAGGGACCAATTTTGTTCTTGATTTGGGTACTGCCATGCGCCGAAGAACGTCACGATATTTTCAGCAATCCAGATAAAGAAACCTATTAATAGAAATGATAAAATCATTGGCATTTTATAGACTTTTTCGTTCAATTTATATGTTACTGTTGTACGAAAAAAGATAACTAATAACAATGCTTTTAAGACCCAACGTAAATCATATATATAATGATGCGTAAAAAAATTCATATAAATAAGAATGCTAATACTATAAGCGAAAAATGGCTTTGGCCAGTTGTTAATATGTAAATCTAAACGCCTCCAACTTTGACAAATGTAACTTGCTACACTGGCATACATAAAGCCACTATAAAGTGGAACACCAAAAATTTCACTATATGCTTCCTCTGGATATACCCAAGACCCCATATGTACTTTGAATAATTCAAGTCCAAGCCCAATAACATGAAACAAGCAGATGACTTTGAATTCATCCCATGTTTCTAATTTTGAAAGAAGCATAAAAACTTGTGCAGCTATACAAATGATTAATATAAAATCATAGCGTGGTAAATAGGGAACGCTCAACAAATTTGATAAGGCAAGTGTAGCGAAGATAATGACCGGGAAAATGCATGATATTGCCTGTAAGTATGTGAATTTAAATAATTTTTCCATATAATCACCCTAAAATTGGACGAAATTACATAGGTTTTGGTTCGCGTTGATGTTTTTATATGGAAGGGCGCATTCATATTCATTTAAATGCACCCTTTAATTATTTACGCATATGATTTAAAGAATGAGTGTATCGTTACAAGGAGGTCATTATGCATTGGGTTACCATTATACTTATGGGGGTTGCAGCTAATTTAGACAACTTAGGCATTGGTTTAGCTTATGGGGTTAAACAAACAAAAATCCCTATGATTTCAAACGTTACTATTGCGTTTGTGGCGATGGTCATAACGTATATAGCAGTAATCGCGGGTTCTGAGGTAACCAGATATATTTCGACCCATAGCGCTAGCCTTATAGGGAGCTTTTTGTTGTGTGGAATTGGGCTATGGACTCTATTGTCCACAAGTTTCAAAAATCAGGATTGTTTGAAAAATCCTGAAACAATGGATAGAGATATGAATCGAATTATTTCTGTTAGAGAATCGATACCGCTAGGATTGGCTCTGTCTGCAAACTGCCTTGCAGGAGGGATAGGAATTGGTGCCAATGGTATTTCAGCTATATGGACAGTTATATCAATTGGTTTGTTTTCACTAATTACGATAGGTGTAGGTAACCATTTTGGCTCTTTATTGACCAATACCTTTATCAGCAAATATTCCACGGTGCTTTCAGGATTATTGCTGATCTGTATTGGGGTAATGGAGATGTTCATTTGAATACAAAGTCACCCCGAATCTAATAAGATTTGGGGTGGCTTTTTATGAGTTCATTTGAATTCAAAATTTAGCTTACATATACAATCTAAATAATAGAATTATAAACCCACTAAATAAAGTAAGAGAATTAAAAATAAAATAGTTCCAGTGACTATATAATGTCGCCAATTATTCTTTCCATAAAGAGCTAAACCATTAAGTATTCTTGATAAAATAATTAGGAATCCAGTAGCGATTAACCAGATGAAGGATAATGTACTAAATAAGGTTGCAATACCCAACACTAAAAATAAAAAGTGACTTATTGCAAAAAAAGTTAGAGAAATCTTTTTAGAAATGCTTATTGTTATGTTCTGTTTTAAATTCCCAATTATCAAGGCAAACAAGCCAATGATGCATACCATAGAATATAATATTATTATTAAACTACTAACCAATTTCATCCATCCTTTCGTATTTATTAAAGGATAGAATATGGGGTCAACCCCACGTCAACCAATTACTTTTATAGGGGCTGAAGCAATGAAAATTAGTGATTTCATAAAACAGGTGAATACAACAAAGGATACAATTCGCCACTATGAGGAATTGGATTTAGTGAAACCGAAATGGATTAATGGTATGAGGGATTATTCATTAAAGGATATTAATGATTTTCATGCAATTAAGGAAATGCAGCTAATTGGATTTACATTAAAGGATGTACAGGAAATATTCAATTTAAAGCGAACTGATGGATGCGGGTCAGAAAAGTTAATTCAAGGATTATTAAATAGCCTTAATCAAGAACTAGAATCTGTACTAAAAGAAGAACAAGAACTTCAACATAAAAAAAATAAAATTACAAAGATGATGATGGACTTAAATCAGTTAAGGTAATCCCAGTAGAGCGTTTTACAGTATAGGAGAAGTGATTTAAAAAACTAATCTCACAATGAGGAGTTGGCAAAATGGAGTTTGGAGTATATACCTTTGCTGATTTAGGAGTCGATCCTCAAACAGGAAAGTTAGGCAATGCAAAGGACCGTTTGCGAGAGGTATTACAAGCCGCGAAACTTGCGGATGAAGTGGGACTGCAAGTATTTGGAGTAGGTGAACATCATCGGTTAGATTATGCAATTTCTTCAGTGCCAGTAGTATTAAGTGCAATTTCTCAGCAGACAAAAAATATCCAGTTAACAAGTGCAACAACAGTTCTCAGTACTGTAGATCCAGTTCGATTATATGAAGATTTTGCTACGTTAGATTTATTATCGAGTGGTCGTGCGGAAATTATGGCAGGACGTGGAGCTTTAGTAGATTCATTTCAATTGTTTGGTTACAATCTTGAGCAATATAACGAATTATTTGAAGAGCATCTTGAATTGTTTTTGAAGTTAAATAGTGAAGCAACTATTACGTGGAAAGGAAATCACCGTCCTGCTTTATCCAATGCAGACATTTCCCCAAGAGCGACAAATCCCATTCCTGTATGGGTTGGTGTGGGAGGTACACCAGCAAGTGCAAAGAGAGCTGGGCGTTATGGGGTAGGAATGGCAATTGTTATTCTTGGTGATGATCCAAAATGTTTTGTACCTTTAGTAGAGGATTACCGAACAGCTTTTAATGCTGCGGGCCATCCAAAAGAACAGTGCAAATTAGCTATAACGGGTCATGGTTATTTTACCGAAGATGGAAAGCAAGCGAGAGAAACATTTTATACTTACTTTAATAATTATTGGACATATGTTAACAAACAACGAAATATGTTTTTTCACTTAGATCGTGAAGATTATGATCAAATGACATCCCCTGAGGGCTCATTGTTTATCGGAGAACCAGATGAAATTATTGAGAAGATATTAAAGCAACATGAATTATTAGGCCATTCTCGCTTTTTAGCACAGCTAGACATCGGTGCGCTTCCTTACAAAGAGGTAGAGAAGTCAATTGAATTACTAGCGACTAAAATAATGCCAGGGGTTAATAAATATATATAAATCTCAAAAGAGGCTGTCTCATCATCATGTGGTGGCAGTCTTTTTGCCTTAAATTCAGTGAATACCGAATTTGTTAGAGGTATTGATGAATGAATTATTTAAAATAGTTTTCATTAGATAGGGGAAGAAACACTATGAAGTAGAAGCGCTAAATTAAATAGACATGCTATAATAACTAACAAAGAGTCGGCGATTTAAATGCTGATACGAAGGGTATGTTAGCTGTTGAATCCTATCTTAAAGCTGTTGGGAATTATTTTATTTCTATTTATTATTTTGAAATTTGGCATGTCAATTATGAAATTGTTCGTTACGCTTCTACTTTATAAGTATGTTATTATCGTCTTCATCATTGCGGGGATTGCATTTTTTATCTATAAAACATCCCCATTTAAACAGGAAAATAAATAATAGGACAAAAAAAGAAACGCCCCTGATTAGA
>NZ_JBBOVG010000003.1:0-3069 GCF_038006425.1 Viridibacillus sp. FSL E2-0187
TTCTCTCAAAACTGGATAAATTACATTGAAGTTAGTTAAGTAAAATTTGGTTAAGTCCTCGATCTATTAGTATTCGTCAGCTCCGTATGTCGCCACACTTCCACCTCGAACCTATCTACCTCATCGTCTTTGAGGGATCTTACTTACTTGCGTAATGGGAAATCTCATCTTGAGGGGGGCTTCATGCTTAGATGCTTTCAGCACTTATCCCGTCCACACATAGCTACCCAGCGATGCCCTTGGCAGAACAACTGGTACACCAGCGGTGTGTCCATCCCGGTCCTCTCGTACTAAGGACAGCTCCTCTCAAATTTCCTACGCCCACGACGGATAGGGACCGAACTGTCTCACGACGTTCTGAACCCAGCTCGCGTACCGCTTTAATGGGCGAACAGCCCAACCCTTGGGACCGACTACAGCCCCAGGATGCGATGAGCCGACATCGAGGTGCCAAACCTCCCCGTCGATGTGGACTCTTGGGGGAGATAAGCCTGTTATCCCCGGGGTAGCTTTTATCCGTTGAGCGATGGCCCTTCCATGCGGAACCACCGGATCACTAAGCCCGTCTTTCGACCCTGCTCGACTTGTAGGTCTCGCAGTCAAGCTCCCTTATGCCTTTACACTCTACGAATGATTTCCAACCATTCTGAGGGAACCTTTGGGCGCCTCCGTTACTCTTTAGGAGGCGACCGCCCCAGTCAAACTGCCCGCCTGACACTGTCTCCTACCCCGCTAAGGGGCATGGGTTAGAAGTTCAATACATCTAGGGTAGTATCCCACCAACGCCTCCTCCGAAGCTGGCGCTCCGGAATCTCTGGCTCCTACCTATCCTGTACAAGATGTATCAAAATTCAATATCAGGCTACAGTAAAGCTCCACGGGGTCTTTCCGTCCTGTCGCGGGTAACCTGCATCTTCACAGGTACTATAATTTCACCGAGTCTCTCGTTGAGACAGTGCCCAGATCGTTACGCCTTTCGTGCGGGTCGGAACTTACCCGACAAGGAATTTCGCTACCTTAGGACCGTTATAGTTACGGCCGCCGTTTACTGGGGCTTCAATTCGCACCTTCGCTTGCGCTAAGCACTCCTCTTAACCTTCCAGCACCGGGCAGGCGTCAGCCCCTATACGTCACCTTACGGTTTTGCAGAGACCTGTGTTTTTGCTAAACAGTCGCCTGGGCCTATTCACTGCGGCTCTCTCGGGCTTTCACCCTACTAGAGCACCCCTTCTCCCGAAGTTACGGGGTCATTTTGCCGAGTTCCTTAACGAGAGTTCTCTCGCACACCTTAGGATTCTCTCCTCGACTACCTGTGTCGGTTTGCGGTACGGGCACCTTTTACCTCGCTAGAGGCTTTTCTTGGCAGTGTGAAATCAGGAACTCCGGACATACGTCCTCGTCATCACAGCTCAACGTTATAGAAATGGGATTTGCCTCATTTCACGCCTCACTGCTTGAACATGCATAACCAACAGCATGCTTACCCTATCCTACTGCGTCCCCCCATTGCTCAAATGGTAAATAGGTGGTACAGGAATATCAACCTGTTGTCCATCGCCTACGCCTATCGGCCTCGGCTTAGGTCCCGACTAACCCTGAGCGGACGAGCCTTCCTCAGGAAACCTTAGTCATTCGGTGGACGGGATTCTCACCCGTCTTTCGCTACTCATACCGGCATTCTCACTTCTAAGCGCTCCACCAGTCCTTCCGGTCTGACTTCACAGCACTTAGAACGCTCTCCTACCACGGACATCTAAGATGTCCATCCACAGCTTCGGTGAATTGTTTAGCCCCGATACATTTTCGGCGCAGCGTCACTCGACCAGTGAGCTATTACGCACTCTTTAAATGATGGCTGCTTCTGAGCCAACATCCTGGTTGTCTAAGCAACGTCACATCCTTTTCCACTTAACAATTACTTTGGGACCTTAGCTGGTGGTCTGGGCTGTTTCCCTTTTGACTACGGATCTTATCACTCGCAGTCTGACTCCCGTGCATAAATCACTGGCATTCGGAGTTTGTCTGAATTCGGTAATCCGGGATGGACCCCTAGTTCAAACAGTGCTCTACCTCCAGGATTCTCTATCACGAGGCTAGCCCTAAAGCTATTTCGGAGAGAACCAGCTATCTCCAGGTTCGATTGGAATTTCTCCGCTACCCACACCTCATCCCCGCACTTTTCAACGTACGTGGGTTCGGGCCTCCAGTAAGTGTTACCTTACCTTCACCCTGGACATGGGTAGATCACCTGGTTTCGGGTCTACAACCACATACTCATTCGCCCTATTCAGACTCGCTTTCGCTACGGCTCCGTCTTCTAAAACTTAACCTCGCATGTAATCGTAACTCGCCGGTTCATTCTACAAAAGGCACGCTATCACCCATTAACGGGCTCTAACTACTTGTAGGCACATGGTTTCAGGATCTATTTCACTCCCCTTCCGGGGTGCTTTTCACCTTTCCCTCACGGTACTGGTTCACTATCGGTCACTAGGTAGTATTTAGCCTTGGGAGATGGTCCTCCCAGATTCCGACGGAATTTCACGTGTTCCGCCGTACTCAGGATACACTCAAGAGAGAATGAACTTTCAACTACAGGGCTGTTACCTGCTCTGGCGGGCCTTTCCAGACCGCTTCGTTTAACTCATTCCTTTGTAACTCCATATAGAGTGTCCTACAACCCCAAGAGGCAAGCCTCTTGGTTTGGGCTATTCCCGTTTCGCTCGCCGCTACTCAGGGAATCGATTTTTCTTTCTCTTCCTCCAGGTACTTAGATGTTTCAGTTCCCTGGGTCTGCCATCAAGACGCTATGTATTCACGTCAAGATACTGCTCCATTACGAACAGTGGGTTCCCCCATTCGGAAATCTCCGGATCAAAGCTCACTTACAGCTCCCCGAAGCATATCGGTGTTAGTGCCGTCCTTCTTCGGCTCCTAGTGCCAAGGCATCCGCCATGCGCCCTTAATAACTTAACCTAAAAGTTAGTTATTAAGCCTAAAAAACTTAATAATAAAAAATGTGTTACTTAATTTGCTTCAATGTCGTTTTATCCAGTTTTCAAAGAACAA
>NZ_JBBOVG010000004.1:0-2417 GCF_038006425.1 Viridibacillus sp. FSL E2-0187
ACATTTATTGATTAACGTCTTGCATGTTCAGTTTTCAAGGTTCATTTTGTCGTTTTGTTTTGACGACTTTTAAATCTTAACATTTATCTCTTCATCTGTCAACAACTTTTTTTAAAAAGTTTTTAAGCAGTGAAGTTATTAAGTTTTGCTCAGTACGTCTTAGCGACAATTAATATAATACAATACAATGGATACAAGTGTCAACACTTTATTACAAAAAAATATGAAAGAGATTTTTTGTTTATAGAAACTGATCAGAAACAGGCGTCCCTATGCGTTTAAAGCAAGGTCTTAAGTATCTATCTAGGGCTGTACCCCTTATTGTATAAGGCTCAATTTTTTCAACTTTATATTAATTCTTTTGTTCATATAAAGAGATTTCTAATAGTATTTTAAAAAAATAATGAAGTGTAAAAAGAGATTTTCATGAAATCATTTTTATCTTAAACCAGTTTTATATTGAGATACCAGAAAAGATTAAGGTAAATTAAGCCCTTCTTTCAAATGTTTTCATTATTAACAAACCTATACTAAATAAATTGATAGAGAAATAAGTAAGATCTATTTTCTATATTCAGAAAGAATGAACCAAACAAAGATAACTTAAATATTTCAACCATGAAGGTACTTCGTTATTCTATAGCATTAGCTCCTACGTTCTTATTATAGGAGACTGTCACAAATCTAATTATTCAAAGATTATTGGTTAAGGACATATGCTTAGTTTTGTTAGATGCAGCATAAGATAACAAATTATCAACTTCTAATGTACTTTACATCTATGTGTAATTGACATTTAAGAACTAGTTACCTAAATAAGTATTAGAACACGACCGTTTCAAATCAGGCAATGACGCACTAGTAATAGATCTTTAAAATATTTAAAACATTCCCCTACACTCGCCTTAAAATCTAGAGACAGTTGCAATCGAGTTACGACTAAACATCTCAATCATTATTGGAGTTGATTTCAATTATTAGATGCTATAAAACAAAAGTAAGTTAAATAAGAAATTCATAATTTCACAAATAGTACTTACGATAAGTCTTAAAACAAATCATCAGATGCTCTTTAAGTTGTATATCCAAGTTCCTAAGTAAAGGTTTTTAGGAAGCATTTGTAGAATAGATATATTACCACTATTCAACTATCTGTTAAACAATTAGGAGGAAAAGGTACTCTTCGATGTAGTGTTTTAGTTAAAATTCGATTTTATGTTAACCTAAATGATTTATTTAGCATCAATATTTGAAGCAAAAGCCAAATTTATATAAAAAGGAGAACAAAGATGAATTTGCAAACACAACGACTCAAAATTGTCCCTTGTACAAAACAATCATTATCAAATTTTTCAAGGGAAGAATATAAAATTGGTCCTCACATCATTCAGTATTTAGTGGATCTAGAAGAAGATTCTACACTTTCTGGTTGGGGTGTATGGTTGGTTATCAATAAAGAAACAAACACAATTATTGGCGACATTGGATTTAAAGGTAAACCAAATTCAGTACACACAGTTGAAGTAGGATATGGAATTATACCTTCAGAACAAAATAAAGGATACGCCACAGAGGCAGTAAAAGAAATTATAGAATGGGCGTTTTCATTTAAAAATGTTAATAAAGTAATTGCTGAATGCTTGGTTGATAATATTTCATCAACTAAAGTGTTAGAAAAGCTAAGTATGAATAAAATTGGAGTAGTAGATGATATGTTAAAATGGGAATTAGAAAAGGACATTTTTATATAAATTAAAAAGACATACTGATTATTGTACGTCTTTTTAGTTTATTAGTTTACTTTTTTCAAACTAACTTATAAAAGGTCTACTTTCAGGCGTTAGATCCCTCTACGTTCAAGTTAGCAACAATCTTTGAGAAAAGATCCTTTAAATAAAAGTGCACCTTTAGAAACTGAACTAATTCAATAATATTTATTAGGGTTTTAAATAATCGAGATTTTTATATACTTAGATTTAAAAAATAAATAAATTTATCTTCAACAGTATGATGCAAGTGTAGAAATCGTCTTTATGGATATGTATCTAACGTTCATAACGCGTAGAATCTTCTTTAATTAGGGTAATCTGCTTCTAGTATAGAATGGATGATGGCCACCATCGTATGTAAAAGAATACCTGCTTACAATGAAAAATACAAAAGAGTGTATTATGTCTTTATCAAATAAGAAAAGAGTTAACAGAAGCCATGAAACATTCAAAATCGGTATATCAATTTTTTGAATCTCTCCATTTTTAAATGTTTTTTGAATGCATCAAGAAACATGGTTACATTTAAAAGCTAAGAACAATTCCGATTGAAAATCGCAATTTCCAAATACATACAAAGAAATTAGAAACTATATCTATTTTTGCTATCCTTTTATTAACATTGAACCATTAGAGTAAAATTTAACA
>NZ_JBBOVG010000006.1:0-1152 GCF_038006425.1 Viridibacillus sp. FSL E2-0187
CAGTGGATCCTGTTGCTCCAGTCGACCCTGTTGCCCCAGTTACTCCCGTTGATCCGGTTGCTCCTGTTGGACCTGTTGCTCCAGTTACTCCCGTTGCCCCAGTTGGTCCTGTTGCTCCAGTTACTCCTGTTGCTCCGGTTACACCAGTTGCTCCAGTTACTCCCGTTGATCCTGTTGCCCCAGTTGGTCCTGTTGGACCTGTTGCTCCAGTTACTCCCGTTGCTCCCGTTGCTCCTGTTGGTCCGGTTACACCAGTTACCCCAGTCGGTCCCGTTGGTCCGGTTGACCCTGTTGGACCTGTTGCTCCCGTTGGTCCGGTTGACCCAGTCGCTCCGGTTGACCCTGTTGGTCCTGTTTCTCCAGTCGACCCTGTTGCCCCAGTTACTCCCGTTGATCCTGTCGATCCCGTTGCTCCCGTTGCCCCTGTTGGTCCTGTTGCTCCTGTCGATCCAGTTGCTCCAGTTACCCCTGTTGCTCCGGTCGATCCTGTTGCTCCGGTTACACCAGTTGCTCCAGTTACTCCCGTCGCTCCCGTTGGTCCGGTTGACCCAGTCGCTCCGGTTGACCCTGTTGGTCCTGTTTCTCCAGTCGACCCTGTTGCTCCAGTTACTCCCGTTGCTCCGGTTACACCAGTTGCTCCTGTCGATCCCGTTGCTCCAGTTACTCCTGTTGCTCCTGTCGATCCCGTTGCTCCAGTTACTCCTGTTGGTCCTGTTGGACCTGTTGCTCCCGTTGCCCCAGTTGGACCTGTTGCTCCCGTTACTCCAGTTGCTCCCGTTGGTCCGGTTGACCCAGTCGCTCCGGTTGACCCTGTTGGTCCTGTTTCTCCCGTTGCTCCGGTTACACCAGTTGCTCCTGTCGATCCCGTTGCTCCAGTTACTCCTGTCGGCCCTGTTGCTCCCGTTGGTCCGGTTACACCAGTTACCCCAGTCGGTCCTGTTTCTCCAGTTGGTCCGGTTACTCCGGTTGCTCCTGTCAATCCCGTTGCTCCAGTTACCCCTGTTGGTCCTGTCGATCCCGTTGCTCCAGTTACCCCTGTTGGTCCTGTTGGACCTGTTGCTCCAGTTACTCCCGTTGATCCTGTTGGACCTGTTGCTCCAGTTACTCCAGTTGCTCCCGTTGGTCCGGTTGACCCAGTCGCTCCGGTTGACC